>NZ_NEXR01000006.1:0-301886 GCF_002810365.1 Psychrobacter sp. L7
ACTGAACAGACATGGCCATCGTATTCTTTGGTTGCCACCCTACAGCCCTGATCTAAACCCCATTGAAAAGAAGTGGGCACAGGCAAAATTTCTACGTCAAGGCTGGATGGAGAATAATCTACCTAAGCTGTTTCATGATATGGGTTGTATCTCTTTTATTCTAGACTGACTATAACGGTAGGCTTTTTATATCTTGGAAAGTCATATCCTTGAAAGGTAACTCCCATAGGTTGAACATCACCTTCTTGAAACGCTTTGTATTCAGGATTAGCGTTATATAACTCTTCGGCCGTCATATTCAAAGCAATTTCTAAAGGTTTATCAGGCATAACAACCTTTGTTTTAGTTTGGCAAGAAGTAGCTATTAATATGATAAAAAAAGAAGTAATGAACCTTAATCGCTTCAATATATCTATCTACTCATTCAGATCAAACATCAAAGTGCACTGCTTCTTACTATTCTAATTTCTATCATTAAGTCAATCGATTTTTTGGCTGTTATAAGATTTTAAAGCATCATATGTTTTAACCGCATCAAAGCTTGTATTTAAATAACCGATTGACTTTAGTTGTAACATTTCTTCTGATGTTAAATTTGAAATATTATTTACTTTATCTATTATATGACTGCTGACTATTTCTTCAGAAATTAAACGTGCTCTTTTTCGTACTGCGGAGCTTTTTGCCTTATCTGTTGATAAAGCTACAAAATATTCAAGTGGAGCTGCACCATTTTTAAGCATACATATCTTATAGTTGATATCTGAACGATATAATATGTAATCTTTAACTTTTTTTATGTCAATTTCACTTATCTTCTTTAAAGTATTTTCATTAGGTAAAGCTCTGTTTTTTTCTTCAGCAGTGCATAGATCTATAGTGTTCTCGTACTGTTCTATTGCTGATTCTAGAGTAATTTTATCCTCTAATTGTGTCTCTGTTTTAGCACAAGCCGATACTGAAAATATGATTAATATTAATGAAAAGAATATAGTTTTTTTCATGGTATACATCCATCGTAAATAGATTTAAAGAATTTAATTTCATCGTTACTTGCTCCATCATTTTGAAGGTCAATGACAGCCATACCTGCTATGTCTTCAACTTTTCGTCGAGTTATCTTACTCACGTCTCTCATACCTTCTGCAAGCATTATCCAGTCTGTTGATTTTACTGCAACTTCTGCATTTAAAGTTGTTCCGCCTATAAAGACAGTAGCTACTCCTCCTATACCTAAAAATCTTGTTAGCCAGCTACCAAGTTTAAGACGAGAGTTAATGTCATCTAAATATTCAGATCCCTTTGCACTGAGCACCAAATTATCAAATACAGGACAAGCTTTTAAATTTTTGTTCCCCTTTGTAATCTTCACCTGTTTAGTTTCACCATCTAAGGTAGTTTTATCTGTAGAATATTGAGGCGGTTTTTGCATAACTAATAATCTCCATTCGTTGATAGGTAAAGGTGAACATTAAAGTTTTCCTCAAGTGATGATACAAGGTTTTCAGTTTCACCCTCAGCATTAGTGATTCCAAAATAAATTAACTCTTTTACCTCAGATATTGCACGATAATGAACATGGCTATAAGGGTTACCATCATCATCAGTAAATTTAAATTTAAATTTAACTTTATAAAGTTCAATAGATCCCCAAGGGTCTTCATTTCTTAGATGCACTTTAATCTTATTGGAGTTAGAGCTAAAGAAAGTTTCCGTATTTCCCTCAGTATCAGTTATGCCTTCAAAAGTCTCTTTTGTATTTTCATTAATAGCAATATACGGTGTATTGGCATAAGCAATATCATTATCGTCAGCAAATCTAAATTGTGCCTTGTACATTGCTCCCGCTATCAAACTCGGCAATACCCCAAGCCCCAGCCCATCCATTCCACCTCCCGCCTTACTATGCTTACCCCCTTTCTCCGTCACCTCTTTGGCGGCGATAGTGATATTGCTACCATCAAGAGTAATACTCGCACCGCCTGCCGTTATCGTCACTTTATTGGTTGCCACGACTTCTACCTCTTTAGTTGAGGAGGCGATGTTCACATCTTGCTTGGCGGTTGCTTCCAGTTTCCCTGTATGGGCGGATAGGGTGATATTTTCTTTGGCATTGGTCATGCTAAATTGACCATCGGCGACTATATTGAGTGATTCGCTGCTGATTTGATTATGGCTATCGCCACTACTGATCATCATGTTCGCTTGAGTCGTAGTAATCATTTCACCCATTGAACGTTGAATGAGCGTGTCTTCACTGACATAGCTGCTATCAGCCGCACTATCAATCAGCGTGAATGGCGTGGATTGATGGGTTTTGGTTTGCTGTTCCTCTGCAATAGTCTCAAGCTGGGCTTTAATCGCTTTATGGTCGTTCACATTACGACCAAGTCCCGTTGCCAGTTGCGTCAAACGCTCAGTTAAATGCTGACCACCTAATGCAGTTTGGGCCAGAGTCGGGGTGTGGTGCTGGTAGTTATGCTGTCCTGTTTGCGCGTGGGTCTGCGGCTGAGTGGATAGAACAAGTGCTTCCCCTGATTTGATACTGATCTGCGCGTTGGTGGCCGCATTGATCCCTTGACGTTTGGCGGTGTCTGATGGATTGATCACGCCCATTTTTAGACTGGCGGATATCCCAGCACTGTCTACTTGTAGCTGAGAGTAAGCTTGCTCTGTACGGTGGTCAGTCACCCATTCAGATAGGCCGTTTTCAGTGTTGCGATAGCCGCTCTCGACCGCTTGCTCATTGTCAGTGGCAAACAGGCTAGGGCGACTTGATGATAATAAGCTACCGGTATTCGTCAGATGCTCACTATCACCGATAGCTTGCATCAGAGTTTGGTCATCTGCTCTATGGGTAAAGTGGCTGCCATAATTGCTTCCTGCTTGGGCCTCAATACGGTTAATTGCTTGGGCGGGGTTATCTAATAAGTAGTTGCTTGTTGGGGTGATAAGATTATAGCAAAACAGTTTGTAGCCACTCCTGCTTTCCGCTGCTATTTTAACTGCCCACAGGAGCAGGCACTAAAGACCGTGCCGTTCCTGCTTTGCGATAACGTCTCTGCCTGAGTTCCTGTAATCCTGGGATCAGCCAAGGATATCCTCTGCAATCAGGGCTAGCGGTGGCATCTGACGTTCGCAGAGGGTGGTCGTGGTTGGAGTTTTTATGCTGAGTAATGCCTATAATTTGAAGTTAAGTTGAATGCTTTGAGTTTGAGATGTTTCTTATTTAACGAACGACAAAAAAACCACCCGAAGGTGGCTTAAATAATTACTTATATTAAGTCATCTAAATCAAGTAAGTTTGAATCATCATCAACGCCAAATGCTGTTTGTCCTAATCTCTTAAAGTCGATGTACTGAATCTCAATCAAGTCGGGTAAAAGATTGAGATGGACAAAGATATTCATCTTATCTATATTTTTGATAGAAGCATTATCACTAATCGCAAGGGCAGGGACAAAGCCAAACATTTCATCGTATTCAAGTGCTCCAAATTTTTTCACACAACGCTTGAATAGAGGTTTGCTATTGTTATCAACCATATCAACATATTTTGTCTCTTTAAAAGCAAAAAATAATTCAATTTTTCTATCTGCTAGGCCTTTTGCAATATCTTTCGCTTCCCCTTTTTCTTGATAAACCCAACCAAGAGTTGGAGTAATTGTATAGGCATGACCTATTTTTTCACCCCAAACGTATAACTTGCCAAAGCCACTACGAGCGATAACATAGTAGTTATCTTGTTTTAGAACGTCCTCACCTAACCAAAGGGCTAGTTCATCTTCATAATCAGTTGGATTGACTATCCAAAACAAGCCTTGCTTAAAGCGGCAGAAGCCCATTTTCTCCCAATAGAAAAGAAGCTTATCAGGCAATTTACCTTTATAATAATCTAGAATTGCCTGATCGGCAGGCTGTTGCCAGTCAGGTTGTCCAAAATCTTCCATAAACAAGTCAAATCCTTCATCAATAATAAAATTATTCATTACAATTTCCTATTTTAATTATCTACAACGGTTTAATTCTACCTTCATTTTGGTTTGCCCGCCTTGAGACTTTTGTGCTTCTTTAGCGGCCTTATCCATCTGTGCAACTCTACTATTTGCTTCAACTTTATTAGACCATTGTCCACCTATGGACTTATTCACATCAGCACGACCCAGTCGATTAATTTTATCTTTACCACCTGCAATCATATCAGGATCATGTAAAGCATTCAGGTCTTTCATTATTTCAGGAGTGCGTTTGTTCGCCAACCGTTTAGCTTCTCTAGGAGATTTTCCTTGTTTCTCATAGCTATTTTTTAAAGACTCATTGATCTTATCTTCATACTCTGTTCTAGCGTTTGCCTGCGCCCCATTACTTTTCGGTCTGCCATGCGTTTTAAAGGCATCACGACCTGTCAAATACTCATCAACAGTTAAGTTGTTCAGTCCAGCTTCTTGGTCTTTTAATTGACGATAGTACTCTTTTTCAAACTTTGCATTTGCTTTACTGTCTTTAGCAAACCTACTCTTTAAGCTTTTACTTGGCTTAAAGCATTTAGGGGTATGTTTTTTCATAACGCCTTTTCTAGCAGGTCTCGACGTGATACTGCTATTATGACTGACTGTTTCGCCAGAAGCTTTTCGGTTGGTTGATGCCAATGCTGTGCTGGGTTTATTACCAGCTGTCCGACCCACACCTGCGCTATTAACACTCGCCGTAGCCGGTGTCATCTTTGACCATCCATCAATCTCATTGATAATTTGCTGACCGAAACGATCAAAGTCCTTTTGAATCTGTATCAGCTTTTGCTTATTAGACTTACTTAAACTGTTTAGAAACTTAGGGGTCAAGATACTATTCAGTAACCCTTTTAGCTTACTAACATCTAACGCTTTCTTTAGCGCTTGCTCTGCATTACCTTTACCAAATTTTCTGATAAAGGCAAATAAATCAGCAGGATTTTTACCGCCAATTTTCACTGCTTTAATGGCACTTTTGACCGCATCACCAACGACAGGGATCAGCCCTATTAATGCTGCTATGAGTAAAAACCACAAAGTAGTATCAGAGGGCTTGTCTTTTAGGTTCATGACTGCCTTGATGATGTCTCGCGCATCAATAAGCTGTCCTGCAATAGGAACTGCACCGATCACAATTTCAGCGAATAGTGCCCAAGACGAGGTGTTTTCACCTGCTAGAAACGAACCTGTCTCTTCTTTTAATGCTTTAAACCAGCCTGTGGGCTTTTCTTGTTTGGCTTTCTTATATTTTTGAGGAGTGTAATCCTTCCCTATGTTACTAATCCCTAGTGCGCCGCCGCCAAAGCCATTACTACTCATATACCATCCTCCATATCTATATCAGGCTTGAAGTCAGCAGGGTCTTCACCATAATAAACATGAGCTTGACCCTTAGGCACACCTTCTAAACGAGCAAAGCCATTTTCATCTAAAATGCCTTCTCTGACAGAGCCATCTGCGAACTCAACTCTATAAGGCGCACTGCTTACTGGAGTCTCATCATCGTGTAGATAATTAAGCTCGATAAAGGTTGGTGGTTCGTCCAAGATATTAGAAGGTAAGCCTGAAACAAATTGACCATCAACACCGCCCCCAGCCTTACTATGCTTCCCAGCTTTCTCCGTAAACTGCTTAGCCGTAATGGTAATATCACCACCATCCAAAGTGATACTGGCTCCACCAGCCGTCAGCGTAATCTTATTCGTTGCTACTATCTCAACTTCCTTAGTCGAGGAGGCGATATTCACATCTTGTTTTGCCGTGGCTTCCAGTTTTCCTGTATGCGCTGAGAGGGTGATATTGTCTTTGGCATTGGTCATGCTAAATTGACCATCGGCTACTATATTGAGTGACTCGCTGCTGACTTGGTTATGGCTATCACCACTACTAGTTAACATATCTTGCTGCGAGGTCATTATCATTTCACCCATTGACCGGTGAATGAGTAGGTCATCACTGACATAACCGGTATCAGCCGCACTATCAATGAGCGTGAATGGCGTTGTTTGATGGGTTTTGGTTTGCTGTTCTTCTGCGATAGTTTCAAGTTGGGTCTTAATCGCGTTATGGTCATTAACCTGTCTACCAAGTCCCGTTGCTAACTGCGTTAAACGCTCCGCTAAGTGCTGACCGCCAAGACTAGTTTGGGTGAGGGTCGGGGTGTGGTGTTGGTAATTATGTTGTCCTGTTTGCGCGTGGGTTTGCGGTTGAGTGGAAAGGGCTAAGGCTTCACCTGACTTGATATTGATTTGGGCATTGGTAGTGGCGCTAATACCTTCGCGCTTAGTGCCATTATCTGCAGGGTTAATGACGCCCATCTTTATCGTGGCACTAACCTTGCCACTATCGACTTGTAGCTGTGAATAAGCTTGCTCTGTACGATGGTCAGTCACCCATTCAGATAGGCCGTTATCCGTGTTGCGATAACCGCTCTCGACCGCTTGCTCATTGTCAGTGGCAAACAGGCTAGGGCGACTTGATGATAATAAGCTACCGGTATTCGTCAGATGCTCACTATCACCGATAGCTTGCATCAGAGTTTGATCATCTGCTCTATGGGTAAAGTGGCTACCATAATTGCTTCCTGCTTGGGCTTCTAATCGATTGATAGGTTGAGCAGGGCTGTCTAATAAATAGTGGCGTGTCGGCGTCATATGATTGCGACTGTCCGTGTCAGACTGGCTATCTGTGAGCCCCGTCGCTGGCGGGAGTGCTTGTCTGCTGTATAGCGCACCTACCCAAGGCGTATCAGCGGTGATCAGTCTGAGCTGGGTTAAGTGAGTACCTGCTTTTAGATCTGAGGCATGGCGCTGCTGATGACGACGGCTGATCGTGAGTCCTGTGACATGAGCGAGGCTATTGCGTGCTAAATGCACGATATGAGTGGCGCGGTAATGCTGATTAAGATGGTTATGACCTACTAGAGTAAAAGTGTCCGCAACGTTTAAATCAGTACAGTGAGCAAGCGCATGGTAGACGCTGTAGCGACTGTGGTGACTATTTGCCATGATAGTAGCGTCATCAATCGTCTCGGTATCAGTCACTGGAGCAAAGGCGGCTGGAGTGTCGATCGTAAGGGTAGACGTATTGGTTTGGCTATCTGCCTCACTATCACTGATAGCTATATTTGCTGACTGGACCGGGTGGGCCACGCTAGCGCTATTAAAGCGTTGCACCGTGACGGTACTCGGCTGGGTGATGATTTGTTCACTAAGGGCTAAGATTGGCGCGTGAGCGCGATCATGTAGCACTTGCTGATAACGTACTGAGCCGATGCTTTGACTGATACCATCTTCATCACTAGGATGAGCTGAAGTAATAATAAGGGTGGGCGGTGCGTGCTCCTCGGTTTGCGCGTGCCTGAGGTAAGCGGTGAGTCCTTGGCGTGAGAGGCGTTCGCAGATATGACTCCAGTCACTGCTTTGCCACTGGGTCATGCGTGCTGGGGTCCAACTGGCGTTTTTCTCACTACTGCTATCAGTACCACTATCATCGATCACGTCTATCTCTTGCATGGCGACGCGTTCTGTTACCATGGCTTGTACCGACAGGTCGGTATCTATCTGGCTGCGCAGATGCTGATGCAAGCGATAAGTGGCGGGCTGTGCGATGAGTCGATAGTAGCCATAGCTGCCATCATGATCGAGCTGGCAAAGGGCGGTGATATATAGATGACGATAGGCATGCCCACTTGGGGTGTCAAAGCTTAGGGTTAAAGAGCTACCAACAAACGCATCTAGCGACATAAATGGTGGGTGATGACGTTCATGAATGTAGATATGCAGCACATAGGTGTCAATACCGTGTTGCTGGCTGTTATTGGCGTTGAGGAGTGCAAGGAGACCGGCTTCATTAGTCGTTCTAATGAGATTCTGCAGCCAATTTTTATGCTGTTTTAGTTGCTGTTTAGCGCTTGCATAAGCAGCTTGGGTATTGCCTTCACTGGCATATAGCCTATCGGCATGCATGGGTACGATAGTGTTGGTTAGGCGTAGCATGGGTACGGTGCTCCTTATCGGTTGTCCCGACTCCTATTATTCGGCCAGAGTGAATTCAATACGGCGATTGCGTCGGCGTCCCTCGTCGCTGTCATTACTAGCGATAGGATCCTTATCGCCTTTTCCCGCGGTACTCAATCTTGTGGCATCAATATTACGACCAATTAGATACTGCTTAACTGCTTCAGCACGTTCGTTTGAAAGCAATAAGTTGGCCTCTGGGTTACCTGTATTGTCAGTATGGCCAGTAATGACAACCGATTTATCACCAATACGCGTAAGCACGCCTGCCATATCATCTAAGATACCCAGCCCTAAAGGTGTCAAGTTGGCACTACCGGACTCAAACTCTACGATACGATTACCCAAGGTGTCATCGATCAAGCGTTGCTCACCTGCTGTGACCACCAACTTATTATCAAGCTGGTAAAGATCTGTTAAGCGAGTGTGGATGCGGTTTTGGATGGCTTGTTTTTGTTCAATACTATTGACTTTGCCATGTAGGCTGATAGTAGTACCATGAATATCAATACGTCCTTGTCTGATATTCGAGATATCACTGTCGATAATGGCAGTCGCTATTTGTTGCCAATTGGTAGGGATGTTGATATTTGAGCGAACTTCTATCTCATCTCGTACAGGTTTATTTGGATATTGGGCCTTGAGTTTATCAAGCAATTGATCTTTATCGGAGCTGGTAGCGACCACCCCTTTGATGACAACGGGTACCTCTACATGGTTGGTGTCAATAAAGGTGTTATCTTGAGCGGCAAAAACTGCAATACTGGCCAGTAACGCAGTTGTAAATATCATGATAGGAGCCCGGCGGGTAAGGGCGGATCGTTGCGAGAGTGCAGATATGCGCATACAAATGCCTTTTTATTTTTTATACTGATAAAACTTAGAGGTCAAAGCCATCAACTATGATGACTGCTCAAATATTATTTTGCCAAAAATATCGTCTTGAATAATTGCCTAACATCATATAAATAGGCATCATCTTGTAATAATATATTGTGAAATCGAGTCAGGCCGATATCATCATCAATAAACTGCTGTGTCCATGAGCTATCGGCGATATTGACCCAGCTTTCATGTTTTGTTGACGTACCTGTCAGTATTTGCATCAATGTAGTGGCGGCCGGTTTTGAAAAACTCATTAGGAGGTGATAATGCCCGTCACGCCAGTAAAAATAGCTGTTAAAGTACAACTGATGCGGTGCATAAAACCCATGAATGAGGTCGTGCCAAAAAGAAGCAAAATAAATGGCTTGCGTCTTGTTATCAGGCAATGACCAGTAAATAGCCTTATTTAGACCATGGAAGCCTTTGGTAAATGTGGGTAAAAACAGTAACCCTGTCGCGATGATCTGCTCAATCAAAGAGGCCTTATCAATATCTATCATCATCGCGCCTTCTTGCAATGTGGTAGAGTTAATAAAGTCGTAATAATGTGTACTGGCATTATGATCAATCGAAACAAAGCTTTGGTTGAGCGTCTCCGTTATCTGTGTGTTGTCGACCTGAGATCGTGCTTGATCTAAGGTTTGATGGATATCATGCCACATGCCCGCTGATTTTATGGGTAAGTATTGCATCCATGCTTTAGGCTTATTGAGGTGCATAAGTCCAAAGCCGATGAATGGGTATTGGCGATTACCACTATCATAGCTAGATATTAGTACGCCAGTCATGATTTTGTTTTCTGCGGTATCAACATGGCTAAAGTGGAGGGCTAATGAAGTATCCATCTCATCCGCTGATTCAGATAGTGCTTGACTGACCCACTGATCAATGACATTGATCTCGCTCATGTGCGAGCGCGAACGAACAAAATCGCCACGACAAGGTAGTTTGCCAAAGTAAACCAAAGGAAGCGTATCAGGTATCATGATGTTGGCTCCTCGATGAGCGCATCGCTTGGGCGGCTGGCGCCGGTAGCGTTATCTGTGTTAGGCGGACTGAGTACGCCGTCATCATGAGCTGTCATGTTTTCAGCTGAGCCCTCATTGCTGCTTATCGGCGTTTGGGTGCTTTGGGGTGTAGAATGCTGGCTATCCTCATCGGTGGGTTTGGCGGTGCGAGTTACACCAATGCCAATGACTTCTTCAGGCAGTTTCATGCCAGTAAATGGGTTGTCTGATTGCCCTGAAGCGTTTGTATTAGCACTACCACTGATGATTCTAAAGCGTACCGAAACCGTCACCCCATCACCTGCCCAAGTCATCTCAAACACATCATTACCAAGCTCAGTTCTTTGTGCTGCATTAATAAAACGCTCTACGCCAAAACTACCAGCTTCTTCTAAGATCGTATAATCCCGACCATCGTAGTCTTTGGCGCGTATGCTTGCTCCGGGTTGACTGCTTGGATTTGGCCATACAAAGGTCGTCCATGCCTGCGTACCCATACGGTACCGTAACTGCTGACCATCTAAAACTATCGTGTACTCGGTCAGTCCACTGACAGGTAGAGGCATGATTTGAAAGGTGGTTTGCTTAGCAGTACTGTTACTATTAGAGGAGTTTGTGCGTTGGCTCCCTGTGTAATTGACAAAGTAGCGTCCAAAATCGGCAACAAACTTAGGATTTAGACCAAGTCCTGCACCATTCCAAATTTTGCTCGATATCTGATCACCGCGGCGAATAATAAAGGGAGAGAGGATCTCATCTACAAACCTTGCTACATAGCCATCATCACCAAAAAACTGGCCAATCTCAGCAGGTGTTGCCTCTAAATTTGCGTTTTGAGTAAAAGGATACTTGCCAGCTAGGTCGTCCAAAAATGGCTTATACACTTGAGCTTGCCAAACTTTATTAATTTCAGTTTTGGTCGGTGTGAGCAGCATGTTAAACGAGCGGGTAAGCGGTTCACTTAATAAGGGCCGAATCAGCTGTTTGATTTGTGAATTGGATTGGCTCAAGATTTGTTCATCTAATATCTGTAAAGATTGAGTCAGCTCGGAGCCCTCACTACTTAGTGTTTGGGAAGCAAAGAGCAGAGCATCAGGGCCAATGTCATCACTTCTCGTGATATTGTTGAATCGTGTCCTAATTCCACCCAAGCTTGTCAAGTAGTTATCTAATAACGATAAATCTTGGTTGTCCTCGCGCGGCGTAACCAATGCATGTATGGCGGCAAACTCTTGTGCTATTGCTCCAGACTTTGTTGCCGTGGCAGACGCTGAGTGTGCGGCGTTATTATTTAGCATTGTCTGAGCTTGTTTTAATTCTGTAGGACTTTGACGCAATATGGTTTGTTTAAACCAATCCACAAATGATCGTTTTGACTCATCAGATTGAGCTGGGTTTTGATAGTTTGCGCTATCCCATTGCGTTTGACGATCAACAGTATCAAATAGAGTAATAAGAGGAGATTGCTTGGTATTTGATAATTGACTTAACAGCATGGCATGATCTTTGAAGTCTTTACTATCTCGTATATATACTTGAGACAAAAAACGTTTCCACTCTGCAATATATTCTTGCTTATAGCGATTGACGAGATACTGGCGGATTTGTTCAGGACTACCAGTTAGTGTCAAGTCATCTTTGCTGCTGGTTGCCAGTACCCAGTCATCTGCGACAATTTTGTTGGTTGCTGCCTTATCAATTTCATTACTAATAAACGATGACCAAGCGTTTTTGGTAAAGGTGCCTGAAATCACATAGCCCCCAAGCAATGCCTCTGTAGGGGGATTTCGAGTTATTTGTGCCACTGTCACTGAGGGAAAGCGCGATGAGGCGCGCATTTTTATCTCAGCATAAACGCGCTCGCGAGCAGGCTGTCCTTTGCTCACTTTGGTCAAAGTCGCGCGTGTATTATCAACTAGAGCCAAATCGTTTTGAATACGAGGGAAGCTGGCGTCATTAGTATGAGATAGAGTGAAAGCTAAAATACGCTCAGCTTGACGAATCATTTTATCACGTTGCATATCGGCACGATTGGCTTCTAGCCAAGTACGCCAAAACCTAGTCATTTGATCGCTGAGATGGCTGGCTTCTAAATGCTCATGATCGCTCAACATTAAGTACGCTTTTAGCGCGTTATAAGCATCTTCTACGTCGGTTGGGTCTGACTGCACGTAGGTATCTATAGCGTCTTTATCATCCTCACTTGTCTGTTTGGCCTTAAGTTTTGACGCATTGGCATTCACCTGTGTCAAAAACGCCTCAATATTTTGTTTGGTCGGCGATAGTACAATAATATTAATACCGTGAAAGTACTCTGCTAGCAGTTTATGTTTGAGAGTATCGCCTTGATATAGCCCAAAACCTAACGATAATGGTCGATCTTTTTCATAAGCCTCTAGTTGTTCGATGCGGCTTTGCAAAATAGCCAATGACTCAAGTTGTGTTTGCAAATCACCATTCGTGTTGTTTTGCATGTGAGCCACTTGTTGTAAATCAGCGATAACACGCTCAGTTAATTGTTTGTTATTAGCATATGACCAAGTCCATAAGCCGGAGGCGGTACACAACAGAACGACGGCAGCAAGCGTAATGACAGCTCTATAACTGCGTTTTGTGCGATTTTTGTACTGCTTGACTAAGTGCTTGTCCTTTAAAACCACCTTTGAAAACAAGTCATGTAAAAAGTAAGCGGTGTTGTCGTTTTTATGGTGGTTTTTATCACTAAGAGGCGATGTGGTGCTTGGCTGTAAATGATAGTTTTCCACCATTTGCAGCGTCATTTGACTATTGACCTGACCTTCTTGTAAGGCGCTGGTAAAATAAAACCCGCGCAATATTGGCTTGAACTGAAATGGGTTGTCTTCAAACAAAGCATGCATGAGTGTTCGTATCATAGGGCGTAACGACTGAAACTCCATAGGAAATGTCATTAAGCTTGGCGATACGGTACGCTGATGGCGTAATGAAAGCTTGGTTGTGCTCAGATCTTTTAAACCATTAACCAAAATATTAAAGTGTTCTTCAAAGACATCGGTGATATTAATATTGTCGGGATCGTCTGGGTAAGGGATGGTCGCGCCCCATACTTGGTCACGCTCTGCTTGCTCATAGTCCTGAAAAAAATCACGAAAACCTGATACCAAATCCATTTTGGTAAAGACCACATAAACAGGTGCGTACACTTCTAGCTGTTCTGTTAGGTCTTGAACGCGGCTGCGCAGGTTTTTTGCCAGATCCAGTGCATAATTGGGGTCATTTTTAGTCAGCTCGGCGATACTGACCGCGATGATAATGCCATTGATGGGTGCCTTGGGGCGGTTTTTTTTGAGTAAATTTAAAAACGATAGCCACTCTGAACGATCTTCGTCGTAAGCTGAATAACGACCAGCCGTGTCCAACAAAATGCCTTCGGTTGAAAAAAACCAATCACAGTTTCGCGTGCCGCCGACCCCTTTTACTGATAACTGGTTGGTCTTTTCCATAAATGGAAAGTTAAGTCCGGAGTGAAGTACAGCTGAGCTTTTCCCTGCGGCAGGATTACCAATGACCATATACCAAGGTAGTTCATACAAAGCCGCTTTGCCAGTTTGATCCCCCAGTTTTGATTGACGGATGGTTTTGATTGCCTCTTGTATTTGCCCGCGAAGTGCTTGTACTTCTTGAGCGTCTTCAGTCTTCGTCACAGGATGCGTGGCTGTGTCATTATCTTCAACCAAGTTTGCCAGATCGTCAGATGCCTTTTTGCGTTTTTTGTACCAATAATAAAGGCCTGCTCCTAATAGTGTACTAATGAGCAAAAGCGCCACAGTGATCAAAAAAGCCTGAAAGGGCAGATAATCGTACAACAATATAAGGGCAACAATGGCGCCTAAAAAGAGTAACACTCGAGGATCATAGATGAGGTGATAGAGCCTTGAAAACATACTTGCTACCTAGTGCGTTTGTGATGCTATAAACAGAAGACTGAAATAATGTAAAGATTATGAGGGTGAGTTACGGCGAAATAGTATGCCATAGCACACAATACGGCTTATGTTTGGTCACTAAAAATAAGAAATCTGATGCGGTGTGATCAGATTGTGTGTGATTAATAAACAAAGATATTGCGATAAACGGTTTTAACCAAGGGTTAAGTGGCATATAATGCCCTAAATGATGTTCATTTACTAGCGCTTGTTGTGCTAAAAGCGCATCTGCTAACGCCATAAAGGTGCTGGTATCATAAGCTTGTGATACTGGATTTATGTCAGACATTAAAATGATATCCATATCAGTCATCACGTTCTTATCGTAATTATTTACTTCGTTGGTTGTGTTGTTTTGATTGTACTCGTCCGCTGACAACCGATGGTGTAAGAGGTACTCTCTGATGATCGCAAGGTCGTGAGCATATTTCCGAGTCTCGTTGTGGGACGGCTTTTGGACTGCTGCCTCGTTGTTTGCAGGAGTCATGGCACAATAAACAGCGTCATCGATGAGAAGCGTTTTTTGGGCAGCGTTATTATAAAACATAAGTAACACACCAGCTTCTGTAGGAATGCTTGATGCATTGACTGTATTTAGCGCTATCCAGTCCTCACTGATCTGTGAGTCTGCGATGAGCAGCATACAGACCTTAGGGGTGTCAGACATGGATAAGGCTGCAAGATAACTGTTGATGAAGTGATCAGGGCTGCCACTACTATCGGTCAAACTGCCATCTGATTCGTGATCAGGAGTGTTGTCTTCTATGACTATGCTATCGATAGTAAAAGCTTCTGTAGGCAAGGTGAGCTCGTAAAGCTGCTCGCTCAAAACACTTTTGAGTATTGACGCATCTGCCTCTTTAGGAAGACATAAAAATACCGATAGATCGATAGAAGGCCTGCTATCAGGCAAAGCTGGCTCCGTTGCCGATGGGGTGTTTTTGACGATGTAGTGTTGCTGCCACTTTGGATGTGCCTCTATTGCAGCGTTATGCTCGTTTTCAGTCGATAGTGTTGCTGATAGATGCTCTGCGATTAAAAAGATAGTCTCACTGTGAGCATGTAATAAGGCCTGCATGATGGCTTTTACTCGTAAAGTAGCATCAGGTGGGACCTCGTCATCATATGTTGCTCGAATAGGATGATCAATATCAGGAATGGGTTTGGTTAATACTGGCATACCGTCGATATCAGATAGTTGGTCGCTTAAGACAGTCAGGTCTTGCTGGTCATTACTGATATCGAGCCAGTCACTGCCTTCTGGTAGGCACACGCTACTTTGAATATACAGGTGATAAGATAAAGGTGTTTGGATAGGCGGAACATTTTCTTCAGACTTATCGGCATTACTGGATGGGTTTTGAGCGCTTTTTTTCCATGTGTTGAGCGCAAAAATAAAGCCCATCAATAATACAGGCACTGCGATAAACCATAAGACAATGTTGACTATAGTTAGCTGCTGAGTGTTGTCTGAAAAATACATCCAAGCCAATAATAGATGAATGACTAGTATGGTGCCTAAAATTTGTCGACTATATTTAACGATCGTTTTTTTTATATTCATCGATTATTCTCAACTCAGCTTGTGGAACTAACGAACAACTGACAGGTATTGTTGCAGGGTATTCTATGATATTTAGAGCATCGTTGCTACAATAGCGCCCTAACTTATCCTGCAATTGTTTATTTTTTTTGGTTTTTGTCATTTATATTATGGTCTACCTGATTGCTGTGTTGTTCACTGTGCTTTCTATCGTTGTGATGATCACCTTATTTGATCCGCAGCTATATAGCCGTCTTCGGTACACGCTAAAAGGTCGCGTGCGTGCTGTCTCCGGTTGTTATAGATATCCAAATTTATCGACGCTTAATAAAGCTGTAATGAGTGGCTATCGTCATATTAATAAGAATTTGACCTCCTATCGACAAAAGAGTTCAGTGATAACGCTGCTCTCATCATTGATAATTATAACGACAGCGGGCCTATGTTATTTGCTGCTAAACACCCATTCATTGGCTGTCTATCATGCTGATACTGTCGCTTCTAATGCGAATCTACAGGTTAATCAAATACTGCTGGGTGAGCGGTTGAGCCCTCCACCTCCACCACCTGAAGATTTGTTTGAACAGTTAGATGCCGAAATTGCCAGTTATCGAGCAGAACAGGTAGATATAGGTTATTGGTCCAATACTAACTCTACTATGTCACAATCTGGCTCGTCTTTACTGAGGGCAGAACCAAACATGGATATTCAGACAATGGATGACACAGCAGCCTACTCAGACGATATCTTGTCATCTCACCTTATCAATGAGCATATTAATATTAAGAATGCCGACCGCAATTGGAAAAAAATGAATTCAGACTTTGTTCAGCGGTTACTGACAGTTTACAAAGTCATGAGCGAGCAGTATGGTTACGATATGGTGCTGCTTGAGGGGTATCGCAGTCCTGCGCGTCAAGCAAGGCTACTAAAAAAAGGCAGTCATGTTACCAAAGCTGGCTCTTACAAAAGCTATCATCAGTTTGGGCTGGCAGGGGATAGCGCGTTTATCAGAAATGGAAAAATTGTCATTAGTGAAAAAGATCCTTGGGCCATGCAAGGTTATAGGCTGTACGGCGAAGTAGCGAAATCTGCTGGCTTGGTTTGGGGTGGTGACTGGAAGATGATGGACTTAGGTCATGTTGAACTACGTAAAAAAGGCGTGCTTGGTCGTCCTGATATGGCCGAGATTTTAACCCGTCAATAGCATTACGTGATTACCAGAGCAACAGTCAAGATAACTCATTGATAAAAGAAACAACCATCCATCGTTTTAACCATTAAATAACGTAGTAGGGCAGATAATTAGTATGAATCAAACAAAAAAGCTGGCAGGCGCAATCGCGATTATGAGTGCATTGTCGGGGGTAATGTTGGTCGGCTGTAGTGCCAAGCCTGAGATAACTGCTACAGGAGAGGCGCCATCAGACGGAGCATCGACATTAGCGGGTAGCTTAAAAAATATGATAGCGGACTCTGATTCTAAAGCGGAGCTAGCAGCGCTTAAGGCACAGCTAAAAATGCAGCAACAACGTCTTGAGGTTATGAGTGAAGAGCAGCAGTCTTTGCAAGAAGCGCTCAAACGTCAGCGTATTACAGTTGAGGTTCACCCACTGGCTGATGCCAATGCAGGGCGATCAAATAGCGCTACCGCAAGTACAGCGTACATTGCTTTTTTAGAAAATAAAGAGCAATTGGCAGATATAGAAACACTTGCTTCTAAAGAGTTTAGCGTTATTCCTAATCGTCAGAATAATGTAACGGTGTCTATTCCGCAGGGCATGGATTTTATTGCTATTAAGCTCAATCTAAGATACACAAAAAAGCGTTCACAGTTTGTGATCCCGTTAAGTAGTCTAGATTTTGATACCCCCCTGACTCTCAATATTGGTGCGTGTGATGTGAATATTACCTCAGGAGTTAATCCTGAGCTTGCACCTGACTTTACCCAAAAACTTAATTATTATCAGCAACCATTGGTCAGCTGTTTGTAGGAGATTGTTGTGAGCAAACATAATGTATTGTGGGGCGAGGGTTTGTTTTTACGTCCTCAGCACTTTCAAATGCAGGACAGTTATCATCATGCTCAGCGTGCGCTTATTATGTCAATTACGCACCCTTATACTTATGGTATCGTAGATATACAGATGGACGAGCAGTTATTAGACAGTAATATACTAGCGGCTGAGCATATATTCTGCATACTGCCAGATGGTACGATATATCAAGCACCGCGTACTGATTTGCTGCCAAAGCCACTTACGCTTGAAGGTCAAGGCTTTGGTGATGAGCTATATGTCTATTTAAGCTTAGAGATCATACAAAACAATGGCAGTAATATCCAAAGCTCAAGTAATGACAATCCGACAAGATACAGCAAAGAGACCATTGAGGCGTCGGATTTATATACTCAGGCCGCACCCGCCATGATTGATGTGGTCAAGCTCTCACCAAGCTTGCAAATAAACGGTACTAACCAGCCGCCAAGCCAAGACACGATCTCGCTACTGATAGCCAAGCTTGAGAGAACCACACAAGGCATGTACCAAGTGGATTCCGACTATATCGTGCCAAGTCTACATATCAAGAGCAACCCTGCTTTACTCAGTCAGCTGTATCGCTTGATGACTATGATAAACACTAAATCAACTGCCTTATATGATCACCATCGGCAGACCAGTAATGATTTGCTAGAGTTTCGTGCTGCTGATATTGCTTCTTTTTGGTTGTTGCATGCGCTCAATACATCCTACTCGCAGCTTAGCCATCTGTATAACCAGCCAAAGCTGCATCCAGAACGTCTCTATGAAGCACTGTTAAATGTGGCCAGTCAGCTTGCTACATTTAGTTCATTGTATAAAGTGAGTAGCCTACCACAATACCAGCACGATAATGCTCATGAGGCTTTTACGAGTATTATCGCGATTATCCGTGAGCTGCTAAACACCGTTATTGCCAGTAATTTTGTCTCAATTCCACTACAGCAAACCCGACCTTCTTACTATACTGGTGAGCTTAGCGGCGATAAGATCACACGCAGTGCTCAGCTTTATTTGTCAATCAGTTCCTCTATACCTATGCATGAGCTGATTAATTTGGTCCCAAGACGCTTTAAGGTTGCCACGCCTGATGCTGTAGAAAAGCGAGTCTTATCAGCATTGCCAGGATTGCCGATTTCTCATATTACTCAAGTGCCAAGTGCCATACCTGTCAGGCCAGGTTTTAGTTATTTTATGATTGAGCCATCAGGAGAGTTGTATGATGAGATGATGAAATCTGAATCGATTTGTATTTATGTGCCCAATGGTTTTGATGATCTAAAAATTGAACTGATGGCTATTATTTAGCCTAACTTTATCATTTGATAGCGCTATTATTCAGATACACTTTATAAGGCTAAAGCACTATGTCAACAAATCAATTCCCTCCAGCTGCCCCTTCTTTGCTCGACTCCGGTGAGGTTGCGTCTACTGTTTCAACAGATGGTCTAGACAAACGTCTCAGTAGTCAGTCATTAATTGATATAATGTATGACGGGTTTTACTTGGTTTTTTTGCTACGCAATGGCTATTTTAGTAATGAGCCTACAGGTTTTCGTCAAAAGATATATGATTTTTTGAACAAGTTTGAGAGTAGTGCAAGAAAAAAAGGGTTTTTGTCTGAGGATATCTATGAGGCAAAATATGCGTATTGTGCTTTAATTGACGAAACCATCATGACCTCACAAGAGCCTGAGTTTCAGTCCTTGAAAGATGCATGGGAGCTAAACCCTTTACAGTTAGATTTGTTTGGTTCGCAAGTAGCAGGTAATGAGTTTTTTGAACGCCTAGATCATCTGCGAGAGCAAGGTGAGAAAAGACTGGCGTCATTAGAGGTATATCATTATGCCATGTTGCTTGGCTTTCAAGGTAAGTATCGGTTAGAAGCCCCTGAAAAAATTCGCTATCTTATTTCTAGATTAGGCGATGAGATTGAGCATTTACGTGGTAATAAAAACGAGTTTTCTCCGTTTTGGGCGATTCCTGATCAAATCAAACATACTTTGACAAGTGAGACACCCTTATGGGTGATCGTGGCTGTCTTGGTCACATTGTTGACGGCAATTTTTTCTACGATGTGGTACTTATCCAACCAAACGACAAACAATCAAATAGTAGCCTACAGCCAAGTCATTCAAGAAAACAAAGAACAGGCACATATTTCAATATTTTTGCCATAACCTATATAGCGAAAGTCAGATCGATTGGTCGTTTTGAGGCAATGTGATGATATGTTGTCGCTTGACAGCTAACGTCTTGCTTTTGCGATATTTGCTGACCGCAAAAAACAATCTCTGTGTTCATGGTGCTCTGCATGTTTGAACACCGTCATAAAACTTATAAAGGACAATTATGCAAATCACGGCAAATTTCGATGCAGGTAATATCGATATTATCAATACACAAAATAAAGACGACATTCAACTGGCGATTCGACCAGACGTTGGGGGCGAGTTTTTTCAGTGGTTTAATTTTCGCCTAACAGGTCAGGCAGGTGAGCAGTACACTTTAAATATCGTCAACGCAGGGGAGGCGTCATACGTTGCAGGGTGGGAGAATTACCAAGCAGTTGCTTCCTACGATCGGGAGTATTGGTTCCGTCTGCCTACCACTTATAAAGATGGCAAGTTGACTATAGTGGCAGATTTGGAATATGACACCATTCAAATTGCCTATTTTGCCCCATACAGTTATGAGCGTCATCAAGACCTGCTGGCGGCTGTCCAAACGCACCCATTGGTAGCGTTGGAGCATCTGGGCGAAACCCTTGATAAGCGTGATTTAACGTTAGTAAAAATCGGTAATGGTGATAGCAGTAGTGAGGTAAATAAGCGCAATATTTGGATTACCGCTCGCCAGCATCCCGGCGAGACGATGGCAGAATGGTTGGTTGAGGGGCTGATATATGCGTTGCTAGATAGCGATAATGCCACTGCCAAGCAGCTATTAAAAAAAGCTGATGTCTATATCGTGCCAAATATGAACCCCGATGGTAGTGTGCGTGGGCATCTAAGGACCAATGCTGCTGGTACCAACTTAAACCGCGAATGGTCTAACCCAAGCTTGGACAAAAGCCCTGAGGTCTTTTATGTAATCAATAAGATGGAGGAGACAGGCGTTGACTTGTTTTATGATGTGCACGGCGATGAAGCGTTGCCATATGTGTTTTTAGCCGGCTCACAGGGCACGCCAAGCTATAATGATCGTCTGGCACATTTGCGTGATAGATTCTCAGAGGTGTTAAAGCTTGCTTGTGCGGATTTTCAGTCTGAATATGGCTATGAGATCGACGCACCAGGTACCGCAAATATGACCGTCGCTACCAATTGGGTAGCCGAGCATTTCGATTGTCTGGCCAATACGTTGGAGATGCCATTTAAAGACAATGATAATGGCCCTGATGCAGTGACAGGCTGGTCGCCTGAGCGTTCTATGAGGCTGGGTGAGGCATCGTTGGTTGCGATGTTGGCAGTCGTCGACGATTTACGCTAGTTTTAAAGCTCTAGCCACCGATACTGTTTGAGTCATCAATACCTCTTGTTATTACCATCTAAAAGTAGCGCCTACATGGGCGCTATTTTTTTGTCAAAAAAAAGAGAACAATGATAAAGCGGTAAACACTGCCTTTATCGGAATTATTATCAAGGTTTTTTCATCGAAGTGTCATAACTGACCGATACACTGCTGAGCTACACAAGACAAGTAATTTAATAAATGACGATTAAATAGACAGTCATTTAAATAGACAGTAAGCGACTAGGTGAGTGGATATGTTAGAGCTAAGACAAGTAACAAAGAAATATGAGGACAAAGTAATATTTGAGGATCTTTCACTCAGGATAAATAAGGGTGAGATAGTGTCCATTTTAGGGCCATCTGGCTGTGGTAAGACCACTTTATTGCATATGATTTTGGGGTTGACCGACATCAATGGTGGCCGCATCGCCTATAACGGCGAGGATATTACCCGTGTCTCTATGAGACAAAGAGGTTTTAATATCGTCTTTCAGGACTATGCGTTATTTCCGAATCTGAGTGTCAAACAAAATATCGAATATGGTCTGCGTAACAATCCGAATATGAGCACACAACAAGAAGTCGATGAACTGGTTGACTTGCTCGATATCAAGGCGCATCTAAATAAGCGTATTCATCAGCTATCAGGTGGTCAAAAGCAGCGTGTCGCGCTGGCACGCACGCTGGTGATGAAACCCAAAATACTATTATTAGACGAGCCGTTATCGGCACTAGATGGCGTAATCAAAGAAACCGTCAAAGCGCGTATTCGCGAGATTGCAAAGCGCTATCAGCTGACTACCTTGATCGTCACCCATGACCCAGAAGAGGCGATGACGTTATCGGATCGTATCTTGCTGCTATCAGAAGGCAAAGTGGCGCAGTTCGCTCAGCCCACTGACATCATACATAACCCTGCCAATGATTTTGTCACCAATTTTATTCTCAATCAGCTCAATATCAAACGCCGCAATATCTTAAGCTTATTTGCCGACGGAATCTCTGAAACCGACCCGCTAAGCAAATACACGCAAACTCAAAACTATGGCCATCATGAGGCTGATATTAGCTCCCGTCCTACAGACTCTCATACTCTCACCGCTCATGATAAACAACAGTCAAAAAACGCGGTAAAAGGCTAAGCTGATAAAAGCCTGTAGTAACTGTATTGGTGACTGAAAGACTGACGATAGATGTCATTTAGTAAAAACCTGACCATTTGATTGTTTTGGACGTTTATGAAGCTGAGTAACCCACCCCAAGCAAAAGCCATTTGGCTATTTGTGACGATTTTATTCATCGTTTTTTTATTTGTACCCTTAGGTAAGATGCTGGCGCTGTCACTAAATGTCGGCGATGGTATCGGCTTGGACAATTATACCGCCATCGCAAGTAGTGAGGGCTTTCAGCAAGTGATGCTTAATAGCTTTTTTGTAGCGACGATGAGTGCGATGAGCGCCACCGTGCTTGCTTTTATCTTAGCTTATACCGTGCACTGGACCAATTTACCAAAGGGTTTTAAAAAGGCCATCAAGGTTGCCGCCTTATTGCCCATGTTGTTGCCCACGGTGACTTATGGTTTTGCTATTATTTATACCTTTGGCAAGCAAGGTCTGTTGACTCAAATACTCGGCTTTCAGTTGTTTGAACATATATATGGCTTTCAAGGAATGTGGCTTGGCTATACCATTTATACCTTACCCATCGCCTTTTTATTACTCAATAATACCTTTCAGTATTTAGACAAAAAATTCGTTATCGTCTCAGAATTAATGGGCGACTCGTCTCTGCGCCAGTTTGATATGACGGTGATTCGCCCATTGATTGGTACTTTTGCCGCGGCCATGATTCAGTGTTTCTTTTTAGCCTTTACCGACTTTGGCATTCCGGCGTCCATTGGTGGGCAATATAAAGTCATCGCTACCGAGCTTTATACCCAAATATTAGGCGCGTCGCCTTCGTTTGAAAAAGGGGCAGTGGTTGCATTATTTATGCTTATTCCATCGATATTGAGTATTGCCATACTCTGGTATGTCGCGCGTTTTAATGTGCGTTATGATTCGGTTGAAAATATCGACCTGCCTTCTTCGAAAATCAAAGACCGAGTGTTAGCGCTATTGTCGAGCGCTATCTTGTTTTGCTTACTGATGGTCTTTGCGGTGATATTTATCATTCCATGGATCAAGACATGGCCTTATCAAATGCAGTTCAGCACAGAAACCGTCAGCAAGGTTTTAGAATCTGCCAATCTCATGCGCGTCTACAAAAACTCGCTCATCGTCGCGGTATTGACGGCTGTCTTTGGTACCTTACTCACTTACTTTTCAGCACTGCTATGCGAGCGCTCAGGCTTATTTAACATCGGTAAGTTCAGTATTCAAAGCTCAGCATTGGTGACCAACACCGTGCCAGGGATGGTGGTGGGTATTGCGTATCTTATGATGTTTTCAGGCTCTGCTGTCGCCAATACTATTTTTATTATCGTGATAAGCAACATCATTCACTACTTTGCCACCCCTTATCTGATGAGTAAAAACGCGCTGGCTAAGATGAATCTGGGCTGGGAGACGACGGCGAGCTTACTGGGTGACTCGTGGTTTGCGACGCTGCGGCGCGTGGTGATTCCCAACTCGTTTTTTACCTTAATCGAGGTGGCGTCCTTCTACTTTATCAGCGCCATGGTGACGATTAGTGCGGTTATCTTTATCTCTGGTGCCAAAACCATGGTGCTCACCACCAAAATCGTCGAGTTGCAGCATTTTGCGCGCTTTGATGAGATTTTTATCTTATCACTGATGATATTGCTGACCAATATCTGCGCCTTGAGTCTGTTTGCCATCATTCGTCATCTATATAGCAGACGACTCTACGGTACATCGAAAATAATCACCGAAAAAGTTGTTACCGCAAAGGCTGTTTAATCTATCGCTAGTTGTTATGTAAGCCACTTTTAATAACTAAATTCTAATAATTAAACCTTCAATAAAATCGATAGGATAAAAAATGCTCTCATTTAAAACGCTAATAATAGGTCTCACGTGCGGCATGATTTTGACTGGCTGTAGCTCAGCTTCTTCAGAAGAAAGTAGCGCAGAAGAAGTCATCATTTATAGTAACGCCGACGAAGAGGCGGTCGAAGTCATCCAAGCGGTATTAGATCAAGCAGGCTATGAAGGTCAATATATATTTCAGTCCTTTGGCACCGGTGAGCTTGGCGGGCGTTTATTGGCGGAAGGTAAAAACACAGAGGCAGACTTGGTCACCATGAGCTCGTTTTATTTAGAGAGCGCGCAAGCAAAGCATTCGATGTTTAAGGATGTCAGCTTTGAGGTCAACCCGAAAATCGCAGTACCTAGCTACTATGCGCCCATCTTAAGCTTTACTGGGGCGATTATTTTAAATACTAAAGAGATGGCCGCGCAAAACCTGCCTAGACCAACCAGTGCTAAGGATCTAGCAAAGCCCATTTATAAAAACAAAATTGCGATGGTTGATCCCAATGGCTCGTCGACCGGTTGGTTATTTGTGCAAAACATCACCGCCACGTATGGCATGGATGCCGAAGGACAAACACTCATGAATCGTATTCGTGACAACGCGGGGCCAAATTTAGAATTATCAGGATCAGGTCCATTGAAGAAAGTCATGGCAGGTGAGGTGCCCATTGGTTTTGGTATGCGTCATCAAGCCGTCGTTAATAAAGCAGAAGGGCTACCCATTGATTATATTGATCCTAGCGAAGGCAACTATACGCTGAGTGAGTCCATCGCTGTCATCGATAAAGGCGATAAAACCAACCAAAATGCGATGAAAATGGCTGAAATCATCGTCAAAAATGCACGACCCCAGCTGCTAGAGATATACCCAAACATCATCTATGACGGCGAGACGGTGGCATCTGAGAACCAAATTAAAAATGTAAAAACCTATGCTGAACCGCTGACCGCTGAGTTATTAGATAGGCATAGAGCGTTTTTTCATGGTCAAAAGCTATAAGTTAGGCCGCGCTTGCTGAATATTAACATTTGTCAAATTATTCAAAGTACAGAGTAGAGAAAGTCATGATGGAATCAATAAAAAAGCTATCTGAGAAAAAATACGATGTGGTAATCGTCGGTGGCGGCATCATCGGTCTTGCCAGTGCTTATGCCGCGGTGAAAAAAGGGCTGAGTGTGGCACTGGTCG
Organism: Psychrobacter sp. L7; assembly: GCF_002810365.1. NCBI lineage: Bacteria > Pseudomonadati > Pseudomonadota > Gammaproteobacteria > Moraxellales > Moraxellaceae > Psychrobacter > Psychrobacter sp. L7. The sequence continues at coordinate 25,171 of NZ_NEXR01000006.1, forward strand.
AGCGTGAGTCACAAAACAAAGACGCGTCGGTACGTAACTTCGGTTTTGTCACCGTCAGTGGGCAGCAGCGCGGGACGCATTGGCAACGAGCCATGCATACGCGTGATGTCTGGGCAGATATAGCCACCAAAGCAGGTATTGAGGTGGTACATCGAGGCCTGCATATGCTCATTCAGCGTCCAGAAGCGATGGACGTGGCGGAGGCGTTTTTACAGACAGAGATGGGCACGGATTGTCGGTTACTGACGCAAACTGAAATAGCTAAAAATGCCCATTATCTGAAAGACGGCTTGGGCGTGCTGTATAGCCCTCATGAGATCAGAGTCGAATCAAAAACCGCTATTGGCAAATTAGCTCACTGGTTACATCAAGCGCACGAGGTAGATTTTTATAATAAAACCACTGTGCACTCCATCGAGTTACCTCAGATTTATACCAGCCGAGGTACGCTGCAAGCAGAGCATTGCGTGGTCTGTCCCGGTGCAGATTTTCATAGCTTGTATCCTGAGACGTTAGCGCAGGCGCAGGCCAAACTTTGCACACTCAATATGATGCGCGTCATGCCAAAAAAACCATTTAAGCTAAATGCCGCGGTGATGTCGGATTTGAGCTTGGCTCGTTATGATGGTTTTGCCCAATTACCTGAAGCAAAAGGGTTGATTGCTTTATTAGACGATGTTCAGTCAGCTGAGCGCAAAGCAGGCGTCCATCTGATCGTGGTGCAATCCGCTGACGGCTCTCTCATCATTGGTGATAGCCATGACTATAGCGATAGAGAATTGCCATTTAGGGATGTGCGACTTGATGATTTAATCATTAAAGAGTTCCATCAAGTGATGGCTATTGGTGAGATTGACATCGTCCAGCATTGGCTAGGCGTCTATCCCAGCGCAGACGATGTGGTGTTTAAAGCCACTCCAGAAAAAGGTGTGGTTGTCGGCTCTGTCACTGGCGGCACTGGCGCCTCGACAGGCTTTGCATTTGGTGAAGAGTTAATTGATCTAGTATTGGAGTCAAAACAATGAGTACAGATATAAATAGTATTAAAGAGAAATTCAATCATATTAAACTATGTGTGTTTGATATGGCAGGCACCACGGTCAACGAAGACAATTTGGTGTATAAAACGGTACGTGATGCGATCAATCAAGCGCTTAGCGATGAGGATAAAAGCGCTCAAGAAGTGGGTCTGGATATTTGCTTGGCCTTCGGTGCTGGCAAGGAAAAACGCCAAGCCATTACTGACATACTAAATGAATTGAATATCGCGAAAGATGATGTTGAATCACTTACCGATACCGCATTTACGATATTCAAAACCCGATTGGCAAAGGCTTATACCGCAGAGGCTTTGGCTCCTTTTGAGGGCATGCTAGAGCTGTTTGATCGGCTAAAAGCAACGGGTAGAAAGGTAGTCTTAAACACCGGCTACGATACAATTACCGCCAATAACATCTTAGCTATTTTAGGATGGTCGGTGGGTAATGAGATTGATGCGCTGGTGACCGCCGATGATGTGACTAATGGTCGCCCTGCGCCAGATATGATTATGCTGGCGATGGACAAGTTTGGGGTAAAAGATACCCCGCAAGTACTAAAAGCGGGGGATAGTGGTATCGATATCGAGGAAGGCAAAAATGCCAATTGTGGTCTTTGTATTGGTGTTCTATCAGGCGCGCAAACCCGCGCTCAGCTTGAGACGTCCTCACCAGATATCGTGTTGGATAAATTGACTGATTTGGCTCAGTTGCTATAACAAAGCGCGACTGTCACAAAAAATCGCTCATATTTAGCCTAACATCTAAGTAAATGCTCGAGTGAGAAATGGCCAATGAGGTGATGAGCCCAGATAAGTGGTGATATAATGCCGCCATTATCGATATTTTATAAAGAGGTTGCAGGATGGCTCGTACCGCTAGCGCATTACATATTTTAGTAAAAGACAAAGAGTTGGCCGAAAATATCATTGCCAAGCTTAAAAAAGGCGGCCAGTTTGATGTGCTGGCCAAAAAGCACTCAATCTGTCCTTCAGGCAAAAAAGGTGGCAACTTGGGTGAGTTTAAAAAAGGTCAAATGGTAGGGCCCTTTGATAAAGTATGTTTCACCGCTGAGCTTTTTACCCCGCATTTGGTAAAAACCAAATTTGGCTGGCATGTGGTTAAAGTGCTCTATAGGACATAAATGTTTTGGCTTATAGAGCATGCTGCGCTTCGCTGTTTGGCCGTTACAATGAAAGCAGACCTGCAATAGGTCTGCTTTTGTCATTATAAGGTGTGTAAGGATTTAGTTGCTATACGTTTAAAACTGATAGTTAAGACCTAGTTTATACGAGCGTCCTGGCGCAGGATAGCGACCGACAGGACTGGTATCGATACCGCGGAAATAATACTGCTCATCAAATAAGTTATTGATGCCAAACTGCACAGACAGCTTTTCGTTGTCGGTATCTTGCAGCGTTTTTTGTAGGCTAAAATTCCACACTTGGTAAGTAGGCGTCTCGCCGATAGCACCGTCTGTACTTTCTGCCACTGTATTGGCATTGTCGGTGTAAGCTTTGTCATAGTAGACCCCAGATAAGGTGGCGCTGTAGTCTTGATAATCGTAACTGGCATGCCAGCCCAACTGGTGCGGCGAGCTGTAGGGCAGCTGATTGCCTTTATTTGCGCCTTCTTGTAACGTAGCATCGAGATAGTTGTAGCTCAGACCGACACTTAGATTGTCGTATTTTTTCGGGGTGTAGGTGATAGCCGTCTCTATCCCTTGGTGCAGCGTCTCTCCGACATTGTCAAAGCTTTGATCGCGGCTGTTCCATTGCAGCTGGTCTTTAAAGTCTATGCGATACAGTCCCAAGTTGGCTTGCAGATTATCGGTGGTATAGCGCGTGCCGACTTCATAGTTCCATGCAAGCTCACTGCCTTCTTCTCCATTGCCGCGAATATTGGCAATTTGCGGTGTTCTGAGCGACTTTTGCGCATTGGCGTAGACCAGCCAAAGCTTGTCATCAGACTTGGTGAGCGCATATGAGGTGGTCAGCCCAGGCAGCCATTCTGTGATGGTATTGTCTGTTTGTGTGTTATTGCCAGCGTCATTAAACGTCATTTTGGCATTCTCATAACGAATGCCAGGCGTCACCTTTAGGCGCTCATCCAAAAAGCTCAGCTCATCACTTAGATACGCCGCCCATGCATCGGTCTGTAAGTTCCAGTCGCGCGGTGTGCTTGTCGTACCATCCGCCAGCTTGGTTTGGGTGAGTTTATAATCGATGTCTTCATTGACGTAGCGCACGCCACTGATGAGGTGGTGCTTGATATTGTCATCGTCGCCAAGCTTTATAGAAAACTTTGGCTCCACGCCATATACGTCAAACTCACGCGGGGAGGTGCGTAGGCTGTCTGAGGCAACCGCTGGATCTGCCCAGTGCACGCCGTCATTGTTAAATTGCGAGTTAAATCCCCATTCAAAGTTACGCGTGGCATGATGGCCAAAGGTAGTGAGATCTAACACTGCTTCGTCACCGATATTTAAGTAGTTTTTATACTTAGCATGCCAGCGTGTTGATTTGCCTTGATAGGCTTCAAAAGGTCGCTGGCTTTGCTCGACATCTTGCTCGTAGGCGGCGGGCGAGAGTGCGCCTGGCATCTCTGTATCAGCATCATAATGTTGCAAAAACCCTTCAAGCTCTTGGTTTTCGTCGATATACCAAAGCGCTTTGGCCTGCAAATTGGTGACTTCGGTGTCTGAGTGGTCTCTAAAGCTGTCACCTTTGATACCATTGGCCTCTAACTGTATGCCAACGTCATCATTTAACCAGCGGCTATGGCGGGCATATAAGCTGGTCAATGGCTTGCCGTTTTGTTCAAAGACGGTCAAATCAGTACCAATCTCAGTTTGTGTCTCATTGGCAATCGGTTTGGTGACGAGGTTAATCACGCCGCCGACATTGTTTGGACCGTATTGGGTCGCCGCGCCGCCGCGTACCACATCGATACGCTCAATATTGTCGAGGGTCGCTGGAAATATAGACTGACCCGTATGACCATAAGGTGCCAAGGTCAAGGGAATGCCATCCATCAAAAACTGCGCCTGCCCACTGCGGCTGGCATGCAGACCACGTATAGAGATGTTAGGTAGCACGCCTGTGCCTGTTTCATCATCAATCTTGGCACCTGGGATAAACTGTAATGCACCGTCAATGGAGTTGCTCACGGTTTTTTTAATAAAATCGTTATCGATCACTGTGCGATTGCCAGCAAAGGCTTTTACCTGATTGGCACTAGAATCACCAAGCGTTTCTGCTGTGACGATGATGGGCGCTGCGGTAAAAGAGGGGGTCGCAGTTTTTGTTTTGTGATTAATAGTGCTGGCTGTAGGGGAGGCATTCAAATCTGAATTTAAGTCCGAATGTAAGTCTGAGTCTGTGGGCGACTCAATACTCACCTCCTTGTCGGCAGGCGTCAGCTGGGCATAACTTTGCTGATAAATACAAAGCATCGCCAGACAAAGTGCCGAACGTTTAAAAAAAATAACCATATTTATTCCAAGTAGTTAGCGTGTATTTGCAGGGGTCAAGAATGAACAGTGTTGCTAAAGCGTTGCAATTATAAACAGTAATAGTTATCATTTGCAAAATTATTATCATTGATGTATGCAAAAAATCTAGATTTATTGACAACGATTGTTTGCTAAATTATTGGGAGTGTTTCAATAAAAGAGATTAAAGCACCAATTATTGTTTAAAGACCATTATTTTAAAAAGTATGCCCTTACGCGCTGCTCGCTAAGCGTTGGCACGCTTATTCATTGTTCACACAGTCTATGGCCTATATATGACGACTAACTCCCCTAAGCGGCTCGTAATTGCAGTTCGTACGCAACCTTGGCTCACCATCACCATGACAGCAGGTTTGACGATGGCGGTCAGCGCGTCATCGCTTGCGCAAGAAACAGCCAATCTGCCAGTAGATACTGAGCCAAACCCCCAGCCCTCTGTAACGCTAGCGCCAATCACGGTCACAGCAAAAAAATATGAAGGCTACGCCGCTTATAATCCCACATCAGGCACCAAAACCGATACCGAATGGCTGGATGTGCCGCAGTCGGTATCGGTGGTCACCAAGACCGAGCTGGAGGATAGGGGCGCGGTACGGGTTTTGGACGCGGTCAAAGGCGTTGCTGGTCTCAATAACACGCTGAGTGAGGGCAGCCGAGATGAGTTTGTGCTGCGCGGGTTTAATGGTTTAAACGATGTGTATAGCGAGGGCATGCGTGATGATGGCAAACTGCAGTCCTATCGTAGCCTCGCCAACGTCGAGCGCGTCGAGGTGGTCAAAGGCCCAGCAGGCGCTTTATATGGTCGCGGCAGTGCTGGCGGTATCATAAACCTCGTCAGCAAAAAGGCAGAAGGTGATGAGTTTGATAAGGTGCAAGCGCAAGTAGGTAGCGATGGCTTGGCCGTGGCGCGTGTCGATAGTTCCCATAAGCTCTCAGATACTCTCAACGCGCGGATCAATGCTGAGTATCGTCGTAGTGACTCCTTTGTCGATCATGTAGACTCAAACGATGTGTTTATTGCGCCGACAGTTCGCTGGCAGCCAGATGATCAGCAAACGCTAGATTTCTCTCTTGATTTTACGCGTCAGCACCTTGTGCCTTATCGCGGTGTGCCCGCCAAAGATGGCAAGCCTGTTGATGTGCCTGTCCATACTTTTTATGGTGGCACCAACGATTATCAAGATTCAGATACTTGGCACGCGACGGTCAATCATGAGTTTGCGATCAACGATGAGATGACATGGACCAATCGCGCCTCATACAGCCATATTACTTTAGAGCAAAAAGGCACCCGTCAGTCACCAGCGGAGATGACTGACAACCAAGTTGGCCGAACCGTAAATAACTTTGGTTATGATCCACGCACCAGCAAGACGGTGCAATCTGAGCTGGCTTGGAATACTGGCAACCATGAATTGCTCTTTGGAGCCGATTACAATGATATCGACATTGACTTGACCCTTGCCACGGACAAAAACATACCGCCCATATCTGCCACCAATCCAAGCGCTGGCGCGACACCCAACCCAGGGTTTCCTAAATTTCGCAAAAACAGCACCCAAAGTGTCGGCGTCTTTGCCCAAGATGTCTATCATATTGGCGACTGGTCGCTGGTCGGCAACGTCCGCTATGACAATATCCAGCTGGATCAACGCTTTCAAGGTCAAGACAGCGAGCTAAATGATGATAAGTTCAGCTACCGCGCAGGTATTGTCTATAACTTTACCGATGCCACCTCCGCTTATGCGACTGCCGCGCGCTCGTGGCAGCTGCCTTATTCAGGCATTTATATCAATCCAAAGCTTGCTGCGCTGTATCAGACTGATCTCAAAGAGATAGGCGTTAAGACGTATCTGCACAATGACGATATCATGCTCAACGCTGCCGTCTATCAGATTGATAAAGAAGACCCAAAAACCAATGACAACCGAGAAGTCATTGACAAAGATGAGTTTCGCCATCAAGGCCTAGAGCTGGAAGCGCGCGGCAAAATTCGGGACAACTGGGATATATCGGCAGGCTATAGCTATCTGGATGCAGAAGATAAAAAGACAGGACTGGTGCCAAACGATGTGCCAAAGCAAACCTTCTCACTATGGAGCGCCTATCAGCCTACTGACCAGTGGCGCGTGGGCGGCGGTGTCAATTATGTCAGTGATCGCTACGCGGGCGACGCCGAGGCCGTCAAGCTGGATGGCTATACCACGGTGGATTTGATGACTGCCTATAGCGCAGGCCAGCATAATGTACAGCTCAACCTAAACAATGCGTTGGATAAAAAGTATGCATTTGGGGCGACCAATGGCAGCTCAGGTAAAAATCAGATCGGGTTTGGTGCGCCAAGAACTTGGCTATTGACCTATAACTATGAGTTTTAACGCCCAACCCATTTTATGATAGTAAGACAGGTTATTTATGAATCAACGTCCAAAGCTCGCGCTTATTCTGCCTTTATTGGTCATCGTATTGATTGTCGTTGGCGGCATTGTTTTTATTATCACTCAAAAAAACAATATGACGACAACGCCATCATTGAGTACTGATAATGACACATCGGTAGCAGCCACTCAGTCAAATGTCAGTAGTAGTAATAGCAATCGCGACAATCATGCTGTGCAACTACTAACCGACACAGAGATCAAAGCGCGGTTGCCCAATCTAAGCAACTATCCGAGTGAGCCAAAGCGCATTGTGGTTTTGGAATACTCATTTTTAGGGGATGCGTTAGCGTTAGGACTCAATCCGGTTGGTATTGCTGATGATAATAAACCAGACAGCATTATTCCTGAATTTACTCAGCAGCTATCTGGCTATACCTCGGTCGGTTCACGCTATCAGCCAAGCCTTGAGGCCATTGCGGATTTACAACCTGATCTTATCATTGCCGATGACGAGCGCCATACCGTCATCGCCGATGAGTTAAATCATATTGCGCCATCGGTCGTACTAAAGAGCCGCGGTGAGAGTTATGCAGAAAATATCCAGACGGCGCAATTGGTCGGGCATATCGTTCACCAAGATAAAAAAATGGCGCAAGTTATCAATACCCATCTAAAAAAGATGGCAGATCTACAGTCGCAGTTGGCAGCCACTCCGCTTGCTAGTCACAGCGTTCAATTTGCCATTATCAGTGATAAGGGCATGTGGCTGCATGGTCCAAGCTCGTATGCTGGCAGCTTGCTTGATTATCTCAATATCAAAAGCCCCATTCTAGAGCAAACGGATGAGGCGTATATCGCAACCAGTCTTGAGCAGTTAATAGCGGCTGATCCCGATTGGCTATTGATTGGGCGTTATAACGAGCACACCATTTATGATGAGTGGAAATCCTCGCCGCTGTTTCATCAGCTAACGGCGGTCAAAAACGATCAAGTCATCGAAGTCGACCCAAACTATTGGGCGCTCAATCGCAGTATGCAGTCTGCTGAGCACATGGCAGCTGAGCTGCTTGAAATTGTATCAAGCCCAGGCAAAGAAGGATTAAGCCCTTCTGTAAAAGAGTTCAATTAATGCGCCATTATAAGACTGTCTGTTTAAAACAGGGCGGCTTTTATGGTTGAGACAAAACTGAGCCGCTCCTTTTCTAGACCGCCAAAGCCTTCTATTGCAAAGCGTCCGATAACACAGGCGCTATTGTGGTGCGGATTGTTCATTATTTTGCTAATAGGCTGTTGGCAAGGGTTGACGGCGTATTCAAAATTCTCCCTGTCGCTTTTGGATGCCTTCTCTTTATTTGCTCAGTCGAATGCTAAAACCTCATTAGCCGCGCAATTATTAATAGAGATTCGTCTGCCACGCGTGCTTGTGGCGATGATAGTCGGAGCTAATTTGGCGGTGGCGGGGCTGCTGATGCAGGTGATGACGCGTAATTCACTGGCGTCTCCTGCGGTATTGGGTATCAATGCTGGGGCGGCGTGTGTGGTGGCTTTATCCTCCATTGGTTTGGGGTTTAGCTTTTTAACGTCTACCTTTTTACAAGCGCTGGTCGGGTCAGTGCTTTCTTGCGCCCTTGTTGCAGGATTGGCCGGTTACTTCTCCGGTCGTCCGGTGCATCCTGTGCGTCTGATTTTGTCAGGCGTTGCTATCAATGCGCTGCTGGTCGGTATGACGCGAGCGGCGCTGATCACCACCGATGAGCAGGCGTATGGGGTGCTATATTGGCTGGCAGGCTCTATTGCCAATACGCGCTGGGAGTCTATTCCGATGCTTGCGTTGATATCGCTGCTGGCATTAGGTTATGGCTGGTGGCTGTCGCCTAAGCTAAATGTCTTGGTGCTGGGCGATGAGGTGGCAAGTAGCCTTGGGGTAAACCTGCGAGCATTGCAGTGGTCGTGCGGGGCATTGATTACCATACTCACGGCGATCAGTGTGGCAGTCGCAGGCCCCATTGCCTTTGTGGGTTTGATTATCCCGCATGTTGCCAAGCGTCTGTTGAGGTTGGTGTCCAATATGGCTTATGAGCAGCTTTTGCCCTTATGTATGCTACTTGGCAGTATATTGATGGTATGGGCAGATGTCTTATCAAGGGCTATCGCTTATCCAGCAGAGACGCCAGTGGGGCTATTAACCGCGCTGATTGGTACGCCAGTTTTTATTGCGCTGGCATGCAGGCGACGGCTTGATAGCTAATTGAGACCGTGAAATCAGGCAACCCTTTATCAAGAAATAAAAGTAAGCAATAGATGACCATAAAAACCAACGCCTCTGCATCGCTCTTACACTCATTATTTGCTCGTAAATCGGCAAGTAGAGCAGTGGTGCTCATTATAATGCTGCTATTGATACTAAGTATGAGCAGTGTGTTTTTTGGTGCCAGTGAATTAACGTATGGGCAAATCTGGCAGCATTTACAGCAAGGCTTTAGTGGCGACAAAGACTTTATTGTCTGGCAGCATCGTCTGCCGCGCACGCTATTGGCCATATTGGTGGGCGCAAGCCTTGGTCTATCAGGCTCATTGGTGCAAGGGGTCATCCGTAACCCGCTGGCATCCCCTGACTTGATGGGCATCAGTGCAGGCGCGGGGTTTTGCGCGACGCTTTTACTGGTGATGATTCCTACGGCCCCTATTTGGTGGCTGTCTGTCGCAGCGCTACTTGGCGGATTATTAGCCTTTTGTATTATCATGCTATTGGCACAGATATCACAGCCTACGCCTGCGCGCTTGGCACTGATAGGTGTCGCCATTAGCGCGTTTTTAGCCAGTGGGATTAACTTTTTATTGGTGATTTATCCTGTTGAGATTAATACTGCGATGATTTGGTTGACCGGTAGCTTGTGGGGGCGCAGCTGGCAACACATTCCGATGCTAACGATGATATTTGCCGTATTAATGGTCATCAGTATGTATCTGGCATGGCGTCTGGATGTGTTGGGACTGGGTGAGGAGACAGCCTATCATTTGGGTGTGTCCGTCAAACCGTTGGAGTTTAGCGCCTTGCTCATCGCGGTAGTGATTGCAAGCCTAGCGGTCTCGGTGGCTGGGACGGTCAGCTTTATCGGGCTGCTTGCGCCGCATATCGCACGATTGCTCTTTGGGCATCAGCACCGTATCTTATTGCCAGCGTCCGCGCTGATAGGTGCCATTATATTGGTTTTGGCTGATGTATTGGCACGCAGTTTATTTGCGCCAATTGAGTTGCCAGCTGGCGTCTTAACCTCAGTGATCGGTGCGCCTTATTTTATCTTTTTGCTATCGCGCTATAAGGGGTGGTGATGCTATCGGTGAATGAACTCCAGCTTGGCTACCATAATGGTCAACGTATTATTAAAGACTTATCACTTGAGCTGCCAGAAAATAAAGTCATCGGGCTGATTGGTCCAAATGGCTGCGGAAAATCCACGCTATTAAAAGGCTTGTGCCGCTTAATTCAACCGCAGTCGGGCAGTATTTGTCTTAGACAACAAAACATGGCGCAATTAGACAATCGGCAGATTGCCCGCCAGATATCGGTATTGCCGCAAGTGCAGACCAATCCTGAAGGCCTAAGTGTCAGACAGTTGGTGGAATACGGCAGAACCCCTTATGTCTCGCACTGGGGCAAGCTAAGTGCGGTGGATAGTCGGATAGTAGATAGCGTCATGCATGAAATGTCCATTGATTCTTTGGCTGACATGTCGCTTGACGCCTTATCAGGCGGTCAGCAGCAGCGCGCATGGATTGCGATGATTTTGGCGCAGGATACTGACATTATCATGCTTGATGAGCCTACTAATTATCTAGATATCTCCTATCAAATAGAGCTGATGCGGCTCATTCGAGCACTAAAAGAAAAGGGGAAAAGCATTATCGTTGTGCTGCATGACCTTAACCAAGCAGCGAGGTATTGTGACCTATTGGTGGTGTTAAAATCGGGGGAGCTGCAAATGATGGGCACGCCTTGCGAGGTGATGACAGAGGTGATGCTGGCTGAGATATTTGACGTGCAAGCCAAAGTGATTACCGATCCTGTTGCAGGCTCGCCGATGTGTGTGTATTTGTAGCAGACCAATATTATGATTAAAACGGCTTCGGGTTTAATCGGCCAATGGTTTTATTGTTTTTACGGTATCCTATTTCGCGGTATCGATGAATACCGTTAATAATACTGTAAAAAATTTCGTTTACAAGCGTATAATGCCGTAAGTTATCGGGGTCTATTGTAACTTGTCGGAGATTGAACCCCTTAGTTTTCGGGGTTTGGCGAGGATTATTGAGGGTTGTCGATAGCAATGATTGGCGCGCCCACCAAGACTCGAACTCGGATCGGTCGCTTAGGAGGCAACTGCTCTATCCTGTTGAGCTATAGGCGCGTTGTGGAGAGACATTGTAGAAAAAAGCTGCGCCAAAAGCAATGAGCAATCTACAAATAGGCAGATTATCTTTATTTGCCATTACTGAGCGCGTCGGCGACGTCTACGGGGTTTTCACCTGAGGCTTGTTTGGCGCGTGACGTTGGATTAAATAAATCATCTACGCTGTTTTTATAGCCATCGATATTATAATAATCGTATTTTTTTAATATATCCTGTCCTGCGCTCGATAGCAAAAAGTTACGAAAGCTGATGGCAATGCTATTATCGGACAAAATCACCCCGTCTAGGCTTTCTTCATCTGTTAATGCATAGCTAAATGCATTTAAACTGCGCGCTTCTTGATTGTCTGTTTTGGCTTTAGTGGCATTTTGATTCATCTCTGTATCTGCCGCTTGGTCATGAGAGGCGGTACTGGCTTCCTTTTTATTAAACGCATTTTGCATCAGCGTTAGCTGGGCCTGCAAAGGCTCAAGGCGTTTGGCTGTCAAACTACTGTGGGCGATGATCATGTCTGTACCGATGTTTGAGGCAGGATGCTCGGCGGTCATGTCGCTATCTGCTAATTGCAAGAGCGCATGAGAGGGCACATAATTGGCCAAAACTTGTACGTGCGGATAGCGAGACTCAAAGCTGACAATCACATCGTCTAAAGGCACTTGTAGGCGCTCTTCTGCTTGCACATACAAGGTGGAGGTTGAAACATCGTCCTCTTCACTCTCTGCCGTTATGGCTGACGCTTCATTATTGCTTGCCATAATCGGCAAGGGGTCTATGTTTTTACGGTTACTGATCCACAGCCACGTAAAAATGGCGATAAAAACGATGAGCAGTAGTAAAATTAGCCCAGCCAGTAGCAGCTTGTAGTCTTTCATATATGACTGCTCTTCTTATATTCGGTAGTGAATGGTTAAGGGTGGTATTCGGATAACGCAAAAAATCAGACGTCGAGGTCGGAGTGCGCCCTAAGAGCTGCTGCTATCAGGTTATTATCCCTAAAGCGACTGATGTAGCACTTCCTTTGCCAAATCTGCCAGCATGTCTGCAAAAATATCCGTCGTGGCAGCGGTATTTACGGCCGAGTCATTGCCGCTTGGACCATTAGTTTTTAGGCGGCTGGGCGCGCTGATATTATCATTTTTGCTCGCCGCTGCTGGATGATAGTGTGAAGGGGAAGTGGGTTTGTTGTCAATGGTTTTTACTTGATGAGCGGCAAGCGGCGACTCACCTGTTGATAGCTTGTCTTTGAGCCATTTAAAGCCATGCGCCTGCCACCAAGTTTCAAAGCGTGACAGTGAGCTACCGTGGACGGCGGCGGGGAGGTTTAGAGTACGGAGTTTTTGTGCCAATACCGGATCGCTGATGGCTTGATGAATGCTCAAGTAGAGTCCGCTACTATCGTCGGTATAAGGCTTTCGGTTTTGCCAGGCGTTATCGTTGATTCGCATACGTGGCAGTTGCCAGAGCTCGCCGCGATAATAGACGACGTACAGCCGTTTTTTTGGATGGACGAAAATGGCATCAATAGGGCGCAGGGGCATAGTAGTTGTTTATCTCGTTGACAAAAGAGTTAAGGTAAAAACTTAACGACATCCGTTGTCGCAGGCTGTCTTGCTGAGCAGATGATATACTGGCAAACCGCCATAAACAATGGCACACTGATCAGTAAGTGACGCATCTTGCGCTTTTTATCGTTATCAAGCTGCTTTATCATGCATTCTGATATCGACATCATGCTAGCAGAAATGTAACAAGCGAACGACCATCAAACATGAATTGATGAGTGTCGTCGCCAGCATTGCTATTATGCTCTGCACCATGACAGGCTGTGTTTGCAGGTTACTGTATCTGATCGTACCTAGCATGCTTCCGTCGCCTCGTTATTTTATTATCACTCCAATTAGATCGCCTTTATGTTTAAAATCATTCAGTCCCACCGTACCGAGCTGTTGGTTGAGCAGCTATTAGCTGCCTATAAGTCCAAAAACCAACCTGTTTTTGAAAAGTTTGTGGTCATTGTGCCATCTATGGTGCTTGGTGATTGGCTAGATAAGTCTATTGCAAGTCAAGCGGGTATCAGTACCTTAGTGACGACGACGTTTTGGGGGCAGTATCAGTGGACATTGATGCAAGATGTGTTGAGCCGTCACAATGCTTATTTGCTAGAACAAAACCCCAAAGCGGCCACATTGAATGTACCTGAGGTGGCGGTGTTGTCGCCAACGGTGATGCAGTGGCGCTTGTTTGGGTATTTGACTTATTATCAAGAAGCCATTGTCGCTGATGAAAAACATCCCGTTTATCCACTGCTGGCATCTTTGATTGATGAGCCGCAAGAAGAAGTGCAGCAGGATAAGGCACAGCAAGACGCGCGCATTTGGCAGCTGGCGAGTGATTTGGCGAGGGTGTTTAACCGCTATTTAACCCACCGTGAGGACTGGCTAGATCTCTGGTCGCATGATAAACCGCTGACTGTAGAGGCGCTGATCGCTGAAAAGGATGCTCTGTCGCTGCGCTTCGATAAGTATGCGCGAGGCACGCCTGATTGGTTGGTGGCGCATTATGTAGAGCTAGAGATCGCGCAGCGTTTCTTATGGTCGCATTTGTTTGCTGATGTGCATCAGCACCGGGTGGCGCTTGAGGATACCTTTTGGTCAGCCTTAAAAGACAACAAGGCAAATGAACGCGCGCAACTGCCCAAAGTGCTGCGCATTTTTACCATTCAGCAGCTTCCACAGACCGAGCTCGACTTTTTGCAGCGCTTGTCACAATACATGGATATTACGCTACTACACTATAATCCGTCTAAGCTGTTTTGGGCGGATATCGTAGACAAGTCGTGGCTACAGCGTCAGCAGATTATCAACCCTGAAAGCGTGTTTTTGCGTGATTATGGGCACAGTTTGCTATCGCGTTTGGGCAAGCAGTCGCGCGATACTTTTGCGATGCTTGCTAATTTATCGGGTAATGAGCAGTACCAAGACGCACTCGTCGAATGGCAGGATATCTTTGATGAGGGCGATGATAGCAATAAGGGCTTGAGCGATGCGTTTGGTATTGATTTTGATGACAGTGGGCAACAAGTGCAAGACAGCCCAAGCCTATTAAAACGTTTGCAAAATGATGTATTGATGCTAGATGAGCAGTCTACCCAGCAAGCGACCGCAGCCAAAGTCTCGCAAGAAGTCAGTGAGCAAATAGAGCTGTCTTTTGATCAAGTTGATCAAAAGCCGCAAGAATCGGCGTGGTATGACGATGAAGTATTAGAAAACAAGCGCTTTGAGAAGGAGCGTTTGTGGGCGATGTCTGCACAAGACAATAGCCTAAGCATTCACTCATGCCATAGTCTACAGCGTCAGCTAGAAGTGCTGCGCATCATGATTGGGCGCTGGCTCAATGAACCATTAACACCTAATGAGAAAAAACGCCATATATCCGATATTGTCGTGTTGCTGCCCGATGTTGAGCGGCATCATGCGCTGATCAGCTCTATATTTGTCAATGGCAAAGGTCAAGATGGCCTGACGCTACCTGCTAAGGTGACGGGAGTGGTTGATGCCGATATTCGTCAACTATGGGAAGCCATTATTGGTTTTTATAAGTTATTAGGCAGTCATAGCGCCCGCTTTGAAGCGGCTGAGGTGCTTGATTGGCTGATGCTGCCACCGCTGTATGAAAACTTCGGCTTAACCCATGAGCAGATGAGCCGTGGTTGTGATCTGCTGATCGAGGCAGGCTTTATCCGCGGTTTTGATGAGTGGCATCTTAAACAAACCCTAGATAGCCACGACTATGATTACCGATTTACCTTTGCTCAAGCGCTAGATAGATTGACACTCGGTTTGGTGATGCCAGAGGCCAGTTTGAGCGATTGCTTATACCCTTTGGCACAGGAGGACTGGCCAAGCACCGCCTTGCCAGAGATGACTCTGCCGCTGCCACAAGTGAGCCTAAATGATGCGATTATCATTGAAGCGCTTTGCCGTATTTATGCAGGCTTGACTGCGCGCCGTGATGACCATACACAAAAACTCAAAGCCGAGGACTGGCTGGCGCAGATTGAGACACAAGTGATTCATCGCTACTTCGGTGATGTCGATCAAACCCGTACGATGCGCGCCATATATAACGCCATGAATGGCTTTAAATCAAGCCTGAGAGCCAATCGCCACTATCGGCAGTATGCTCGTAGCGATAGTGCCAACAGGGAGGTAGAACACAGGCTGGCAGGTGTCGAGCAGTTGCCGCTTAAGCTGAGCTTTATGCTGGACAGTATCGAGGCGGAGCTTGAGAGTCAGCAGGTCAGTGCCGAGCCGACTGGAGTGATTACTTTTGGTCGATTTGGGGCGCTCAGAAACGTGCCTTTTGATTTGGTAGTGATGCTCAATATGGATCTGTCTGAGTTCCCTGGGCGCGACCGTGATAATCGCTATGATTTGATGAAAGCTGCCAATGCTCGCCGCGGTGATAGAGTCAGTGAAGATGACGATAATGGTGCGTTCTTAGACGCACTACTGTGTGCGCGCAGTGCGTGCTGGATATTTTATAATGGTCAAAGTCTGACAGACACCCACGAGCACCTGCCTGCCAATCCAGTCAGTGAGCTGTTGCAGTTTTTGCAAGGCGAGGTGCAGTGGCAGGTCAACTCGCTTGAAGCCTTAGACACGTTAGACGCATTGCCTGAGAATGTTGATTCTACCACCGAGAGCCTTAAGCGTTATTTACCCAAATTGATTAAGCAATGGCTGGTGACCGAACATCCGGCACTGCCGTTTCACGAGAGCTTGTTTGAAACAGATAGTGAAGAAGCGAATGCTTTACTTCATCCCAACCAGAGCGAGAGCGTCGATAAAGACAAGACAGATGCGCTGGATGCTATTTTGCATACCGCCATGCGCCAAACCAAGCTTGCGCAACAACGCCAATTTCCGCCCGCACCGCTGTGGCAAGCGGTGTTTCATACCTTAAGGGATAGTGTATCTTATGAGCAGACAGAGCTGGTTGGTTTGCCGACTAAGTCCCAGTATGAAGCCATCGCTCAGCTGCTTGGACACTCTCTAGGTCAATTGGGGCAAGTAGACAATCAAACCTTAGCGGCATTGGCTGAGATGCTATCACTAGACGCAGAGTCTGGTATAGACACCATTGATATCGACGCTATGTTTGATACGGTGTTTAATATTGAAGAGATAGACGTTGAAGGCGCATTGGCCTATCAAGTGCGTCATCCTGCCAAGGCGTTTTTGCGTACGCAAAAGGTGCATGTGGTGCAGGGCGAGGAAGCGCTGGCGCAGCAAGAGCCGCTATTTTTAGATAATCTGACAACTTATCAGATCAAAGCGCATTTGCTCCATGAGCTGGCGAGCGATGCCGCTAATAACCCTGTTGATAGCGCATACAAGCAAGACCGCCCAATTTTAATGTACCAAAAAATCATGCCAGCAGGGGTGGCGCGGCAAACGACCTTGCCCAACCAGCAGCAAAAACTGCAGCAGCAATGTCAGGAGTTTAAAGAGCAGCTAGTTGCTAATGGCTTGGACAATGATTTGGATAATGCCCAGCTAGTTGATGGAAATGGTATAAGTGGTTTGCTGCTACTGACCCCAACGATCGAGCATCCCGTTCAGCTAGCGCTAGCATCTGTGCTAACTGGTGCTAGTAATGAGGCTGATGATACGCTATTACTAAAGCTATTACCTAAAGTGGTTAAAATAAAAGGCTCAGTACCAACATCAGTACCGATAGATGCTAATAATCCTCATGCTAATCTACAGGCTGGCGTATCCTATGCCGAGCAATCCCCCAAGCAGTGGTTAAACATACTGCCCAATTCTGCCAGTCCCAAGCATTTAATCAAGTTTTGGTTGTCACATCTGTATTGGCAAGTTGCCAGACGTACCACTGCTGAGCAAGTGGCTCTAAATGATGGCATGAGTATTTGGCGCTTTAATAAGCCAAGCTCACAAGTTAAAAGGTATGAAAAAATAACCGCCTTTCAGCTCAGCCCTATTGTGTATGAAGATGCCGTAGCTGAGCTGATAAAGTGGGCGATATTTGGCAAGCTAGTCGGTCAAGTGCCGATTACCTTATTGCCAGAATATGCGCTCAGTTATCTTGATAAGTGCGCAAAAGCGGCAGAGAGTAAAGACGAAAGCGGCAGTTATTGGCCAAAACGTGCAGATTTCTTAGATTGGCTAAGGCCCAATTATCCCGTAGATACGGTATACGATACCTGCTCGCAGCATGCCATTTGGCAATACGTACTGCGTGATCAGGACGCGTTTAAAGCCCTATCAGCAGCCTTAACGACGTTAGCACAGCCGCTGTATGAGCCAATGTTCACAGCGCTACAAGGTCTAGATAGTTAGCTGGCTAGTTGATTGCTTACTAGTTGTTTACTTATTATTTAACACGGTTCGTTTTTTACCCTTTGGTATGACAAATAATAAAAAGTGTACGCCCCTATGAAAGAATTTACTGCCACTACTCACACAATGGATATTTCTACCCAATCACTTGCATCCGATGCATGGCAGGATATGGATGACCGTGAGGGTACGCATGATGACATGACTAAGCCTAAGAATGAGGCAGAGGTGATACCAGCGATTGAGGTGGCATTGACAGGTCGGCATCTTATCGAAGCATCAGCCGGTACGGGTAAGACTTGGACACTTACGGGCATCGTACTGCGCTTGCTCATTGAAGCACGGCGCGCGCCAGAGCAAATCATTGCAACGACCTTTACTCGCGCTGCGGCAGCCGAGATGCGTCAGCGCATTCATGATCGTTTGGTGGATTTTTATCAACTGCTGCAATGGGTCAATAGCCTGAGTACCAACCCTGCAAATAAAGAGCATTTATATCCATCCATCCTACAAGTGACGCCAGACAGCGATAAAGATAAGGAGAATAGTCAGGTAAGTCAGCACGCAGACACGGATACGACTGCTAAAAAAGACGCTGATGAACTCAACCAAGACATTGCTTATGACTATGGTAAAGCCCATGACAAAAAAGCCGCGGCCAAAAAACGTGTACAAGCAAAACAAACTCGTGAAAAATGGCTAGTCGCGCAGGCAAAAGATGCGCGCTTAGATGACATCATGCAAGATCCTATCAATCTGCATCTGGTTGGCTACTTGCTTGATCATGTATATAGCTATCCGATGACAGAGGCGATTCGCCGCACGGCGCTGGTATTAACCACCTTGGACAAGCTGTTTGTCGGTACCCTCGATAGTTTGGCGCAAAAGTGGCTTACAGAATACAGTAGCGAGACAGGCCACCAACAAGGCATGGCCATTATTGACGACAGTAGTATCGAGCAAGTGACGGACAGTATCATTCATGATGAGCTGCGTCAGTTTCAAAGCCGACTGTACCATGAGCAGCCCAAGCTTTATGCATTGATGCATCAGCAAGGCAAGCTGACGGCGGTGGGCGACCACAAGGGCTTTGTCACGCGTTCGCTGAATTTTATCTCTGCGCCGATTGATGAGGTAAGGCTAGCAGATTTTGATTTTAGTCTATATGAGCAGCTATTGCATGAGTTTTCGACATTGGATTTGGCAGATATTCAGCCGTATTTAAACCCTGATTATCGAAAGTCTCAAGGGTTTAATGGTGGTTCCAATTTATTCAAGCAATTTGATGCCATTATTGAGGTGCATCAAAAAATAGCGGAACATCAGCTGGCGTTTACCAGTTATCTAAATGAACGTGAAAATAAGATTCTTACCTCATTGCAGGATTCTAGATATCCCAATGAAGAAGGTAAAATTAAGAATTTTAATAAGAATAGAGAAAAAGAGCATGAAGCGTTTTTCGCATTAGACACCATTAGCAAGCTCATGGCTATCTTAGATATGGTTGATGGTTTAAATCAGCATATTGTGATGTTATTAGCCAATCTCAATCGCCATATCGTGCTGGCGGTGCGTGACAGACTGCCGGTTATCTTAGAAGAGCGCGGTGAAACCACCTTTAGCTTGCAGATGGTACGTTTAAACCAAGCATTGACCGGTCGGCAAGGAGAGAAGCTGACACGTTATATTCGTCATCATTATCCTGTGGCATTGATTGATGAGTCGCAGGATATCAATGGCGAGCAAGCCATTATGATTGAAAGCATCTATCTGCCGAAGCGTAAACCGTCGGCCAATGATAAGCATGCTGCTAGCAATAAAGCCAACCATGAGTTTTTGCTATTGGTAGGTGATCCTAAGCAGGCCATTTATGGCTTTCGCGGCGGTGATGTCGCCAACTATAATTATATGAAAGCCCAGTTTGACAAAAGCAGCCTATGGACGCTCGATGTTAATCGTCGTTCAAACGCCAGTGTGATTAATGCCCTAAACTGTTGGTTCGGTATGCCTGCGCCAGTGACTCAAAAGAATAGGCTGGCACAGTTAGGTAGTGGTATTTATTACCAGCACATTAAAGCTGAAAAGCAAGAAAACCAGCTGTCTTGGTTTCGTCAGCCAGACATGCCAAACAGCGACCTAAATAGCGATTCGGTAGATGACTTAGTAAATGACGTGCTCTCTGCTCAGCCCGTAAGTGTATTGCACCTGCCTTATGATAAAGCGCTTGAGTACGACGAGTTTGAGATCACAGCGCGTCATATTGCCACCTTGCTCAGCAGTGGTCAGACACTTAAAGGTAAGCCTATTCAACCGAGCGATATCGGCGTGCTGGCACGTGCCAAAAAAGACTTAAAGCAAGTCGAAGACGAGCTTGTCAAGCTTGGTGTGCCGACTCTAGCCACCAGTGATGTCAGTATCTTTGAAACTATCATGGCAGAGGATGTGGCAGCGCTGCTAAGTGCCATGCTATACCCGTATCGTCACGATATGATCAATCGGGTGCTGACCAGTCATTTATATGGCCTGAGCATCAGGGATGTCAAAGCCATGATGACGAACCATGAGTCAGGGGTTATAGATTTAAATAGCGCTAATATACAAGCCATTGATAATAAGAAAAGCTATCAAGACTTTATTAGCTATTTAAAAGAAGGCGCCCAGCGTTGGCAGCACTTTGGCATATTATCGGCCATGCATTACTTGTTGGACAAAAGCCCTGTACAGCCACAAGGCGTGTGGCAAGCATTAGCCGCGCATCCAGAAGGCGCACGTCATATCATGGATTTGCGCCATGTGATGGATATCTTGGCGCAGTATGGTATCGGCATGGGTGAGTATGAGCTGCTAGCGTGGTTTAGACAAAACATAGATAGCGCGCCGAGCAGTGATTGGGCTAAGCAATATCCGCTACCGACAGAGTCTGGCGTGCAGCTAATGACCATTCATAAGTCTAAAGGACTAGAGTTTCCCATTGTCTATGTGCTGGGTATGGACGATGCCAGTAGAAAATCAGGTAATAAAGAAGACTATGGATTGTATCTCTATAATGTGCAACAAAACCCTAGCCAGCAATATGCTACTCAACAAGATGCTGTTCAACAAAGTCAGTCAGCGTTGGCGCAGCAATCGACAGGCAATCAGCGCCGATTCTCACCAGTGCAAGACTCTGCGACCACAGACGGCTACTATACCGATATTGAGACGCAGGAGGGCTTTGATGAGCTGCGCCGGCTTGGTTATGTCGCCTTTACGCGCGCCAGTGAACAGCTTTATGTGGTATTAAAAGATGCTTATAGAAATACTGATTGCAACTTCAGGCCAGTGTGTTATTGGTTTGACTCCGAGGAGGCCAAGTTTGAATTGCCAGATAGGCTTAAAGGCACCATAGGCATGATTAGAGGGCATAAGATCGATGCGTTTTATCGCGATAACTGCGCGACAGCAATAAGCTCATTAACGAATAATGGCGCGCTTGCCACGACTAAGCCCAAAACCGAGCCTATTAAGTATGATGATTTTTCAGAGGTTATGAAAATCAATTATTTTTATGGTTGGGCCAAGACCAGTTTTACCGCTTTAGCACGTCAGCTAGATGAGTCGGCGCAGACAATGGCTGTGATGGATGAGCGTATAGATGATGCGGTAGATATTGATGTTGATATCAATATCACCGAAACGTCAGTTTCACCGTCACTGGGTGGTCATGAACCAGATAGTCATGAGTCTGCCGCGCAAGTCGATCAGGCAAGTCTCAAGTTAGAGGATGATATTCGTTTTACCTTTGTCAAAGGTGCCAATGCGGGTACGTTTTTGCATGAGATATTTGAAAAAATTGATTTTAGCAATAAATCGCAGTGGCCACAGGTTATCGATAGGGCTGTCAGTAGCTATCAGCTGCCGCTGGTGTATAGCAGTGCTGAGGCCCAAAGCCGTCGCCTACAAGCAAAGACGCAAGACAAAGGTGGTAGTGCGTCATTAAATACTGATTTATTGGATTCGGAGGCGATCGATGTTAGTAAGCATGAAGCGCTCATTGACTGGATAGAAGAGGTGCTGCATACGCCGCTCTTAGCGTCTGATCAGCCGTTACACGCTATTGATGCAGGTCATAGGTTTGCCGAATTAGAGTTCAATATGGGGCTATCAGAGCGTTTTAAAGCACAGAATATCAATCAGCTCTTTGAGAAACACCTACCAGATGAGACCGACAAACACATCAATCTGGTTCCGCAAAACAAAGCGCATTTATATCGTTATTTACGTGGTGAAATCGATTTGGTGTATGAGCATGCTGGCAAGTATTATGTCGTCGATTATAAAAGTAACTTTTTAGGAAATAGCCTAAGTGATTATGACGAAACCACGCTCAAGCGAGCAATGTCGAAAGCAGGGTATTGGTTACAAGCCGCCATTTATCAAGTGGCATTGCATCGGTTTTTGTCGATGCGAATTGCTGATTATATAGGCAATGAAGCTAAGTATTTGGGCGCGGTGGAGTATGTCTTTTTACGAGGCGTATATGATCCAGCTGCCCCATTAGCTATTGAAGCAGAAGATGTTAATACCCTTGACGGAAGCAACTCAATGTATAGTAATTCAATGAAGCATAAATCAATAAGTAGTGCCCGCTACGGATTGGTGACTTGGGACATACCCATTGATTTTATTAAAGCCCTAGATGCATTGTTTGGCCTGCCCAGTTAGCAGGCTATACAACATGCATGAAATCACGAATTTGATGCAATAAATTACTATAGCGATTAATTCTATAAATATAGAGAAGAACAGACCATGAGTAATAGTCTATGAAGAATAATAAGAGTAGCGCTGCTATTAGCTTACAAGAAAGTTGGGCCAGCAACATCAGTGACTATATTTTGCTACGTCGTCAGCAAACGCAGGTGGCCTATAGCAAGGCCGATGCAACGGCTAAGGACAGTAGTGCAAAAGTAGACTCAGCATCAGATAACGGCTTATTTACCGCTCTATTTACTATGTTGGCTGCGCATTTAGAAGAGGGGCATACTGTACTCACCATTCAGGAAACTGAGAATGAAGCGCCGCATAGTGGTCAGATTGGTGGCGAGACAGTGACACTATATGCGTGGCAACAGCAGCTGTTAGAGATGCTAGCAATGCCGCTTATTGCCTTGATTGACACTCAAATAGCGGTTCAATCAGAGGTTGAT
This sequence comes from Psychrobacter sp. L7, assembly GCF_002810365.1. Taxonomy (NCBI): domain Bacteria; kingdom Pseudomonadati; phylum Pseudomonadota; class Gammaproteobacteria; order Moraxellales; family Moraxellaceae; genus Psychrobacter; species Psychrobacter sp. L7. The sequence continues at coordinate 48,069 of NZ_NEXR01000006.1, forward strand.
ATTACGGCTGAGGCATCAATATTTGTGTTGCTGGAGAATTTGTTTGCTAAGCAAGACCAGCTATGGGCGCAGCTGGCACTTAGCAATCATGAAAAAGAGATGTTGGTTAAAAGGTTTCATGCAGCAGCGGCACTCTACCAGTTATTGAAAAATAGTAACTTAACGTTTTTTTCTAAGTTAATCGATGAGCACACTTTGTTCGCTGACGTTAATGCTAACGCAAACCATAATGAAAATAAAAATAGCCTAAGCAAAAATAATCAACCTATCGTTTATCAGCACATTAACAACAAAGAGGCTGATAAACACAACGCAGCAATCACGTTTTGGTTACACCGAGCGTGGCAAGCAGAATTTAACTTAGCGGCGCGCATCAATACTATTTTAGACCAACAAGTAACGCCGCTTGAGATAGCAATACCTGACAACCTTCACGAAAATCAGATAAAGGCGATTGATATTGCCAATAAAAATGCCTTTAGTATCATTACAGGTGGCCCAGGCACGGGCAAGACTTACACCGTGGCGCAGCTGGTGATGGCATTGCAGCAAGCGACAGAGGGTAGGGGAGCGGCACATGAAAAAATCAAGTTTAGTACAGACAGTGCTAGCCTAGCGTTAGCCGCGCCAACGGGTAAAGCGGCACAGCGTATGCAAGAGTCTTTGCAAGCCGCGTTAGACGCCGCGAACGTCGAGCTACAATTACAAGAAGCCAAAACTATTCATCGCTTGCTGGGCATTGGACGTACGGGCAGACCGCGTTATGATGCCAATAATCCACTGGGCGAAGATATCATTATCGTCGATGAAGCATCGATGCTAGGGGTAGAGCTGGCAAATCACCTTGTCAGTGCAGTAAAGCCTGGGGCGCGACTGATATTGTTGGGTGATGCCAACCAGTTGGCTGCGGTAGATGCAGGGGCAGTATTGGCTGACTTGTGCCGTATTCCGCGCTTGCAGGCGATTCATGCGGAGCTCACAGAGAGTCGCCGATTTACCGCTGACTCTGGTATCGGTAAACTTGCTTATCAAATAAACAAAATAGAGACGGATACGCAGGCTATTTGGCAGTTGCTAAAACATGATGAGGCGCTGGGCTTTGAGTATATAAACAATATCAATAGCTTACCAAATTCATTAGCTAAAGACATTGCTATAATAAATAGCCTAAGCAATAAAGAAAAAATCTCGAAAACAGCTAAGCATTACAACCCATACTTAAATAAAATCAAAACTCTCCTGCAAAACCCAATAGAAAAATCCGTGCCAAAAGCAGTCAAAGCAACTATTAGCTCACTAATGAAAACCTTCAATCAGTTTCGCATACTAACTGCTGGCCACAATGGTGAGTGGGGCGATCACTACATCAATAACTACTTTACCCAGTGGCATCTTGATGAGCTAAAGCTGCCTCTAGGTCAAAACACTTGGTTTCATGGGCGCCCTGTCATGATTCTACAAAACAACTACGAGCTAGGGTTGTTTAATGGCGATATTGGTTTTTGTTTACAGACTGGCGATAATCGCAGCCGACTTGAGGTGTTTTTTGAAAATAAGGAGCAGGGGATTGATGTTAACTTGCTCAATGAAGAGGTTATCGCCACCGCTTATGCGATGACCATTCATAAATCACAAGGATCAGAGTTTGATCATGTAGTCATTACTTTTGACAATAGTAATGCAAGACTGCTGAGTAAAGAGCTGATTTACACCGCTGTGACACGTGCCAAAAAGCAAGTAACCATATACAGTACAAAACACGCACTAGAAAAAGCTGTTCAAACGCCCACTGAGCGCCATACAGGGTTAGCCTTACAGTTTTAGAGTCACTACTAACCTGTAAGCAAAAAAAAGCATCCGATTAGGATGCTTTTAAAAATGCCCGCTTAAATAAAGCGCTTACGCTTCTTCTTTAATGGCATAAATACCTGGCAGATGACGTAGATAACCATGGAAATCCATGCCACAGCCATAGACATAACGGTCTGCAACGTTGATACCGACAAAATCTACATCAAAGTCAGCAACTTTGCGATCATGTTCTTTATTTAGCAGCACGCAGCATTCGATAGACAGCGGTTTTTCTTTACCAAGTTGTTCTACGATGGCTTTTAGGGTGATGCCTTCGTCAAAAATATCATCGATCAGCAGTACGTGCTCACCTTCGATACTGACATCAGGCTTAAATTTCCAGTCTAGCTCATTGGTACCTTCGTTATCACGGTAGCGTGAGGCATGGATATAATGCATACGATGATAAAAAGTCAAATGGGTCAGTAGTTGACCAGCTGGAATCAATCCGCCGTTCATAACGACCATGACGATAGGATTTAGGCCAGCGTAGTGCAGGTTGAGCTGAGCGGCCAGGCGCTCATAAGCTGCGGCAACTTCGATACTGCTAATAAGGCACTCTGAGTTGCGTAGGGTTTTTTCGATTTCTTGGTTACTAATTTGGGTCATGGGTTGCGCCTTTGATAAAAGTGCCGCCTATTTTAGCAAATTTTACTAAATTTGCCCAACACTACAGCCTTAATAAAAATATAATATTCGCTATTCTGGCTTTTTTACGATAAAAGGGCGGTAATAATTGGCCAAACGGTTTAAGGAAGTATCTGGCAAGTCGGGCAATAGCTTGTTTAATGCCATAGACATGCCTTTGTCGATGGCCGCTTTGGCAACGGGCACAGATTTGCGTTTGATCATGCCAAGCTTTAAGGTTTCAGCATAGCGGCTGACAAAGTGTGTCAACGTTTCCTCGTTCATGGTTTCAAGCGCGGTTTTAAAGATTTTCATATCTGTATGCTCAGGCGTAATCGCTGCAAAGCCTTTGTCGATGGTCATGGCGTCTTTGTCAGACAGCTGAAAACCAATGCGCTTGATACCATCATTATCGATAAACGTCGCTCGATCTCTTAAGAAATGAAAGCTGGGTAGCACTTCTTCGTTGTTTTCTTTACCCAGTAGGATATTTAATAGCGTGTCCGTCGCTTTTTCAACGGTGCCGATCACTTTACGCATGGCTGCTTGACGCTCAGGGTTTGGAATAGTGTCCACTAAGCCGACGAGTAGGTTGTCAATCAGGTCACGCGCGGTTTGGTGAGTCAACGCGTCGCGATAAGGGTAGTAATCTACTGACTCATTTGATTCAACCACTTGCTCTGCTTCAGTAATAAGCGCTTTTAATTTGTCTGAAGGAACGAATCCAAAATAATGTGCCATGCTAACTCCTTTATTTGTTGTTTTTAACGTCTTACTACTGTTGTAACCTTTGTAACCTTCAATAAATCAGTTACTATCTAAGGCATGTCTTTTATCAAAACATACAGGAAGTGAAGACATGCTTATAGATAGACAAAGAAAAATTCATCAAAATTTGTATTCATTTATCAAGCGCCTTAACCTTACAATACCATATGAAAAATCGGTGATTGTAACCAGTGATCAGCTGCTATGTCTTTGATAGCAATGTTCTGAGGCTTTCATCGCTCACTAATTTAGCATACTTTTTGGATTTTGATTTAAAAAGCTTGAACTCATAAGGCTATCTAATACTTGTCTAGGGAGAGATAAGATGAATAGTGCTATTGTACTGCTAATCGCAGTTGCCGCCATGCTCTGCGGCTATGTGTTTTATTCAAAGTTTATCGCCACAAAAATTCTGGCATTGGACAACAGTCGTCCCACGCCAGCTCATACCATGAAAGATGGGATTGATTACGTCCCTACCAATAAGTATGTATTGTGGGGCCATCATTTTACCTCAGTGGCAGGGGCGGCACCGATCATCGGTCCAGCTATTGCAGTGATTTGGGGCTGGGTGCCTGCCATCATTTGGGTGGTGTTGGGTACTATTTTTATGGCGGGTGTCCACGATATGTCCGCTATTTGGGCGAGTATGCGTAATCGCGGTCAGTCGATTGGCTCTATCGCTGGTACGGTCATGGGCACACGTGTGCGCAGCTTGATGATGGTCGTGATATTTTTATTGTTATTGATGGTCAATGCGGTGTTTGGTGTTGCTATCGCCAATATGATGATTAAAACGCCGTCTGCTGTACTACCAGTATGGGGCGCGTTAGTCGTGGCCTTTATCATCGGTCAGTGTATCTATCGCTATAAGATGAATCTGGTTTGGGTATCTATCATTGGCGTCACTGCTTTATATGGGCTGATTTATCTTGGCCCTATGTTCCCTGTGGTGTTACCTGAGACCTTTATGGGTCTTCCTGATAATGCGCTGTGGATCATTATCTTATTTGCTTATGCGGCGATTGCATCGTTATTGCCAGTGTGGATGCTATTGCAGCCGCGCGATTATATCAATGGTTTGCAGTTATTTGTCGGTTTGGTTTTATTGTATGCGGCAGTATTTATCGCAACGCCAAACATCGTTGCGCCAGCCGTCAATACCGCACTGCCAGTCGGTACGCCTTCACTATTACCATTATTATTCGTGACTATTGCTTGTGGTGCTATTTCAGGGTTTCATGGATTGGTGGCGACTGGGACGACCTCCAAGCAGATCGATAAAGAAGAAGATGTGCGCTTTGTTGGGTATTTTGGTGCACTGGGTGAGGGGATGCTGGCGCTCGGTGCCATTCTTGCGGCCACTGCCGGTTTTGCCAGCTTAGGAGATTGGCAAGCGGTTTACCAAAAATTTGGTGACGGCTCTGTTGGGGCGTTCATCGATGGCGGTGCCACTATACTCAATGCCGGTGTGGGTATCGATATCGTGCTATCCCAGACCATGCTTACCGTGATGGCAGCTTTGTTTGCTGGTACTACGATGGATACTGGTGTTCGCTTGCAGCGCTATATATTCCAAGAGTTTGGTGAGATTTACAAGCTCCCCGTACTGAGCAAAAGCGTCGTGGCTACCTTGCTCGCCGTAGGAAGCTGCTTGCTATTGGCATTTGGCGCAGGAGGTATCGATGGTGCTGGTGGTATGATTATATGGCCACTATTCGGTACGACCAACCAGCTCATGGCGGCCTTAACCTTGATGATCGTCACAGTTATCTTACTGCGTAAAGGTAAGCCTGTCTGGTATACCTTAGCGCCTTTGTCATTTTTGCTGATCATGACTGTCTTTGCCTTATTAATTCAGCTAAAAACATTCTTTAATGAGGGTAATTGGCTACTCATTATTATGGATATTGTCATTTTAATCGCCACGATTTTAGTGACGTTTGAGAGTCTGTCGGTACTGCGTAAAGAATGGACATCGCATAAAGGTAAAACGGACTCCTAGTTAAGGTTAGAACCTATCATCCATATCTTTATAAAAAACGCTAGCAGCAATTGCTGGCGTTTTTTGTATGAGGTAGGCATCATAGATATGATAAATAAGCAAAATAAGAAAGAGGTAAGGACATCATGGAAGACAACCCAATAGCAAATCAGCCAAAAGGCACCAACCAACAAGAAAATAAAGCACCATGGTGGCAACGGTTTGCTGCTGGACTCAATGAGTTTTATCACGCGCCATATCGCCAGACGATGGCACGGGCAGCACGGGACGAAGAGGATTTTTTTATGCTGATGATGTTTGCAGAGAGTCTCGGTATTGATAATCCTGCCAGCTTTTATACCCTTGAGCTACAGCCTTTATTTTTAGAAAACTTCCATGAATGGCACACCCGCATGGGTATGGATAGATGCCCCTTTGATCACGTTGGCTGCTGCTAGGTGCTGATTTAGAAACTGTTATTGACTGTTATTGTTAGTTATTATGATTAATTGCTCCGTGAAATTTAATTGAGACATAAATATGGCTTTACGTCCTCTGCATAAACTCATAGACCAACTGGCAGATCAGCCGATTATATTCATCGGTGGTAAGGGCGGTGTGGGTAAGACCACCACTGCTGCAGCGCTCGCCAGCGGTTATGCTCGCCAGCAAAAAAAGACACTGATTATCTCAACCGATCCGGCCCATAGTCTGGGTGATGTGCTCAATGTACGGTTGAGCCATGAGAAAACAGCGGTCACGCCTTATCTTGATGCTATCGAGCTAAACCCTGACATCATCGTCGATGCGCACTTTGCTCAAGTGCAGCGCACCATCAGCGCCTATGCCAACCCCGATATGATGCCCAAAATTCGTGAACACCTGCGTCTATCTAAGTCGGCACCTGGCGCACAAGAAGCGGCCATGCTCGAGTCCATGTGTCAGCACCTCGTCAGCGCCGCAGATGCCAACTCTGATAAGAAGTATGAACATATCATATTTGATACCGCGCCAACTGGCCATACGTTGCGTTTGTTGGTATTGCCTGAGATGATGGGCGCGTGGACAGATGGACTATTGGCACAGCAAAGGCGGCAAGCCAAATTGCGCTCGGTGGCAAACCATTTAGACAGCCCCCATCAAACGCGTGGTAGTGGTGGTCGAAGTGGTCAAAAAAACAGCGATCATGATGTGCCAAATCCATTTGCTGCAAAAAAATCTGATCGCTGGGAGCAAGCAGTATCCGTACTAGAAAAGCGCAAAGCACTGTTTCGTCAGGCAGGCCTACTGCTGCATGACCGCGGCCAAACGGCGATTGTCTTGGTAATGACCGCTGACGTGTTACCACTGGCTGAAACCAAACGCGCTGTCTCACAATTAGAGGACAGTAAACTGCCGCCTACGGCGATAGTGGTCAATCAGCTGATCACACCGACGCAGGCAGATGCGTTTTGGCAGCATCGCGCCGAGCGCCAGCAGCAGCTACTGCAAGACATTGAAAGTAGTTTTCCCCATTATCCGCTATACCCAATCCATTTGCAAAAAACAGACGTACGCGGTACGGATGCATTAAGTACCTTGCTAGAGGCTTCATGCTAGCTGGTCACTCAGGCTCACGTGATTGTAATTTACTCGCCAGCGACCATGCCATATCGGCACGTAATAGCTGAGCCTGCTCGGATTTACCGCTACTGAGCGATGACCACTGCGGTTTGCCGCGCGCTTTTTTGAGCTCGCTTGGTAGTTTGTGTGTCGGCCATGGTGTGACGGTATGGTCGTCGTCATCTAACGCTGGCTCTATATTGGGTTTTTCACCTTTATATAGCAATTGCGTGGCATCAGTTGCTGCATGACCACGATGGCGCAGGGCGGTGAGCAAGTCTATCGCGCGCGTGGCGAGTAAGGTTAGAGTGGCAGGGTCGATATATAAGCGCTTTACCCCAGTGATTTTATCAGCAATGCTACTGGTATTAGACAATAGCCCACCTGCGATACCACCGATGGCAGCGCCCAATCCCAACGTCGTGCCAAGGGCCGCCGCATCAATACCCAAGCCTAATAGTGCACCTGCTGCCGCGCCCGATGTGGTGCGGATACCATAGCTTTTGAGCAGCTCAGGATCAAAAGGATCTTGCTGATAGGCTTGTAATTCAAGCGGGGTGGCTGCTACCGCATTATCATAAAACTTATATAAATTGAGCAAATTGTGCTGCATCGCCCGTTCGCTTTGTCTCACCGCTTCTTGCATTTGTGCAAGTATGGGCATTGGGTCATCATCTTCATTAATCTCATGGACGAAAGCGGCAACATTTAATAAAAAGTCGGCAATGATGATATTGGCTTCATCATACAGCTGCGCCCAGTTCTCCGTACGGCGCGCCATTAGTTGTTCAAGCATCTCTGAGTGAGTGAGCATGGTGGCGAGATTTTGCCATAGGCGCATCTCGTCTTCAAATTCAAAGGCGACGGAATCAAAGCGCGTCGAGATATGCAGATTGCGTCTTGCCAGCATCGTTTGCCAGTCATCGATATTGGCATCCTGACTGTCGGTAAAATTAAATACTGGCATCACCGGTATCGCCGCCCAAGATAGAATAGCCAACTCGTCTTTGTATTTACCGAGTACTGGCTCGCGCGCATCGACGACATAAATGGCCATATCACTTGCCAGCAACTGCCGAATCACTTTGGCTTCTTGGCTATAGTCGTCATTGCCGCCACTGCTCGTTAGGGCATTACCACCTTGGGCGATATCTGCGGCCAAAAATTGCTGCAAACGCTCAATACCATCACGGCGACTGGCCGTATTGTCTTCTAGCCAATCCATCAGCCCTGAAGCGTCTTCGAGGCCAGGGGTGTCATATAGTATGACTAAGTCTTCACCGGTTTGGCTGTCTGTGAGTTTGGCTTGCTCCACATGACGCGTGGTGGCCGCTTCGTTCTTGACTTCACCAAAATAAACATCGCGTAATAATGTGCGCAGGATAGAGGTTTTACCTGTATTGGTATGGCCAACGACTGCCAGTTTCAGTGCTTCGCCACTGGCGATGGTCGTTTTTTTGCCAGCGTGCGCTGCCAAGTCGTTTGATTCTTCAGTAGCGTGAGTCTGCGTAGATGTAGTAGATTCAGATACTATTGGCGCGGTCTTTACATGAGGTTCGTCTTTTAGGGCTTTATCGGCAAATAGGCCGACGGGCTGATCATTGGTTTTATTATTATCCATTTTATGTTTCCGTATTATTTATATATATAAACGCTAGAGCTTTTGTGCACATACTAGAAAAAGTGGCTAACTATCCACCAGGCCAATGTTTCGCGCCGCAAGCGCGGTTTGCCACTGTTGATAGCGAGTGTCTTGGTTTGCTATGGTCTGCCTCGGGTCTTTTGCCAAGGTGCCATCACCAAGCAGCTGGATAATAAGCCCGTCTGCCGCATGCTCTGCGATACGATCGAGTTTACGCAGTGTGCCGCGATCAGGCAGCGCATTACTATGAATGCCTAATAACACCTGCACGGGGTGTTTATCAAGATGACTTATCAAGCGCTCCATATCATCGCGGTCATCAACGATACCGAAATCCTCTATCTCACTATTATCATTAATATCGGCATCAAGACCAGATTGCCACCAGTTGTCTTGCTTTGCTGGGTACTCGAGCAGGGCCACCAGTTTTTTACCAGTGCTGACTGTCGCTTTTGGCGCGACAGGGGCTGGTGCTTCTGTAAAGTCGTCAGCATCCACCACATGACGCTGCCAAAAATTCAAAATCTTTTGATAATAAGGCTGCTTGATATCTAGGCGCATTTTTTTGCGGCGAAACATCAACGCACAAAACGCCCAAGCGAGTGCTCTGGGTACGATACCATACATCAGCAAGCTTCCTACCAACAACCCCGCCCATTGCCGCGCGGCAGACAGCGGCATCACCTCAGTCACCAGACGGCTTTGGGCGATAGCGGTACTATCTGGCACGTCAAACCCTACCATACTTGGCAGCCAGCCGAGTATCTGAGTCAGCGTGATAAGCGCCTGATCAGACAGTAAGGTCGACTCCCAGCTAAAACTGTACTGACGCACGATCAATAAAAACACAATGGCCAGCAGCATACCCGTCAAGGTAGCGAGCCATAATTGATGGCTAAAACGCCCCAAATACCAGCGCATGCCGCTGTGCTGTAGTTGACGCTCGTACAAGTCAACGGCTGCTTTGGTCACATCGTCTTTACCACGAATAAGATAGCTGGGACTGACAAAACTGGCAAACCAATTGGACGACTGTTTGCCTTGATTGATGAGCGTCATCGCAAGCCAGCCTAAGAGCATAATAGTATGAAAGCCAAGCAAGCAGACCAGCACATAAAAGAAATTAACCACACTGGTCTGAAGTAGGGCAAACAGTCCTAGAAACCCTGAGATGCACCACACCACACTCATGACTACCATGATGCCTTTTATGCGGCCATCAATCTTACCGAGCACCCCTGCCAGCGCACCGTTACTATCAATACGTGAGGCGCGGCGGTGCAGTTTTTGGATAGGCGTGCCATCTTCGCTTTGCAGCTTTTCGGTGATAAGTAGCGGGTCGGTTGCAAAGACATGCTGCTGCGTCTCAAGCGTGCGCACCAGCTCAGTCAGTTGGTCTTGGGGTGATAGCATAAGATATCCGTATAAAAGCGTTGGTCAACAATCATCATTTTGATTGTGTGAATGATTATTGTAGCTTATATCGTATGGCGGTGACTTCGGTTATTTTTAGCGTTTTTTCATAGTAAATGTAAAATAAATGCGCCAAAATAAATAATGAAGATAAGCAGCATCCTATAATACAGATAACCATAAGGCCGATATTATGAAACAAAAAAATTATTTGGTCATTGGCGGCACCGGTGGTATCGGTCAGGCGATTGTGAAAGAGCTATTACAACGGACTGCTAATGAACAAAGTGATGGAAATATAGGAAATACAAGGGTATATGCCACTTATCACAAAAGTCAGCCTGACTTTGCCGCAGACCACTTGTCGTGGCTGTCCATGGATGTCAGCGATGAGCTGAGTATTGAGCGCGCCATTGCTGATATTAAGCAACAAGCCACTCATATCGACTGGGTGATTAACTGTGCCGGCTTATTACATACGCCGCACAATCAGCCAGAAAAGGCGCTACGACAACTGGAGACGGACTTTTTTTTGCAGAGCATGCAGATAAATGCCTTAGCCAGTCTACTGATTGCCAAGCATATCAAGCCATTACTCGCAAAATCTAAACGTAGTGCGGATAAGCCTGCTATTTTTGCGACCATATCGGCGCGAGTGGGCAGCATCAGTGATAATAGGCTTGGCGGTTGGTACAGCTACCGTATGAGTAAAGCGGCACTGAATATGGGTATGAAGAATTTGAGCATTGAATGGAGTCGGTCGCTAAAGTATGTCTGCGTGGTCGTCATGCAGCCAGGTACGGTTGATACCCAGTTATCTTCACCGTTTCAAGGTAATGTGGCGGACGAAAAGCTGTTCTCGCCAGCCTATAGCGCCGAGCGTTTACTGGAAGTGCTCGATAGTATGAGCGCTGCCCAATCTGGCAGTTTTGTCGATTGGGCAGGTGAGTCGATACCTTGGTAAAAGATAGGTAAAACGGGTGGTTGATAAAATCGTCAAATCATTAATTGGCGACAAATAAATCCATAAATTCATTGACCGGTGTTTGCTCTAAGCGGCTTTGGTCATCACATAGCGCAAAGATATCGGCACAGCGACTGTCAATAAAACGTGTGGCCAAACTGGCGCGAAACTTGGCTTTTAGTACTGGAATGCCTTCTTTGCGGCGACGTTTATGGCCGATAGGATACTCAACGGCGACTTTTTCAGTGTGACTGCCGTCTTTAAAAAACACCTGAATGGCATTGGCAATCGAGCGCTTACTAGGGTCATGATAGTCCGCTGAATATTGTGCATCTTCTACGACCACCATTTTGCTACGCAGCTCATCGATAGACAGATGCTGCTCGTGATAGTCGTCTTCGTAGTTTTCTGCCATCAAGTCGCCCGTCAATAGAGGCACCGCGACCATGTACTGTAAGCAGTGATCGCGATCGGCGGGATTATCCAGTGCACCTTCTTTAGAGATAATGCGAATGGCTGAATCATGAGTGGTTAGGACGATTTTTTCGATATCATCGATGTTGTCTTTGACATGAGGGTGTAGTATCACGGCCGCCTCGCACGCGGTCTGGGCATGGAACTCGGCAGGGAAGCTTATCTTAAACAAGATGTTTTCCATCACATAGCTGCCAAACTCGCGCTGAAAGGTAAACCGTCGATCGCCTGTAGGCTTGAGTGCCAAGTCTTTATTGGTATGGCTAAACAGCACATCATAAAATCCCCATTGCGGCGCGGTTAGAGCGCTTGGGATACCCATCTCACCGCGGCGAGTGATATCGACCAAGCGTACGGCGCGGCTGGTTGCATCACCTGCCGCCCAAGACTTACGGCTACCAGCATTTGGCGCATGGCGATAGGTACGCAGTGCTTGGCCATCGACAATCGCTTGCGAGATGGCTGCCATAATGCGCTCGCGTGGTAATTTATAGAGTTTGGCAACGACAGCGGTTGAGGCAAGTTTGACTAAGAATACGTGGTCAAGACCCACACGGTTGAATGAGTTGTCTAAGGCGAGCACCCCTTGTATCTCATGCGCCATGATCATCGCCTCTAGCACGTCACGCATGAGCAGCGGGGCTTTGTTTTGGCGGATATTTTGCTGACTGATATAGTCCGCCACCGCCAAGATACCGCCTAAATTGTCGGAAGGATGACCCCATTCGGCCGCAAGCCACGTATCATTATAATCAAGCCAGCGCACCATACAGCCGATATCAAACGCAGCTTTTATAGGATCAAGTCGATGGGAGGTGCCGGGCACACGCGCACCGTGGGGAGTGATTTGCTCGCGGCACTCAGGCCCTAGGTGCTTGGTACATTCAGGAAAACGAAGTGCCAGCAGCCCGCAGCCGAGTGTATCCATCAGACAGTAACGAGCCGTATCCCATGCCTCAGCACTATTTGGCGAGTCATCATCGATCGAGTAGCTCAGCACATAGTCGGCGATTTTTTGGATCTCATCGTCGTATTCTGGACGGATATTACTCTCGACGGTAGCGTTTTGAGTATTAGATATAGTAGACATAACCGTTACCTCTTCCTTGAGTCAGATACTTGTATTCTCACAAAGTAACATACTCAATCTAGCAGCACAGTGACGTCATGTAAAAACACAAGGCCGATACTTCTATTTAAAAGCCTATATCCTTAAGCTTAGATTCAACAAATGGCTATCTTATGTCATCAAATAAATCAGCCCTGCGACAAACATCAGGCTAAAAAGTAAAAGCAGCACACCCAAAACCTTACTGGCCACCCCCGAGCCTGCTGACGGCGGTTTTTTGACTTTGACTTTTTTGAGTAGCGGCAACACCATGGTGGCGTGTTCGATATTGTCTGTCAGATAGCGCTCGCCTTCGGTGACAAACCCCAACGACTCATAAAAGCTGAGCAAGTAGGTCTGCGCGGAGATAATGATGGGCTTTTTGCCGTACTTTTTGCGGCAGTATTTGATAGCATGCGTCATGATTTGCCGCGCCAGCCCTTGATTGCGATACTCACTGAGTACCAGCACTCTGCCGATAGCAGGCATAGAATACGCCGGATTTTCTAGCGATTTTTTGGGATTAAAGTCAGGCGGGATAATACGGCAATAGCCAACCAGCGCGGCGTTTTGATGCGCGATAAGATGTAAGCAATCAAAATCCACCTCATCCATGTCTTGATAAGCGCAGTTTTGCTCGACGACAAACACCTGCGAGCGGGCTTTTAAAATATGATAAATATCAACTGAGGTTAGCTCATCAAAGGTTTTTATAGAAAATTCACACGTCATAATTTACAGGCTTTTGGCAGTAGGCTAAAAAACAAGAGAAACATCATAAAGCAGTGGCATTATAACGATTTAGCCCTTTATCAACCATGGATAGTTTGACAGATTTTATCTGCATTCAAACGATCAAACTATCCGGTATGGCGTTAAATATCTCAAAAACTATCCGCTGGTACAAATACCTCGCCTGTCATAATACGGCGCGCAGAGCGGCTCATCGAGACTTTTTTGGCTTGCCAGCGGCCGTCGACTTGTTCGGTCTTACCACCGACCAGTAGCGTCCCTGATGGATGACCAAAACGCACCTCGGTCAGCTCGCCGCCGCCAGCCGCCTCATTGACCAATGTCCCTTGTGTGGTGGCCGCTGCCGCAATGGCGACCGCTGCGGTGCCCATCATCGCATGATGCAGCTGTCCCATGCTCATAGCGCGTACCACTAAATCGATATCGTTGGCATCAACTTCTTTACCACTCGACGCGGTATAACTTTGTGCAGGAGCGACCCAAGCGATCTTAGGAATATGTTGGCTCGCTTGTGCCTCAGACTCCTCTTTAAATAGTCCCATAGCGACGCCGCCACGAGCGCGAATTTTTTCTAGTTTTACTAACGTTTCGCTATCACTATTAATATCGCCTTGTAATTCTGTACCGCTAAAGCCTAAATCTTCCGCTTTCATGAAGATAGTGGGAATACCCGCGCTAATGAAAGTCGCCTTAACGTTATCTTTATCCAACCCACAATCTGAGACATCAAAGTCATCGACGAGGTTATTGGTCGGGAACATATCACTGGAGGAGTCTACTGGGTCAATGAACTCAATCTTGACCTCAGCAGCGGGGAAGGTCACGCCATCAAGCTCAAAGTCTCCTGTTTCTTGCACTTGCACCTGACCATTCTCATCCTTGTATACAGGCACATGGGCGATAATGGTTTTGCTGATATTCTCCTGCCAGATACGCACTTCGCAAACACCGCTGTCCGCGTCTTTATCAATACTACTAGCAATTTTGTCTGCATCGACCAAGCCCATATTAATCGCACAAGCACCCACGGCGGCGGTTAGGTTACCGCAGTTACCCGCCCAATCAATCATCGGCTTTGCGATATTAACTTGTCCAAATAGATAATTAACATCGTGGTCTGCTTGCCTTGCTTCAGACAATATCACCGTTTTTGACGTACTAGAGCTACCATTACCCAGGCCGTCGATTTGCTTGCCATACGGGTCTGGGCTACCAATGACACGCAGTAAGAAATTATCAAGGGCTTGGCCTGGTTCTTGGCAACGCTCAGGTAGGTCAGATAATTTAAAGAATGTGCCCTTTGAGGTACCGCCACGCATGTAAGTGGCGGGGACAGAGAGTTGCGGGGCGAAAGTAGGTTGGTTTTGGGTCATTGTTGGAGTCCTTTATATATTTATGACTTGTTTATAGTTTTATTGGTAGTATAGAGTGATCAAGACTAATTGAAATAGAGGTTGTTATGCATTTAGGAAAAGAACAAAGTGATAATTCGGCAAAAATTAATCAGATAATGCAAGATAACCCTGATTTGTCTTATGAGTTCATACGTCAATTATTAATCGCTCAAACAGAGATTGAAATAGGTCAGGTTACACCTTTTTAAGTTTGGATAGATTTAAAAAGTTAATAATGATAGCGACAAGAAATAATAGTCAGATAGTTATCATCAACTGCGTATACTAGACGGTTAGAATCATCGATACGCCTAGACCAAAATCCTGATAGATTTTCTTTTAAAGGTTCGGGCTTGCCGATGCCCTCAAATGGATTGCGTTTACACTCTGTGATTAACTTATTGATGCGTTTAAGGGTTTTTTTATCTTGCGTTTGCCAATATAGATAATCTTTCCAAGCGGCATCCGTCCATGCTAGCTGTTCATTCATAGCTTTTACTCGCAGTAGTATTAAGCATCTTCAGCATCGGTTTCATCGCTTGAATAACTATCAGCGTCCTCTACATCTTCATTATCTATTAAATCACGCACTGCCGTCTTGCCAGCTTGATACTGCGCAATTGATTTTGCTAAATGAGCGGCATTAGCAGGAGATTTTAATAAATAGACGGTTTCCATCAGGCTGTTGTAGTAATCAAGGGACATGACCACAGCATCATCTGCATCACGGCGAGTCACAATAGTGGCATTGGCATCGTCATTAACGGTGTCTAAAACCGACTTTAAATGCTTTCTCGCTTCTGAAAAACTAATTACTCTCATAACAGTCTCCAATACTTGTACAGTTAATAGTACATGTTACGCTATTTATAAAAGTATATCAATAATTATAAAAAAGCCGATGCCATATAGACACTCTATACAACATCGGCTTATTTATTACTTATACGCTATGTCTTAACGCTTACGCAATATCTAGCGTGCCTTCGATAAACTCTTTGGCAAAACGCTGGAGCATACCGCCAGAGTTGTACATTTTTACTTCATCCGCCGTGTCTAAGCGGCAGATAACAGGCGCTTTATCAACCGTGCCGTCTGTGCGATGAATGACCAGAGTCATATCACCGCCAGCGGAGACGTCCCCTTCGATATCAAAAATCTCAGACCCGTCAATGTTTAGCGTCTCACGGTTGGTGCCTTCTTTAAACTGCACGGGAAGAGCGCCCATGCCGACGAGGTTTTGGCGGTGGATACGCTCAAAGTCTTCGGCGACAACGACTTCCACGCCAGCCAGACGCACGCCCTTTGCCGCCCAATCACGGCTTGAGCCTTGACCATAACCGTCACCGGCGATGATGATCAGCGGCTGCTCACGATTCATATATGTCTCAATCGCTTCCCACATGCGCATGACCGTACCTTCTGGCTCTACGCGAGCGAGTGAGCCTTGGATAACGTTGCCTTTCTCATCACGTACCATCTCATTAAGCAACTTCGGGTTGGCAAAGGTGGCACGCTGCGCAGTCAAGTGATCGCCGCGGTGGGTGGCGTATGAGTTATAGTCTTCCTCAGGCAAGCCCATGGTATCGAGATACTCGCCAGCGGCGCTATCACCCATGATGGCATTAGACGGCGACATGTGATCGGTTGTGATGTTATCACCAAGCACAGCGAGTGGACGCAGACCTTTTAACTTATTCATTGCCGCCATCTTACCTTCCCAATACGGTGGACGGCGAATATAGGTACTCATTTCGCGCCAGTCGTATTGCGGGTCGATGACCGACGCTTCATTACGGCCTGCCTGCGCTTTGGCTTCATCAAACATCGGGATGTACACTTGGTTAAACTGCTCAGGCTTGACCGCTGATTTGACAATAGCGTCAACCTCCGCATCATCAAACCAGATATCTTTTAGATACACATCGTTGCCGTCTTGGTCTTTACCCAGTGAGTCTTTTTCGATATCGAAGCGGATGTTGCCTGCGATAGCATAAGCGACCACAAGCGGCGGCGAGGCGAGGAACGCTTGCTTGGCATACGGATGGATACGACCATCAAAGTTACGGTTGCCCGATAGCACAGCGGTACTAAATAAGTCGCGATCGATGATTTCTTGCTGGATATCTGGGTCCAGCGCGCCGCTCATACCGTTACAAGTGGTACAGGCAAAGGCCACAACATCAAAGCCTAGCTTTTGTAGCTCAGGTAGCAACCCTGCTTCCTCTAAATACAGCTTAACGGTTTTTGAGCCTGGCGCTAGTGAGGACTTCACCCAAGGCTTACGAATGAGGCCTTTTTCGACGGCGTTACGGGCGACGATACCAGCGGCCACCATGTTGCGCGGGTTTGAGGTGTTGGTACAGCTGGTGATCGCAGCGATAATGACGGCACCATCTGGCATCTGGCCATCTTTTGGCTCAGGCAACTTATTATCAGCGCCGTGAGCGATGCCCTCGGCCACAAGGTCGGTCGTCGATACGCGAGCATGGGGACGTGACGGCCCTGCGATGTTGCGTACGACTTTTGATAAATCAAAGCGTAGTACGCGCTCATACTCAGCCTCTTTTAAGCCATCAGCCCAGAGGCCAACTTGCTTGGCATAAGCTTCTACGGTTTTAATTTGTTGCTCGCTGCGACCGGTGAGGCGCAAGTAATCAATGGTCTGCTCATCGATAGAGAACATCGCAGCAGTAGCACCATATTCAGGGGTCATATTAGAGATGGAGGCGCGGTCACCAACCGTTAGGTTTCGTGCACCTTCACCAAAGAACTCTAAATAAGATGACACCACGCCCTCAGTGCGTAAAAACTCGGTCATCGCCAGTACTAAATCGGTACCAGTGATGCCTTCTTGTAGTTTACCTGTCAGCTCGACACCGATGATATCTGGCAAGCGCATGTATGAGGGATTGCCCAGCATCACGCTTTCGGCCTCTAGCCCGCCGACACCGATAGAGATAACGCCAAGCGCATCGACCATCGGCGTGTGGCTATCGGTGCCGACTAGGGTGTCAGGGAAGGCGATAGCATCGCCGTCTTGGTCGGCGACCACTTGTACGACAGGCGACATTTTTTCTAGGTTGATTTGGTGCATGATGCCATTACCAGGCGGGACGACGTTGACGTTATCAAAGGCGTACTGGCACCAGTTGATAAAGTGAAAACGGTCTTCGTTACGGCGTTCCTCGATGGCACGGTTTTTTTCAAACGCATCTTCTTCAAAACCGGCATGCTCTACGGCTAATGAGTGGTCAACGATCAGCTGCGTCGGTACGATGGGATTTACTTTGGCAGGATCACCACCTTTTTCGGCGATGGCATCACGTAGCCCTGCCAAATCGACAAACGCGGTCTGACCTAAGATATCGTGGCATACCACGCGGGCAGGATACCAAGGAAAGTCGACCTCTTGCTTACGGTAGATATGCTGCGCTAGCGCCTCGGTCAAATCCTCAGGTGGGCAGCGGCGCACGAGGTTTTCGCATAATACCTTTGAGCTAAAAGGTAGCTTGGCATAAGCACCAGGCTCGATCTCATTGACCGCTTGCTCGACATCAAAGTAATGTAACTCGGTGCCGGGCAATGGCTTTTTGTACTTATCGTTCATGGTTTGCGGGTTAACTTGCGTTAACGGCTGTTTGTTGTCTGTCATGACGGATCATCCTTACTAAGAAGGGTTATTAAAAATAGCTGTTATTTAAAAAAATTAACCGCGCGCGCCGATGTCCGGTACTGGGCGCAGCTCTTCACCCGTATATTCCGCGCTTGGGCGAATGATACGGTTGTTGGCGCGCTGCTCAAACACGTGCGCCGCCCAGCCAGTTAAACGTGAACAGACAAAGATGGGCGTAAACAGCTTGGTCGGGATGCCCATAAAGTGATAGGCTGAGGCATGAAAAAAGTCAGCATTACAAAACAGTTTTTTCTCGCGCCACATGACTTCCTCACAGCGTACCGATACTGGGTATAGCACCTCATCACCGACGTCAGCTGCCAGCTTTTCAGACCAGCCTTTGATGACGACGTTACGCGGATCCGACTCGCTATAGATCGCATGACCAAAGCCCATGATTTTATCTTTACGTGCCAGCATGGCCATCATCTCTTTTTCGGCCTCATCCGGTGAGCCAAAGCCTTCGATCATGTCCATCGCAGCCTCATTGGCACCGCCATGCAAATGCCCACGTAGTGAGCCGATCGCACCTGTGACACAAGAATGAATGTCCGATAACGTAGATGCACAGACGCGGGCGGTAAAGGTCGAGGCGTTGAACTCATGCTCAGCGTACAAGATCAATGAGACGTTCATCACGCGCTCGTGTAGCTCGTTTGGCTTCTCACCTTTGAGCAAATGCAAGAAATGCCCACCGATAGTAGCATCGTCCGTTTCGGTCTCGATACGCACGTTGTCATGGCTAAAGCGATACCAGTAGTTGATGATAGATGGGAACACCGCCAACATACGATCGGTTTTATCATTTTGCTGATCAAAGTCGGTTTCCATCTCAAGGTTACCTAGCATCGAGCAGCCCGTACGCAGTACGTCCATAGGATGCGCGTCCGCTGGAATGCGCTCGAGTACGTCTTTTAGCGCTTGCGGTAGGCCTCGCATTTTTTTGAGTTTGGCTTGATACGCATCAAGCTCGCTTTGGGTAGGCAAGTTGCCATACAGTAGCAAATACGCCACTTCTTCAAAAATGCACTTGTCCGCCAGCTCAGAGACATCGTAGCCGCGATAGGTCAGGCCTGAGCCTGACTTGCCAACTGTCGATAGCGAGGTCTTGCCTGCGACTTGACCACGTAGGCCTGCGCCTGATAATTCTTTTTGTGCTGCCATGGTTGAATTCCTTTTTTTAGGTGGCTTGTTTGGGTAATTGACGAAAAGGGTGATGTCATAGTGATAAGCATTTACAATAGATACTTGTTGATTGACACTTATCAATAGATGCTTACTTGTTATCTGCAAACAGTTTGTCTAGCGTTTGCTCAAACTCATGATAGTTTAAGAAATCATATAGCTCCATGCGGGTCTGCATGGTATCGACGACGTTTTCTTGTGTGCCGTCATCTAATAGATGCTGATAGACATTGAGGGCGGCTTTGTTCATCGCGCGAAAAGCAGATAAGGGGTACAGCACCATATCGACACCCACTCCATATAGCTGATCGGTGGTGTATAGATCGGTCTGACCAAACTCTGTCATGTTGGCCAGTACCGGGATATCGAGCACATCGGTAAACTTGCGATACATCTCAATATCGGTTAGCGCTTCTGCAAAGATCATATCGGCACCTGCTTCTTGGAAGGCTACCGCACGCTCAACCGCCGCGTCCAACCCTTCGACCGATAACGCATCTGTACGTGCCATGACCACAAAATCAGGGTCGGTTTTGGCATCTAAGGCCGCTTTTAGGCGATCGACCATCTCTGAGATACTGACGATTTCTTTGTTTGGGCGATGACCACAGCGTTTTTGTGCCACTTGGTCTTCGATATGTACGGCAGCCACGCCCGCTTTTTCCATTTTTTTGATGGTTTGGGCAATATTAAAAGCGCCACCAAAACCAGTATCGATATCGACCAATAGCGGCGTATCCACCGCGTCAGTGATACGGCGCGCATCCTCTAGCACATTATCAAGGCTGGTCATGCCCAGATCAGGTAAGCCAAAAGACGCATTGGCCACGCCGCCGCCTGATAGGTAGATGGCCTGATGACCGACTTGGGTCGCCATCATCGCGGTATAGGCGTTGATAGTACCGACGATCTGTAAGGGTTGGTTTTGGTCGTTTTTTTGAGCCAAAGCTTGGCGAAAACGTGCGCCAGCGGATAAAGAAGTCATGTGGTGGTCCTTGTTATCGTTTTATGCAAAACACTGAGTATAAACAGTGAGGTTGATCGTATTGGTTTTTGATTATACCCAAATATCTACCGATGCGAAGACCCTACCGAGCTGGGTTTGTAAACTTAATATAACTTATCAGTTAATTTTTATTAAAAGTATTTATATTTCAAATAGCACTATCCAAAAAATCATTATTTCTTCGATTTATTATTCATATCCTTTAAGTCATTAAAGTACCGGCGAGGTTTTATTTACATTTATTTACAATTACATCTACGCTGGCAGGTTTTGACAAAGCAAAGGAGCAGGGGCGTTATCTAGTCGCCAAAAAAAAGCCCTAATAGCAATACTAAAAATGCTAAAAGGGCTTTTATCGCTTGAGCCTTATTCGTTTAACAAAGAGGTGCTTTTATGCTCTAGCCAAACATGCCAGTTAGGTTGGCTAAGAACAATAAAGCAAAGCTGGCTAAGAAAATAAGCCCAGCGATCGACCAAGCATTCATGCCAGCTGAGAGCTTTTTATGCTTTTTCACCAGTGAGTAGTTGAGCCAGCCAAAGATGGGTGCCGAGACAAAGGCGGAAATCATAGCAAACTTAAGCATCGCGCCGAGCTGACCTGTAAAGAAGGTAATGATTACCAAACCACCACCGATGGCATAAGTTGTCCAGAACGCGACTTGTTTTTTGTTGATTTCCTTTTCGCCTTTGAGCAAACGCCAGCACTCTGCGTTGGCACGGCCATAACCGTCGGCACAGGTGATGGTGGTGCCAAACATACACATAAAGGCGACGAAGGCGACCAGCAGCCGTGACCATTCACCGATGGTCGCTGTGTACATATTGATCAACTGATTGATATAAGCGCCGCCAACCAGCTCAATCTCTTGTCCTGAGCCGTACTGCACAAACACGCCAAGTGATAAGAAAAACAGTGCTAGTATCGCAGATACTGAGTAGCCGACATTAAAATCTAGCAAGCCCTGACGGTGGGTCGTATGATCGGTTTTAACCTTGGCAGAGGTCCACATAGAGGTAATGGCAGCAAACTCTAATGGCGCGGGCATCCAGCCCATCAGCGCCACAATAAAGCCTAGTGTCGCCAAATTCCATGGCGAGGCGGCAACAAAGTCAGCCGCCATCACGGTCGGCTTGCCAGCAGCGATGATGACCGCCGCAACGGTAGCCGTCGTGAGAGCAATCATGATCCATTTGGTCACGCCATCGAGTAACTTATAGTGACCTGCAATCAAAAAGAACCAAGACACGGCCACAATGATGAGCGATAACGTCATCGTCGATAGACCAATAGAGGCGGGCAGCATAAAGCTTAATATCACCGCAGCAATCAGTGACACAGCGCCGGTACTGATGACGGCAGACAAGACAGATAGGATAAAGTACACCCAAAGATAGACCCTTGAGCGCTTGGCATAGCCAGCAATCAGACTCTCACCTGTGTCATAGACATAATCAGTACCAAAGCGAAAAAACGGATACTTAACGACGTTGGCCAAAATAATCATGATCGCAAGCTGCCAGCCATATATCGCGCCAGCCTGCGTTGATGAGATCAGATGCGAGCCGCCGATAGCGGCCGTCGCCATCAAAATCCCTGGACCAAAGATACGCCAGCTAAAGCCCTTGGGCTGCTGCGCCTCATCGGTTGCGCTGTCGGTTGCGTCGGTGCTTGCAATGCGAGAGTTGTTGAGTGGTTGTGTGGACATGAATACCTCGAGATGTTTGAACGGCAAATCATCACTTACCTGTGTCAGTCTGCCAATGAACGGTCATGAACGTTTTATTACCTTTAAATAAAACGATTCATCTTGTATCGACTTTAGCACACCGAAGCTGTTCAGGAGAATGATTATTCTAATAATTATTACTAATTGTTTGCATGCCCATTCTCGATAGTTAGCATAATTGCATGTAAATATCAAGAGTTTGGACGAATTTTTTTTGGCCGTTCTTTATAACATAATAATCGTTCGATATCTGATAATTTAAGACATCGAGGCAAATTTTTGTGGTCGATAGGTGATACCGCGCTGCTCATATACTTGATAAGTCGCGGTGAGTAAGTCGGGGATACTTGGATGGGCGCAGTCTTTGAGCGTATGTAAATAAATAGGGGAGGTGGCGTTTTCGTGAATGAGGCGCTGATAGCTGATCTGCTCGGTACGGACAGTGCTTAGGCTGGCTGGCACCAGCGTGATCCCTTCGCCTGCCGCCACTAGGCCCAGCGCTACTTGTAAGTCACTCACTGTAGTGGTCATAAATGGTGATACACCGTATTGGGCAAATAAATGCAGCAGCGGCTCGGTGATCGGCTCGCTTTGTACTAGCGGCGCTTGAGCATCCGATGACGTACGCTGCTGGGCTGCAGAATCGGTATCGATTGGTGAAGAGGCCGGCGACTTAGGCTTTGATGACGAAAAAGCTGTCGATACTTTCGATACGGTTGTGGCTATCGGTAGATGCGTTTGATGGTATAAAATCAAACGGTTATTTGCCAAATCTATTAAACGCTGCGCGCGCACCTGTGCGAGCGGATGCGCCTTGGGCAAGGCCACCACGTAGCGCTCATGACGCAGGAGTATCTGCTGAATCCAAGGATCTTGGTGAGCAAAGCGCCCAAAACCGATGTCAATCTCGCCAGATTTTAGCGCATCGATCTGCTGATAAGAGCTGATGTCTTTAAGATTGACATCGATATCAGGGTTTGACTGCTTTAGGGTGGCGATAATGTCGGGTAGTAGCCCATATAGCACCGATGGCACAAAGCCGATATTGAGTGTGCTACTGGGCATAGATAAGCGCTGAGTCATGCTGGTGACTGTCTCTATCTCTGTCAGTACGGCGCTGATTTTTTCATAAAAAAACGCCCCCGCATCTGTCAAATGCAGCGGCCGATGGTAACGATCAATGAGCACCACACCCATCTCTGTCTCAAGCTGTTTGAGCAGGCGACTCAGACTTGGCTGCGACAAACCTGTCTGGGTTGCCGCTGCGCTAAAGCTGCGTAGATCTGCAATCGCAATGAACGCCTTCAGTTGTTTTAAATCCATATCTGAGTGCCTGTTATATCTATTGTTGTCTTTATACTGTACTTTAGCCGTTTGATTTAAAACGTTGGCAACGCGCCTGATATGATGAAAGAACCATCATACGTTTGAGACGTACGTTTGAAAAAATCAAGCGCGCCCTGTAAAGGTAAATAGGTAAAGCCTACAAATTGTGCTTGAAGATAGAGCAGTAGGCAATTATATTGGCCGTAACGGTGCTGTTACATTTGGCAAATAAACTGTATTATCCTTTATCTGATGGTAATAGTATAACTGGCTCGGTATCATTCTATGAACGATATAAATAATGACAGTAGTATTGATCTTGAAGCAAAGCTTGACACAAAGTTGGCAAAAAAGATTGCCAATGCTAAAAATCGTAGAGACAAGCGCAATGGTGATATCTACAAGCGTTTTTTGAAACGTGTGCAGCACCCTGAGTCTCATAAAAAACTAGAGCCGCTAAACAGCGCACGTCATCTGCCTACTTATGAGCCGCTGACCGACGAAGAACTGCAATTTTTTGCCAGTCAAGATAAGCATG
Source organism: Psychrobacter sp. L7 (assembly GCF_002810365.1). Classification (NCBI taxonomy): domain Bacteria; kingdom Pseudomonadati; phylum Pseudomonadota; class Gammaproteobacteria; order Moraxellales; family Moraxellaceae; genus Psychrobacter; species Psychrobacter sp. L7. The sequence goes on from NZ_NEXR01000006.1 coordinate 72,107, forward strand.
ATACCCAGCCAACAAAGCTGCCAAAAGAAGCGACAGCTGCGGCACCAGATACTGAGCACGACAACGGCACGCTTGATTTCACGCTGGACTTTTCCGAGCCAGATAGCTCGACCTCTCATAGTGTATCAACGCCTGAGGGCGAGCTAGATACCGATAAAGGAGCGGGCAGTGTCTTTAGCGCAGATATCGTAGAGGTGGATAGCGGCGTAGCGCCAAAGCATCACATCGACGACCATGAACCACAGGATCGTCAAGCGGCTGCCAGCACAGAGATTGAGGCTAGCAGCTCTCAACATACCGACTCTCAAAGTATCGATCCTCAAGCCGAGCAAACGCTGGCAAGTAAACGCAAACCGTCAACACTCATTATCGGTATCGGCTCAGTACTTTTGGCAGCGGCTGTGCTGGGTTATGCCGCCATCACTTATTTCTCTAACGATACAAAAGACAACCCTACACAAAGTACAGAAGCCACAACCCCTGATAATGACAATGCAGCAGCCACGGGCACTGTGGCTGTAGCGACTCAGCAAGAGCAAGATGCGATGACAGACACCAGTGCAACTGCTGATCATACAGCGTCAAACGACTCTGATGCAGCACTTAGCTCGGATGAATCAGACGCAATTGCCACAACCGAGCAGCCAGCGGATGAAAGTCAAGACAATGCTGCCTCAACCAGCGAGGATAAGGATTTGGATACTGAGTTGGATGCTGAGCCTGTGATTACTTACGAAGAATTTAAAGATGAGTCACAAACCACATTGTATCGCGAGACCAATGATTGATGATGTTCTTTGTAGGGTGGACTGACCAAGCAGTGCTTGGCGAATGATGATGTTCTTTGTAGGGTGGACTGACCAAGCAGTGCTTGGCGAAGCAATGTCTAATAAGCGCTAATATAATCACTGATCTAGTATTTTATAGACCTTATTTAACATAATATACATTATGCGAAAACAAACCAATGCTTTTAATAGGTTACCGATAAGCTTTTTATACATACTGATTCGACGATTTTACTTACGTTACTTTCTATTGATGCTCCCAGAAAATCATTAATCCCTCACCATCCAACCCATTACCATACTTTTCTCAAACTAACGGCAAGCTTTTAGCAAATGCTCACGCAGAGATTTTCTTTGATCAGTTAATATCACGTCTGCCACTTGGCAATTTTTATCATCACAAATCAAATCATAATAGACATCGCCGCCTTGTGCCAAGCTGACTTTAACCAGCGCTTTATCAGTGATGGCAAACTGCTTGTCTTGCTGATAATCAGGATCCTGTGAGTTCCATAATACATCGTAACCCACATGACAAGACATTTGCACTGTCTCAAAATATGTTTGTTCTAACTGCATGGCGTTTTGCAGCGCTGTATTGGCGTATTGTTGCAGGACGACTGGATTATCCATCCCTTCATTACGGATGTCTTGCTCATACATCTGGCGAATGGTTTGTAGTTTTTGCGCGTTATATGTCTGCATGCCTGTTGTCGTATTATTTTTTGTAACATTAATTGCTGCATGAGCAAACGTCGCAAATCCTGCCGCGAGCAATATCAGTATGGGTATCAATGGTTTAATGATCTGCATGGGTCAATTTACCCTATTTTTTTACACAAATAGCTATTAACCATTACATCACACTCATATGAGGGCTGTGCTGTCTTATCGTATCATTCAGGTTGAGATGATTAACGATTGTCGCTTTGCATACTCCCAGTAACGGCTATCATAAGGACATAATATGACCCTATTTGCAGCGTTAAAGCCCCCTTATTTTTCGATAATGACAAGTGGTATGTTCGCCTTTGTATTGGCAGCAACAGGCTGTCAATCCTCAGCTGACTCCACTATTATAAATACATCGGCGCAATCCACCAACACCCCCGTCACCACGGACATGAGCCAGCAAACGCTCAAACAGCAAGCGTTACGCATCCAGCGTGCACTTGCCAATAACGACTATGCCAGAATCACCAAAGACATTCATCCTACCCGTGGTGTACGTTTCTCCATGTATGCTTATGTGCGCCCTGAATCCGATAAGGTCTTTAGCCGTGAACAGTATGCTCAGTATTTGCAGCAGTCCAAAATCCGCTTTACTTGGGGTGAACGTGACGGCACTGGTGAGCCATTAATCATACCGCTACCAGAGTACCTAGACACTTGGGTAAAGGCCAAAACCTTTAATGACGCTACCCTTAGCATCAATGAGTTTCAAAAAAGTGGCAATAGCATCAATAACCTAAATAAAATATATCAAAACTCTGATGTCGTTGAGTTTTACTATAAAGGTAGTGATGAATACAGCGGTTTAGACTGGCGGGCATTGCGCTTGGTGTTTGATGACTATCAAGGTAAGCGTTATCTGGTAGCCGTTATCACTGACCAGTGGACGATTTAGTGCATTTATATGCAGATAGTGGCTAAAACAGTAGGATGTTGACGCTCAACCATGATGCCCTGCCCTTTTTTGCTGTCTTTATACTTTATATTTGTATTTATAAATATAAAAGACTGTGTTATTGCTTATTTTTCAAGTATTTCAGTTTGGCGTTAATAATACCTTGTTATCCCGTGCTGGGCGTATCTCGAGGCGGATAACCAAAATACTGTTTATAAATGCGAGAAAAGTAACTTTGGTCGCTATAGCCGACCCTATGAGCGACCTCTTCAGTGGTGACATAGCTCTTTGATTTTAAAATATGATTGGCCTGCTTTAAACGCAGCATCTTGACCCACTCCGAAAAGCTATAAGGTAGCTCAGCAAAAAGCTTGTGCAAGTATCTAACAGAGATATGACAAGCTGCAGCGACGGTTCTTGGGCTCAAATCAGGGTTTGCCAAACTTAAGTTTACATAATTCTCGATACGTTTGAGATGCACAGACTGTATCGCTGACATCTCACTCATCATCACTTCTTTGGGTGCGCTTAATGTCAAGACAATCAGGTTTAGCAGCTGCTGCTCTAGTATCTTTATCTCCAAATCAGCCAGCTTTTGATGATGAATTAGCGTCAAAATTTGCTTCATCTGAAACACCAGTAACCTGCCTGCACCTTCATCGATAGACAAGCTGCGGGCAAACTGCCGCTCTATAGTAGGTAATTGTGCTGACAGTAAGGTTAACGGGACTTTGATCACATACAGCGATGCCTCATGCAGATGATAAAACTCATAAGGTAAGTTGGACAGCTCAATAAAAAACTGGCCAGGTTTGGCGCTCAGTGAGCGATTTTTTTGAATAAAGCGCACATCGCCTGTCAGCGGAAACGTGATTAAAATACTGTCATCGTAATCAGCACTTTGGACACCGCGATCATAGTGTACGGTATTGGCATGATAATGCGAGACACCGATATCGAGCAGCTTGGCATGCTGCAAAAATCCTAAAAACTTATTGGGCTGCCGAAAGCTCACGTTTAGATCAAAATAGGTGTCATTAATGGTGCGCTTCCAGTCAAAGGCATTTAGGCTCGGCGGCGATTGAGAGGCGCTATCTGCTGACGTAGAGAGCATGGGCAACAAAGAAGGTGCTATAGCGGCATCAAGCGCGCCTGCAAGAGGATTCAGACGCGATGAGACTGGGCCGGTATGCTCATGCTGACGTGAAAGGTCGTCTGGTTGACGGTTTGCATTCATCCTTGAACACTCAATATTTAGTATACAACTGTACTGCTATCCTAGCAGCTAATAATGAAGGATCCTATTTTATATTATAAATAAAGCCAAAAAGGCATCAAGTATTGAACCCAGTTCAGTACTTGATGCCTTTACTAATGCTAAAAAATGCTAAAAAAAGTTAGCCTTATGTTTTATGCAGCACGGGTGAGTTTATAGGTACCTGTTTCGTGCAGCTGGGCTTGCCAGCCATCCTTGATGACCACGGTGGTGGTTGGCTCTTGAATAAGCGCAGGACCTGTGACCACAGCGCCAGCACCGAACTGCTCACCATCGTAGATAGGTGTGTCGATCCAATCATAAGACTGGTCAAACAGCATCTCACGACGGCCGATCTGGGCTTGGCTGATATCATCTTGCTGAGGCGCAAGCGTCGGCAGCTTTGGTTTACTGATTTTGCCAATCACCGCCACCTCGATATTGACCAGCTCGATTTTACTATCACGCTCATCATAGGTATACAGCTCTTTGTGACGCTGGTGAAATGACTCTAAGATAGTCTGCACGCTATCAGCATCGAGCTTGCCGTTGGGTATCAGTACATTACACTCATGCACCTGACCGACGTAGCGCATCTCCATGGTACGCTCGATAGAGATGTCTTCATCGGTAAAGCCGTCTTCTAGTAGCTTTTGCACGCCCTCTTCTTCAAGACCTTGTAAAGTAGCATTTAGACCTTGAATATTTGCCTCTGGCGCTAAAATCATCATCTGCGTCGCCAAGTAGTTATACTTGATATCGGAGATAATTTGACCAAAGGCGCACAGGCAAGACGCAATCTTAGGAATTAAGATGGTGCCGATACCCATCTCCTCGGCCAGCGCAATAATATGCATACCACCTGCGCCGCCCGCACAGACAAGGGCAAAGTCACGAGGGTCATAGCCTTTTTCAATGGTAATACGGCGAATGGCATTAGACATGTTTTGATTGACGATGGCGCTGATACCAAAGGCGGCATGCGCCAAATCAATCTTCAGTGGATCAGCGATGTGGGTCTGTACCGCTTGCAGCGCTTTGTCTTTATCCAAGGTCACACTACCGCCCAACACCGCATTGGGCTGCAGATAACCCAATACCAAATTGGCATCGGTCACCGTAGGCAGCTCTCCGCCTTTGCCATAACACGCCGGCCCAGGGGTTGCGCCTGCACTCTGCGGGCCGACCTCAAGCATACCAAAAGTATTAACATGCCCAATGGAGCCGCCACCTGCGCCCAAGGTCTCAACATGAATCATCGGCACGCCAATACGGTTGCGCAAAAAGTCTATATCACGGTTGAGGCTGGTGCGGCCTGACTTTGCCATAGTGATATCAAAAGAGGTCCCGCCCATATCGACGGTGATGATATTATCAATACCAAATGGACTGGCGATATACAGACCTGCCTGCGGCGCTGATGCTGGTCCTGAGTTAATAGCATTGACCGCCCGCTCTCGCATGATACTACCGACTGCTAGCCCGCCGTTTGATTGAAAATAGCGAACGGGCTGCTCTGCCCCGAGCGCCTTAAAATAATCGTCAATCTTATGCACATAAGAGGCCATGACGGGGCTTAGATAAGCATTGACCAGCGTCGTTGAAGTACGGGTGTATTCTTTGATCTGCGGATAGACATCGCTGCCACAGCAGACAAATACCCCAGGCATATGCTGCTCGATCAGCTGCTTTGCGCGCTGCTCATGCTGGGTGTTGCGAATAGACCACACAAAAGAGATGGCCACTGCTTGTACGTTTTTTTTCTTTAAAACTTCGATCGCATCAAGGACGTCTTGCTCATTTAGCGGCTCATGCTCGGTACCATCGGCTAAGATACGGCCGCGTATCGGTAGCCGGCAGTCACGAGTGGCTATCTGCGGTGCTGGCGGATAGCTGGCATCATAGCGATGCCCTTCTTCTTTATGCCCTAAGCGTATCTCGATACTGTCTTCGTGGCCTGCGGTGCATAACAACCCGACTTTTACCCCTTTCATCTGAATCAAGGCGTTGAGTGCCACAGTGGTACCGTTGATACATAGATCGCAGGCTTGGATAATATCCTCAATAGGGCGGCCAAACTGGTCGGCAATTTGCTGTAGTCCATTGGCGATGGCCAAGGTGCCATCTTCTGGCGTGGATGGTGCCTTAAATAGATGTACATCGCCTGTCTTTTCGGCCAGTACAAAGTCAGTAAACGTCCCGCCCGCATCGACGCCAATTCGAAAATCATTTTTCATCAGTTATCCTTAACTTAAAAGCTCAAATTATTTATTATCAGTTCAGTATCGTAATGTCATTTGTCCATTTAGCGCTATGCAGTCAGCTTACGACGTAGCGCATCCGTTTCGGCTTCATTGACTGCCAGCGTTTGTGGGTCGAACACCACCCCGTACTCAGTCTTGGCCGCTGCCACTGATATGACTCTTTCTTCTACATCTTTTAATACTGCAGGTATCGAGCGTGAAAATGAGCTACCGTAGCCGCCACCACCAGGGTTGGTATTTCGGGCACGCTGCCCAGGTGTTATCTCTTTTACGGTGTTTTGTTTATATAAGTCCGTGATACCGTCTTTATGGATGATCTCCAAGCGCCCCACCTTTAGCTCAGGTGAGATTTGCTCAGCGCCAGCCGCACCCATTGTCGGATGCTCGCGGCCTTCACCAAAGGCGACTACCGTCATCTCATGGCCCAATGGCTCAACTTCCCATACCGTGCCACAGCCGCCGCGATACTCGCCTGCGCCGCCACTGTCTTCTGCCAGACCATATTTATGAATCAAGATCGGATACTGATACTCGAGTAGCTCGATATCACCTGAGCTTAACGCACCAAAGCAGCATAAGGGGCCGCAAGCATGCCAGCCGTCCATCTGCTGAGTCGCGCCAGCACCAGAGATAATCGAAGCTAAAATCATAGTGACGTATTGCTCGCCCGTCTTTGGGTCGATGCCTGAGATATTAATCCCAGAGGCGTGACCCCAAGAGGCAATCACCCGATCTGGGGCAGCGTCTTCAAAGGCCATACGCACCGCATCGGTCAAGGTCTCCATCGGTGTGGTGGTACAGTTGACATGAGGGGCGGGCTCTTTGGCATTACACAGCGTGCCATGCTCGCCCAAGTCCACCGTGACACAGCGGTATAACCCTTCGTTGTACGGCGGATCTACTTGCGCAAACATCATCAAGCCAAGCAGCACACCAGACATCGAGTTGCCCGCATAAGAGTTGATAAAGTAAGGCACTTGCGGCGGGCTGGTAATCTTAATATGTACATCGCTGTCTGTAATCTCAATATCGGCGCTGATGGTCAAGTCGCCCAGACCGTGCCCTGAGTCCTCTAGCACCGCCTCGCCATGATACTGACCATCTGGGATAGATGAGATCAATGAGCGCATATGGTTATCCGCCATGTTTTTTAGCTCTTCAATCGCCGCGCGTACGGTCTCGACGCCATACTTGTCTAGCAGCGCAATCATGTTACGCTCACCGACCGCACAAGCGCCAAACTGGGCATTGAGATCGCCTTCTTGGTTGCGGCGAGAGCGCATATTGCTGTGAATTAAATTGATGACATCATGACGTTTGACGCCCTTCTCCCAGATTTTGATGGGCGGGATACGTAAGCCTTCAGCATAGATTTCTTTAGCATCTGGGTTGTAGCCTGCAGGCACTGGGCCGCCAATATCCGTAACGTGACCTTTGCACACCGTCCAAAACACCAGCTCACCCTGATAAAAGACAGGCTTGTACATACAGCAGTCTAAAATATGACTGCCCATCATCACCGGATCGTTGTGATAAATGACATCGCCTTCGTGGATGTCATCACCATAATACTCGGCAACGGCTTTCATGGCTGGCATGAGTGAGCCTAGATGGATAGGAATATCCTGCCCCTGCAAAATCATCTCAGGCAGATGATCAAACAACGCATTGCTGTAATCGTGAGCTAAGTTAAAGACACTAGAGCGGGCGGTTTTTTCTAAGGTGGTTGTCATCTCACGCTGTGCCGTTTCTAGGGCACCACGTACGACGGACAAGGTAATAGGATCAATTGAAGTGTGAGCGTTGCTCATGTGAGACTCCCTGTCTGATAAGTAATAAAAGATATGAACGGCTGTGCACGGCCAATGTGGCCTATAACACTGAAAAACCCTCATTCTTTGTCTGGCTGTCATCTATCCTAATGACTAAGCTTTTTTACTATAGCGGGGTTTTTAGCAAATAGATTGGCTGACAGTGCAGGGTTTTTGACTGTGAGTGCACATTTATTATCAAAAACATCATCCAAGGCATGTTTTATCTTATCGAGTCATTAAAATCTGAGAGATATTTCACGCATAAAAAAGCCATACATCACCTACGATGTATGGCTTTTTTATGCGTGTTTTGCTGTTTATACTAATATTAATATTGATATGATGAGTACATCTATGACTTACGGTTTTGCTATAAAGGCTACAGCGGTGTTTGCTGAAAAAACTTCACCATAATGTCATAAATATCAGGATACGCATCGAATAGCTTTTGCGGGGTCTCAAAAAACACCTCGCTAAGCACCGCAAAAAACTCCGCTGGATTGGTCGCACCATAGCGATCGAGTCCTGACTTGCGATGTTTTTGAAAGTCTTCAAAATCACGGCTCATAATCTCAGTCCAGCGCGTCGGATCCATATCAGGCTGCAGGGGCGGAAAACCATTGGCGCGACCATTTAACATATCGAGCTTGTGCACGAACTCATGAATGACGACGTTGTGACCATCGCGCTCGCCTGAGTGTTTGGCGTCCTTCCATGACAGAATGACAGGGCCACGCAGCCATGCCTCTCCGCTACGATGTTGAGTACCCTCATGGATAATACCAAACTCATCGACGGTTTTGGTGGCGCTTTTGTATGAGCCAGGATAGATGATAATAGACGACCAGCCTTTATACCATTCCAGCCCTAGGTTCAAAATCGGCAGGCAAGCTTGCAAGGCAATAGACAGTCTGACTTTATCGGTAATCTCAAAGCCCTGCGCGCCGGTAATCGACTTGTCATCTAAGAATAACGTCGCCAGCTCAAACAGACGAGTCAAATCCTTCTCGCTAAGTCTGTCGAGTATGACGATACGCTGAGCCGCTTGCCGCCAATCAGCCTCGGTAAATTCACTGTTGTCTAGTATGCGCTGCTCACGCCAGTCTTTTATTATCTCGAACATATTGATTTTCCTTAACGTTAAACGATATGCAATGATGATAATACTGCGCCAATTAACGCTAGATCAATAAAAACGGTGCAGTTTGGCTGGTCTTTGATGTTGCCACATCCTCAGGTATACCTTGAGCAACGACTTGCCCGCCTGCATCCCCTGCCCCTGGGCCAATATCGATAATCCAGTCGCTATTGCTGGCCACTTGCATATCGTGTTCAACCATAATGACGGTATTGCCTACCTCGACGAGCGCGTCCAATTGCGCCATCAGCATCGACACATCGGCAGGATGTAGGCCAGTGGTCGGCTCATCAAGGATATAAAGCGTATCGCCACGCTGGGTACGTTGTAGCTCGGTGGCAAGCTTGATACGCTGCGCCTCGCCGCCCGACAGTTCAGTCGCTGGCTGCCCCAGACGCAAGTAGCCAAGACCAACTTGCAAGAGAGCATCTAAAGCACGTAATATCGAGGCTTCTCCATCAAAAAACGCATAAGCGGCTTCTACCGTGAGATCCAGCACTTCAGCGATGTTTTTATCTCGGTAAGTAATCGCCAGCGTGTCATTATCATAGCGCTGACCGTGACAGACTTGGCAAGGCGCATAGACACTCGGCAAAAATAGCAGCTCGACACTGACAAACCCCAGCCCTTCACAGTTGGGGCAACGACCTTTTGGTGTATTAAATGAAAAACGGCCTGCATCATAGCTGCGCGCTTTGGCCTCTGCTGTTGCCGCAAATAATTTACGGACATCGTCAAACAGCCCCGTATAGGTGGCAAGGTTTGAGCGCGGCGTACGACCAATGGCTTTTTGATTGATATCAATAAGGCGGCTGACTTTGTCCATACCAGCAATAATTTGGCCTTTAGTGACCGTCTCAAACTCCTGCTCTAGTAAATCAGCTTCATCAGCTGGCGTATCTGCACTGGATTTTTTTCCTAACGCCTCATTAACTAATTCAACTAGCGCCTGACTGACCAAGCTAGATTTACCTGATCCCGATACGCCAGTGACACAGGTCATCACCCCTAGCGGAAACGCAATACTTAACCCTTGGATATTATTGCGCTCTATATCAGCAAGCTGTAGCCAAGCGTTAGGTTTTCTAAGCGGCTGTTTGTGCGCCGTCTCTTTATCGGAAAAAAGATATTGTGCGGTTGTTGATGCAGCAACCTGACGCAAACCCTCTACCGGGCCGCTATAGACAATCTCGCCGCCATGCGTGCCCGCCTTAGGCCCGACATCGACCACCCAATCGGCATGACGAATAACGCTCACATCATGCTCGACGACAAACACTGAATTGCCAGCAGCGGTGAGCTCATCCAATGCGCCCAGCAGTGCTTGCGTGTCAGCGGGATGCAGGCCAGCGGAGGGCTCATCAAGCACATAAACCACCCCAAACAGCTGCGAGCGTATTTGCGTGGCTAATCTAAGACGCTGTAGCTCCCCTGGCGACAATGTTGGCGTGGTTCGCTCAAGCGACAAGTAACCCAAGCCCAATCTTGTCAATGCCTCAACACGCGCTAATATATCGCTAGCAATGCGCTGTGCGACGATGGCTTTTTCACGGTTGGGGGTGTCATCTTCGATTTTTGCATGCGCTGTTTTTTCCAGCGTTAACGCCAAATCGGTTAAGGTAAGCTGTGACAGCTCGCCGATATCCAGCCCTGCAAACGTTACTGATAGCGATTCTTTTTTGAGCTTTTTACCGTGGCACTCTGGGCATATAGATATTTGCATAAACTGCGAAACCCGTTTTTTGACCCGTGGGCTTTGCGTGGTGGTAAAGGCATTTAAGATAAAGTTTTTTGCGCTGATATACGTGCCCATATAGTTGGGCTTTTCACCTTTTTCAATCGCAGCACGCGTTTGCTCAAGGTTGTATTCAGGATAGACGGGGACTGTTGGCGTCTCATCGGTAAATAAAATCCAATCGCGAGACTTTTTGGACAATTTGTGCCACGGTGTATCGATATCATAGCCAAGCGTGGTTAATATTCGGCTTAGGTTTTGTCCTTGCCAAGCACCGGGCCACGATACAATCGCCCTCTCACGAATGGACTTGCTACCATCAGGCACCATCAACTCTTCGGTCACATCAAACACTCGGCCAATACCCGAACACATCGGGCACGCCCCCTCTGGGGTATTGGGCGAGAATGCATCGGCGTAGAGCATCTCTTGATCTGCTGGGTACTCGCCAGCTCGTGAGTACAACATCCGCAGGCCGTTCGATATGGTCGTGACACTACCAACGGAGGAGCGTACAGAAAGCGTGCCCCGCTGCTGCTGTAAGGCGACTGCGGGTGGCAGGCCTTCTATGGCATCGACATCTGGCTCGTCCACTTGATCGATCAGACGCCTTGCATACGGCGACACCGAATCCAGATAACGGCGCTGTGATTCGGCGAACAAAGTCCCAAACGCCAGCGATGACTTGCCTGAGCCTGATATACCCGTAAACACCACCAGCGCATCACGTGGCAAATCAACGTCGACGTTTTTTAGATTATGCACACGTGCGCCTCGGACTTGAACGTGGCTGTTTGGTTGCTTGTTTCGCTGATGATTGGGAGGGCTATAAAGGTCGCGCGAGATTGTGTTATTGTACTTGGCCATACCGCAGTCTTTCCTCTTAACTCATTATTATAAGACTTGATTCACAAGAGGTTAACACACCTTGGCTGTAGGCTAGAGCTAGGCTTACGTATTCATAGTATAGAGAGACAAAACGATAACTTGATACTTAAAAGAGTATAAAAATAGCGCACTAAAGACATCTTTAGCGCGCTATTTATTGACTGGTCAATACGTTTATAACTTATGACGCGTAATTATTAATCACTATTAATAATCATGAGTACCACGAATAGGATAATCTTTGTCTCTGATAAACGCCAAACCTTCTGCAAGTGTTTCAAGATCGGGTCTTACAAAAGGATTGTTTGAGATGTCCACGACTTGGATATCCCCTTTGTCATTGACCACGTAGATACCAGGCTCAGCAAACGGATGATCGGTTTCGTTTTCTGAGCGCGGGTCAGAGATATAAAGCCCCAGCGTTTTCATTTGCTCAACACTCAAACCATAAGCGATCGGAAAATCGATATCTATATCGTCAAAATGGCTTTCTAGCTGTTCTTTACTGTCGCCAGATACCGCAATGATATCGACACCTGTCTTATAAAAAGACGCTTTTCTGCTCTCAAGCTCGTTGAGGTATTTGGTACACATCGGACAATGCTGACCGCGATAAATGACGACCAGTTTCCAATCATGGCCATGGGCTGGTTTCCCCAATGACTGCATCTCGCCGTTATACAGCTGTACCTGTATCTCAGGAAACTTGGTGCCAGAAAGTAGTTTTTGATTGTAAGCTGCTTGCATAATTTTATCCTTGTATATTCTCGTTATTGTGACTTTTAAGATTGATTTTGACCAATCGTTCAATATCTTACTAACGAGGGTATAATTAAAAAGCCGACAATTAAGTCGACTTTTTGTTATGAAATGATACCTGTTAGCAACCTAGGGATATTTTTAAACTTAGCCCACCACCAGCCGCATCATCTGCGTGCTGATATAGCCGCCAAAGGTACCGACCGCATAGCCAAGAATACCCAAAAACACCCCAACTGGTGCGAGTGATGGATGAAAGGCGGTAGCGACAATCGGGGCTGAGGACGCGCCGCCCGTATTGGCATTAGAGCCCACGGCCAAAAAGAAAAACGGCGCACGAATGAGCCTTGCGACAGCAAAGATAATAACGACGTGAATACTCATCCATAAGAGACCGATGAGTAATAGCCGCCACTGCGAGACAATACCGGCCAGATTGATTTGCATGCCAATGGCCGCGATAAGTACAAAGATAAATACCGTACCGATTTTGGAAGCGCCCACATGATCAAGCCGGCGAATTTTGGTAAAAGAGAAGATTACCCCTATGATGGTAATGATGACCACCATCCAAAAGAAACTACTGGCAAAGCTGTACTGTACCGCCCAGCTATAAGGCGCAAAAAACCCTGCGATTTGGCCGCCCAGAAAGTGCGCCACGCCCACCATGGCAAAGCATAAACCAAACATCACCATAAGGTCATTTAAAGTCGCAGGCCGCGCATGGTGGCGCTCATAGCTCTCAACTGCGGTGATGACTTTGTCGATACTACTGCTATCAGCTTTTAACAATTTATCAATTTTATCGCTGTGTTTGGCCATGATAAGTATCGCGAGTAACCACAGCGAAGCGTTGGTGGTATCGACCAGAATCATCATGCCAAATAAGTCATCACTGACCCCAAACAGCTCTTTCATCGCCGCTTGGTTGGCCGCACCGCCGATCCAGCTACCCGCCACCGCCGAAAACCCACGCCACAAGGTGTCATCACTAAACATACTGGGCGACACCCATTTGGCGATACCTAAGCTGATCGGACCACTGACGATAATGGCGATACTGGCGGCAAAAAACATGACAATGGCTTTCCAGCCCAACCCCAATATCTTGGGCACATCCATCGATAGGGTCATCAGCAGCAAGCTGGCTGGCAACAGGTAAGTGGCGGTAAAGCCATAAATCTGCGAGCCGACACCGTCTGCAAAGACGCCCAAGCTGTTGAGCGTTGCGGGTATAAAGCAGCACAGGACAATGCCAGGCAGTACGGCATAAAAACGCCGCCAAAACTTACCGGGCAGCCCTTGGGTATAAAACACCAAACCGATAATGGCCATGATAATACCAAAGGCTAATGGCAGGCTATCGATTGCTAAACTTGAGGTGGCGGGCATCAGAGGCCTCCGAGTGTACGATTGATCAAAGCCCGTCAGTATAGACAAGGCAAAAAATAGGTGCAAGCAAGGATCCTGTATTTACCCACGTTTATCCTATTTGTTTGACGATGGGTGGTTATTAAATGGCCAACACCATTTAGTCCTTACCTATAGCCACAAAAAAGCCAGATAACACGTATCTGGCTTTTTTGTTATTGGGCGAGTTTTATACCGCTATATATCACAGTGTCATCAACGCCAGCAATATTATGGCGCTGTATTACGAGTTTTTACCACGGTTGCCGCCGTTTGGACGACCTTGGCCACGGCTATCAGAGCGACCCGCTGGGCGGCCTTGACTACCACTTGGACGACCACGGCCTGTAGCTGCACGGTCACCGCGTGGGGCGCTATTACCATCGCCGCGGCTTGGGCCACTGCGCTTGCCCTGATATGGTTTACCACCAAAACGGTCTTTTGGCTTACCTGATGAATCACGTGACTTGCCAGCACCTTGGCCTTGGTATCCACTATCATTGCTGGCGCGCTGGCCTGTTGCTGCGCGATCGTTTGAGCGACCACGGCCACCGCCAGTAGATTTGCCAGCATAACCACCGCTTGAGCGGCCACGGCCTTGACCACCACCGTTAGAGCGTCCGCGACCACGGCCACGACCGCGTCCTTTGTTTTCGCTTGGTACGTAGGTTTTCTTAGGCTCCATGCCTTCGATGACGCACACTTCCATCTGACGATCTAAGTAGCGGTTGATGGCGTTTAACTGTGGGCGATCATCCATACTGCATAGGCTGATGGCGACACCGGTACGACCTGCACGGCCACAGCGGCCGATACGGTGCACGTAGTCTTCTGTTTGACGCGGTAAGTCGTAGTTGATGACATGTGAGATGGCTGGCACGTCAAGACCACGGGCAGCAACGTCAGTCGCTACTAGGATTTTGCATTTACCATTACGTAAGTCTTGCACGATACGGTTACGCTTGCTTTGCGGCAAGTCTCCATGTAAAAAGCTGGCTTTGTGGCCTTGCTCTTGTAGCGATTTGGCCAGTTTTTCTGTACTGCGTTTGGTCGCCGCAAAGATGATGATTTGATCCATCTCTGGTTGGCAAACCACTTTATCAAGCAATCTATTTTTGTGATCAAAATCATCACAGTAGTACACTTTTTCTTCGATGTGTGCTGACTCTACCTTGATAGACACGCGCTCAGGGTTTTTGGTAAAGCTGGCAGCGATTTTGCCGACAGGGCCATCCCAAGTGGCTGAACACATGATCGTCTGACGATCGGTTGGCGCGGCGCTTAAGATATCACTGATGTCATCAGCGAAACCCATGTCAAGCATACGGTCCGCTTCATCTAATACCAACACTTCAAGGTTTGATAAATCTACGCGGCCTGCTTTGATATGGTCAAGCAAACGACCAGGCGTGGCGACGATGACCTGTACACCCTTACGTAGGGCGGTGATTTGACCGTTGTAAGGCGCGCCGCCGACCAATGGCACGCAGAATAAACCGCGCATGTCTTTTGAGTACGTGCGCACGCTGTCATGCACCTGCTGAGCAAGCTCGCGCGTTGGCGTTAGGATAAGGGCTTTGGTGAGCTTATCAAAACTAGTGGCACGGCTTAGACGATCGAGTACAGGGATAACAAAAGCGGCCGTCTTACCACTACCAGTTTGCGCAGACAACAATAGGTCGCGACCTTGTAGGGCAAAAGGAATGGCTTGTTCTTGGATAGGTGTTGGATTGGTATAACCGATGCGATCAAGCGCGGTCAAAATCGGCTTGGCAATATTAAGATCGCTAAAGGTTGTTTTGTCTTCTGAGGCTACGTCTGTTGCTGCTTGAGCAGTGGCGTCCGTATTAGAGGTGTCAGTGTTTGGCGTATCGGTGCTTTCGATGATGCCGTTTTCAGCGGCGATGGCAGATAAGATATCAGTCATGAGAATCCTTGGGTAAGTATAAGATGCTGTACATTCAGCAAGCTTGATGCATACCACTGATAACCGTTCACCACACCGCCTTTATGAGCTACCATCGAATCATATAACGATATCGATCGCTAGAAGCTAAGCGGTTCAAGCCAAGCTTCTATCATAAATGCATGCGTGCTGTCTGACGTATTTTGGTGGTAGTGCCGAGTGTCTTATCCTTGCTTGCTATCAGCGTATTATCAATGCTTTGTCCAAAACAGATAACCGAAAATAACAACCAATCCAAACCATCATGATGATTCAGTAGATAAGATATGAGTCAAAAACAACGATAAGAACGTTATTTAAGTACACAAAATCATCGGCAACAATTACTCATGGTCAATCCTAGACCCAAAATCGCAGGCGATGTTATCAATCTCATAATTCACAAAAGCCTAAGCTTTCGTGGCGACGTAGTATAGCACAATAAAAAACTATCTGTAGCTATTTTTTGCAATATCCTATTATTTGCCTATTTTTACCTCCGTGACATAGGTTGGCAGCTGCCACGCGCCGCCTGCCTCGATCATACGGCACAGTCCGGTGGTGCTTTCATGGCTTTTTTCAAACGCCCTGCCCGTCCATAGCCAATCAACCTGACTGATACAGTCGCCGATACCGCGGCCTTTTTGTACCGAGCTTAGCTTGCCTTTGTCATAGCTGGTGGCACTGGTGGTCACCAAGGTCGGCTTATAAGGTTTTTTGTCATTAAGGACCCAAACGCCGCTGCCTGCATTATAGGCACTCACCCAGCAATCATGCTGCGCGAGTAATTGAGAGTTGTTTAAGCGGCTGACCCGCCATGGCGACTTATCATCTAAGTGTGGGCAGTCGCGATCAGCATCTTTTAAGGTCTCTTTCATCAACGCGGTAAGCTGGGACGATCTCATGACGAATTTTCGTTGACGGCTGGGCACAGCTTTCGGGTTGGGAGCGACAAACCTTAGCTTTGGTGCAGGCTTGGGCGCCAAGACATTGCTATTGGGTTTGGCGGTGCCTTCAGCCTTAATAAAAGCGCTCGGCGTCCCCACTCGCCCCTGAAAATCATCGGCCTTGAGCATGACAGCGCTGGCCCCTTTATCCGACAACTGCCAGCGGGAGTTGCGCAAAACCAGCTCAATCTTACTCGATTTGGTCAATGCCTCTAATAGCGCATTGACTTGCGTGGCGGTCAGCTCAGCGTTGCCAGCGGCAGCAGAAAAAGGCCGAGTCTCGCCATAATCTCTGCCATTGATCAGCAGTGATATACGGTGACGGCTGCCAAGCTGCATCAACGCCTTTGAGGAGCTTTCTTTGGCGCCGCCCAGCTTGATTTTGCCATCGACATCTGCATTTGCCCCAGCGCGGCGTACCAGTAGCACCGAGACTGGAAACTCACTGTTGTTTTCTGCTTGATAGCCTGCCAGCCGGCAAGTGCGGGTGTTATCACAAGCCACCTGCCAGTCTTGACTGGTAAACTCGATACCGCCGCCTGCCGCCATGCTGGCTGTACTAACGACAGCGGCACCGATAGCAGCGACCAAAGGTATAGGAAGATGAATAAACTGAGAAAATGAGAGGGTGTTTTTTATCATAAATAAAAGTATCTTTGTTATTTTTTTAAAAGGTTTTATTGTTTTAGAAATGAGATAATGTCTGGATATAGGCAACTCACTACCTAACATAAGACCAGTCACGCCAGCCATAGGGCTTGGTCTGCTGTCTTGCTCGCTGCTATGTAACATACGCATATGCAACATACGCCGCTGCTGAGCTTGGCAGGAGTTGCTAAAGCCTCCTAGCCTGGTATCATCCTTCATAGTCGCTATCCATTAATAGACGATGTCTACGCACCTGTTATAAATGTGGCGACATGCTATCTTAACGTATCAATGTTTCTATCTGTTGTACTAATGTACCATTGTGTAATTAGATAAATATACTGCTATTACAATATAAGCATATATGAATATAGAATGACAAGTGCTATCTAAAACAGCGTAGTAAGTATTGAGAAATCGAAAAAAGGCCGATAAGTCATCACTTATCAACCCTATTGTTCTAACTATAATCAATTCGGCATAAAATCGAGATGCTGATATGCTCTATGTTACTGGTATAAATACGTTTATTGATTGATAGGTTTTAAGCTCAAGTCTACAGCGCGCTTGACCGCTGGACGCTCAGCGATATTTTGAGCCCAGCGTTTGACATGCTGATACTCATCGACTTGTAAGAATTCAGCCGCATCATAGAGCTTGCCAAGCACCAATTGTCCATACCATGCCCAAATAATCATATCAGCGATGTTGTAATCGCTGTCATCATTACCGCACATATAGCTGTGGTCTTTTAAATGCTTATCTAGCACATCAAGCTGCCGTTTGGTCTCCATCGTATAGCGGTTGATCGGATACTCTAAAGGCTCAGGTGCATATGCGTAAAAATGCCCAAACCCGCCGCCTAAAAACGGTGCACTGCCCATCTGCCACATGACCCAAGACAGACAATCGGCGCGCGCCCTGCCTAAAGATAGCGGAATAAATTTGCCAAATTTTTCGGCCAGATACATCATGATAGCGCCCGACTCAAAGATAGCGATAGGCTCGTCCGCCTCATCATGCGAGCCATCGACCAAGACGGGAATCTTTGAGTTTGGGTTTATGTCTACAAACCCTGAGCCAAACTGATCGCCCTCAGAGATATCAATTTTATACGCATCATACTCAGCACCTTTGACGCCCAGCTCAGCCAGCTCTTCTAAAAGGATATTTACCTTGACGCCGTTAGGGGTGTTGAGTGAATACAGCTGCAACGGCGCGCCGCCCACCGGCAGCACTTGCTCGTGGCGCGCGCCAGCGGTCGGCCGATTAATACTGGCAAACTTGCCGCCATTGTCTTTGTCTTGCACCCATACTTTGGGCGGGACGTAGGCGGCAGTTGCTGTACTTGTGCTGTTGTTATCAGCATGCGTGCTATGGTGATTGTTTTGTTTCATCATATCTCCTTACTATCGAATATTGATGCCTATTATTTATTGGTACTGAGGTAATTGGTACTGAGGTATTAGTCCCTAGGTGGTTAATGGGTTGTTCAGTTCCTATTATCTATCCATTGGGTGTCGGCTATTTTTATTTAAGATGTATCAGTCATTACTATAACGACACTCTGCCTTGATATTAAAGCCCTCTCTTGTAAATAAGCGCTTTTTGACCATACCAGCGCCTAGGTTCTAAACTTGTGGTTAGCTCTGAATGCAGTTTTTGATGGTTGCTTTTTGTGCGGCGATGTCTGTTTTTTATCGCCTTCTTTTATTGCTACTGTTTATCGTTGCTGTTTATCGTTACTTTGATTCACTGTTATTATATGCCGCTGTTTCTTATACTACCCAGCTTGTGCCACTTATCGGCTGTGGCTGCTTCGCTCGCGAATAAACAGATCATTTGCTGATTAACACCCAATATCCAATGAGAGTCACATGGTAACGCTAACCCCAACGCAAGATAAATACCTACCCTACGTGTTAGCGGTGGCGCTGTTTATGCAGATATTAGATGCGACTATCTTAAATACCTCGCTGCCGCAGATGGCACAAGCTCTCGGCGAGTCGCCACTAAAAATGCAATGGGCGGTGATCAGTTATGCGCTGACGTTGGCGATTTTTATCCCTATCAGTGGCTTTTTGGCGGACAAATACGGTACGCGGCGTATATTTTTGACTGCCATTGTTGTTTTTTCTATTGGCTCGCTACTGTGCGCAGCCTCGCCCACGTTGGATTTTCTGATAGGCTCACGGGTGATACAAGGTATTGGCGGGGCGATGATGACGCCTGTTGCGCGCTTGATATTGGTCAAGTCTTATCCGCGCAACAAGCTACTAACCGTCATGAACTTTGCCGTGATACCGGCCTTGGTCGCGCCGCTCGTGGGGCCGGTGCTGGGCGGCTATATCGTCCAGTATGCCAGTTGGCATTGGATATTTTTGATCAATATTCCGATGGGCATACTGGGCTACTTTATGGGAAAAGCTCTGGTACCTGCGTTGTTTGAAGATACCCAGCGCTTAGACTGGCTAGGCTTTGGACTGTTTGCGGCGGCAGCTTGCGGCTTTACTCTCGCCGTAGAGTTTGGCTCGCAGGTAGGCCGCGGCATATATGGTCTGCTGCTAGCGGTGGCAGCCAGCGTATTGCTAGGCGCTTATGTGGCACATGCCAAACGCCGCCCCGCGCCTTTATTTCCACTGAGCCTATTTGATATTCGTACCTTTCGTATCGGTATCACGGGCAATTTATTTACCCGTTTGGGCATCAGTGCTGTGCCGTTCTTACTGCCATTATTATTACAAGTGGTGTTTGAGTATTCGCCCTCACAGGCAGGCTGGCTGCTTGCGCCTATCGCTATTGGTGCTATTGGTATCAAGCCTTGGGTCAGCAAAATCATCCAGCGTTTTAGCTATCGCAAAGTTTTGGTGTTAAACACCCTACTCATCGGTATACTCATCATCTTATTGGCGCAGTTCAACGACCCTGATAATTGGTTATGGTTTATCCCGCTGCTTATCTTGATGGGCGCGTGTAACTCTATGCAGTTTAGCGCGATGAACACCATTACCATTGGTGATTTGGAAGGCGCGCAGACCAGTAGCGGCAATAGCCTTATGGCAGTCAATCAGCAGCTAGCAATTGGCTTTGGTATTGCCTTTGGGGCAGCGGTGCTCAACCTGCTACGTGAGCGCTTTGGACTAGACACGCTGGCAGCGTTTCAAACGACTTATTGGATACTGGGGATTTTGACCATTTTATCAGGGCTGTATTTTTTACGGCTCAAACCTGAAGATGGTCGCGGTTTATATTAGGGCGTATGTTAGGTACGTCTCACAGGCAACAAGCAATCGATAGTTGTCTTAACGCTTTATCATTATAAACACCTGTCTTATAGACATAAAAATACCAGCTTGCCCTTTGCTATATCTTAAAAGATACTCAAAAAACAAGCTGGCAAGTCTCAGTCAAGAGTGGCTAATTATGGTGCGTCGTCGTCATGCATTTGTGACTGGATATAACGCTCAACCCCGATGCTTTGTATCAAGTCTTCTTGAGTCTCCAGCCAGTCGTCGTATTCCTCATTACCATCTTTTAGCGTGACCAATAGCTGGCGCGATACATAATCGCGCTTTTCTTCACATAGGGTAATTGCCTCAGTGATAATAGTGAATTTTTGCTTTTCTAAACGCAGGTTGCACTCAATCATCTCAGGCACGTCTTCTGCGAGGAACATCTTGCCATAATCTTGCAAGTTTGGCAGACCGCCTAATAATAAGATACGCGCAATCAAATCATCCGACCACTTCATCTCAGCGATAGACTGTTTATAAAGATGCTCGTTTAATGCTTCAAGCCCCCAATGACGAGCGATACGCGCATGCAAAAAATACTGATTGATAGCAATTAATGACTGTCCGAGTACTTTATTTAAGGCGCGAATGACCTCTTTATCCCCTTTCATCTTCTCTCTCCCTACTCTATTCAATCTAATTGATACGTGCTCTAAATATTGCAGCTTAATATAGCTGTGACGATACTAGACAATATCAGGAGACACTTCTGCCATCTGGCTTTGTAGATAGTTTGGCAGACCGATCATATCGATAAGGCGCAGCTGCTGCTCTAACCAATGTGCATGATCTTCTTCGGTATCTTTGAGCTGCTCGACCAACATCTCGCGGGTGACATAATCGTGCTCTTCTTCACACAGCGCAATACCGTCTTTTAGGTGCTGCTGTACTTGATACTCTAAATCAAGGTCAAACTGTAGCATCTCAGGGACGGTGCTACCGATGTTGATCTCATCAACGCTCATCTTTGGCGTGCCGCCAAGCATCAAAACACGGCGAATAATGGCCTGCGCGTGCAAGGTCTCATCTTCCATTTCATGATGGATGCGGTCGTATAGCTTGCCGTAGTGCCATTCAGCATACATTTCTGAATGAATAAAATACTGATCACGCGCAGCAAGCTCGCCGCCCAATAAAAAATTTAAATAATCAATGACTTTCTGGCTACCTATCATCACCCATACTCCTATTGTTGTCTCGCAAGTTACATTCATAATATTGCATATAATAAAAGCGTTATTGGTAAACTGCTTAGTAAAGATTAAAGTCCGTCAGACTTCTTACAATATCAGACAGATATAGTAGCATATAGAGGTGCTAGCGCTTGTAATGTTATGAACTAAGAATAAGATGCTAATTGAGAATCATAATTAACTAGCATGGCTGATGAGCGCGTCATCAACCAGTATATTAGATAGAGGCAGTACGTGAGGTAGAGATTGCGTGAAAGGATGGTGGTGCAAGAGGTATACGCAGGAAAAAAATGGGGTGGTTTCTGGGGCTACCCTACACTGCATAAGCCAGCGCATCGAGCTTGGCATGATGTTCGTCTAGGAAGTCGTTGACCATAGGCTCACAGCAGCCGCAACAAGTCGCCACATCGAGCGTGTCTTTTAGGCCTTCGAGCGTATCGATACCCGAAGCGATCGCTGCTTTGATTTGCTTGTCTTTTACGTCATTACAGATACATACGTACATAGATTGGCTCCTTTGCGTGATGGGTATATAATAACGATAACTATTATCATTTTCAATAGTGTTTGCTGCATTTATTACCCTATCTTTGACTACGCAGTAAATAAATGCAGACAGATATCCTGAAAAATAAATTCATGTAACGAAATATAAATATCGATGTAACCGAATGGTATCAAAGGTAGTAAATTAACGACGAACTGTAATTTGGCTCAATTTTTAATCGATTTTATTGACGACTGCTGTTATATTGACCCCCTATTAACAACGCCCTATTGGAATTATGCTATGTCTGATAATAACTTTATGATACGACCTATTGATTTGTTTAAAGTCTTATCTGATCCGACTCGTCTAAAAATATTTCAAATTCTTTTTAAAAAAGAAGCACGCTGTGTGGGCGAGTTGGTTGAGATATTGGATCAGCCGCAGCCAACCATTTCACGCCATCTAAATCACCTAAAAAAACTGGGCATTCTAAGCTGTGTGCGTGACGGGACTTGGATGTGGTACGAGGTCGCCGATGACTTACCAGAGTGGTGTCAAGAGATCTTAGAGATCACGCATGAGCAGACATCGTTGGATGCAGATATGAAGCTTGCCTAGTAGATAAGATGGGCATGACGCCATAAAAAAAGACCTATAATTGTATAGGTCTTTTTTTATGGCGTTTTATCGCTTATGCACCAACTGGTGTGCAGATACTGGCGTGTTTGCCGTATCCGATCAAGCCAAATCTAAAAAATCGCTGACAAAAGCATTGGCCGGCTGGTGTATCAGCGCCTCTGAGGTGCCTACCTGCTCTACTCGTCCTTGGTTCATCACTACGATCTCATCAGACACCGCTCTTGCCTCTTCTTGGTCATGAGTGACCATGATGCTGGTGATACCCAGCTCATGGTGGATGTTTTTTAGCCACGTGCGCAGCTCTTTACGTACCTTGGCATCGAGTGCGCCAAATGGTTCATCAAGCAATAATAA
The DNA here is from genome assembly GCF_002810365.1 of Psychrobacter sp. L7. Taxonomy (NCBI): domain Bacteria; kingdom Pseudomonadati; phylum Pseudomonadota; class Gammaproteobacteria; order Moraxellales; family Moraxellaceae; genus Psychrobacter; species Psychrobacter sp. L7. The sequence goes on from NZ_NEXR01000006.1 coordinate 95,294, forward strand.
CTTAGGCTTGACTGCCAAAGCTCGTGCCAGTGCAATCCGCTGGCGCTGTCCACCAGAGAGCTGATGTGGATAGGCGTTGGCGACTTGGGGCAATTGCACCAACTCTAATAGCTCATTTACACGCTTATTGATATCGGCATTGCTAGGACGCTTGTTTTTTGGTAACAGCGTCAGGCCAAAAGCGACGTTGTCGGCGATGTTTTTATGGCGAAATAATGCATAGTGCTGAAACATAAAGCCGATATGACGCTTTTGTACTGGGGTGTTGGTCACATCCAAGTCATCAAATAATATCTGCCCTGAATCGGCATACTCAAGACCGGCGATGATACGCAGCAAGGTGGTCTTACCGCAACCTGATGGCCCAAGCAAAGTGGTTAGTTTGCCAGTCGGTACGGTGATATTGATATTGTCTAAGGCGGTAAAACTGCCAAATTTTTTATTAACGTTGCGAATCTCAATACTCATAATCGTGTCTCTTATTCACTTTTGCTTATCGTGGCAGCCTCTATGCTGGCGACAGCGTTGTGGTAATCAATCTTTCGTATAGGCCGTCAGCTGTTTACACGTTTCCCGAGCTCTTAGCTGCCTGCGCCGCCGTCTTATAGGTGTCGGCCGCATTGGTAGCATTGGCGCTCACTGGTAGCTCAGGCGCAGCCGCGAGACGTGCCGATTTGGCAAACTTGCGCGCTTGCATCTTGGTCATGACCTGCTGAATCAGTAGTGTCACCAGCGCCAGTGCCGCAAGCAGGCTTGATAAAGCAAAAGCGGCGGTAAAGTTATAATCGTTATAAGCAATCTCGACCAGCAGCGGCATGGTATTGGTCTCACCGCGAATATGACCGGACACTACGCTGACTGCTCCAAACTCGCCCATCGCTCGAGCATTGGTCAAAATCAAACCATAAAGCAGCGCCCATTTGATATTGGGCAAGGTGACATGCCAAAAAGTCTGCCAACCACTCGCGCCCAATGTCAGCGCCGCTTGCTCCTCACTGTCGCCTTGCGTCTGCATCAGCGGTATCAGCTCACGTGCCACAAATGGGAAGGTGACAAATAATGTCGCCAATACAATGCCCGGTACCGCATATATCACCTGAAAACCCATACTCTCAAGCCAGCCGCCCACAGTAGAGTTAAGACCAAATAACAACACAAACATGAGGCCTGCGACCACTGGCGATACCGAAAATGGCAAATCAAGCAAGGTGGTGACCAGCTGCTTACCTTTAAACTGATAACGTGTCACCAGCCAAGCAATAGCGATGCCCATCACCATATTGATCGGCAACACGATACCGGCAGTGATCAAGGTCAGCTTAATCGCTTGTAAGGCCTCTGGATCGACCAAGGAAGCAACATACAGCTGCCAGCCGTTTTTAAAGGCTTCATAAAACACCGCAAGTAGCGGTACGACCAGCATCACCACCATAAACAGCACAGCAATGGTGATAAAGGTGCGACGTATCCACGGTGTGTCTTTGGTCGCAGGATTGCTTTGGTAATCATAGCTATTGGATATCTGCATATCAGCGAGCTCCTACGCGGCGAGACAGTTTCCACTGTACGATATTGATGGTCAATAAGATGGTAAATGAAATCAGCAACATAAATAGTGCCACGGCTGATGCGCCCCCAACATCGAACTGCTCCAGCTTACTGATGATAATCAGCGGCAAAATTTCAGTTTCCATCGGGATGTTGCCGGCGATAAAAATCACCGAGCCATACTCACCTGTCGCACGGGCAAACATCATCCCAGCCCCCATCAGTAGGGCTGGCATCAGCTCAGGCAAGATCACTTTGCGAAACGTGGTCAAGCGATTGGCGCCCAGTACCGCCGCCGCCTCTTCAAACTCAACCGACAGCTCAGCGAGTACCGGCTGCACCGCCCGCACGATGAACGGAAAGCTGACCACCACCAAAGCCAGCCAAATACCTAAAGGCGTAAAGGCCACTTGAATATCAAACTTGGCAAACCATTGACCGATTAGGCCGTTGGGCGCATACAGAGTGGCAAGCGAGATTCCAGTGACCGCTGTTGGCAGTGCAAACGGCAGATCCACCAAGGCATTGATTAAGGATTTGCCCCAAAACTCATAACGCACCAGCACCCAAGCGACCAAGGTACCAAACACCAGATTGGTCAGCATCGCTGCAAACGCCATCCATAAGCTCAGCTTGATCGCAGACGTCACCTGCGGTTGGCTGATGGCCTGCCAAAATCCCGTCCAGCCCATTTGCGTCGTGGTATAGGCCATCATGGCAAACGGCAGTACCACCAGTAGCGATAAGCTAAAAACCGTGATACCCATGCTCAGCCCAAACCCTGGCAGCACGTTGCGCTGACGCATACGGGTCAGCCAGCCTTTTTTGGCAGGAGCTTTGTGGGCGGATGAAGCGGTTGCACTCATAGTGATGTCCTATTGCCTAACGAATGGTACGTAACAAAATATTGAGCAATCTACTTAATGATGATGATGCTGGGTCAGCTGCGCTTACGGTATAAAGGACATGGTGTAGATGACCATGTCCTTTTTTGTTTACCACGGCTTCTCTTGCGCTAGAGTATCGCTCTAGGTACCGCGCTGCTTATTGTTTAATGCAGTGCTTACTGTTTACTGCGGTGCGTTGATCGCTAATTGATCAAAGACGCCATTGTCACTAAAGTAAGTGCCCATGATCTCGTCCCATGAACCAAAAGCATCATTTGGACGGAAAGTCTCAACCGGTGGCAGTTTGTCACTGTTTTTATCGAGTACGCTTTGTACGCTCGGACGCAGATATAAATCAGCAGCCAATTGCTGGGCCGGCTCGCTCCACAAATAGTCCAAGTAGGCTTTTGCTGCATCAGTGGTGCCTTTTTTGTCCGTGACGGCTTTTACAATGGCCACAGGACTTTCTGACTTGATCGAGTATTTTGGATAGACGATATCCACTTGACCGGCACCAAAATCAGTCGCTGCCAAGTTGGCTTCGTTTTCAAAGGTCACTAATACATCGCCAATACCTCGCTGCACAAAGGTTGTGGTTGCCGCACGGCCACCGTTTTCGTAGACTTTGACATTTTTGAGCATCTCTTTTACGTAGTTTTTGGCTGGCGCCTCTTCGTTATTAAACGCATGCAGACCATAACCGTAAGCGCCTAAGAAGGCATAGCGACCATTGCCCGTGACTTTTGGATTGGCCATAACGATCTCAAGACCATCTTGAGTCAAATCTTCCCAGTCATTGATGCCTTTTGGATTGTCTTTACGCACCAAAAACACGATGGTGCTGGTAAAAGGTACCGCATTATCAGAAAACTTCGATTCCCAGTCTGACTCAACCAAGCCCTCTTTTTCTAGTAGCTCGATATCAGAGCCTTGGTTCATAGTGGCAACGTCGGCTTGTAGGCCATTGGCCACTGACAAGGCCTGCTTACTTGAGCCGCCATGCGACTGTTTGACGGTGATGGTGCTATTTGGGTGCTCGTTTTGGTAGTGCTCTACAAATAGCGGGTTGTAATCTTTATAAAAATTACGGGCAACGTCATAAGAGACGTTGAGCAGCTCGATGTTTTGACCTTCTGCAGCCGCCGTATCATCAGCGTTTGCGGTGGTGTCGACTGCATCATTATTGCTGCAGCCAGCCAGACCTAAGCTCAAGGCTATGCCTGCAATGCTGAGAGCGCTACGAGTTTTACTTTTTTGTTGATATGGGGCGGCGTATGTCATACTTTCCTCAAAGATGCTGTTAGGTAATGCAAGTATGCTAACAGCGCCATCTTATTATGTTTAATGATGAATATGCGTATGTTATTGCCAAAAGGGAATAACAAGTAGACAAAACCAATTATATCAATAAGTTGTCTAAATACCCTGCATGTATAACTGGCTGTTTGCTAGTCGATGAATTCCCTGCTGGCAAGCGCCTGATATGTATTGCACGCGCGTCACTTGCCAGTGAGGACACAAGCCCTGATACAAACCAAAACTCAATGACTAAATAGCCAAATAACTACTTAGTACGTGCCAGCTGATCGAAACGACCACCGTCTACAAAGAAAGTATCCATAATCTCTACCCATGGACCAAAGACGGCGACAGGCTCAAACGTTTCAATATCAGGCAATGTGTCCTTATGAGCGGCAAGGACTTGCTCATCACTTGGGCGCATGTACATCTCTGCCATCAGCTCTTGGGCAGGCTTGTCCCACAAGCCTTTTAGATAGGCATTTGCGGCTTTGGTTTTGCCTGCTGTGTCAGTTACAGCAGTGACGACTGCTACTGGATTAGCAATCTCAATCGAGTAGCTTGGATAGACAATATCGACCTGACCCATGGCAAATTGCTGAGCGACCAAATTGGCCTCATTTTCGGTAGTGATGAGTACATCGCCTAGGCCGCGCTGGGTAAAACTGGTCGTCGCAGCACGTGCGCCATTGTCATAAGTGACCACGTTTGCCAACAGCTTTTTGATAAAGTCATTGGTTTTAACAGGGTTGTCGCTACTGTTTTCTTTAAATTGGTGCAAGCCATAGCCGTAAGCCCCCAAAAAGGCATAACGCGCTGTACCACTGGTCTTGGGATTGGGCGTGACCACATCGATATCGTTACGGGCTAAATCTGACCAATCCTGAATGTTTTTTGGATTACCTGCACGAACCAGTAGCACCATGGTACTGGTGTACGGTACAGCATTATTTGGTAGTGCTTGCTGCCAGTCAGAAGCGACCAGACCTTTTTCCACCAACAGATTCATATCGCTCTCTTGGTTAAAGGTCACCACATCTGCTTGCAAACCATTGGCAACAGAGAGCGCCTGCTTACTAGAGCCGCCATGCGACTGATTGATATTCACCTTGATACTTGGGTGTTTTTGCTGATAATTTGCATTAAACAACGGGTTGTAGTCTTTATAAAAGTCGCGTGAGACATCATAAGACACATTTAATAAATCAATACTTTTTGCCTCGTTTGCGGCGTCATTTTGGTTGGCTTCGGTAGGGTTGCAGCCTGTGGTCAGTACCGCCGCTGCAAGCACACTACCAAGACCAAAACTGCTGGCAAAATTAATAGTAAAACTAAAGCGATTGGTGAGCACTGTGCCGATGCCTTTAGGTTGAATGAGGAAAGTATCACGCGCATTGATGTGCTTGGGAGGTATCTTTTGACCGCTCTTTTTATTTGGCTGCATATTTGCTCTCGATAGGAACGTTGTTCTCTAATAATAGGGATAAAAACCTTGCGTTTCGAAATTCGGTTCTATGGATAATGAGCAATATGCTAACAGCCTGTGAGACAATTGCTTAGTGACAAATACGCTTATCGAGTGATTAACTTGGCATAAGTAATTTTATTAGTTATTCTAAAGTGCTTGTCTTTCCTCGGTATTTTTGTAGTTTTGTGATAAGCAGACACTTTTGAGTAAGTTACGGTATTGCTTAGGCTCTAGACGAGCCTCTATAGAGTCGATATTATCCCTTAGCTTGTTGTATATCAGGCGCTGCACTGATAAAACTTAGCCCATCCGCTTTCACTTATTTCCTGTTTACTAACCCCTTTAATAAAGGTAATGCAATGATCAAGTCTCCACCTCGTCATGCCCGTCAGTCACGCTTTTTTGTAGGTATTTTAACGACCTCTATCGCTTTATTGGCCTTAAGTGGCTGTAATAACGTAACGCCAAGCGTTAATAACCAAACGATTCAGCAACCAAACGCTGCTGTCACACCAGCGGTGCAGACGGTCGTTGGCGATTACGCCTCTGACGGTTATGCCAAGCGTGCCCAAGGCTATGATTGGGTGGGTGTGATGATAAGAGCTGACGGCGCAGACAATGGCGAGCAAATTGATATCAAGGTACGTGCACGTAGCGACATCAAAAAACCAACGTGCCAGTTTGACGGCACCGCCAGCTTAATGGGTCAAGACAAAGCGCACGGTGTGATTTTTCAAACCAAGGTCAATGACAGCACGGCGTTTTTTCAGTTTAAAGATGGGATGTTGACCATTGATAGCCAAGATAAGTACGCGCTGAATTATTTTTGTTCGGGTGGAGCTTCACTCGTTGGCGACTATCAGAAGCTTTCAAGCGATTTGGAACTAACCTAAACGTATTACTTTTGAACTGCCAATCTTTAACAACAAATAAAAAAGGTGCCAGATTTATATTCTGCCACCTTTTTTTATGAGTGATGTTTATCAAAAAATCAATTTTTCTCTATACCGCAGATGCACCAGTTAACTTGACCTCAGCACGTTGGTCTTTTGCGATACCGGCATAGTAATTACGCAAAATCTCTAGCACTTCTGGACGGCTAAAGTTTTCGGGTACCTCCAGATCCTCTGATAGCGCCTTACGCAGTTTAGTGCCTGAGACTTTGACGTGCTCAGAGGCATCATGCGGGCAGGTCTTATCAGACGCCATGGCGCTACAAGCATTACACCAAAACGTCCAGCCAATCTTGAGCGGCTGGGTGATGAGATCGTCTTTGCCAACCTGTTCAAAAATGGTTTGCGCATCAAACGCGCCATAGTAATCGCCCACACCAGCATGATCGCGACCAACGATCAGATGACTACAGCCATAGTTTTGGCGGAATAACGCATGTAATAAGGCTTCACGTGGACCAGCATAGCGCATATCTAATGGATAACCTGCTTGAATCACCGTGTCTTGTTTAAAGTAATTATCAATCAAGGTTTTGATGGCTTCTTGACGCACTTCTGCTGGAATGTCACCTGGTTTTAGTGCGCCGAGCAATGAATGAATCATAACGCCATCGCAGATCTCAATTGCGATTTTGGCCAGATATTCATGTGAGCGGTGCATCGGGTTACGCGTTTGGAAAGCCGCCACAGTCTTCCAGTTTTTCTCTTCAAAGATTTGACGTGTTTGCGCGGGCGTTTTATAGATACCAGGATAACGCGTTGGGAACTCGCCCTCGCTCAGTACTTCTACGCTACCTGCAATATTGACATCATCTTGATCCAATACTTGCTGGACGCCTGGATGCTCTGGATCTGTAGTGGTAAATACTTGCTGACACTCGTGTTCTTTATCAATGGTATAGGTCTCTTCTACTGTTAAGATGCCCATAACTTCGCCATCTTGTGCGACCAATGCGACTTTGTCGCCTTGACTCAAACTATCCGCCGTCGCTTTTGGCGCAGACAAAGTGATCGGAATGGGCCAAAACAAACCTTTATTATCCCCACTTTGCAAGCGCATGTTATCAACCACACCTTGCCAATTGGCTTGATTCATAAAACCATTTAATGGTGTAAAGCCGCCAATACCGAACATGATCAGATCACCACGCTCGCGTGAGCTTAAGGTAATGGTTGGTAAGGTGCTGGCAAGCTCTAGTGCTTGCTCGCGTGCTTCGCCTTCTAACAACAGTGGTTTAAGCTCGGCACTGCCATGTGGCGGTACAAGTTTTGATGTCTGGTTAGGCGTAGTAGTAGATGTCATGTTTTTAACCTTATAGCAGCGAATAAATCGAATAGGCATAGGCTACCGAACTTTGATTATGAAAATTTATGCTGACTTTGGATATGGATATGTCTTAAAGGAATTTATGTTTATAGAGGCAAACTTATATGATGTGACACTCAATGATTCAATGATTGACCTTGAGACACTTTTTAGTTTAGTAAACAAAAAAACAGTACACACGCAAATCATTTTCGTCGCCGCATTTATGTTTAAAACAAAATTGAGATTACGTCATGTATCAATATAATTACGCTGACCAAACCTTGGTAGAAGAACGAGTCGCCCAGTTTCGTGACCAAACCGAGCGATTTTTGGCAGGCGAGCTTGCCGAGGAGCAGTACTTACCGCTGCGTCTACAAAACGGTCTGTATATCCAGCGCTATGCGCCTATGCTGCGTATTGCCATTCCTTATGGGTTACTTGCCAGCTACCAGTTGCGCAAATTGGCTGAGATTACCCGTAAATATGATAAAGGCTACGGCCACTTTACCACTCGTACCAACATACAGCTGAACTGGCCAAAACTAGAAGAAGTGCCAGACATTTTGGCAGAATTGGCAACGGTACAGATGCATGCCATCCAAACCTCAGGCAACTGTATTCGTAATACCACAACCGATCCTTACGCTGGTATCCATAAGGAAGAAATCGCTGACCCACGCCCTTATTGTGAGATTATCCGTCAGTGGTCAACCTTTCATCCTGAGTTTGCCTTTTTACCGCGTAAATTTAAGATTGCCGTCATTGGCACGGAAAATGATCGTGCGGCCACCCGTGTGCATGATATTGGTCTACACCTTAAGAAAAACGAAGACGGCGAGCTTGGCTTTGAAGTCTTGGTCGGCGGCGGTCTTGGTCGTATTCCTGTGCTTGGCAAAGTCATCAATAAATTCTTGCCCCGTCAGCATCTACTTAGCTATCTAGACGCTATTTTGCGGGTTTATAACCTGCATGGTCGCCGTGATAAAGGCAGTAAATACCGCTCACGTATCAAAATTTTGGTCGATACCTTGGGCGGCCCTGCCTTTACCAAATTGGTCGATGCTGAGTGGGAGGCGCATACCAAAGATGGGCCGCTAACGCTGACAGATGCCAACTTTGAACATGCCAGCAGTTTTTTTAGTGAGCCTGATTATAAAGAATTTGATGCACTGCAAGCGCAATCTGATTTGCAGCAGCAATTAAGTGCGGATAAAGACTTTGCCAATTGGTACAACCAAAATACGGTGGCGCATAAAGTTGCAGGCTACCGAGCGATTGTTATCTCCCTAAAGGCAGGTCTCGTCGATGGTAAATACGTGCCATCAGGTGATGTCACCCATACCCAAATGGACGCACTCGCTGACCTTGCGGACCAATACAGCTTTGGCGAGCTGCGTGGCACTTATCAGCAAAACCTGGTCTTCGCTGACGTGCAAACCAATCAGCTGTATGAGCTATGGCAAAAGCTGACCGACTTGCATCTGGCGCGTCCAAATATCAACACCTTAACCGATATGATCGTCTGCCCAGGCTGGGACTATTGCTCGCTGGCCAATGCCACCACCCACAATATCGCTGAGCAGATCGAGAAGCAGTTTAGCGATTTGGACTACCTCTACGATCTTGGTGATATACGTCTGAATATGTCAGGCTGTATCAACGCTTGCGCCCACCACCATACCGGCGATATCGGCATCCTCGGCGTCGATAAAAAAGGTGAAAACTGGTATCAAATCAGCCTTGGCGGCAATTCAAGCAACGATGCCAAGCTGGGTAAAATACTTGGCCGCTCGGTTCCTACTGAAGCGGTCGCTGACACCATTCAACAGATCGTTGACGTCTATGTCGATCTACGTGCCACCACGGACAATGATGTCGAGAGCTTTGGTGAATTGGTTGAGCGCGTCGGTATTGATCCCTTTAAGGAGAAGGTCTATGGCTAATCACCATATTTTGGATAGTAGCGGCGTCGATATTAGCGCTCAAGACAGCTGGCATGCTCTCACCACAGATACGCTGCCAGATGGTATCGCCTCGATAGAGCTTACGCTACTTGAGCTGCTGCAAAAACAAGAAAAACCTGATGTGCTTGTGCCGCTGGCCGATCTATTGGACGGCTCAGGGGCGCTGGCCACAGGCTTGGTGAAAGAAGTGTATGAGCTGATTGTCCAGCATAGTAGCCGTACTGGACTATGGCTGACTGCGGATAGCGACACAGAGGCGCTGGCAGCACTGAGTGAGCTGCTATTAAAGCAGACGCTTATCATCATACATGTGCCCAAATTCGCGGATGGTCGCGGCTTTAGCTTCGCTCAAACGCTGCGCCAAATCGGCTATCAAGGTGAGATTCGGGTCGCAGGCGCATTTGGCCGTGATCAAATTGCTTACTTACTGCGCGTAGGCGTCGACAGCTTTGTGCTCAGTGAACACGACTTACAGTCAGACTTTGATATTTCTCAAGCATTTACTGCGCTTGCTAGCAGTTACGACGGTCGTAACGCTGCCGACTTACCAATGTTTGCCGGTGCTTAGTTTTTGAGTCCTTTATTAAGTTTTCTCTAAATTTTTATTACCTCCATCCCATTTAAGGAACGTATTATGAGCCAGTTACACCCAAACCTAGACATTGACCAAGCCAATCAAGACTTAAAAGGTAAATCACCAGAAGAAATTGTGGCATGGGCACTGACGCAAGCGAAAAACCCAATCATCACCACTAACTTCCGTCCATATGAGTCTGCTATCTTGCATCTGGTCGCCAAACAAAAACCTGATATCACTGTACTGTGGGTAGACTCTGGTTATAACACCGATGCCACTTACCGCTTTGCTAATAAGGTGATCGAAGATTTAGACCTCAATGTCATTACTTATATCCCTAAGCAGACAGCTGCCCACCGTGATGTCACGATGAATGGTATTCCAGGTGTCAATGACGAGCAGCACGACAAGTTCACCGAGCAAGTCAAACTTGAGCCGTTTCGCCGTGCACTCGATGAGCTAAAGCCTGACGTCTGGTTCAATGCCATTCGCAAGGATCAAACCGAATTCCGCCAAGGTCTTGATGTGCTTAGCCTATCAAAAGATGGCGTGCTAAAAGTAGCGCCGTTATTTGAAAAAACCGATAGCGATTTAGACGATTATCTGCTTGAGCATAATTTGCCAAACGAGTTTGATTACTTTGATCCGACTAAAGTAGAAGAGCACCGCGAGTGTGGTTTGCACACGCAGTTATAATCAAGCATTACCGTAACTCATCGTTTAAAAAGCTCTGTTTAAAAGGCTCTTTTACACTTGTAAGAGAGCCTTTTTGTCGTAAGCGCTCTTAACACTATCCCCTCCTCTATGCCACATTCCACCAAAAATCACAATCAACATGACAAAAACGACTATGCTAATGCCAATTCACTAGGTGAGCGTGTGCCTGTGATACCTCATAATGGATGCATATTTTAAGACATTGAATAAATTGCTGGTGATGCTATGAACACCTTTCCATTATTTTTTAAACTAGAAAACCGCAAGGTACTGATCGTGGGCGGCGGCGATGTAGCGCTGCGTAAGGCAGATTTGCTTAGCCGTGCTGGGGCTGCTATTACCATTCTAGCGCCAGATATCAGCACTGAGATACAAGCCTTGCTCTCAGACGATAAGCACGAGCTGATTTATAAAAATTATAATAAATCCTATATGACAGGTGCACGAGTCATCATTGCGGCGACTGATGATGAGACGCTCAATCATCAAGTTCACGCTGACGCTACCGCGCTCAACATCCCCGTCAATGTGGTTGATACCCCGCATTTATGTGACTTTATCTTTCCCGCTATCGTCGATCGTAACCCCATTATCATTGGCATCTCATCGAATGGCAAAGCGCCGGTGCTGGCACGTCTACTGCGTGCACGTCTTGAAACTCTAATTCCGCAAGGCTATGGCAAATTGGCCAAGCTGGCTGGTGAGTTTCGTAGCGAGGTAAAACGTAAAATCCCAACCCTGACAGGCCGTCGGCAGTTTTGGGAGCGTGCCTTTGAAGGTCAGGTCAGTGAGCTGATGTTTGCCGGTAATGAGCGTGAGGCCAATGCGCAGTTACAAAAAGACTTAGACAGCACAGTAGCAGCGCTTAAAAACAGTATTAATCATAGCGTTGACCCTGATGCCCATAACCCTGCTAATAGCCCTGCTACAACGTCTAGCCAGCATTCACAGGGCCACAGCACAGAATCACTATCGGCCTTTGTCCCTGTAGCAACAGATAAGTTAACGACTACTCAACATACTGCTATTGTTGGTGAAGTCTATATCGTCGGTGCAGGGCCTGGTGATCCAGAGCTTTTGACGTTTAAGGCGCTGCGTCTGATGCAGCAAGCAGACATCGTCTACTATGATGCCCTAGTCTCTCCGCAAGTATTGGATCTGTGCCGCCGCGATGCCGATAAAGTGTTTGTCGGCAAAAAGCGTAGCAACCATGCGGTCGCGCAATTAGGCATCAACGAGCTGCTCATCAATAGCGCCAAACAAGGTCGCCGTGTGGTACGTCTAAAAGGTGGCGATCCCTTTATCTTTGGGCGTGGCGGCGAAGAGATTGAAAGCTTGCGGGCGCATGGGGTACCTTATCAAGTGGTACCAGGTATCACCGCTGCCAACGCTGCCGCCAGCTATGCTGGTATTCCCCTTACCCACCGTGATCATTCGCAGTCGGTGCGTTTTGTCACTGGGTTTTTAAAGGCGGGTGCGCCCAATGAGAAGTTTGAAAACTTACTTGATACCAATGAAACCGTGGTGTTCTATATGGGTCTGCATTCGCTGGCACGGTTGACGACAGGTTTGATAAACGCTGGCCGCTCGTCTGAGACACCGATTGCCATCATCTCCAATGCCAGCATGCCCAATCAGCAAGTATTAACTGGTACGCTTGAGAGTATCGTGGAGCTGCAAGAACAAAACCAGCTGCCCACGCCCGCCTTACTTATCATGGGAGATGTGGTGGCGCTGCATGATGATTTGGCGTGGTACAACAAACATAATAAAAATACTGGCGCTACAGAAGATAATTGGTTACGTACAGGAACAGCTATCACGGACCAAGATGCAAAAAAACCGATAGACCAGCAAGCCCATGCGCTATCTATGATCGCTAATTTGGCTGCTCAGCAAGAAGAGGATTTAGAGCAGTTGGTGATTGGATAGTATTTGCTTGATTTCGAACGGACTATAATATAGCCCTGTCAATATGTTATTGGCAGGGCTTTTTATGCGCTTGTAACAAAGCAAACCACAACAATTCTTGCTAGAATGAATGCTTTCTACTCATTGCCTTTAAGCCCAATTATGCCCGCACCTACTGATACCAAATCCATGCCTATAAAACCTCTAAATATCTTACATACCTCAGATTGGCATTTGGGGCGCAGGCTCTATGGACGTATGCGCTATGATGAGTTCGCAGCGTTTTTGGACTGGCTTGCAACCACCATTAGCGAGCAACACGTAGATGTACTGATTGTCGCCGGCGACATCTTTGACACCATGACCCCGAGCAACCGAGCGCAGGCGCTGTATTATGAATTTTTGGGGCGAGTCTCACGCTCCTGCTGTGAGCATATCGTTATCGTCGCCGGCAATCATGACTCCCCAACTTTTTTGGATGCACCAAGTCATGTGCTTAAATTTTTAAACGTTCATGTCATTGGCACCGCTTGTGAAGACTTAAACGATGAGGTCTTGGTATTAGATGACACGGACGGCACGCCGCACTGTATCATCGCCGCTGTACCTTATCTGCGTGATCGTGATGTGCGCAGTAGCAGCGCTGGCGAGTCGATGGATAGCAAAGACGCCAACGTCATCAAAGGCATTCGCGCCCATTATGATGACGTTGCGAGCATTGCTAAAGTAAAACAAGCTGAATTGGCCGAAGTACACCAACGCCATATTCCGATCATTGCCACAGGGCATTTGTTTGCGGCTGGCGGCACAACAACCGAAGACGACGGCGTACGTGAGCTTTATGTCGGCTCACTCGGCAAGATCTCTGCTGATATGTTTGATGAGGGCTTTGATTATGTGGCCCTTGGGCACCTGCACGTCCCGCAGCGAGTCGGCGGCCGTGAGACCATTCGCTATTCAGGTTCGCCGATTGCCATGGGTTTTGGTGAGGCACGCCAGCAAAAACAAGTGTTGCTCATACAGTTTGGCGCAGTAGAAAATGTGTTTAATGATAAAAAACCAACGTCAAACAATACCGCTGCTCATACTGTTGCAATCAATGTGCCTCAGATCCCCAGTACAGTTGCCACAATTGAAAAATCAGTAGAAAAATCCGCTAAAAAAGTAGCCAATCAGGAGAATGGCTTTATGGATGATTTGTTTGGATTTGACGAACCGTCGGCCAATGACAATAAAGATGAGGTGGCAAAAGTTGCTGTCATAGAAAGCGCTTCTGCTAGTCAAGACGAACACAATCAATTACTGCCTATTGATGTCGCTCCTACTAATAAAATGCTGTACCGTAATGATTCTAATCAGATGCAAGTGACCTCCCTATCCATTCCAAAATTTCAAAGATTGGCACAAGTCTCAGGTGATCTACAGTCTATCCAACAGGCGATTAATAGTACTACTCAGTCTTTAGATGACACGGAGTCTGTTTGGCTCGAAGTGATTTACACAGGTGACGAGCTGGTCAGCGAGTTACGTGAGCATATTCAGGCAATGGTAGATGGCTTGCCGTGTGAGGTACTAAAAATAAAAAATACCCGTACCTATAATAAAGTGCTAAATCAGCAGCAAACCTCTGAGACACTACAAGACTTGGATGAGGAAGAGGTGTTTGAGCGCTGTTTGCTTCTTAACGAGGTCGCAGATGAACAAAAAAACGCCCTGCGAGAAGCCTATCAGCAAATCATATATAACCTGCGTCATGAAGACACTCAGGCGGAATAACAGCCGCTCATGTCAACTACTTTGATAACCACTCTATAGACCTATCTAAAAATAAGACCTGCCCATGCGACTGATTGAACTGCGACTAAAAAACCTCAACTCCCTAAAAGGCGAATGGCACATTGATTTTAGTGATCCCGCTTTTCTGAATGAAGGCATCTTTGCCATTACTGGGCAAACGGGCGCTGGCAAGACCACCATCTTAGATGCGATTTGTTTAGCACTCTATAGCCAAACGCCACGATTGGGCGATATTACTGGTTCAACCAACGAGATCATGACCCAAGGTACGGGTGAATGCTCAGCAGAAGTCATCATCGAGATCGACTCTACACGTTATCAATGCTACTGGTATCAGCACCGTGCGCACAAAAAAGCCAAGGGTAACTTATTACCGATTAGACATGAGATCAGCGAGGTCAAAACTGGCAAGATTTTAGAAGAAAAAAAGTCCAAGACATCCGCTTATATCCAAGACCTTATCGGTATGGATTTTAATCAGTTCACCCGCTCCATCATGCTGGCTCAAGGCAGTTTTGCCGCGTTTTTGAAGTCGGATATCGGTGATAGAGCAGCAATATTAGAAAAAATCACCGGCACTGCCATCTATGCCAAAATATCGCTCAATGTCCATGAGAGACACCGTACTGAAAAAGAAGCGCTTGGCAAACTACAGGCAGGCGTGGATAGCCTATCTTTACTGAGTCCTGAAGATGAAAAACGACTGGCAGCAGAGCTTGAGACGCTTAACCAGCAACAAAGTAAGCAGCGCCAACGCTTTAAAACCGTAAGTGAGCAGCTGCAGTGGCTGGAGCAGGTTGAGCAGCTACAGCAGAGCCTTGCGAGTTATCAAGAAGATTTTTCCGCAGCACAGCATGCACAGATAGAATTTACTCCAGAGGCCAAACGCTTGGAGCTGGCCAGTAAAGCTTTAGAGATTGACAGCCAGTTTCATAAGCTTGGCTATAGCCGAGAGACGGTCAATCGGCTTAGCAGTGAACAACATCAATTACTCAGTAATATTCCATCTCAGCAAGCAGTGCTTGTACAAGTTACGACCCATTTAAACGATATCACTACCATTGAAAAACAAGCAACAGATAATCTGCAAACTACTCTGCCTGTTATTGCAAAGACACGCGAATTGGATGCTGAGATAAAACAGCAATTTCACTCTTTGGCAAACGACAAACAACGTAAAGACGACTTAGTCAATAATACGCAACGATTACATCAAGAAATAGCCAGACACAGCCAAACAGAGCAAGAGACGAAGACTCAGCTTGGCAGTCTAGAAAAGTATTTTGATGATTATCAAGAGCTAAACGACCTCGATACAGACATGGCCACCTTTGATAGCAGCTGTGGCCGACTAAAGACGCTGCTAAAAGATAATGTCGGCTTGACTACGGATAAACTTGCGTATGACCATCGAGCCAGCCAGCTACAAGCTGATTTCGATAAGCTGTCTAAGCAACAAGATTCAGATAGTTTATTAATAACCAAGCAACGCGAGCAACTTGCCAGCGTACAACAGCAGCAAGCCGCACTTGTCGAAGCACAATCGCTTGCAAGTATGCGTCATGAGCAAGAGCAAGTCGACCAAATCAACACTCAGATTGCCCAAGCCAGCTTTAAATTACAGCAGCTGTCCGATCTTGTCCGCCAAATCAAAAACACCAAACGTTCACTACCGACGCTCAATAAAGAATTAACGACCTTAGAAGGACTCATTGCTGATCATCGATCAGACATTCAAGACGCCAAACTCAAGCGGCAAGAAAAGCAAGAGCATCTGAGTCTACTACAAAAGGTCGCTAAGCTTGAAGACTACATCGCAGAGCTTGAAAATGGATCGCCCTGCCCGCTTTGCGGCGCCACTGAGCATCCTTATGGTAAGCATCATCCACTATTAGACCGCAGTCACCAGGATACCAGCCAACACCAACTATCTAAAACGCAACACACCCAGCAAAAAATCGCTGAACTAGAGACCGTTATTGACAACCTTGAGCAAGCGTTATCGACATACAATATCGAATATGCCACCAAAAAACAGACGCTGAATAACCAGCAGCAACAACTGGCGCCACTACAGCAACAATCTAAAACCTTACATGAGGATATCCAGTCTGACCTACATTCGCTATTTGAGACTAAGAACGACTACTCTGAAGCAATCGCAGCAATTATCGACCCACTTACGCAGATAAACGATAACATTGATGCGGTTACTGCGAACCTAGAGCCTAGCTTAACCTTATTAGATACCGCCAAACACGATCTAACTGAACATAAACAGTCTCTTAAAACCATAGTAATCGAATATGACAATTTAACTGAAAGTGCGACAAAACTCAGTACGGCTATTGAAGCTGATGAAAAAAAGCAACAAGCGGCCAGTCATGACATTAACAACCTGACAACTGACATTAAGCTTAACTCACAAAAAATTAATGGGATAAAAGATAAGATCACTGCTAATTTCTCAGAATTAACGCCTCTGCTGAGCACCATTTCAGCCCTGGTAAATAAGTATCCCATGGACCAACATAAAGCATACTTAACCACAGCGCTCAATACGGCAGACTTATCTGACGCACTTACGCAGTTGGGTCATAGTTTTGATAAGCAAACCGTAATAGACAGCGCAGCATATGACCGTCATATTGAAAAACTGCGGCAACAGCGCAGCGCTTTAAGTCAGTTAAAACGACAATTCAATGAGCAAAAAAACAGCCAACAGCAGCTGACCAACACCTTGAGCGGCCTGACTGCGCAGATTGAAACCAAGCAAGCACAGCTGCACAGTGATGAAACAGCGCTCAACGAGCTAGAGCGCTTAATTGCTCATAAGACCAAGACTATCGAACAATTAAAACAAGATAGAACAGAGATTTTTGCAGATAAAGATACAGATGATGAAGAAAATAAATTGCGCAATGCTGTCGATGCTGCTAAAGATAAGCAAAGAGTAGCGCAAAGGCAGCTAGATACCGTACAACAGTCATTAGAACAATTAAAGAGTAGAGAGGAGCAACTAGCAACAGAGCTACAGTCGGCGACGACCACGCTGAATACGCAGCAAAGTATCTTTACAGACTTACTCACAGCGTCCGATTTTGTCGATGAAGCCGCTTTTGTCAAAGCCCGCTTGCCCAAAGAGGAGCGTGACGCCCTACATAGACGTAAAGTAGCGATCGATACTGCGCTGCATCAAGCTCAGCTGCAGCTGGACAGTACGCAGCAAGCACTGACGCAAAGTCTTGCTGCGCCTATGACGGATGCAAGCCGAGAGCTCCTTGCTGACCAATATCAGCAGATACAAACAGACATCGACGAGTTAAACCAAAAAATCGGGGCGATTGACCAAAAGCTTAAAGACAACGAGCAGCAAAAAAATACACAAGCGGCGCAGCTGATCGCCATTGATGAGCAAAGACAAAAGCTACAAGTATGGCAGCAGCTGCATATGTTAATTGGCTCGGCTGATGGCAAAAAGTATCGTACCTTTGCCCAAGGCCTAACGTTTGAAGTCATGATTGGCCATGCCAATACGAAATTGCAAAAGATGAGCGACCGTTATTTGCTGATTCACGACGACAGCAACCCGCTTGAGCTGAATGTCATTGACAACTATCAAGGCGGTGAGGTTCGTAGCACCAAAAACCTCTCCGGCGGTGAAGGCTTTATCATCAGCCTAGCACTGGCACTTGGGCTGTCGCAAATGGCCAGTCATAATATCCGTGTCGATTCGTTATTTTTGGATGAAGGTTTTGGTACGCTTGATGAAGACTCACTTGATATCGCACTCGACACTTTAACCAATTTGCAGCAAGAAGGTAAATTGATCGGAATCATCTCCCACGTACAGGCGTTAAAGGATCGTATCTTGACGCAAATCAAGGTCGAAAAACTCTCAGGCGGCTTTAGCCAAATCAGTGGTCAAGGCTGCTATCATCTTGGCCATTAAGTCACACACCAGCAATTTATAGTAGGTTTTAAAATGAGTGCAACACCAACTAAAGCCAACAAGGATGATCGCTTATCCATCAAAAGCATGAGCCTCAAAACAGCGTGTGCTTCTTTTATGATCGCTTTCGGTATGCTCACTTCTGCTCACGCCACCATCAATTGTGCCGGCTATCTGCCCAATAGCTATTTTGAGCGTATCGAAAACAATGTTAAATTCGCTGGCAAACTGACTGAACAAGCCGATGGGTCGCAGCAGCTACAAGACCTAAACGGCAACGTTATCTTAGACAGTCTCACCGATGCGTATATAGTAATGGATACTTATTTACTGGCCAAACAGCAAGGTCAATATGGCGTGGCAAACGCTGCTGGCGAGATTATTGTGCCTTTTGAGTATGATGAGATTCACATCGAGCCAGATATTGCCACCAGCTTTATCGTCAGTGTGGGTACTACAGGCATCGCCGACAATAGCGAAAACACCAGCAAGCAAGGCATTATCAATCGGCATGGTAATTGGATTTATCCATTAGCTGATGCTCGTATTCAGCATGCGCATTACGACCCTGATTATGATCAAGACTTCTTTACAATCACTGATGATAAAGGACTGACAGGGCTGCTGGATGATAGAGGGTATTGGGCAGTGATGCCGCAGTACGATTCGATGCGCTCATTAAATGCTTGTACTGGTAAGCCTCTATACTTGCACGTCAGACTACAAGATAAAACGGCACTTATTGATCAAAATAACGACATCATCATTCCACTGGCAACCAACCAACATATTGAGTTGTTTAACAGCTATGGTGAGGTGCCATTATTTTTGCGCAGTACTTTGGTCGCTGGTAGTACCGCCGAGGGCATAAGCGAGGATATTCAAGACGATATCGAGAGTGCCCAAATTATTGATGCCAATGGCAAACTGATTCTCTCATCAGACGCCCCGATTAAAAAGCTGTTATATCATCAGCTCTATATCTATAAACAGGCTGGCAAGATTGGTCTGATCAATGATAAAGGCAATGTCGTATTAGAGCCACAATTTAACAGTTACCGTGATGACGCAGATGAGGTATGGCTTGAAAAGCAAGGTAAAATGCTGCGTTTAAAACATCTTATTAACCCTGAGTGAACTCAACTAAGTTCAACCAATAAAAAGCCACCGCTAATCATTAGCGGTGGCTTTGGTTTAAAACATAAGACTGTTTTCGGGTTATCTTCTTAGCTCTTCATTGACTTCTTGTTGCACCAACTCTATCTGATTACGCAGCCTATCAGAGATTTTATTGGGCAGATCATTCAGCTTTTTAAGTTTGAATGAAAGATAAACACTAAAAACACCACTGGTAATCAAGGCCAAACCTGTCCAAATAAGCACCGTCATGCCAGAGAGGATAGGATTCCAGATTAATAAAAAAGCGAATATTAGTCCCAGTACCCCGATCAGCATCAACACGCCCCAGTCTGAGATGCCATAGCGCTTCAAGTCAACGGCATAACCGATGGCGCTAATAGAACGAAATAGAATTAAAAACCCGACATAAAACGCCAAAGAGATCATAGAAATGGCGGGGTTGATGAACAGTAACATACCAACGGCTAAGGTCAAAATACCAAAGCCCAGTGTCCAGCCCCAGTTGTCTAACACGTCTTTATTGGCGATAGAAAACACGATCTCGAATATACCTGAAAGCAAAAACGAGAGACTAAATAATAAAGCCAGCGCTAAATAAGACGCTTCTGGCGAAACAAAAGTATAAACCCCCAACCCAATGAGAATCACCCCAACGATAAGCGGTATATACCAGTGTTTGACTGAGTTTCTAATGGTTCTAAAGATATGCGTACTCATGACCTCCCCTTTATCACTCTTTTATGATGTTATAAATAATAAGAGAATGATAAAGGATAGCAGCGACTGCTGTGTCCATCCTTTACCAAATAGCCTATTTTGTCACCAAACTACTCAACTCGCTCATCAGCACGGACAATGTCGATAAACCAATCTCACCATCGATGGCGTCAAGCTTATCCATTTCAGCCTCAGTCGCTGCCAATTGGTCTGTATGACGCGAGCGCCATTCACTAAAGGCTTGCTTGGCATCTGGTTTTGAGAGTATCGCGTCCATCAGCATACGTAGGCTACGTGACAGCTCATTGACTAACGCATGACGCGCGCGGCGATCCCAATAGTCTTGCTGCGGTAAGGTGGCGATATTATCCATCATCCAATCGAGCTGCAAGACATGATACGCCTCGAAGTACAACGTGGCGATTTTATCGACAGGGCGCTCATATTGCTCAGCGAGCAATGCTGCATCTAGCGCATCCACGTGATATGGCAACATCGCAAACATCGTTGCATCATTTTCGGCCAAATCTTCTTGCATCAAGCTTGTGGCATCTTCTTGCAAATACTCGGCAAATTGCTGCTCAATAAACCCACCAGATTTGGTCAATTTTTCCACACTGTCGCTAAAGCGGCCAATCATATCAGCGACTTGTAAGTCTTGACCAAAGGCATTGATAAACCAGACCACGCCATGCTCTAGTGCATCACGCAGACGCAGCTCTAGATTTAATAACAACGTGGCGTCCACTTGATTGTCTAACACTTCAAGCGTTTTCCATGCTTTGGAGATATTAAAGACATCACGGCTGATGGCGTAACCGCGCACGATGGTTGCCAGTGACTGCCCCGTCTCTTCATACAGGCGGAACAGCGCCTCGATACCCAACCGGTTGACCACACTGTTGGTCAGGTAGGTGCTGATGATCTCACGGTGCAAGCGGTGCTGGGTCATCTCATCAAAGAAACGCGTCGCCAGCTCATCAGGGAAGTATTTGCGTAGCTCATTGATAAAATATGGCTCATCTGGCAAATCAGACAATAGCAAGTTGTCATACACCCACATTTTTCCATACGCTAAGACGACTGCCAGCTCAGGATTGGTAAGGCCTACCCCAGCTTTTTGGCGTTTAGCAATCTCTTCATCCGATGGTAAATACTCAATAGCGCGGTCCAGACGACCTTCGCCCTCTAGCATTTGAATAAACCGCTGATGATCGCTTAAGTTGGCGGCTGCACGGATATGACTGAGCTCAATCGCTTGGGGCTGTAGGTAGTTTTGGCGCAGTACCAGCTCGGCCACGGTATCCGTCATGGACTCTAGCAGCTCATTACGCTGCTTTAGGGTCATATCACCTTGCTCAACGACTTTGCCAAGCAATATTTTGATATTGACTTCATGGTCTGAGCAGTTGACCCCGCCTGAGTTGTCGATCGCATCGGTATAGATGCGCCCGCCCGTCTGTGCGTACTCGATACGCCCTTGCTGGGTAAAGCCTAAGTTGCCGCCCTCACCGACGACCGCCGTGCGCAGCTCACCACCATTGACCCGAACAGCATCATTGGCGCGGTCGCCGACATCGGCGTGCGTCTCGTTTTCACTTTTGACATAGGTACCAATACCGCCGTTCCAGATCAGATCGACAGGTGACTTTAGTAATGCGCTGATCAGCTCATTGGGTGCCAAGCTATCTTCGCTGATATCAAACAGCGCTTTCATCTCAGTACTGATAGGGATGCTCTTATCGGTACGTGAAAACACGCCGCCACCTTGGCTAATAAGCGATTTGTCATAATCATCCCACGTCGAGCGCGGCATCTCAAACAAGCGCTCACGCTCTGCAAACGACGTCGCAGTGTCTGGGTTAGGGTCGATAAAGATATGCAAATGGTTGAAGGCGGCGACCAGCTTGGTGTGGGTGGATCTAAGCATGCCATTACCAAAGACATCACCGCTCATATCACCGATACCGACTACAGTAAAGTCATCGCGGTTTTGGATATCCATGCCGCGCATACGGAAGTGACGCTTGACCGACTCCCAGCCGCCTCGGGCAGTGATACCCATGGCTTTGTGATCATACCCAACCGAGCCACCAGAGGCAAAGGCATCATCGAGCCAAAAGTTATACTCGCTTGCTAAGCTATTTGCAATATCAGAAAAACTTGCTGTGCCTTTGTCAGCGGCGACGACCAAGTACGGATCATCTTCGTCATGACGCACGGTGTTGGCTGGCGGGACGATTTTTCCATCGACGATATTGTCGGTGACATCAAGCATACCGCGCAGGAATGTCTGATAGCAGGCAATTCCTTCTGCTTGGAAGGCATCGCGGCCATCAGCCATGGTTTTGGTTTTGACGATAAAACCGCCCTTGGAGCCGACAGGAACGATCACCGCGTTTTTGACCATCTGCGCTTTGACCAAGCCGAGCACTTCGGTACGAAAGTCTTCCATACGATCTGACCAGCGCAGACCGCCGCGTGCCACTTTACCGCCGCGCAGATGCACCGCTTCTACGCGCGGCGAGTAAACAAATATTTCAAACATGGGCTTAGGCTTGGGCAGATTGGGGATATCGGCTGCCAAAAACTTAAACGACAAGCGGTCTTTACGCTGACCCTCGCTATCGGTTTGATAGAAGTTGGTACGAACCATCGCTTTGATGAGATCCAAATACCAACGCAAAATACGGTCTTCATCGAGGCTATCGACATCCGCCAGCGCTGATAAGATCTGCTCTTCGATCTCAGCGGTTTTTTTGACGCGACTCTCATCATCATGCTTGGGGTTCATGCGCGCATCAAACAGGCTACCGAGTGCCACACTGATGTCACTGTTTTTGACCACCGTTTGCTGGATATAGGTACTAGAGAACGGCGCACGAGCTTGTACCATATAGCGTGATAAGGCGCGCAGCACTACCACATCAAAGGTATCTAGCTTGGTCGTGAGCACCAGCTCGTTAAACGAGTCACTCTCGACCCGCCCTGCCCAAATCTGCTTAAGGCTGTCCTCAAACTGACCGCGCACCACTTGCATATTGACCGCATCCACGTGTTCGAGCATAAGCTCATACTCTTGCATCCAGATGGGCTGCTCTGGCAAGTCAAATTCATATGTCTGCGCCGATATCACCGACACCCCAAAATTCTCAAGGATAGGCAGTACTTTTGATAAGATAACTGGCTGCTCGCGGCCGTAGAGCTTTAAGTGTAGCTGATTGCTAGCGTCGCCTGTTGATTGGTATAGGTGCCAAATCATCGGCTGCTCATCCAAGATTGCCAAGCGTTTGATGTCCTCCACACCCGTACGCGCATCAAAGCGCTCTTGATACGCGGCTGGGATATGGCTCATAAAACGGCGGTTTAGGGCATTGGCCTGCTGCTCGCCGACATTATCTAGCAGCATTTTTTGGTAATTGTCGCTCCAAGATTGCATCAGCGCTGAGAGCTTGTCTTCAAGCGCGGCGGTATTGACCTCTTTTACTTGACCTGGCACGGTGCGCACATGGACGTGTACGCGGGCATGGGCCGATTCATTGAACTCCGTGGTAAAGCCAGATGATGTGCCACCATAAGCTTCTTTTAATACGTTTTGCACCTTGATACGCAGCTCAGTGTTGAACTTATCGCGCGGGATATAGACCAAACAGGAGACAAAGCGCTGATAATGATCGACGCGGCTAAATAAGCGTAGGCTTTTTTTGTCTTGTAGCTGACTGATGCCAGAGACGATAGGATAGAGCTCTTCTACGCTGGCTTGAAACAGATCATCGCGAGGCAAGGTGTTGATGACATGCATCATTTTGTGATGGGCGTGACCATCGCGCGGTAGATCCGCCATTGCCATGATTTTATTGGCTTTTTCTCGCAGTAGCGGTATTTGCTGCACAGTGAGCTGATAGGCTTGTGAGGTCAGTAGTCCAATAAAGCGATATTCACCGACCAGCTTGCCGTTGTCATCGAACTTATGAATACCCAAAAAGTCCATATAAACAGGGCGATGTACAGGCGAGACTCGGCTTGATTTGGACAGCATCAAGACGCGCGGCTCGGTCAGCAGCTGCTTTAGGACGGTGGGCAGTTGGCTAAAGCTTTCTGATAGCTTGTCTTCCTTAGCGCCGCGCAGTAGCCCAAGGCCACTATTGCCGATCGCAAACAAGTCTAAGTCCGTAGGCTTATCATGAGAGTTAGCGTTGTCCTTATTATCGACACTATCTACATCTACCTCGATGGCTTGCCCGCCCTCCAGACGATACTCGCGGTAGCCCAAGAAAATAAAATGATCGTCCAATATCCATTCTAAAAACGCCTGAATCTCTTGCTGAGAATAAAACACCTCTGGCAAGGGCTTGCAGGCCAGCTCGTTTTTGACTTCCATCAACTGCGTACGCATTTGTTTCCAGTCGCCAACAACCGCATCGAGTGTGTCGATTTTATTTAATAGCATTTGCTGGAGGGCGGCTAAGTCTTCACTGTCCTGATAGGCGATTTCGCAATGAATCATCGACAGGTGCGAGGTGGCGCTTTCGTGCGCGTTATGAATATGTGTGAGATTGCCCTCATCGTCGCGCTCGACATTGATAATGATGTTGTACGTACGATGAACATCGATACCTTCAGACTCTAGGCTCATCAAAATCGTGTCGACCAAAAACGGGCGATCATAGGCGACGATTTGAATGACGGTATGTGAGCTATGAAAATGCTGCTCTTCGGCCTTCGGGTTGAGCACCGACAATTGCGGCTTGCTGCCATCGTAAGCTTTGAGCAAAGTAAAGTGATGAAGCGCCATGCCAGCTAAGTCAGCATTGCTGATAGCCTTTGCCGTCTCTTGATGGAGCGGCTGATAATAGCTATGAATAAAGCGATCGAATGACGATTTATCCTTTTGTACATAACTGGTGGCGATATCGCTTATCTGGCTGATGCGCTCTTCGGCGATATTCAGAGAGTTTGGCATGTCCTTTGTCCTTTTTTATATATGTAGCATACTGATATTTATTTGAATTTATTAATCTGTGCTATTTCGCTGTCCATAACGCTATCGTTTTTTATGTCTGATTTATGTGGATTTTCTCCTTTTTGACGCGTCTGTTTAAAAACATAGAGCCGGTCAGACTTAACACCGTCAATCTATGGCAGTTTAACGCACCTCAGGCGTCAGCTAAAGTGTACAACATCATTTCATGAATCAGCGCGATGTCGATAACCTTTAATAATGAAACAGTCAGTGGTTTTGGAATCAGATGGTGCAATATAGGCTAGCGGGCGGATACTCATGGCAATCGCTGCGCTTTTTTTGTTAGAATACGGCAGTATATTTAACAGTGCGTCAATGATTCACATTTCTTGCTGAACACGGCGAATACTAAAGGCAATAATACTAAGGGCAAAATGTATGATGAATATTTTGGTGATTGGTTCAGGTGGCCGCGAGCATGCGCTGGCATGGCAATGTGCAAAAGACGACACTGTCAAAAATGTCTACGTCGCACCAGGTAATGCAGGTACTGCTCTAGAGCCTAAGTGCCAAAATGTCGTATTAAATGACACCAATGGCGAGCACAGCGGTGTGATTGAGTTTTGTCAAGCCAATGCCATCGATATGGTCATCGTTGGGCCCGAGGCACCGCTGGTCACAGGCATCGTCGATGCTTGCCGCGATGCTGGTATCAAAGCGTGGGGGCCGACGGCATATTGCGCGCAGCTAGAAGGCTCAAAAACCTTTGCCAAAGAATTTATGGCGCAAAACAACATCCCAACCGCCGCCTATCAAGGCTTTACCGATGCCGCTGCTGCCAAAGCTTATATCGATGAGCAAGGCGCGCCGATTGTCATCAAAGCAGACGGTCTGGCCGCAGGCAAAGGCGTTATCGTAGCAGAGACGATCGAACAAGCCTACGAAGCCATCGATGATATGCTGGCGGACAACAAGTTTGGCGATGCTGGCAGCCGCGTGGTAATTGAGCAGTTTTTGCAGGGCGAAGAAGCCAGCTTTATTTGTATGATTGATGGTGACAACATTTTGCCTATGGCGACCAGCCAAGATCACAAACGCGCTTATGAAGGTGACACAGGCCCTAACACTGGCGGCATGGGTGCATACTCTCCTGCCCCCGTCGTCACCCAAACGGTGCATGATAAAGTAATGGCAAAAGTGATTCAGCCTGTGGTTGATGCCATGAAAGCTGCAGGTCATCCTTATACCGGATTTTTATATGCTGGTCTGATGATTGACAAATCAGGCGACCCTTATGTTATCGAGTTCAACTGCCGTTTTGGTGATCCAGAAACTCAGCCAATCTTGATGCGCCTGCAGTCATCAATGGTCGACTTGGTCGCGCAAGGGCTGGCAGGTCAGCTGCCGAGTGCTGCCAAATGGGACACGCGCCCTGCTCTTGGTATTGTCATTGCCTCTAAAGGCTATCCTGAAAGCTCATCGAAAGGCGATGTCATTGCAGGCTTGCCAGAGCTTGATACCGACAATGCCAGCTCAGTCAAAGTCTTCCATGCTGGCACCGCGTTTTCTGACGCAGAGGCGCAAGATCAAAACGCCAATCATCAAAAAGAAGTCGTGACCAACGGTGGCCGCGTCCTATGCGTGACCGCCTTGGCAGATAACATCTCGGACGCGCAGCAAGCGGCGTTGGCAGTCACTGGTGCGATTAGTTTTGATGGGGCGCAGTATCGCCGTGATATTGGTCATCATGCTATCGCTCGCGAAAACAGCCGCTCATAAAATGGCGATAAATGTGGGCCAACTTTAGCCTACCGCATTTGCTGTTTTAGCTTATTATCGTAACTCTGATCAGATCTAGTGTCATGCTAGATCTGATTTTCTTTATGCTGCATCGCTGCATCTGTGATGACTAGCCGCATGCACTGAGCTTACAAAGTAACTGCTATCAGAGCGCATCGCTTCATCAACCCAAGGCAGTTTCTATGATACAATTTTGTACCGACCATCGCATGTCCCTTGTATTGTAGGTTTTATGCCCGCAAATCAATAGCAACCGGATGAATGATTATATTTATGGCACACGATACGTCTAAACCCTCTAGTACCAAGCACTCTATCGATAACCTAAAAACCTCAGGGTTTGAGCGCCGGATGTCGATTGCCAAAACCTCCTTAAATATTGGGCGTCGTTGGGCGGGCAACAGCGTGTCTGGTATGTTTTTAAATAAAGAAGCACGCACCGCACGCAACCAAGCCTTTATGGAGACACAAGCAAACTATCTTGCTACCGAGCTTGGCAAACTAAAGGGCTCCGTGGTCAAAATCGGCCAGATGCTCGCAATATATGGTGAGCACATACTGCCTCCCGAGATTACGCGTGCGCTGCAAACGCTCAATGACGATACCGCCACGCTATCATGGCCAACGATTGAGCAAACGCTTCATACATTGTTGGGTGATAAAATAAGCGAGCTGACGATTGATCCGACCCCTATCGGTACAGCGTCTTTGGCTCAAGTACACCGTGCCACCGTCATTGCCACAGGTGAGCAAGTCGTGCTAAAAGTACAGTATCCAGGCGTCGCGGATGCCATCAACTCAGACTTGGCTTTGTTTAAACAGTTATTAAAGGTTAGTAACATCGTGCCGCAAACGCGAGCGCTTGATGCTTGGTTTGAGGAGATACGCGACCTACTCCATCATGAGGTAGATTACGAAGCAGAAGCGGCCACGACAGAGCGTTTTTATGAGCGTCTAAAAGATGATCCACGTTATATCGTACCCAAAATCAATCGCACGTATTCTAAAAAACGTCTGCTGTGCATGTCCTATGAGCCAGGAATCACAGTGGTTTCTACATCGCTGCAACAGTTGTCGCATCAGCGCCGTAACGCCATTGGTCAAGCCGCTATCGAAATCATGATGAAAGAGGTTTTTGTTTGGGGTGAGATGCAGACAGATCCTAACTTCGGTAACTATCTGGTACGCGTTAGTGAAAACGAAGACGATATCGACAAATTGGTGTTGTTGGATTTTGGCGCGATACGTCAGTTTGACAATCACCTCTTGAGCATCGCTCATGGTTTACTAAAAGCTGGCTATCACCATGACCATCAGTCCATGATGCGAGCCATGACTGGTTATGACTTCTTTGATAGCATGAGTCAAAAGGTCAAATCTGATATCGCTGCTCTATTCCTATTGGCCACAGAACCCTTTAGCAATCCTGCGACCAACCCTGATATTCCAGCGGAATGTCTAGATGCTGACAGCCGCTATATTTGGGCAAATAGTAAATTGCATTCTCGCCTCTCATCAAAGGCTAGTCGTGCCATGCAGTCTTTTGAATTCAATTTACCACCAAAAGAGTTCATGTTTATCAGTCGTAAGTTTATTGGTGCATATACATTTTTGACAGTACTAGATGCTTATACTGATTCTGATAAATTGGTAAAGCCTTATTTATAATTCTAGCGATTTTTGCTTAAATTTAAGCACCACTTTTTAACCGCTTTCTTTTAGAGGCGGTTTTATTTTATTCAATTTTATCTGCTTAGGCTATTTTATATAGTTTATTTAGCCTTGTAGGTTTATGCAAGCTTTGTTCTCTATTTTTACTTAGGCTATTCTTAACTTTTATGAGTACTTAGATTCGCTCGCCATTGATCAAATCTGGTATTGTAGCCGGCAGGCTTACGCATACAGAGCTCCCAGCATATCTCACCGCGCGCCAGATACTTCACTTCGAAGTGGGTACGCTGGCTATCTTGTGATACCTTGTAGCGCTCATTGGGTAAGCACCATACTTTCGTCGCCTGCTGCTCGGCATTATCCATATATTTCTCAATATTGGTGGCCAATATGATCTCTCCACCTACCTGCAAACGTGATAATAAAAACTCAAAAAACGGCATGTTTAACCACTGCTGATTGGGGTTATGCTGCTCAGGATTGGGGTACAGAATAAAGATCTTGGCGATACTATTCGGCTCTATCGCATGGACAATCCAGGCGATCGCATCAGCATGTATCGCATCTAGGTTCGGCAATGCTTGGCGCTCGGCCAATTTTGCAAAAGCATCGAATTTGTTGCGCGTACGCTCAATGGCAATCAAGTGCTGGTCTGGGTGCTCGGCGGCGAAGCTAAGCGCATGCTTGCCCTTCCCCGCTCCAATCTCTAAGAGTAAGGGCGCAGGGTTTGTCGTTTGTTGTATGATTGGAGGAATACAAAAGCTGCGCGGTGCTGAGAGCTTGTTTGCTTGAAAGGCACGCTGCTGTCGGTGCGTAAGCTCGATATGTTCGGTCATCTACTATCCTTAAAGCATTTGTCTTTTGCCATTATTCGGCCACATGCTATTATATAGTCAATCCGCGACAATAGTAATATAACGCTGGCAAGTCATGCTTCCCACCTCCCTGTTTTGGGAATGTCTTCTTATCAAAAAAGCGATAAAACTGAGATAGATAACCATCAAACAAATAGCACTGATACCTTCATGCTATCTGGTCTGGCAAACCTTTAGACGTTTTTTGCTATTTGTCGTTTACTCGGCAGACTGAGGGCGCATTTTAGCAGCATTAAATTGGCCTCAATCAGCTCATGACTGACCCATACGCTTGCCAAGCTGATAATCATAAATTTAAGGATGCATGTATACCGACTATGACCGAATCAACCTCCAACCCAGCCAATTCAAGTAATCCAAGTACGCGCCCCAAGACTTATCCTTGCCCCCGCTGCGGCACGCAGACCGCTTGGCAAGACAATAAGTACAAGCCATTTTGTAGCAGTCGATGCAAACTGATCGACCTAGGCGCTTGGGCAAACGAAGAATACACCTTACCTGCAGAAACCACGCCTTTTTCTGACGAACTCTAACACTTACTTTTTTACTCACTTATCATCTTAAGGATGTTTACTATGTCTGCAACTTACCTGATGCCCACTTATAACCGTCAACCAATCAGCTTTACTCGTGGTTCAGGCAGTTGGCTGTATACTAAGGACGATACCCCGTATTTAGATGCGCTGACGGGCATTGCCGTTTGTGGCCTAGGGCACTGCCATCCACAAGTGACAGACGCTATTCAGCAGCAAGCCGCGACTTTGGTTCATACCAGCAACTTATTTGGTATCGATTGGCAAGAGCGCGCTGGAGAAGCGCTATGCACCGCCGCGCAGATGGACAGTGTGTTTTTTGCCAATAGCGGTGCTGAAGCAAACGAAGCCGCTTTAAAGCTTGCACGCTTATACGCCAACCAGCAAGGCTTTGCCCGTCCAAAAGTTATCGTCATGGAACAGTCGTTTCATGGCCGCACATTGCTATCGTTGTCAGCCACCGCCAACCCAAAAGCTCGCGAAGGATTTTACACTTTAGATGAGGATTTTATCCGTGTGCCATTTGGCGATATTGAAGCCATCAAACAAGCTGCGCAAAAGCACGATGAGATTTGCGCTATCTTGGTAGAGCCTATTCAAGGAGAAGGTGGTCTAAATACCGCCGCAAATGGCTTTGGTTATTTAGAAGCACTACAGGCTGAATGTGATGCACACAACTGGCTGTTTATGCTCGATGAAGTACAAACAGGTAATGGCCGTACTGGCAAATACTTCGCTTATCAGCACAGCAATGCCCGCCCTGATGTCTTGACGACGGCAAAAGGCTTGGGAAATGGCTTTCCTGTAGGTGCTTGTATGGTACGTGGCCGTGCCAATGGGCTGTTTGGCGCGGGCAGCCATGGCTCAACTTACGGCGGTACACCGCTGGCAAGTCGTGTGGTGCATAGTGTTTATGATGTACTCGCCAATACTGATGTCATGAATAATGCTGTCACCGAAGGGCAGTTCATCCGTGAGACGCTAGTCGATGCACTAGGACAGTATGGCGTCAGTGCGCGCGGCGCAGGTATGATGATCGGTGTCGTGTTACCTGAGGACATGGACTGTACTCAGCTGGTGAATCGTGCACGCGATGAGCAAAAGCTTATCATCAACGTCACGGGTGGCCACGTGATACGCTTATTGCCGCCACTAAATATGAAACGTGATGAGAGTGCACAGGTCGCTGATCGTTTGATTGAGCTATTAAAGTCCTCATGGTAAAGCGATAAAACACGGCCTCAGACCAGCAGTGATCATTGATTACTAAAATAATTGACTGTGATATGTTAAAAAAAGAGCCTATAGATAATCGAAATCTATAGGCTCTTTTTTTGCTAAAGCTATCATCGCATTGATGATGCATCACGCTTTAGTTGGCATGAAAATACTTCTTTAATACTTCAAGGCAACGGGTTATTTTTGCAGGCTGCTGTTCGCGATTTAAAGTAACGGCATATAGCACAAAGCTTGGCAGCTGATAACCGGTCAACACCTCTACCAACTCGCCGCTCTCTAGCTCTTTTTTAACATCCATCTCCAACATTCGCACCAGACCGTGGCCTTCTTTGGCCAATGTCGTCGCCATAAAGACGTTATTGGTATAGATACGAGAGTTCATTTTTATGCGGGTTTTTTTGCCCGTTTCAGTCTGAATCAGATCAATTTGATTGGCGTCTTTCATGATTTCGATACAGATCAGCTGGTGATCATTGAGGTCTTTTGGGCTTTGTATTTTGGCATGCTGACGCAAATACTGTGGTGAGGCAACCAGCATCTGGCGTACATCAGTCAAGGGATGGCTGCTCAGGCTCGAGTCATTGATGGATGGACTCATACGAACCGCAATATCAATACGCTCGTCGATCATATCGATATAATGGTTGTCTGCCAAATAGGTAATGCTCAAGTCATCGTGGGCGGCCATCCATGTCGAGAGCGCAGGCAAAATATGATTGACGCCCAGCTCAGGGGTGGTCGCCACTCGCAAGCTACCAGCAAGCTCATCTCGCAATTGATTGACTTTGATGCGCCCTTGCTCGGCCGCGCTGACCACATCTTTTGCCGCTTCATAAAAACTCTCGCCTGCCTCTGTTAAGCTAAGCTTTCGAGTAGATCGGTGCAATAACACCACACCCAGCTCGTTTTCTAATGAACGGATTTGCTGACTGACTGCACTGGTTGTAATACCAAGCTCACGAGCTGAGCCACTAAAGGAGCCATGTCCAACCACACTGGCGAACACAGCCATACCGCGTAAATTATCCAACATATTCTCACCTAACCTGCATTTGGTTTTTTAATATAACTTAACCATTATAACGAATTTTAATTTGCCTTACAGTGATTAAATACCATCCTTTTTTATCTAAAATGGCGCGTCACCCTTAATAAAAACAAAAATATCAAGGCGATAGCAATCATCACCTTGATATTTTTGGATAGCAATTGTGTCTAGTAGCTATATGGACTGTTAATCGGTTTTAATATAAAAAAATTTGACTGTTTAGTATAGCTGAACCTTACCCATTTTACCTTCGCCGCGCTCAAGTAAGTACTGCATCACAGGGGTGTTAAGCAATTTGGTCTCTGCTAGTGATTTGGCTTGCACCATACGCTTTTGTTGACGGCGCTCTGGGGTTTTGTCTTCAGCCTGCATGACACTGCTGTCGATCTTTAGGTCGATCTCGGCTTGTTCAAACTGCTGTTGCAGTTTTGCCGCTAAGTGTTGAAAGGTGGCTTGTAAATGGCGGCTGTCCACACTGGTCACAAAGGTCGATTTGCCATTACACAGCCCAGTCATCATACCCTGACGCGCCAATGCTAGCTCGTCTTGCGCCAAGCTCTCAGCCTCGCGAGCGGTCTGTAGCCAATAATCCCATTTGTCTGGCGTCCACTCGCCAGTCAGCTCCTGTGGCGGGCAACGCAATAACGTGCGAGGATCATCCGCCGTCATAGTCAATTGAGAATCATTTCCGCCAGGCTCTGCAATTGGTTCAGGCTCTGCAATTGGTTCAGGCTCTGCAATTGGTTCAGGCTCTGCAATTGGTTCAGGCTCTGCAATTGGTTCAGGCTCTGCAATTGGTTCAGGCTCTGCAATTGGTTCAGGCTCTGCAATTGGTTCAGGCTCTGCAATTGGTTCAGGCTCTACGATCGGTTCAGGCTCTACGATCGGTTCAGGCTCTACGATCGGTTCAGGCTCTGCGATCGGTTCAGGATCATAAGCAGCTGACGGCAATTGCTGACTAAGATTATGTTGATAATCTACATCGTCATCTGGTAGCAGTACTGCTGAAACATTATACTCAGCCGTAGAAGCTGTCGGTGAATCTTTCACCTCACTAGGCGGCTGCGGCAGCGTAGGAGGGGTTTCTGTCAGCACCTCATCAGCTGCGAGCGGACGAAACGCCAATAGACGCAGTAGACACATCTCAAGCGCCTGCATGGGCGTACTGGCAAGCTTGACCCCTTCACGCGCTTGCACAACGATTTCATAATACAGCTGCAGCACATCGGGGCTGATATGCTGCGCTAGGGTATGAATATCTTGCGCTTGTACTTCATTAACGTTGAGTGCCACTTGAGGCAACAGCTGCGTCAAAGCCAATTGATGCAACAGCTCAGCGAGCCCATCAAACATGCTGGTTGCATCGACCATCTGCGCGCGCATCTGCTCAATGTGGGCAGCGACAGCAGGCTTATCATGGTTATAGATATCGGTGATAAGACGAACCAAGTCAGCTGAATCAATTAACCCAAGCATGGCATTGACAGTCGCATCATCAAGGCCACCTTGACCAAACGCGATGGCCTGATCGGTCAGTGACAAAGCGTCGCGCACTGAGCCTTTGGCAGCACTGGCCAACTGCCAAAGCGCAGGCTGAGTATAAGCCACATGCTCTTTGGTCAAGATGTTTGCCAAATGCTCACTAAGTAGCGTCTGCGGCAAGGGACGCAGTACAAACTGCAAGCAGCGAGAAATAATAGTAATCGGCAGTTTTTGTGGATCAGTGGTCGCCAGCAAAAACTTGATGTGCTCGGGCGGCTCTTCTAGTGTTTTTAATAAGGCATTAAAACTGTGGGTCGATAGCATGTGCACTTCATCAATCAAGTACACTTTGTAGCGCCCTTGGCTTGGCGCATAAGGGACATTGTCCAATAGCTCACGGGTGTCTTCGACTTTGGTACGAGAGGCCGCATCAATCTCAATCAGGTCAATAAAACGTCCCTGATCGATGGCCACACAGTTATCACACACACCGCAAGGCGTGCTCGTCACACCCGTATCGCAGTTCAGACATTTTGATAAGATACGCGCAATCGTCGTCTTACCCACCCCGCGCGTCCCTGTAAACAGATAGGCGTGATGCAGACGGTTATAATCTATCGCATTAATCAATGCTTGCGAGACGTGCGTTTGTCCAATCAACTCGTGAAAGTTTTTTGGACGATATTTGCGAGCTAAAACTTGATATTGCTGCGTCATAATAAATGCCAATTTGAATAATACAAAGATAAATAGCGCGTCCGCCCAGCGATCAACAGCCCGCCTGATTTATAACTGGGCTTTTAGCTGTGCCAGCTGCTGGTATAAACGCTGAGTGTTTGCATCGATGAGCGCACCACTTTGATAAAACGCATCCAAATGCACCTCAGTGTTTACGCTGTCCTCGCAGGGCCTAAACTCGACACCGATCAAAAACAAATCCTGCATCACAGGCGTTTGCATTTGTGCATTGAGCTCCGCCAGCAGATCTTGATGCGCGCCGCGCACCTGCTCGGCGCTTAGCGAGCTATGAGGATCTTGGGCATAAAACACCATTAGATAATGACGACCAAACACCCTATAAGAGTGCTCATGGCGGACATAGCCATTCCAGCGTGAGTCTTGATCCATGGTTCTATAAGCGAGGATTTTTTCTATCAAACACGCGTAAGTATACATCGATTCATCAACCAATGTATCGACCTGCGCTTTTGGTAGCGGGCGCTGCGCCTCATAAGCGTCTTTGACCAAACTATTAAACAGCTTATACCACATGCCCGTGTTTTTTTGAATCTCTGCCATTAGGGCCGCCGCAAAATCCGTCTGCCCAAGCTCCGTGGCCTTAAGTAAGCGCGGCTCAATCTGGTCAATCAGCTCATACTTGACCAATTGCTCTTGTACAGCGATGGCTCTTTGATGAAAATCTGGCGACTGCAAAAACTGCGCCAGCAGCGTTGACTCATCTTGAAAGGATTCAAAACTCGTCAACTGACGACGATGAAAGTCTAAAAAAGTGGTCAAATCACTTGGCGTCACCAGTTGCCGCAAGATATCGATAAAGTTTTGATAACTAAAAACCTGCAGGACGCTTTGCTCATCATCCAAATCTAGCACGCAGTCTTCAGCAAAAAACTGACTGCCGTACTCATAGCCAATAGCATAAGTCGGCGCCTCTGCACGGCCAGCATGGTGCTGGACTGCAAGCGATGTCAGACCGATGAAGTAAACGGCTTTATCCCTCTGGGCATCGCTATTTGTCAGCGATTTATCATTTTTTTGATAAAGCGCTGCATGACGCTTGATCAGCTGATTGACGACTTCTTTTCGCCACTCGCGAACTTGGCTGCTATCGATGTCATGCTGACTTGCTTGCCTCATGACATCATTGACCAGCAGATAAATACGCGCGTCAGAGAACTCAAAGACAAAATCATACCCCTGAAACTGATCAGAGGTAAGTGTGTCATCGTTTGCAGTTTCATACTTTGCAGCTTCATACAATGACAAAAAGCTTTGCTGAACCATCTGTTGCCAAATTGAAGAGGCAGCTTGCTGAGTATCCATAATATCCCTATAAATGTGCGCTCTAAAATTCTGAGCCTATTCCTTCAAGACAGAAAAACTTACAAAAGCAGAAAAATCTGCTTATGTTTATTTTACCAGCACAGATTGATGGCAAGTAAAGCCCTTTTCGCTTGTTTTTTAACCGCTAAGCGCACGGCATATTTCTAGCTTTCTAGCTTGCGACGCATGTGCGGAAACAAGATCACATCACGAATACTCGCCGAATCTGTAAACAGCATCACCAAACGGTCGATACCGATACCCTCACCGGCAGTCGGTGGCAAGCCATAAGACAAGGCTTCGATGTATTCTTCATCAAAATGCATGGCTTCATCATCGCCTGCGTCTTTTTCGGCGACCTGACCGTGGAAACGTTCTGCTTGGTCTGCTGGGTCGTTAAGCTCACTAAAACCATTGGCCAATTCGCGGCCACCGATGAACAGCTCAAAGCGGTCGGTGATTTCTGGATTGTCATCGCTGCGGCGTGCCAGCGGTGAGGTCTCAGCTGGGTACTCAGTGATGAAAGTTGGCTGACGTAGCTGATGCTCGGCCGTTTCTTCAAAGATAATGGTTTGTAGTTTACCCACACCAAACACGTCTTTTACTGGTTGCTTGAGCGTTGTTGATACATACTCTGCCAGATAGTCACGGTCATTGATGCGTGACATGTCGAAGTCTTCGGCGTATTTGGCAATCGCATCAGACATAGACAGACGCACAAATGGCGCTTTTAGGCTGATGGCTTCTTCTTGATAAGTAAGCTCTGTGGTACCCAAGATATCCATCGCCAATTCGTTAAATAAACGCTCGGTCAAATCCATCAAATCATGATAATCAGCATAGGCTTGATAAAACTCAATCATGGTGAATTCAGGGTTATGACGGGTCGATACCCCTTCATTACGGAAGCTGCGGTTGATCTCAAACACTTTCTCAAAACCACCGACCACTAAGCGCTTTAGATAAAGCTCAGGAGCAATGCGTAAATATAACGGCATATCTAGCGCGTTATGATGCGTTACAAATGGACGCGCCACTGCGCCACCTGGGATGGGATGCATCATCGGCGTTTCTACTTCCATAAAACGCTCACCCAGCATAAACTTGCGAATACCACTGATCACTTGACTGCGAACCATAAAGGTATCACGTGTGGTCTCATTGGTCATCAAGTCAAGGTGGCGATTGCGATAGCGCGCCTCTACATCGGCGAGGCCATGGAATTTGTTTGGCATCGGGCGTAGCGACTTGGTCAATAACGTAAACTCTTCGATATGGACGTATAAGTCGCCTTTACCCGAGCGTCCGATATAGCCTGACACCCCAACGATATCACCCAAATCCAATGATTTGATGGTGGCAAGTGTTTCTGGATCCAGCTCTTTACGAGCGACATATAGCTGAATACGACCCGTCATATCTTGAATGACAATAAACGCGCCGCGGTTCAACATGACGCGGCCTGCCACATTGACCTGAGTTTTTTCGCCTTTTGCAACGTTGTCTTCGATTTCTTGTTTTGAAATACCTTCGAAGGCGGTTTGCAAATCCTTGGCGTAATCTGTGCGTTTAAAGGTGTTTGGATACGCCGGCTTGCCCGACTCTGTGATAGCGTCTAGCTTGGCTTGCAGTTGGGCAATCAGCTCATTGGATTCTTCTAATGTGGGCGCTTGCTCTTGGCTTTGATTATTGTGCTTTGACATAATAATTCTCAAAATGATTAGGTAATGAAATAAAAAACATAAAAATAATAGTAGGGCAGCTAAGAACACTGCCCGTTTAGATGGTACTTATCAATCTTTGCGACGTGCGGCTATTAATCGCCGCCACCGATACTGGCCATCAAGTCTGCTTGGTGCTCACGCAGTAGCGCATCAAGTAGCTCATCTAAATCGCCTTCCATGATGGAATCGAGCTTATAGAGAGTTAGGTTGATGCGGTGGTCGGTCATACGCCCTTGCGGGAAGTTATAGGTGCGGATACGCTCACTACGATCGCCGCTACCGACGAGGTCACGACGCATCTCATCTGCGGTATCGACCTGTGCTTGTACTTTGGCCTGCTGAATACGTGAGATCAGCATTTGCATCGCTTTTGCGCGGTTTTTGTGCTGGCTACGCTCTTGCTGACACTCTGCCACCACACCTGTCGGTATGTGCGTTAAGCGCACCGCTGAGTCGGTGGTGTTGACGTGCTGACCACCTGCGCCACTTGAGCGATACGTGTCCATCTTGATATCAGCAGGATTGATATCTACTGTATCATCAATCTCAACTTCTGGCATGACAGCCACCGTACACGCAGAGGTGTGGACACGGCCTTGGCTTTCTGTTTCTGGTACACGCTGGACACGATGCGCGCCTGACTCAAACTTTAGGCGCCCATAGACGCCGGTGCCTGAAACACGGGTGATGATTTCTTTGTAGCCGCCGTGCTCGCCCTCATTTGCCGATAGCACCTCAACAGTCCAGCCTTGATTTTGGGCATACTTTTGGTACATACGGAACAAGTCACCAGAGAAAATCGCCGCTTCATCGCCGCCCGTCCCAGCGCGAATCTCCAAAAAGGCTGGCACCTTATCATTCGGGTCTTTGGGCAGCATCATGACGTTGAGCGCTTCTTCCATCTCAGCGATGGTTTCACGAGCACTGTCGATCTCATCGATCAGCATCTCTTTCATGTCAGGATCAGTAGCGTCAGCTAGCATCGCTTCAGCATCTGCTTGATCGGTTTCTGCACGCCCATAGTTCTGCCATAACGTGGTGATGTCCATCAAGTCACTATGCTCAACAGACAGCTCACGAAATTTATTATTGTCACTGATGACACTAGGATCGGATAATAAGGCGGTGACCTCTTCATAACGGTCTACCATCTGGTCTAAACGCAGGCGTAAGGATTCTTTCATAAAAGGACTTTTAATCAAATGAGGGGAATAAGAGAGTGATTATAGCAAATTTTTCCG
The DNA here is from genome assembly GCF_002810365.1 of Psychrobacter sp. L7. Classification (NCBI taxonomy): domain Bacteria; kingdom Pseudomonadati; phylum Pseudomonadota; class Gammaproteobacteria; order Moraxellales; family Moraxellaceae; genus Psychrobacter; species Psychrobacter sp. L7. The sequence continues at coordinate 134,170 of NZ_NEXR01000006.1, forward strand.
TTTAAATTAAAACCTGTCAGCAACCTGTCTATTATACTCATAAATTATCGCTTGTGCGGCCAAGCAGAAGTGATAGAAATCAACAGCTTGATACCATATCCTACTGACATAAAAAAATAGCCAAGATTGCTCTTAGCTATTTTTTGTTGTTATCGGTAGTGAACAACAGGTAACAGCAACTATCAGCCGCCGTGCTAGCGGTATCGCTGCCGTCTATACCTTGCGCACCAGCACCGATCCGATCGAGTAACCTGCGCCAAATGAGCAAATTACACCCAAATCACCTGATGCCAGCTTGTCTTTGTAGCGATGGAAGACAATCATCGGACTGGCTGAGCTGGTATTGGCAAACTCATCGATGACGCTTGGCACAATGGCTTTGTCCGCGTCACGCCCCACTACCGTGCGCAAGATAAGATCTAGCATATTGGCATTGGCTTGGTGCAGCCACATCATCTTAATGTCGCTTGCTTGTAGCTCGTTGTCATGCAGGTGCTCAGTGATAATCTCTGATACCTTTGGACAGACCTCACGGAACACTTTACGACCGTTTTGTAAAAACAGCTTATCCGTGACAGGCTCTTTGATATCAGGATACATCTCAGTCTGCGCTGCCAAAAACTCGGAGCGATCCATAAAGCCGTACTCGTTTTTGATGTTGGTCGAAAACTGAGTAAACAGTTTTGAGTTGATAATCTCATAACCTTTAGGCGTCTCTAGCTCTTCGACGATAGACGCCGTCGCCACATCACCAAAGATAAAATGACTATCACGGTTGCGCCAGTTTAAATGCGCTGAGGTAATCTCGACGTTTACCACAGCCACACGTTTGGCCAGACCTGAGATGATAGAACCGTGGGCTTGTGATAACCCAAACGTCGCGGCACTACAAGCAACGTTCATATCGTAAGCAAAACCGCCTACCATGCCGATTTCGTTCTGAATCTCGATGGCGACTGCCGGATACGTGCGCTGAAAGTTTGAGCAAGCAAGGATGATACCGTCCAAGTCGTTAGGCTCTAACCCTGCGTCCGCTAAAGCGTCTTTTAGTGCGGCGGCGCCCATCTCAGCCATGACTGATAGCTCTTCGCCAAGCTGACGATAAGGAATCACAGGTGCCATGATTTCAGGATCTAAGATCCCGTCTTTTTCCATGACATAGCGTGATTTGATGCCAGATACTTTTTCGATAAACGCAGCTGAGGAAGGCTGCAGTGCGGTCACAGTCTCTGCTGCGATCTCGTCAGCATGCTCGTTGTTGTAGTTTTCGACATACTGGTTAAATGAAGCCACCAGCTCTTCATTGCTGATGCTATAAGGAGGAACGTATAGGCCGGTGCCCGTGATACAAGTCGTCATAATAAGCTTCCTTGTCTACTGCGGTAGTGCTTGGATAAGCGTAAAAGTGAAAATAAGGATGTTTTGATTTCGGTGAATAACTGTAAACTTAAAATCAGAGCCTTTATTATGCCTGAATATTATTATTTTTCTAATACTTTGTTACAAATAATGCATTTGTGACGAAAAATAAGCAAAGACGGCCTTTATTTGTGGGCATCTACGCTATAATTACGAGGCTCAGGGCGTGATATGCGACTATTGAGCGCTCGCAAACAGTCAAAGCGTTTATATTTAGGAATACTAATGGTAGAGATTTTTAACTGGTTGTTTGGACAATACGCTGACTACTCCGCTCTATTTATCGCTTTAGAGCTGATTGCGGTGGTATTTGGCGTAGCCAGCGTCATGCTCGCCAGCAAAACCAACATCCTTGTTTTCCCCATCGGCCTGATTAGTACCGCCATATTTGTCTACCTCCTATGGAAGTGGCAGCTGTTTGGCGATATGTTTATCAATGCTTATTATACCGTAATGAGCCTATACGGCTGGATTAATTGGTCAAAAAACAAAGCAAACAACACCGTTTCAGACCATATCAACCCTACCAGCCAGCAAGACCGCGCGCTCAAGGAGGCTGAGAGCGCCATTCAAGTTGAGCGGCTAAGCGCAAAAGATTTGCCCATATTAGCGAGTCTGGCCGCTGCCACCATGGCCTTTGTGGCACTGGTGTATTACTTTCGCCCCGTGATAAACAATGGCTTTAGCTTTGAGGGTACTGTGCTGGGACTACAGTTATTTACGTGGGTCGACTACACCGACATGCTGACCACGGCGCTGTTTTTGATGGCGATGTGGCTGATGGCACGGCGCAAAATTGAGCACTGGCTATTGTGGATCGTCGCCGATGCCATCTCCGTACCGCTATACTTTTATAAAGGTCTCACCTTTACTGCACTACAATACGTAGTCTTCACTCTGATCGCAATCTGGGCTTATTATGAATGGCAACAACGCTATCGCAAACAACCTCAAACAGCATACGCCTAAATCCGTCATCAATGTCGCAGTATTGGGTGCTGAAAGCACTGGCAAGACCACGTTGTGCCGAGATCTGGCGGCGCATTTTGCCAGTCCTTGGGTGCCAGAGTATATGCGCACTTACCTACAAGCCAAATGGGATAACGAGCAGCTGACCTGTACGTGGGAGGATTTATTGCCTATCGCGCAAGGTCAGATTGAGTTAGAAAACAAACGCGCAATGCAAGCGGCACAGCTACCTGCCGGCCAGCGTTATGTGTTCTGTGATACCAGCTTGTTTGAGCTGATGGTTTATTCAAACTGGTACTATGGCGACTGCCCTCTTGCCCTAACTCAAGCGGCACTGGCGCATCATTATGACTTGATACTACTGACTGAGGTTGATACGCCGTGGGTCGCCGACGACTTGCGCGATGCGCCGCATGAGCGTGAAGAGATTAGTGCCTACTTTGCGGATCAGCTTAGTATCTATCACAAGTCATTTAGACGTATTGGTGGTGATAGGCAAGCTCGTGTTATGCAGGTAGTAGAGTGGTTAAACAATTTTGATTATGTGTAATTTTTTTGCTTAGGCTATTTTAATAAAAGCAATGACTGGTATTCCTTATCTGACAATCTGGCTATTGAGCGCTTTTGCCCAGTTTTTGCAGTTGTTCTGACAGCGCGAGCATATTTGATCAGGGTTTGTGATATGCTCGATATAACCGCAGTACATGCAAGCATAATGCACGCCTGACTCCACCTGCTCAACTGGCTGATACTGCTTAGGAAAAAGCGGCATACCGTAGCCTGTTTGCTCAGGTGGGTATAATAAGACGCTAAAATTGCCATCGGTTTCTAGCAGGCCGGTACGCACTTGCCCCAGATGCTCCACGCCCTGCTGACGCATCTCAGCAAAAAACTCATCGTGCGACATCTTGCCTTTTTTGATTTTATCGAGCACCAGCATCCCATCTTCTACGATATACAGCGATTTTCCTTCTAGCAAATTTTCAAACGGCTGAAACTTCATCATCGCCCACGTACACAAGCGATACAGCAAGATGACGGTACTCATAATCAGCACCGCTTGGATGATCGGTAAATCCTCAGTAAACATCGGGTCGCCAGCGATAGAGCCTAATGACAAAATGATAGTCAGCTCAAAGATAGACAACTGACGGACGCCGCGCTTACCCGTAAAGCGCAAGAACGTAATAATCAGTACAAACATCACAGTCACACGTACCAATATCTCTAGGACAAATGCCCACGTGGTATCATGAATAAAAATACTCGCCCAATCCATAAATGGTTCCTTGTTGTTATTTTTAATAACGCTCTATTTTATGCAAAACTTGCGTCAATCACTGTAGGAATTATTTTTGAAAGCCACGTTTTATACCATAGTCGCGTTAATTGCGTTTGCCGCAAACTCTTTATTTTGTAGGATGGCGCTGGCGGAGGGCTATATCGATGCTTGGAGTTTCACCACCCTTCGCCTGCTGAGTGCCGCGATGAGCTTGGCGGTGGTGATGTCGGTGCACACCTACTGGCTGCATCAGCAAAAACCATGTCAACAAATGTCACGTCAAAAAAATCTACATCTAAATACCGCGACTGATGACGCTATTTTACAAGATAGAGGTAGCTGGATAAGTAGCATCAGCCTGGTGGTTTATGCGCTGTGTTTTTCGATTGCATATACAGCATTAGATACAGGCACAGGCGCGCTGATTTTGTTTTCGGCAGTACAGCTGACGATGATTGGCTGGGGGATTTATCAAAAAGAGCAGTTAAGCGCTTGGCAGTGGTTGGCGTTTATTGTCGCTGTGGCGGGGTTTGTTTACTTGATGTTGCCATCAGCCACCGTGCCCTCACCCACCGCGGCGATACTCATGGCCATCAGCGGCGGCGCTTGGGGCATATATAGCATACGAGGCAAGTCTTGCGTCTCACCGCTGCGCGCGACAGGGTTTAACTTCATCAGAAGCTTGGTGGCCGTCCCAGTCCTCTTTATCATCTCACTGACAGCCCTTAGCACCTTTGGCATACCAAACATTCGTCTCGATCACATTAGTATCGAAGGCGTCTTATTGGCCTGTGCGTCAGGGGCGCTAGCCTCAGGGCTGGGCTATAGTATCTGGTATATGGCCATGCCACTATTAAAAAACTCCCAAGCCGCAGTCGTACAGCTCTGCACCCCTATCCTAGCGGCGATATTAGGCATGGTGTTTTTATCCGAGCAGCTGACGCTCAACTTTCTGATCGCCAGTATAGTCATCTTAGGGGCAGTACTGGTGTTTATCTTAAATAAAAAAACAGTGTAAACAAAAAACCAAATATCGCTCAATCACTTAACCGATCAGGACTTAGCAAATCACGAAAAAGACAGAAACAATTACCTTAGTAAACTCTAACCACAACACGAAATTACATTTGAGCATGTATCATATTGCTCAGTATAACAACTCACATTCACTTACCAACTTGAGGAATATCGTTTATGAAAAAGTTACTTGCTGTTGCTCCTTTTGCCGTTTTGTTAGCCGCTTGTGCGACCAACGCTCCGACCACTACCGCCCCAACCACTGCTGCCAAGCCAGTCGTTCAGTCATTCACCTGTGAAGATAACGGTATGGTTACTGCTACTTATGCAGCGGACGGTCAAGCGGCCAATCTAAACCTCACCTTGCCAAAAGTAGGTCTACAAGACGCAAAAATCACGCTAGAGCAAGCAGTATCAGGCTCTGGCGCACGTTACGTAAACAATGTAAACCCAAAGACCACCTATGACTGGCAGACCAAAGCAGACTTTGGCATCATGACCATCACCTCAGACAATGGTCAACAATATCAGGTCAACTGCCAACTATAGGTATTGACTAAAAATAGTGTTTGGCTAATACACTTATGAATGATGAGAGTCAGTAGTGAAGCTACTGGCTCTTTTTTGTTGTACCAACCGCAATCAAGACAATCCCAATGTTGGGAGACAATGACTGATACCTGACATCCACGCCCTAAAAAAACGTGGCTTTACGGTGCTTTTTGATAAAAAATGATTGACTTCTCTTATATATTCGATATATAACATATAATATATTCTAATTAATAAATATATTACGACGCGTCTATTACGTATCCATCAGAATATATGGGAGGCTCCTATGACTCATTTAAGCTACACTATCAAATGCTGGGCATTAGGCGTTGCTTTTTTTGTCAGTTTTTACTTTATGGTACTGCTAAGTGATCCCAGTTTTAGTAAATATGTCTATATACTGGCCCTGAGTACCGTACTTTTTCCCATTGCCAAACGGGCCGTCGATGCGATGATGAATTTTTTTGCCCCAAACACTGAGCTGTTTAATGGTTTGTTACCTTCATTGCTGATCAATATTGTGATTTGGATATTTACCCCATTTATCGTAGCACTCGCAGTCATTGCCTTTATTTTGCATAGTATGGGCGTACTGACAGAGAATATCGGTCATTAGCCAAGCGTAGTGATGGGGATGTCCGTTATGTCATGCCGACCTACCCATCACCTTGCATCGTAAAACCCTCGAGTTTACCTCTCAAGATAAATGATAACCAAAAATTTTTGTTCAATTATGCATAATGTAATAAATATTCATTATTAATCCGAGAATAAAACGCCTACTCTGTAATGTTGCCCACGATGATTCTCAAATGTGCTATAAATACAATTTGTTTTTATAAAAATAAGAGATGATTCACATATGAGTCAGGGCTTTTACTGAAGGAGTTTTATTAAATGTCTACCGCCACTCGCCAAGAATACGACCTATTGGGTCAACGTGATGTCCCTGCTGATGCTTACTACGGCATCCAAACCCTACGCGCTTTTGAAAACTTTACCGTCAGTGGTGTGCGCTTGCATCAGTTTTCACCGTTTATCCGTGCTTTTGCGACGGTAAAAAAGGCCGCCGCCATTGCCAATAATAAAGTCGGCGTACTAAACGATACGGTCAAAGACGCAATCGTTGCTGCCTGTGATGACTTAATCGCCGACAAATATCATGACCAGTTTATCGTTGATATGTTTCAAGGGGGCGCTGGCACCTCAACCAACATGAACGTCAATGAGGTGATTGCCAACCGTGCCTTGGAGATTTTGGGTTATGAAAAAGGCCAATATCAGCATGTACACCCAAACAATCACGTCAACCTATCACAATCAACCAACGACGCCTATCCAACCGCACTCAATGTGGCACTAGATGAGTACTGCACAAACCTGCTCGATAAAATGGCGTTGCTCCACCAAAGCTTGATAAACAAAAGCATCGAGCTTGCTGACAAGCTAAAAATGGGGCGTACTCACTTGCAAGATGCAGTGCCGATGACGGCAGGGCAAGAGTTTAATGCCTTTGCCACGATGATCAAAAAAGAGATGCAGCGTATCGAGTCAACGCGCGCTTTGTTTCACGAGATCAACATGGGTGGTACGGCGATTGGTACTGGGCTAAATGCGCCTGCTGGCTACTCAGATCTGTGCGCTGAGACTTTAACAGAGCTCACTGGCAGACCATATTACATCGCAGAGGATTTGATCGAATCCACGCAAGATACCAGCGCTTATGTCGCTTTATCTGGCAACCTGCGTCTGTTTGCTGCCCGTTTATCCAAGATCGCTCATGATTTACGTTTGCAGTCGTCAGGGCCACGTGCGGGGCTGGCGCAATATCGTCTGCCTGAGATGCAACCTGGCAGCTCAATCATGCCAGGCAAAGTCAACCCTGTGATTCCAGAAGTGGTCAACCAAGCGTGTTTTCACGTCATGGGCGTCGATAGCGCGATTGTGATGGCATCAGAGAACGCTCAGCTACAGCTCAACGTCTTTGAGCCAGTGATTGCCTTTAACCTATTTACCGGTATGAGCATGATGACCAATATTTGTGAGATGTTTGCAACCCGCTGTATCGATGGCATCATCATGAATAACGACACCTGTAGCGGACAGGTGTTTAATAACATCGGTCTGGTCACCGCCCTAAACCCGCACTTAGGCTATGAGTCCTCTACGTATGTGGCCAGAAAAGCCCAAGAGACTGGCGGTAGCGTCTATGATATCGTCTTAGAAGAAAAGCTGATGGACAAAGAGACCTTGGATAATTTACTGTCTCCTGCCAACATGGTGTACCCAAAGGCTAAGTTCGCGCCATAATAAGTTTTTATAAAGTAAAAGGCTGGATTAGCGCTTGCTAGTCCAGCCTTTTTTATTGTTTAAAAAACAGATAGGGTTTATTTTTAATGGGTTCTAGTTGAGTATAACTTGAATAACTTGAGAGGCCTGCGCCCTTTAAATTCTTTTGCAAAATACTGCTATATTATAGACAAACAAACTGGCGAGCGCTGCGTCTGGTTTTTAGGTACAACTTTGGATTCATGGACATTGGCCGTGCCTAGATATGTATGGCAGCTACCATGGCACCCAGCTAAGGTAAGTTTTGATTGTCAATTTGATGACGCATCAGAGCTATATACTAAGTATGTCATGAATGCTCAATCAGACTGGGCAGCGGCTTCGGTGTCTCTGCAACAAACAGGAGAGGAGATCTTATCGTTTGCAGGTTTTCCTAATATTGAGTCAGCCCTTATTTATATTACTCACCCACTAGCGGGTTTTTATCATCGTAGAGATGGTAAGCTCGGCACTTATCGTGTCTGGCATAAACGGCTTGAAGTAAAACCTGCCACCTTAATTTCGGCAAATTTTAAACTGTTATCAGATTTTGGTATTGTCCCAACTTCCGAGCAAAACAACCCTTACAGTGTATTGGTTGAGCCCCTAAATGAGTTCACAATATATCTACCCCCAAAGGTCCTAGAATAAGTAATGTGGTGAATAAAATATAGTCATCATCTCTAAAACGAGGACACGCCTTAGTGTAAAGTAGCCGCTCGCATAGGGCGCTCCTCACGCACCCTACTCACTATCCTTTATTTAACAGTTTATTAACCCACCTTATCCCACAGCTTACTCAGGCGTTTCGGTGATACCGCCATACGAGTTTTCATCGGTTGGGCAAAGAGCTGGATGCGATACTCCTCAACCATCCAGCGATATTCACTGATGGCCTTATCGCTAGCGCGATTCCCCAGTCGTTCCATGTGTACATCGAGCGCATAGACACCGTCGAGATCCGCCTCGAGGTTGTGCTCCAGGCGTTCGATACGAATCTCTAGCGCCTCAAGATAGCGCGGATACTGCTGCCACTGACTGTAATCCATCCGATAAACAAAATCAGACAAATGCAAGTCTTCAAGCTGGTCTTCGATATCATCGATAGACTCGCCAAATATCTCCCGATCCAGCATGAGTAAGCTCTGACGAATACGTTGCCAGCGCGTATAGACGTTTTTGAGGGTTTTGATGACACTCTGACCCGTCAATAAAAAATTGCTAACCACGGCATCGAGCGTCTTTGCATACTCATCTGTGGTAAAGGGTAGCTCTTCGCTCAGTTCAACTGCCACATCGTCGGCGCTCTCAGGCAAATCCTCACTATGATCAAATAAGACATAATGCTCCTCAAGCGTGGCATCAAGTGTCGCATCAATCACAATGGTCTTTAGGGCTTCCATATCACCCAGCGGGGCAAAGGCCAATTTAAATATCTTATCGATTTGACTGGTCAGCTGCTTTCTTTTGGCACCCAGCTTGCCTTTGATCAAAGTCAAGACCCCGATACGATGCGCCTGCAGTGCCGCATTGACATCGGTGTATTGATGAATCGATACCGCCTCGCCCGCCTCATCTGCGACCAAGGCAGCAAACTGCTTCATCACTACGCCTGCGCTATGATGGTTTTTACTAAAGGCAAAATGCTCAGGGAAATCCGTGTGTGCGCCTTGCTGCTCATTGACCGCTTGACGGGTCTCTTGAGCATGACGAATCTGTAGCGTCTGCAGGTCGCGGCCTTTTTCGATGATGCGGTTTTTGTCATCGACCACACAGATTTGTGGCTGCAAATAACGATCAATGCTGGCCGGATTAAAGCTCGCTTCGGTCACCGACATAATGCCGCGGCGGTGCAGCGCTTGGCATAGCTGCTTGAGTAGCCCTTGTCCGCCCTCGGGCTGCAGCTCATCAAAGAGACTGTCTGCCGTATCAGGAATCGGTACGATTTGGCGGCGGATGTCTTTTGGCAATGACTTTAGCAGTTGTAACACCAGCTCATAGCGCCAACCGGGCACGCCCCACAGCAGCTCAATGGCATCAAGCTGCGGCAGTGCGACAAGCGGCACGCGAATGGTCACGCCATCATCATCGCTTGATGGATCAAAGACATAACGTAGCGGCAGCTTTAAGTCACCCAGCTTCCACACTTCTGGGAAATCGCCTGTGGTCGGTGCTTGGCTGTTGAGCACGTCATCATCGGTAAAAAACAGATATTTACTATCGTTTTTTTCTACCTCAGCGCGCCAGTCCTCAAAGGATTTGCGGCTGGCGACATGCTCGGGGATTTTTTTGTCATAAAACTGATACAGCGCCTCTTCATCGACGAGTAAATCGCGGCGACGCAATTTGTCTTCGATACGCTCAACATGGGCGATTTTGTCCATATTGTGCTGCAAAAACGGCGCTTGCCGACCCAAATTACCCGTTACTAAACCGTCACGGATAAATATCTCCCGCGACTCTGCTAAGTTGACCTGCTCGTAGTTGGTCAGCTGCTTACTAACAATAATCAGTCCAAACAAACTAATCTGTGCGTACGCTTTGACGCGGCCTGTCTTTTTGGACCAATGCGGCTCAAAATAATGGTACTTCAGTAAGTTGCCCGCCGCGGAGATAATCCACTCAGGTTCAATCTTGGCAACAGTACGCATAAACACTTGCGAAGTCTCAACCATCTCAAAAGCCATGACCCAAGGCGGCACTTGTTTAAACACGGTACTGGCTGGGAATATTTTGGCTTTTTGCTGGCGTGCTGCTAAGTACTCACCGCGATTTTCTGTCTTATGCGCGATGGTCGAGAGCAGCCCCGTCAATAGTGCGCGATGCAAATTGGCATATTTGACCGCTTTGACCTCCTCATCTTCTACACTGGTAGGGTCACTACTACTAGCCCCTTTTTTACCGCCTTTATCATCTGCAAGCTTAAGATCCGTGACCATCTGCAGCAACTGCCGGTGAGTCTGACTCCACTCACGCACGCGCGGAAAGCTCAGATAATGTTTTTTGGCAAACTGTTTGCGCTGATTGCCAGACAATTTACTGCCGTCTTCGCCTTTTTCAAACAGCGCTTTCCATAGACTTAAATAAAACAAAAAGTCGGAGTCATCTTGACGAAACTCAGCATGCTTTTGATCCGCCTGCTGACGCTTATTGGCGGGGCGCTCGCGCGGGTCTTGTACGGCAAGCGCGGCGACAACGATGAGCATCTCACGGATACAATCAAAGTCGCTACCTGCCACCAGCATACGCGCCAGCCTTGGATCGATTGGCATGCGTGCCATTTTTTGCCCAGTCGGCGTTAGACGCAGCTGAGTAAGGCCCTTGGAGCGCTTGGCAGGGCTGGGTGCTTTGTCGCTTTTAGAGGTAATCGCCCCTAGCTCATCGAGCAGTTTATGCCCATCGGTGACCAAACGGCTATCTGGCGGCTCGATAAAAGCAAAATCATCGACACTACCCAGACGCAGGTTGGCCATCTGCAAAATCACGGAAGCAAGGTTGGTGCGCAGTATCTCAGGCTCGGTAAACTCTGGACGGCCGCTAAAGTCCTCCTCAGAATACAGACGAATACAAACGCCTGGCGCGACACGGCCACAGCGGCCTTTACGCTGATTGGCAGCCGCTTGCGAGATGGCTTCGATCGGCAGGCGCTGGACGCGTGAGCGATACGAATAACGCGAAATCCGCGCAAACCCTAAGTCAATCACGTAGCGAATGCCGGGTACGGTCAGTGCAGTCTCAGCGACGTTGGTAGCAATCACAATACGTCTACCGCGACCTGACGGCTGAAAGATACGCTGCTGCTCTTCATAAGTCTGCCGTGCAAACAGTGGCAACACTTCGGTGTGCTTGGGTCCATGACGCTCAAGCACATCTTGCAGCTCACGAATCTCCGCTTCTGTCGCCGCAAATATCAAGATATCTGCTTGGTCGGCATGACCTTTATTTTGCGCATCACTAAAGCATTCTTCGACGGCGGCAACCACCGCACGCGGTAGGTTTTCTTCAAAATCATCGTAGCTGTCGTCATCTGAGCTACCCACTGGCTCATCAGTCAGCGGGCGATAACGCACCTCAACAGGGTAACTGCGGCCTTCGACATTAAAAATCGGCGCAGGGACATTACGCTTGAGCTTACTATCATAACGGCTAAAGTATTCACTAAAACGCTTGGTATCAAGGGTTGCTGAGGTAATAATGACTTTTAAATCAGGGCGTTTGGGTAGCAGTTTTTTTAGATAACCCATGATAAAGTCAATGTTTAGACTACGCTCATGCGCCTCATCGATGATGATAGTATCGTATTTACTCAAAAACCGGTCATGACCGAGTTCGGCCAATAAGATACCATCAGTCATCAGCTTCACGACCGATTGCGCCGTACCCTGCTCATTAAAGCGAATCTTAAAACTGACGGTATGACCGAGCTGCTCGCCAAGCTCCTCAGCAATACGGTTGGCTACGCTACGAGCCGCCAAGCGTCTTGGCTGGGTATGCCCTATTTGCCCTGTGATGCCGCGCCCTGCCAGCATCGCAAGCTTCGGCAATTGCGTCGTTTTACCAGACCCTGTCTCACCTGCGACGATGATGACTTGGTTGTCGATGATGGCTTGCACGATGTCATCAGCGCGCTGACTGACAGGCAAATCTAGGTTTAAGGTGGCTGGCAAGTTGTCTGGGATACTATCGATACGCGCTTGCACCGCTTGCTGTGAGCGGGTTTTTATTTTTTCGTATTGCGCGCGTTTTTTGCTCAGGATGTCTGCCGCTTTAGGCGAGTCTTTTTCTTTACGGGAGTCGCTATTGGCTGCTTTATTTTTGGTCACAGCGGCACGTGCCAGCTCGCGCTCCAAACGCCCAAGATAGTAGCTGTCTTTTGCAAGGACGGGTAAATCAGAAGTATCGACTTGACTAATCGCACCGGTAGCGGCCTGCGCTGCTGTACTTTCGACATCTAATTGAGAAGGGGTGTTTGTTTGCGGTTTAGTATGTTGCGATTTTTCAGTTTGATTCGGCATATTTGCTTAGGCTATTTATTATTTAAAAGTGCTTAGATTATGAGGGTTATGCAGGTACGATTCAAGCGGCTTGTCATACTTGCCTAGCCTTTAGAATAACTTACTCAATCTGCCGCTTGCCGATTATTGATACTATGTTGAGGTAAAAATTGTCTGTTGGCTACTGGCCGCGCCAGCAAAAAAGGTATGTAGCCGCTGTAACGGCACTCTAGGAAAAGGCAGGTGCAACGACAGTATCAAGCGCTCAAACGCTACCATCTCATCGGCCAATGCCTGCGCGGTAGCAGGTTCGATCTGCAGGCTTTCATAAAGATTATCAATCAGCCAAGTCAATTGCGGAAAGCTGGCATTATCATGAATCTGATAGAGTGTCGGCACCAGATCATCAGGGATGTGACAGCGCGTTTTACGAATCATACCGTTTTTATAATACATAGTTAGGGGCATATAATGGTACCTCTTTATTCAGTTAGAATGGCTGCATAACGCCTATATAAAGTTATAAGCGATTAGAATTTGGTACAGGTAGCTTTTGCTTGTCACTACTTGAACCATTATTTGAGCCGTTATTTGAACCACTGTTTGATAAGCTATATTTTGACCAGTTTACTCCAAAAACACCTTGACCACATCAGCCTTGTACAACACCTCTATAGTGAACTGACGATACAATATTCATCGATTAGCACTGTTGCCCAGTCCTGCCACGTAATAAAAACGAAAACCCGATGTCCAATAGTCATGGAAACATCGGGTTTTGTCTGTACTGGTATGTCTTATTCGGACATATTTGAGGCTATATTAAGAAAAAATACGCCCACAATCCAATAACGACGGTGGCAATGATGTTGAGTATTACCCCTGTGCGGACCATCTCAGACTGTTTGATCAACCCAGTACCGAAGACAATAGCGTTTGGCGGTGTCGCAACAGGCAGCATAAAGGCACACGATGCGCCAATACCGATGACCAGCACCAGCACCTCATGCGGCAGACCCATTTGCTCAGCAATCGCTGCAAATACTGGCACCAGCAGCGCAGCTGACGCGGTGTTTGAGGCAAACTCGGTCAAAAAGATAATAAAGGCTGACACTGCAATCATCACCAAGATCAGCGGCGCAGAAGACAGCGCACTTGCCACCGTCTCACCCAGCACCAATGACGCGCCCGATACTTTTAAGATCGTCGATAGCGCAATACCGCCGCCAAACAGCATGAGCACGCCCCAATCGGTATTATCCGAAACTTGCTTCCATGATACCAGACCCAGACTGACCACCGCGGCGGCCGCTGACAAAGCAATGACAGCATCGGTATCAGTGATATCGAGCGCTGCACCAATTTTTTTAGAAAATATCCAGCTGAAAGCAGTGATAATAAAGACGATAATCGTCACAATGCGCGGCTTGTTCCACGCGATTGGTGCTTCATCGAGTACAGTGATTGTGCGGTTGAGGTTGGGTTTTAAAAACACATACATCGCCCCCAAGAGCAGCGGCAATAACACCACCATCATGGGTACACCAAACTTCATCCAATCTACAAAGGCGATGTTAAGCGCTTTTGCCGCAATAGCATTAGGCGGCGAGCCCACGATGGTACCCAAGCCCCCAAGACTGGCTGAGTATGCGATACCCAGCAGCACAAAAACAAAAGTGCCGCGGTCTTTTTCACGATCCACTTGCGTGAGAATACCCAGCGCCAGTGGCAGCATCATCGCCGCTGTAGCGGTATTAGATATCCACATCGACAAAAACGCGGTCACGGCAAATATCAAAAACACCGCCGTACTTAGCTTACCACCTGACATCGATAAAATCTTTAGGGCGATTTTTTTGTCTAACTGCTGTACATGTAAGGCGGCCGCCAGTGCAAAACCACCAAAAAACAAATAAATAGTCGGACTGGCAAAGCTTTGTAGGCCAATCTTGGCATCAAACTCAGGTATGCCAACCAGCGCCCCGACCACTACGACCAGCAAGGCGGTGATAGTCACGTGTACCGCCTCTGTCAACCACAGCACACCGATAAAAAATAGCACCGCAAGGCCTTTATTGGCATTGACTTCAAAGGGTAACACGTTATAGATAATCATAGCGATAATGGCGGCGATGGCGACCACTATCAGCCCTTTACCCGTCCCCTTTGGAAAGGTATCGGTAAATAAATACTCGTTGCCATCATCAGGAAGATGGCCGTCTAGTTTTTGCTTTGACATAAAATGTCCTTATTGATCCAAAGACAGTGTAAAAAAAGACCCTAAAGATAAACCAAAGAGAGAGTATGAATTGTGATAACTGGCGCGTTATCAGAAAAAATAGGCTGTTATCATAGCAGATATATCGCAAAAAACGCGCCTGACAAAGCACTTGATTGACCTGTATCCATGCTCATTTATAAGAACGCTTTAAACTCAATTACTTATCAAAGCAACATTTTTTGCCATCGGTGGCGCTGCTAGCAAATACCGTTCTGCCAAGTAGCAAGGATCATGCGCCTTAGTTATAAGTCTTCATTTACAAATATTCAGTTACACATCGTCACTAAACACGCGTACACACCATATGTACAACACCACCATGCTCTTTCATACTAGGCCATGTCCTTAATCAAATTGACAGTAACTATTAGGAGCATTTCATGACAGATGACAATAAAACGGACTCGACCACAAAAATGGCTCGTAAAGATATCAATCAAGATGGCCTTGACCAAAAAGACCAGCAGCGTACCGACGACTCTGTCCTAGACATGATGCAAGGCATGCATGAGCACGAAGATCATAACGAAGAAAGCGATAAGTAATTCGCTGGTTTTTCAAATGTTTTTATAGTTTCAAGATAAGCGCATTGCCACTGACAACGCGCCATTAATGTATTGTTTGCTATAAGCGCTCATTATTATAATGAGCGCTTTTTTCGCTTATCTTTATTCTAAGTTATCTTTTCTCCGGCAAACGGTCTGAGACATAGTTATAAATAAATGCCGCACTGAGCACGATGCTAATGGGCACAAACAGCGTATCATAACCGACCTTTGCAAATAAAAACGCCCCAAGCGCACTACCACCACAAAAGCAGTACCAGATAACCGCTTGAAACCCTAAGGTAGGCTTGCTGATGGCACGACCTGCCAGCCAGTTTCCGATGGCCGCACCCATATCTGAGGTAAGACCTGTCAAATGAGTCGTGCGAATGACTGCCCCACTATAAGTCGCTACCATGGCGTTTTGTAAACCGCAGGCCATCGCCGCCGCCAGCTGCCCTAAATAGTCATGCTGCTGGTATAGCCAATAACTGAGCAGTAGTAGTGCCGCCTCAATATATAACGCGCGGCCATAACGTCGCCCAAGCTTTAGGGACGTCTGCCCGATCACATAACCGCTTAATATCGCACCTGCCAAAAACGACAGTAACAGCGCCCCGATATACAAGATACTACGGGCATCCATGTAAGCGATTGCAGCGGCAAACAGGCTCACATTACCCGTGACGTGCGAGACAGAAAGACGTGCAAAGCCCATCAGCGCCGCTGTATTGACGCAACCGGCACTAAACGCTAAAATCGCGCCGCCCCACAATATCCACTTTGGTAGTTTGGTGATCATATTTATCGTTTCATGGCTTAGGGCCAAAAAGCCTTTATTATAACCAAAAAAGACAGCCCATAGGCTGCCTTCTGTCTTTGCTAAATAATATCACTGAATATGTCAGTTCATGCACTTATCTTGAGCGGCTACTTTGACTCATCAGCCATCATTAGCTGCTCGCTGATGGCCACGGTATTGAACCCAGCATCCACGAACATAATCTCACCGGTGATACCTGAAGCCCATGGTGATAGCAAGAACAACGCTGCGTTACCGACTTCTGTTTGGGTGATATTGCGTTGTAGCGGCGCTATCTTTTCGCTGATATCAAGCATTTTTCTAAAAGATTTGATACCACTGGCGGCCAGCGTACGGATAGGCCCTGCTGATATAGCGTTGACACGGATGCCTTCACCGCCCATCGATGTCGCTAGATAACGCACACTGGCCTCCAAGCTTGCCTTGGCCATCCCCATAACATTATAGTTTGGCAATACTGAGATACTACCTTCATAAGTCAGTGTCAGCATCGAGCCATGACGCATGGCCAGTAGCGACCGCGCCTCTTTGGCCAGTGCTACAAAACTGTAGCTTGAGATATCGTGCGCGATTTGACTGCCCTCACGAGTGGTGGCGCTAACAAAATCGCCGTCGAGCTGATCCATTGGCGCAAAGCCAATAGCATGTACGACGCCATCGATACCATCGCCCCAATGTGCGGTGATTTGCTCAAAGCAAGCGGCGATAGAGTCATCTGAGGCGACATCACACTCTAACACCAAGTCTGCCTCAAATGCTTCGGCAGCCATATCTACCCGTTTTTTGATTTTCTCATTTGGATAAGTCAAAATCAATGAAGCGCCTTCACGGTGCAACGCTTCTGCGATCGCCCATGCGATAGAGAGTTTACTTGCGATGCCAGTTACGACAAATCGTTGTCCTTGCAGTAGCATAATATTTCCTTTTGAATCGTTCGAGAGTATAAATGCTCATTATAAGTATGATAAAAAGATGACTCATTATACACGAATTGATTTAAGTAAACAGTCGTAAACTGTACTTACTGATACAGATGCTGGTATCCTCTATGTTATGGTGATGCCTGATATCGATAAAACGCGCAACTCTGGCCACAGCAGTATGAAGTTAAGCCTTTTTCAAGTATAATCACAGCCCTTCCCAGCTTGCACAATTTTTATAAAAATCCCTTACAACCCTTGCTCATAATCGAGTGTTTGTAACTGAGGATTTAGCGTTAAGCTACACCCACATTTTGGATGGCTGCCAAACTTATGAGTAATACCCCCATCATCACTCCAGATTATAAAGAAAATATCGACTCTTATCGTCAATTGATTGACTCAACTGGCGAAGATTTAAATCGCCCAGGCTTACTAGACACGCCTGCGCGAGCAGCAAAGGCGTTTTCTTATTTGACGCAAGGCTATCATCAAAGCTTAGAAGAAGTCGTCAATGACGCGGTATTTCCATCGACCAATCGCGAGCTTGTATTGGTGCAAAACATTGAGTTTTACTCGCTGTGTGAGCATCATATGCTACCGTTTCATGGCGTGGCGCATATCGGTTATTTACCAAATGGTCATGTGCTGGGTCTGTCAAAGTTTGCGCGCATCGTCGATATGTTTGCTCGCCGCTTGCAAATCCAAGAAAACCTAAGCGAGCAAGTCGCCCAAACCATCATGGATGTGACAGGGTGTCGCGGGGTAGCTGTGGTAATGGATGCCTCGCATATGTGTATGATGATGCGCGGTGTCAACAAGCAGCAGTCAACCACCCGTAGTACCGCCATGCTGGGTGAGTACCTTCACGACAATCAAGCACGTAATGAGTTTTTGGACGCGGTGCCCAAGCGTCGGCCTGCGTTTTAATGTCGCAAGCAATTAAGCCTAACATCTAAACCCAGATAAACGCCCAAACAAAACCCAAAAAGGATACTGCGCTCAGTATCCTTTTTTGTCAGTTTTCGTCAGCCTTAGACGTTCGGCTTTACCTGAGCGATCCAGTCGCCATAGCCTTCTTTTTTCATCTGCGCCAGCGGTATAAAACGCAGTGCCGCAGAGTTCATACAATAACGCTTACCTGTCGGCGCTGGACCATCATCAAAGACATGACCCACGTGCGAATCAGCATAACGGCTACGAATCTCGGTACGGGTACCAAATATGCCTCGGTCGGCTTTTTCTACGACAAGATCTGCCGCAAGTGGGCGAGTAAAACTGGGCCAGCCTGTGCCAGATTGGTACTTATCACGTGAAGAGTACAACGGCTCGCCCGAGACCACATCGACATAAAGCCCAGGCGATTTATTATCCCAGTACTCATTGTCAAAGGCGCGCTCGGTATCGTCTTTTTGGGTGACTTTATACTGCATGGCTGTGAGCGACTGTTTTAGCTGCTCTGTTGAGGGTTTTATAAAGGCTTTTGGATCAAAACCAGTAGCGGTGGTTTGTACTGATGCCGTAGCCTCAGCCGCAGCAGCGCCACTGGTGTTTATACGTATGTCTGTCGCCTTTGTTTCTGTAGCGCTAGGCTTAAACTGATCAAAATCTAGCTCGTAGTCATCGCCATAGACGCTTTTGATAAACTGGTAGCGGCCAGAGTTGAAGGTATAAGCCTTGTAGCGGATTGGATTTTTTTTATAGTAGTCTTGATGGTAAGCTTCTGCAGGATAAAAATCGCTGGCTGCAACGATTTCAATCACGACAGGTTTGTCATAGACGCCAGAGGCTTGTAGCGACTGCTTAGCTGCTTTCGCTATCTGCTTTTCTTGCTCATTATGATAAAAAATTGCTGGACGATACTGCGTACCGCGATCGACGAATTGGCCTTTATCATCGGTAGGATCAGCGATACGCCATAAGGCTTGCACGATACCATTATAAGTGATTTTGGTAGGGTCATAATATACTTGTGCCGCTTCGGTATGGCCTGTGCCACCGGCTGATACCGTACTATAAGTGGGATTGGTCGATTGACCTCCTGTATATCCTGAGACCACCTCGATGACACCAGGTATTTTTTCGTAACCGGCTTCGACACACCAAAAGCACCCACCTGCAACCGTGGCCACTGCCAAGTTTGGATCAGTTGGGGCATAAGGATTATCAATAGAGCTGGCATTTGGCGGGCTGGTATTTTCAGTCGCAGCGCACCCGACATAAAACGCACTGCTGGCGACGATGACCAGCCCTAACCATCTGATTGACGGCCTATTACTCACCAGTGATTGATCTGTCATAAAGTGCTCCTGAGCGTTATATCATGTCATGATTGTAACGCATTGGTCTCACACAAATATGCCCACACTGTTATTTATATTCGTAACATCAAATGCATTTTACCAAAAAAACCTACTACTGCTTGGTAATAGGCGTTATGTCATCCAGCAGCGCCAATATACTGTTCACTGGCGTGTTTGATCTTTGTCAGGATGTCTTTGATTTCGGCAGGTGACAGATAGGTCGGCACCGCATAAGTATCACTGACCTCTTTTGCCGCCGCTTTTGCGATGTCATCAAAATCACTGGTGTGCATGCCTTTTACCGTTGGGTCGATGTGTAAACTAGCAATCAAGTCGCGCACTTGCGCGATAAGATGATCGGCGATCTCAGCATCACTATTACCAGCGTTGCCTTGCCTGATCATTCCTGTCTGCTTGGCCAGCTTGGCCAGTCTTTTTTTGCTTGCTTGACGATTGACGTCTAGCACATAAGGCAAGACGATGGCATTGGCACGACCATGAGGAATACCATAATACGCCCCTAGCTGGTGCGCGATGGCATGGACATAGCCAAGACCTGCTTTGTTAAAGGCGATGCCACCATAGTGCGCCGCTACTCCCATCTCTTTACGTGCTTTTAAATTACCACCATCTTGATACGCCAGTGGCAGATACTGCATGACAGATTTGACCGCAGACGCGGCATAATAATCGGTCTCAACACTGGCATTGGCACTCATCCATGCCTCTAAGGCATGCGTCAATACATCGATACCGGTATCGGCGGTGATATGGGATGGCATGCCTTGCATGATGGCCGGGTCGATAGCGGCTGCTAGGGGTACCATTCTGGGGTCAATCGACAGCGCTTTTTGGTGAGTTTTGTCATCAGACACCACCGCGCCTAGGGTCGCCTCTGAACCAGTACCAGCAGTGGTAGGAATACAATAAAGCGGTACAGAGGGCTTTTTAGCTTTTAAAAGTCCGATCAATTGCTCAGGCTGGCATTTATTGCCTTGGGCCATGGCGATCATTTTGGCCGCATCGATGACCGAACCGCCGCCGATGGCAATGATCGAATCGCACTTGGCGGCGACAGATTGGCGCAATCCTTCTTTAACCACAGCAAACGTCGGGTCTGGCGTGATACCATCATAGATATGGTAGCGGATATTTTTTTCATCCAGATAGTCGGTGACTTTGGCAGGGATGCCCAGCTTATTAAGCACAGCATCTGTGACGATAAAGACATGAGCATTGCCTTCATTTATCAGCATATCGCACAGCTCCTCGCATGAGGTCTCACCGACAAACAACATCGGTCTTCTAATCGGCACAACATAAGAAAACGCTTTTAGCACTTTGGCGCGAGTCTTGGCGACCGCCAGATAGCCTGCATGCTGTAAACCATTGGTATTGATCAATTGAGAGAGACGATTTGGGTGTTTCATGGGTACAAAAATCCTTTTTTATGGTGTCTTTAAACCATGCCAGATACCCTATCACTGCTGTATCAAGCAAACGACTGTTTAAATTTATTGTACCACTGCCGTTTTTGTGATGTCGCACTTACTGTGAACTGCCTTGTTCTACTTTTCACTTTGTTCTACTTTTCACTTTGTTCTACTTTTCACTTTGTTCTACTTTTCACTTTGTTCTACTTTTCACTTTGTTCTACTTTTCACTTTGTTCTACTGTCACACCACCTCGGCCAAACCTGTCGCAAACACGCTTAGCCGCTATCCTTAGCCAGCCAGTGCTCGTTGTCTCGTCCAAAAAACCAAATCATCACTATAGGTGCCAAAATAATTAGCCAAATACCGTAAGTAATCGGCAAACCTAGAGCTACAGCAGTATAGCTTAGCCCAATGACCACAAAGGCCATTAGTATCGCCATCATATTACGACTCGACTTACGGCACATCAGCTCCCGCAGTATGGTGAGGGTCAATAAAAATACGCTGAGCATTCCACTTAGCATCCCCATCGCATACGTTTGAGATATCACATTGCCATTATCACCAGCGACAGATTCTGTAACCAAATTGAGCATACTGCCGAGACCTGCAATCGAGGCAAAAATAAAAAAGTGACCATAGCCAAATAAAAACAAATCATGACGGCGACGTTCTTTGTTTAAAATCCTATCAAAGGGTACGATAAAATATAGCCACCATAACGAAAACACCAAGGCCACCAAACTTGAGCCTAAAAATATGATGGAGCTGGCGGCTGATGCTGAATGGGTCAAAAAGTATTGAATGGTATTGCTAACCCCGACCACGCCCTCGCCCAATACGATGATGGTAAGCAAGCCATAACGCTCGGCAATGTGCCCAGGATGCCAGTTATCAAACTGCTCTGAACGCGCCCAGACTGGCATCAGTAGCTCTGCTAGGATGAATAAAAACAAAGCAGGCGTCTGTAGAGCCGCGGGCAAAAACAGCCAACTTATCCATAAGGCTTGTAAGCCTAGCAAGCCCACCATACTACGCCAAGCGACTTTTTGATGACCTGGTACTTGCCGATAAACGCGCCACCACTGACTACAGCTCGCCAGCCGCATAATGGCATACCCTGTCACCCCAATCCATGTCAGCCCTTGCTCATAAAATTGATGAATATTGGCTGCTATCATCAACGAGCCAAACATCTGAAACATCACGGATATGCGATAAAACCAGTCGTCAGGGTCGTATCCCGAGGCAAACCAAGTAAAGCTGGTCCATGCATTCCAAAGGATAAAAAACGCCACAATAAAGGTCAAAAATCCCGATAAGTCATGCTCACTTAAACGGCTATAAAAACCATGAGCCGCCGCCGCTACGGCAATGACATAGACCAAGTCAAACAATAGTTCAAGCGTGGTCGAAGGCCTATGCGACTCACTGGTATCACGCGCTCGAATGGGTTTTATTTTGAGCCTACTTATCATCTATGGTGTTCCAGATTTTATAAATTCGTATAGTTATTTTATTCTGACGGCTTAGGGCGTGTTGAACATTCAAATGTGGCACTGGCGGCGGCTATTTTTCAGACAATACGCAGTGAAATTTTCGAAGCCTAGTCATTCTAGGATAGACAATTTCGCCATGTATTGGCAAAAAGTAGCCCCGCCCCGAAGGGCTGATGCTAAAATCACCCCAAACGGTGTTGTAAACCTAGCTAAGGCCTCAACATTATCGTCGGTTTACGCCTAGTTTGGTGCGATTTTATCTATCAGCAGTCCTAATATTTGAATGTTCAATACGCCCTAAACTAAAGCATACTCGCTTGCAATAATTGCTTGGCATACGGATGCTTTGGATTGTCAAAAACAGCTTCGGTCGCTCCAGACTCGATGCACGTGCCTTCTTTTAGTACCATAATATGCTGACACAGGGCACGCACCACTTTTAGATCATGACTGATAAACACATAACTGAGCTGTAGTTTTGCTTGAATCTCTCGTAGCAAACTGACCACCGTAACCTGTGTGCTACTATCAAGTGCAGACGTTGGCTCATCAAGTATCAATAGGCTTGGCTGCATGATTAGCGCACGGGCAAGCGCCACCCGCTGACGCTGACCGCCTGATAGCTCATGCGGATAGCGCTGCGCAAACTCACTCGGCAGATGCACGGTTGCCAGATTATCCATCACCGCCTGCTGACGGGCGACCTTAGACACGCCTTGTACCAACAGCCCTTCTTCAACTATCTGCATCACCGTCATACGCGGATTGATACTGGCAAAGGGGTCTTGAAATACCATCTGAATCTGCGAGCGGAATTTTCGCAGCTCACTCCTAGACAACGCCGCGATATCTTGGCCGTTCACCACAATCTGACCACTGACACGCGCTTGATGACTCAGTAATTGACTCAGCGCCAGGGCAATGGTGGTTTTGCCAGAGCCAGACTCACCAACGATACCGAGCGCCTGCCCTTTTTGCAGCGTCATATCGACGTTTTTTACCGCATTAAACCAGCGCTTGACGCCGCCAAACAGACTTTTTTCAATCGGAAACTGTACTTGTAAATGACTGACTTGCAATACGGTTGGCCGCTGGCTTTCATTCTCAAATAAATTCAGCGCTTGTCCAAAGTCTTGAGCTATGAGCGAGCGGGTATAGTCGGCTGCTGGCTGATTAAACACCTCTGCAGTTGGCCCCTGCTCAATCGTTTGTCCTTGGCGCATGACGATGACTTCATCACTGTAGCGCCTAACCAAATTAAGATCATGGCTGATGAGTATCATCGCCATCTGATGCTGCCGCTTGAGCTTATCTAGCAGCTCAAGAACCTCATGCTGAAGAGTGACATCCAGCGCAGTGGTCGGCTCATCAGCGATTAAGATATCAGGCTGCTGCGCCAATGCCATGGCGATCATTACCCTCTGGCGTTGGCCACCAGACAGCTCATGTGGATAGCGATGCAGCTTGTCAGCAGGGTCAGTAATATTGACATCGTCCAGCAAGGTGATACTCCTGTCTCGCCAGTGCTTTTTGGGTACGCCGCTTAGACGCAACGACTCGGCGATTTGCTTAGCAACGGTATGTAATGGGTTCAGCGCTGTCATCGGCTCTTGAAACACCATAGCAATGCGCTGACCACGGATAGCGCGCAGCGATGCATCACGTGTTTTATGGTTGCTTATCGGCAATGTTGTCATTTTTGCCGCGTCTGCCAACTGCACTTCACCTGTGACGCTCAAACTTTCGGGTAACAGTCCCAACAGTGCAAGACTGGCGATCGACTTGCCAGAGCCTGACTCGCCGACGATAGCCAGCGTCTCCCCTTGTCGCAGCTCGTACGTTAGCTTATCGACTAAAACGATATCTGCGTCAGTGGCGATACTAAGTTTATCTACTACCAGCATCAGCTTGTTTTGTACATTGCTATGATTGTCACCTAAAAGGCTGCTTTGTTCAGTAGTAGTTATCATATTGGCGTTTATCATCTTATCAGTTGTCATTTCAGGAGCGCCTCGGATCAAAGGCGTCACGCAGCGCTTCGCCAACGAAGATGAGCAAGGATAAGATAAAAGTCAGACTAAAAAACCCTGATAAGGCCAGCCAAGGGGCATCAAGGTTGTTTTTGCCTTGTACCATCAGCTCACCAAGTGACGGCGAGCCAGGCGGTAAGCCATACCCTAAAAAATCTAGCGCGGTTAAGGCAATGATATTGGCCGTTAGGATAAACGGCAACTGCGATAAGCTAGAGGCCAAGGCATTGGGCAAGATATGCCTCATCATAATACGGCTGTCCGACACCCCAAGGTTGCGAGCTGCGCGGACATAATCAAAGTTACGCGCCCGCAAAAACTCGGCGCGTACCAAACCGACCAACCCCATCCAGCCAAATAGCAGCATCATGGCAAACAGCATAAAGATGCTCGGACTAAATAGGCTTACCAAAATAATAATCATAAACAGCTGCGGCATCCCGCCCCACACTTCCATAAAGCGCTGGCCTGCTAAATCTACCCATCCGCCATAATAGCCTTGTATCGCCCCTACAATAATACCGATCATCGCCCCTGCCAGCGTCAAAGCGATACCAAATAACAACGACACCCGCATGCCATAAAGTATGCGCGCCAGCACATCACGGCCCAAATCATCCGTACCCAGCCAGTTTTGGCTATTGGGCGGCGCAGGATAAGGCAGACCCAGCGCAACATTTGGCGTCTGATCGGCAAAGGGAATGGGCGGCATCACATAAAAGCCTTGCTCATTAATCAGCGTTTGCACCGCAGGGTCTTTATAATTGGTTTCGGTCTCAAACACCCCGCCAAACGTCGTCTCAGGATAGGCCTTTAGCACGGGAAAATAGTAATCGCCTTGATACTGCACCAGTAGCGGCTTGTCATTGGCAATCACATTGGCTGCCATACAAAGGACAAATATCAGGGCAAAAATAGCGAGCGATACGACCCCAAGACGATTACGGCGAAAGCGGTTTAGGCGTGCTTGCCAGATAGGGCTTAAGCGGCGTTTTTTTGTCATCGTCATAGACGGACTTGCAGGCGCTGAAGGTAATGGTTGACTTGACATTAGCGCCCCTCAAAATCAATACGCGGATCAATGAGGTGATAACTTAAATCACTGATGAGCTGTAATAGTAGACCAACTAAGGTAAAGATAAACAGCGTGCCAAATATCACTGGATAATCACGCTGCTGAATGGCCTCAAAGCCAAGCAGTCCTAAACCATCGAGTTTAAAGATGATTTCAATAAGAAAATTACCGGCAAAGAAAATCCCAACGATGGCCGCGGGGATACCGGCGATGATAATCAGCATCGCGTTACGAAAAACATGACCGTACAGCACTTGACGTGCGCCTAAGCCTTTGGCGCGTGCGGTGAGGACGTATTGCTTACCCAGCTCCTCTAAAAAGCTAAACTTGGTCAAATAAGTCAAACCCGCAAAACCGCCAACCGTACTTGCTAATAGCGGCAGTGCCAAATGCCAAAAGTAATCCTTCACTTTACCCAAGGTACTTAACTGATCAAAATTCTCGGAGGTCAGTCCCTGCAGCGGAAAGATATTCCAGTAGCTGCCGCCCGCAAAAAACACCAACAGTATGACGGCAAACACAAACACAGGTATCGCATGGCCAATGGCGAGCAGCATAGCGGTGGCTTTATCAATCCCTGAGCCGTGATGCATGGCTTTGTAGATACCAAGTGGGATGGCAATCATATATATCAGCAGCGTACTCCATAGCCCAAGCGAGATAGAGACTGGCAGCTTTTCTATAATCAGATCGGTCACCGTCTGACCCTTAAAAAACGACTCACCAAAATCTAAATGGGCGTAGCTCTTTAGCATCAGCCAAAAGCGCTCAGGCGCTGACTTATCAAAGCCATATTGCGCATTGATCGCAGCCACCATCTCCTCAGATAGGCCGCGCGTGCCTTGGTAGGTACTATCATTGCCGCCTGCACTGCCCGCACCGATACTGCCGCCGAGCGCATTGTCTTTTGCGCCCTGCTCAATCAATGCCAGCTGCTGCTCCACAGGACCGCCTGGCGCCGCTTGTACAATCACAAAGTTCGCCAACAATATCAAAAATAGCGTCGGTAATATCAGCAGCAATCTTTTTAAGATATAACGACCCATATGGCAGCTTCCTAAAATAATTAGAAGTTGTTTTTCAGCTCACGTAGCGCAGCAAATACCGTCAGTGATTTATCATCATCGATCGCCATCTTGGCCTTGACACCTGCGATCACACTCGGCTCTTGTGTGCGCAAAAACACATTGACAGCACGCTCATGCGCTAAGGTCACCGGCAGTGTCGGGGTGCCTTGGGCGGTTTTTTCTTCTGCTTGCGCCAATGCTTGCTGCATCGCCTCATTGGCAGGCTCGATAGAGAGACCAAAGCGTAGATTGCTAGCGGTATACTCGTGTGCCGGATACAGTAATGTCTCGGCAGGCAGTCCGTTTAAACGCTTAAAGCTCTCATGCAGCTGCTCTATCGTTCCTGTAAACACGCGGCCGCAGCCAGCACTAAACAAGGTGTCTCCGCAAAAGCAATGCTTTTGACCATCGATATCTAAGACATAAGCCACGTGACTTGCCGTATGACCCGACACGTCCCATACTTGCGCCGCGCAGCCCCAGGCGCTGACCGTGCTGCCGTCTTTGATGGTCTGGTCCTCATCGACCGTATGCTCGCCATGAGCCACCAGATGCGTCATCGGATAAGACTCTTGTAGCTCTGCCACACCGCCGATATGATCATGATGATGGTGGGTGGTCCAGATAGACGTCAGCTCCAGCTCATTGTCTTCTAGATAAGCAGCGACAGGCTCAGCTTGACCCGGATCAATGACAATGGCTTGCTTGTTATTTTCATTAATGAGCGCCCAGATATAGTTGTCATTAAACGCTTTAATCGGGTGAATACGAATACTCATATCAAATCCTTACCAGTAGTTATAGGTGTTGCTTATCTTTTTATTTAAGTGTTGAGAATGGCTATTTTTGATAAACGATACGTTAGATCTTGGGTGCCCAAGCCATCGTTTATTTTTTCAAGTAGTTATTAACGCGCGCTTCGGCTGCTTTATCCACCCACCAGTAGTCGATTCCGACTGCATTGGTCGGCAGTGTGCCATTATGGCGATACTGATTCCAGTAGGCAACATTGGTACTAGATTTGCCATATAGCGGGACCATATAGTGACCTGCGCGTAGCAGACGATCAAGAACGTGCGTATATAAGACGATCTCGTCACGACTTTCGGCGTCGCCTAATTGTTCTATCACCTCATCTATCGCCGCGTTTTTGATACCTGCCGTGTTTCGGTTGCCCGTCTCATCGGCAGCGCTACTACCCCAAAACCCTACTTGCTCAGCACCAGGCGATAAGCTTTGGGCAAATTTATTGACCACCATATCATAATCAAAGCGGCGCATTCGCTCGTAATATTGTGGGCCATCGACTTGCCGCAAGGTCGCATCAAACCCTAGACGCTTGAGATTACGAATATAAGGCAGCAATACACGCCCCATGGCCTCGCCCGTCATCAGCATCTCAATCCGAGCACGCTTACCATTAGGCTGATATAGCTGCATATCGTCATAATAAAAACCTGCATCTAGCAAAAGCGCACGCGCCTTTAATAACCCTTCACGATTAAAGCCACTACCATCACTGGTGGGCAGTTGCCACTCCGTTAATACTGCACGGCGCTGTATCGGTTCAAGCTTAGATAGCAATGGACTCAATACCTGCATCTCGGTAGGCGATGGCGTACCAGTAGCCGCAAGCTCCGAGCCATGAAAAAAGCTTTGCAGGCGCTCATACTGCCTATGAAATAGTGTCTTATTCATCCATTCAAAGTCATAAGCGGCGCTCAGTGCTTGGCGCACGCGAATGTCTTGAAACAATGGCCGGCGCAAATTCATCACCAGCGCCTGCATAGGTACTGGGTTTTGACTGCTGATGGTTTCTTTTTTAATGAGCCCTGCTTTTACCGCTGGGAAGCGATAACCAGTTGCCCAATTAGAGGCTTTATTTTCTGGGCGAAAGCGATATTGTCCAGACTTAAACCCTTCAAAAGCAATCTCATCACTTTGGTAATAGACAAACTTAATCCTATCAAAGTTATAGCGACCGCGATTGACCATCAAATCTCGCCCCCAGTAATTGGGATCACGAACATAGCTGACTGAACGCCCCGCATCGACGCGGCCAAGCTTATAAGGCCCACTGCCCATGAGCGGCGTTAGGCTGATTTTTTCAAAGTCGGTATCAATAGAGGACTTGGCAAACACTGGAAACTGCCCGACTGTTAATAGAATCTCTTTATTATCATCGGAGGTAAAGACAAACTTGACTCGCCGCTTATCGACAATTTGGATGTCTTTGATATCTCCCAAATAGCTACGAATATACATCGGGCCTTTGTTTAATATGGCGTCATAAGTGGCTTTGACATCATGACTGGTGACCTCTGTGCCATCCCAAAAACGCGACGCAGGATTGATATGATAGATAATCCAGCTGGTGTCCTCCGGGTCGTAGGTGACTTTGCTGGCCAACTGCGGATACATGGTAAAGGCTTCATCTAATGATCCAGTCATCAACGTGTCGTACAGATAGTCGGTACCGACCATCGCCACCCCCGTGGTCATCCATTTATTGGCCGCATTAAAGGTGCCGCGCGCATCGAGTGACAGTGTGCCGCCTTTGGGCGCATTTGGATTGGCATAGGGCATATATGGGGCGTCGGCATATTCAGTGGTGCTATTATGACCAAGCGCTGTCGTGGTGACAGGCGCTGCCATAGCTATCGGCAGCCAGCTGATGACCAGAGCAAACAAAACGGTTTTTGGCAGGGCTTTTTTGGGCGTCATGGGGTATCAATAGACCTCTTTACTTACCGTACCTATCATCGCGAAAACGTGAGCATTATAGCCATAACACGTAAAAAACAATGCCAAGCTGCGCTCTCGGAAAATTTTATCATAACAAACTTAGGTTTTTTCACCTAATGATTTGCTGGATCGATGTCGTCATGATCGAGGCTTTTTTTGATAATAAAGTGCAGCGATGAGGTGGATTTACATCAGTGGAGGCACGGTTTTAGGTATACAGCAGGTTTGCCCAGCAGTTTTTTTGACTGACAATAAAAGCGCCTACTCATAAAAAAGACGCCACTTATAAAAGTGGCGTCCTTTTTGTCTTTTAGTATTTGTGTGATAGCGTTTGAATTATAGCGACCGCTTGATTAAGCATGTCTTTTTTCAAAGGCAATCATGAAATCCACCAGCTGCTGTACCCACTCAAGCGGTACGGCATTATAAATACTGGCACGCATACCGCCGACATCGCGGTGACCTTTTAGGTTCAATAGTCCTGCGGCCTCTGACTCTTCTAAAAACACCTTATCCAGACTGCTGTCTGCCAAGGTAAAAGGCACGTTCATGATAGAGCGATGCTCAGGGGCAACGGGGTTGTTATAAAAACTGCTGTCGTCAATAGTTTTGTAGAGCAAGTCGGCTTTTTGCTGGTTAATCTTGCCGATCGCAGCCACGCCGCCCTGCGCCTCTAACCAATCAAACACCAATCCTGCCAAGTACCATGAGTACGTCGCTGGGGTGTTTGACATCGACGCTTTTTCGACTTGGTGCTCATAGTTCATAAGCATAGGGCACCACTCACTGGCACGGCCAAGCAAGTCTTCACGGATGATGACAATGATAAGACCTGCCGGACCGATGTTTTTTTGGGCGCCGGCGTAAATCATGCCAAACTTTGACACATCTATCGGCTGCGACAAAATGCAAGAAGACATATCGGCAATAATAGGCGCGTCGACTTGTGGTGGCTCAAATATCTGTAGACCGTGAATGGTTTCGTTGGCACAGTAGTGAAAATACGCCGCATCGTCGCTTAAGTTCCACTCGCTTTGGGCTGGCACGTCAGTAAAATTACTGTCTTTTCCAGTAGCGACCTCATTGACTGCGCCCAACCCCAATGCTTCATAGCGTTTGGCTTCTTTGACCGCTTTACCTGACCAAGCGCCCGTCGTTAGATAGTCACCGTGCCCGCCATTTAATAAATTCAGAGGAATCGCCGAAAACTGTAAGCTGGCACCGCCTTGCAAAAACAGCACTTTATAGTTATCTGGGATCTCCATCAATGCCCGTAACTTGCTCTCAGCCTTTTCTGTGATAGCGACATAGTCTTTACTACGATGGCTCATCTCCATCACCGAAAGGCCGCGCCCTTGCCAGTCAAGCAGCTCGCTTTGTGCATGCTCTAAGACGGTGGTGGGCATGGTCGCAGGACCCGCACAGAAGTTTGGCAGACGATGCGCGGCAGCGTTTGGATTGGTAGAAGCGTTGGATGTGTGGATGGATTCTGGGGTTGTAGACATGGTTATTATCCTAAATTGATGAGGTCATCATTGTTGGTTAACAGCTAAGCTGATTAACGATTAAAGCGCCTAGGGAAAATTTTTAAAGGCATTGTCAGTCTGGCAGTTTTCTTATTATCTCAAATGCTCAGTTATGTTTATTTACGAGACAGATTTTGCTATCTGTTGCCAAAACTGCCGCTTCAGACGGCTATCGGCGAGCATCTCATCCAAAGTTGGGAGCGTAGTTAGGGCAGGATGCGTCAGCCCGTCAGGCAAGGCCGTCAAAGCCGCCACTTGCACCTCTTCACTACGCCCAATCTTAAAAACATAGCCTGCTAAGCTGGCATTGGCAAGCTCGGCGGTATCCATGCCCGCACAGATCGGAAACGCCGTGGTCTCACAAGTCATCGATAACGCTTGGGTGATGTTTTGCCACAGCTTTTGGCTGTCCCCGCTGAGGGTTTGCATGTCCACCAGTATGACCCAGTTGCCGTAGCGGCCACCTTGTAAACTAAACGGCAACACCTTTTTGTTGCTCTCATCAGCATATTTATCTGCTGATGCATGTATCGCTGATGGCGCAGCAGTGGTTGTTTTTACGGCGTCAACGAGTGGTGCCACCACCTGCGCGACGGTTGGTAGATCAGGCTCACCATCCAAATAGGCATCATCGTGATAAGAAGACGTATCGCTCGTGTCTACATGATTTGACGAGCCATCATCGATGCGGTGGAGATGGTGGTCATTGACGGGGCTTTGGGTATTCCACGCTGCTTCACTGTCGCTAACATCGCTGACAGGACTGCGCTGCGAAGAGGTAAGAGAGATGCTAGGGCTTGAGATGTTTGACTGACTTTCGCTAATGGCGGGGATATTAGCCATGCTTAGCGTCGCAGCATCTGGGCGCACCCACTGATCGATACCCATCATCGCTAGGATTTGGCGCTGCTGCACACGGCGCTGTAGTACAATTTGCGGATCTTGGATATCACTCATGCGGTTCTGCTGTCTTATTTTTTAATTGAGAGCGGGCGATGTTAAAAAAGCTGGCGAACGCCTAACCAATGCTCTGCCAGCATCATCAGGCAGTCGTATTCATCTTGACTGATTATCGTATCGTGTAACATGACAGTATGCAATGTGCTTAGCCATCGTCGATACTCATTATAATCTATTTGGCCGCTATCCTGTTGTCTCTTGCCACAATTATTATCTTCCGCCTTATGAGTGCTCGCTGTATCAGCATGGTCCGCGTGATACGCTGGCACCATACAGACCACCGCTAACAGCTGGCTACTATTTAAGTGGGATGCGGTCATTAATAGCCACTGTAGATTTGCATCGCTAACGGCATTTAAGTCAATATCAATCAAACGGGCATACCGCCTCACATCCACAATGTAGTGTGCAGCACTCTCCCATGCTGGCAGCCTATGGCGATGGGCGTTTTTGGACAGCCGATACGCCAGTAGTACCAGCACCGACCTCCTCACGGCACCCAGACCAGAAAACACCTGACCTGATGGGTCAAGCTGCGCGCCTATATCCTCCATACCCGCCTGCAATAGCGTCTGCCAGCCAGACGGCTTATCGGTATTTTTGTCATTTAACACCGCAAAAAGCGTTGGCAATAACCGCTGTAAATGTAGTGCTTGCCATAATGACACGATAGACACTTCTTGTGGCTTGGTGCATGCCACTTGATCAGATACTGATAATGGTGTATCTGTGCCAGACACAAGGTCTGCTGAGATATCCTGAGCAAAGTCAAAGGTCAAATCCGCCGCCAGCTGGCGAGTAAACAGCTGTAGTAAGCCGCACTGATAGCGATCGAGCATGGTACGGCTGCTTTGTTTCTCCTGATAATGCTGATGGGCGTCGTGGTCATGGCTGCGCTCGTTTTGCAGGCGCTGTGCGTTAATTGTCTGTGCCGATAAGTCTTGCTGATGCAGCTTCTTTATCGCAAAAACCAGCACCGCACTGTCTAAGCGCCGATCCAAATTGGCCACCGTTGTCAGCAATTTAGCATCTATCGTATGCGGTAAGATGGGCGGGTTGTTATGACCGTCATGATTGCTATCTACAGTGGACGCTGCGCGTTCCTTACCTTGATATTGTTGCGTATTACTTTGCGATACTTCATCACCGATAACCCCCTCCCAAACGTCGTGTAAATCATATTTCATCGTCGTCGTCAGCAAGCGCCGTTGATGACATAACATGATGGCTTCGATCAAAGCTTGCGCGCCCAATGGATGATGACTGTGATCCAACACATACTGCGGCAGGCAAACCTGATGCAAATCGTCGCTATCGATCCATGGTTTTTTTGATAAATCGCTATTGGGTTTTGCCATCCATGGTTTTAGTAGCTGACAGGCACCTATATCCTCTGCTGATACTTGCAAGCGGCCGTCAACCACGACATCTTCTTTTGTGGTAAAGGGCAGCGCCGACTCTGCCTCTAAGGCATTATTAGGCTCATTGATTAAAACATCGACGTTTTCTTTGATGTTTTCTTCAGCATTTTTGTCTTTTTTGGTGGCAGTAGCAGGGAGGTTACTAAAAATTGGTTTTTTATCTTTACTTAGGCTATTTGCTTGGACTTCGCCCCAATCACCTAGGCGACGCTGCTCATATATCTCTTTTATTTTTTTTTGGTTTAAGCGTTTTTCATGGGCAACTTGCACAGCAAAGTCATGATAGGCTTTGGCATTGATGGCACTCATGCGCTCAGCCAAACTTGGATGCGTGGCAAACCAAGAGACATCACCCAAATCAGCACCACTACTGGCAAAGAAAAAATGACTTAATCCATTGATATCAGCGATGTTGGTTAAGCGCGAGCCTACTGTGTCTTGATGAATCGCTTTTAGAGTCTCTATAATCGCCGGCGAGCGGGTCAACTGTACGCTGGTGGCGTCGGCGAGCAACTCACGCTCACGGTTGAAGCTGTGTTTGATCAACTGAGCGCTGGCCATACTCGAAAAGCTCAGTCCATGTAACAACAGTGTCCACACGCTGCGCGGCGCCTGCCGATCAATGATAGGATTATTAAGCCGGTGCGACTGAAACTGCGCCGATGATAGCGGTTTGTGCGACTGGGCTTGCCAGTACGACACCCATTCGCGATGCGTGGTAAAGCTTGCCGTCTGCGCCGCGGTGCGACGTGCATGACTGTCGATGCTACGCTGCGACATCAAAGCGCTTTGACTAACGCTGCTATCAATAGAGCCAACATAGCGATTGCTGTTATGACTGATAGGATCGCTCCAATCATACAGTATCTGTAGTCCTGCTAACACCACCATTAGCTGTAAATTAAACGTCGCATCACCATGCAAGATATGACCATACTCATGCCCTATCAGCCCGTATAGCGCCTCATCAGATAGCTTATCTAGCGCGCCCTGCGTCACGACCAATACCATGTCTTGACTGTGACGACCAGCGACAAAACCATTGATACCTTGCTCATCAGGCAGCACGTACAATATCGGCATATCCAGCCCCGATGCAATAGCCAGCTGCTGCGCGATTTCGTAGTATCGGCGATAGACAGGCGGAAAATCTCGCTCATCACGCACTGCGATCTGACGGTCACTAAAGCGAACTTTTTTGGCCGCAGTATGCTGCTGAGCCACCCCTTGACTGTGCTCCCACGCATCCTGACTGCTATCAACAAACAGACGAACCGCCCCTACGCGTTGAGCAATCGCGCGGCCACCCGCTCTGAGGCGGCGATACTCTACAAGACTACCACCAACAAAACTCGCTATGATCCAAACGATGACCAAAACCAACGCCCAGTAGTAGATGCCCCCTGTAAATATCGTCAACAATAACCACACAACTCCGAGAGCCACTGCTATATGAGCCAAGACGATCAAAAAAAACAGCCCATAAAGTAACAGACTGCGGCGCGTGCGTATCCGCTGCTGAGCAAAAAAATCCATCCGCTTATCTCAAATTGGCGACACTTTTTGTGCTTTTACTTTGCATCTTAAGTCATATCTACAACAGGGGCTTTGGCAATGGCTTCTCTGTCTGCAAAGACCAGTGGGCTGAGCGGACGAAAGCCAAAAGTGCTACTGACAAGATTGTTTGGAAACACCTCACGGTCGTTATTATAAAACATCACGCTATCGTTATAGTGCTGACGGGCAAAGCCTATACGGTTTTCGGTATTGGTCAGCTCATCCATCAGCTCTTTGATCATGCTATCCGCTTTTAGCTCAGGATACGCCTCCACCACCGCTGAGAGTTGCCCCAAAGCTTTAGATAGCATGCCTTCTGCTTGGGCAAACAACGCCATATGCGCGGGCGACTCTGGCTGATGATGCGTAGAGTCTTGCAGGCTTTGGGCATGATTACGGGCGCTAATCACACGGCTTAAGGTCTCTTCTTCATGCGTCAGATAACGCTTGGCGGCCTCAACTAAGTTTGGAATCAAGTCATGACGACGCTTGAGCTGGACATCTATCTGCGCAAAACCATTTTTTGCTTGATTGCGCGCGCGTACCAATTTATTAAATATCGACACCCCAAACACGACCAGTAGTACCATGAATATAATCAGTAGCCAAACAAACATCTTCATAAGCAAATCCCAATGTGTCTAGAGTATTAATGATACGTTAATACCTTGTATTTTAGCTTAAATTTATCTATGAAGCGCTAGCATCGGGCAATTTTTAGATAAAAAAAAGCCCTTTATGATAAAGGACTGAATATCGAAAACTGCTTTTGATGTTTTATAATTTTGATGTACTAGAGAGGCATGGAGATAGGTATTAAGCAAAACAGGCTGTGACTGGACAATGATAAAGACCAATATCAAATTTTAGGCAAAAAAAAGCGACTCCGCCAGCACATCCTCGGCACACATTGTATCTACTACCGTTGCTACCTTCCGGTCCTGGCGGGATTCATAGTACAATGTTGCGAGGCTACCAACGGAGCCACCAGAGCAGATTATACAAGATTTTTTTAGTATTACAACCCCTATCGTAAAACTGTATGCTTTTTGACAAAAAAAACGGTCAAACTTGGTGACAAAATCCTTACAAGCACAGGCAAAAAACTTTGCTATTTTAGCAAATAGCTATCAGGGCATATCCTTGACTATAAATAGCTTGACAAAGCAGCCCAACAAAATAGCCATCAACAAAAAACAACGCAATAAAAGATAAGTTGACCAAGACAGCATTCAGTATCACTTTGAGCCAGCACCGTACGTTTGGTAACGCCCACTACGGCTCTAGAACACTATGATTTATTAGGAGAAAATAATGAAAAACACTTTAGTACACAAAGCCACCCTCGCAACAGGAACAGCCACGTTACTGCTGGCCATGATGGGCAGCGCACATGCTGAGCCGACAGGCTATGATCAGCTGAGCTTTCAAACCGAAGTCAAAGAAGAGGTGCAAAATGACGAAGTACGCGCCAGCATGTACAAAAAAGCCCAAGCCAGTACCTCAAAAGCCTTGGCCACCACGCTCAACACTTCTATTAATAATGCCATGACAATCGCCAAGCGCTACCCGAGCGTGACGGTCAGCACCGGACAGCAGCGCACCTATCCGCGATATGATAAAAACGACAAAATCATTGGCTGGACGGGGCAAGCCAGTATCGATCTAAAAAGTACCGACTTTGCGGCGACCAGCCAGCTAATTGCTGATTTGCAAGAAACGCTAGTGATGGATAACCTAAACTTTGGCGTCTCTGACAGCAAAAAAGACACACTAGAGCAAAAGCTGATGACCGAAGCGTCTCGCGCTTTTCAGCAGCAGGCCAAAAACCTAACGCGCGCTTGGAATGCACGCGGCTACCGTGTGGTCAATGTCAATCTAAACACAGGAAACAACTACCCTCGTCCGATGTATGGCAGCATGAATATGAAAGCAGAAGCCGCCGATGCCTCAGTACCTAGTCAGAGTTTTGAATCGGGCAATAGCACCATCTCCGTCACCGCCAACGGCACCATCGAGCTGACCAAATAGCTTTTGTGCCATAAAGACAGCTGTTAGCAAAAAAACTTTATAAGTACCTAACTAACCATCAAAGAATATCAAGGGCAGCCACTTATCGTAGTGACTGCCCTTTTTTGTATGCTATAGGGCATGGCGCTTACTTGGTGAAAGCATCATTAGTTTTAGGCTGTGCACTTTGAACCGTTTGTAGACTTCCATCCTTTTGCCGCAGTTTTAGCAGCAGTTTTTGATGCCAAGGTAGATTTTGGTAGGCTAAGCGCTGCTGCGCGATTTTTTTATTGTTTTGGAGGGTTTGGGTGTTTTGAAGCACATATACCGTACGGGCCGCTTCTTTGAGCAGCTGTCCTTTTTTATTTTGTATGACCGCCTTTATATTATGCGCGCCGGGCATAAGGTCGACAGTGGCGATAGAAGCACTTAACCCTTGTGCAACCTCACTACCATCCAGATAAATACGGACTCCATCACCCGCCTGCAAGGCAGGCGTCACCTGTACGCGCACCTCGATGCTTTGAGCAGGACGGCGATATGCGCGAGTCTCGCTAGGCTCGGCGATCATAAGCTGATAACTCACTGCCTTGCGCGCCATGTCTGTGCTATTGGCCGTGCTATTGGCCGTGCTCACAGGCGCAGATGACGAGGTCGCCTCGCCAGTCACCTGACCAATCGTGTCTCTACCAGTAGAAACAGCCGTCTGACTGACAGTTTTGTCCGTCTGCTGTTTATAGTTTTGTGGCCGATCGGTAAAGGTGACTTGCCCCGTCTTTTCATCGACTACTTTATAGATGGGTGCTGCATGACTGGTAGGCACTACTATAGGTACTGTGATACTCACTGAAAGTACGGTCAGCGCTGTCAGCAAACCAAAACATTTGGCTTTTATACCTCTGGTCTTTAGAGTACTGGACTTTAGAGCGATGGTTGTTACATCAGCGTCTTTTATATGAGTGTTTTTTATATGAGTAAGGATAAATGTCGTCATGGTCAAGCCACCTAATCAATCTGATACTTCCTATTATGCGGCATTTGCGTGATGAAATCAGTAGCGATGTTTTATTCATTTATTGGATGGTGTACTTTTTATTTTCGCGCATAAAAAAACCAGCTAAGGCAAACTTAGCTGGTGATTTGATGTTATTTTACATTTAGCTTAAATTCAGCGTTTTGAGTACGCAGCTGATTAGCAGCTGTAGTACAAGTCAAATTCAACTGGATGTACAGTGACGTTGACACGTTGCACTTCTTCTTCTTTTAGGGCGATAAAGGCATCTAGCATGTCTTGAGTAAACACATCACCTTTTAACAAAAACTCGTGGTCGTCTTTTAGCGCTTGTAGGGCGACATCCAAGCTCTCTGCTACCGTTGGGATTAGCGCCTCTTCTTCTGGTGGCAAGTCATACAAGTTTTTGTCAGCAGCTTCGCCTGGATGCATCTTGTTTTGGATACCGTCCAGACCTGCCATCAATAGCGCTGCAAAAGACAAGTATGGGTTGGCCGTTGGATCAGGGAAACGTGCTTCGACGCGTACCGCTTTTGGACTGCTCACGTGCGGAATACGGATAGACGCTGAACGGTTTGATGCAGAATACGCAAGCTTGATAGGTGCTTCGTAATGCGGTACTAGACGCTTGTAACTGTTGGTCGATGGGTTGGTAATCGCATTGAGTGCGCGCGCATGCTTGATGATACCACCGATAAAGTATAGGGCAGTTTCTGATAGACCTGCGTACTCATCGCCCGCAAAGGTATTGACGCCATCTTTTGAGATCGACATGTGTACGTGCATACCTGAGCCATTGTCACCAACGATAGGCTTTGGCATAAAGGTAGCCGTCTTACCAAACTGATGAGCGACATTATGCACGACGTATTTTAATTGCTGCACTTCATCAGCCTTACGCACCATGGTGTTAAATGCCACACCAATCTCGGACTGGCAAGAGGCTACTTCGTGGTGATGCACCTCAACGCTGCCCTCACCGATGATCTCTTCGATACGCTCACACATCACAGAACGCATGTCTTGTGAGCTGTCGATCGGCGGTACTGGGAAATAGCCGCCCTTGACGCGCGGACGGTGGGCCATGTTGCCCCACTCGTATGTCTCGTTGGTGGACCATGCCGCTTCTTCAGCAGTGATCTTATGGCTCACGCCCGACATCTCAACCGACCATTTGACATCATCAAATACAAAAAACTCTGGCTCAGGGCCGAAATAAGCAGTGTCACCGATGCCCGTTGATTTGAGATACTCTTCTGCGCGGCGAGCGATAGAGCGCGGGTCGCGATCGTAGCCTTGCAGAGTTGATGGCTCGATGATATCGCAGGTCACGACGACTGTAACGGCATCAAAAAACGGGTCAATAAAAGCCGTCTCAGGGTCAGGACGTAGGATCATATCTGAGGCTTCAATGCCCTTCCAGCCAGCGATAGATGAACCATCAAACATTTTGCCGTCTTCTAGCACTTCTTCGTCGATGGTAGAGGCAGGAAAGCTGATGTGTTGCTCTTTACCGCGAGTATCGGTAAAGCGAAAGTCAACCCATTTAGCATTAGATGATTTGATAAGATCCAATAATTTATCCGACATAAATAGTCTCCGTTGTGTTGATTAGATATTTGCAATATAAATTGTTTTAACGCTATTTTAACAACATATGACTGACAATGTTGCTTTGTTCAAATGCTGGCTGATTATTATTAATAAACAGTGATAGACAGCAGTAGCTGATAAAGAAGCAGCTCATCACCAAATATCATATTGTCCGCTGACGATAATGATGCAACTGCCGTGCCAAGCTGCGTGGCGCATGATAGTGCAGCAAATCCATCATCAGCCAAATAGTAAATAAATACAGATATTTAGCGTGTTTTTACCAATACATGATAAAGATATCTTCTTGGGCGATCACCACCATATAATGATTTGGTGTATCCGTTAATACCTTTAATGCACCAAATCGGCTCATACGATGGTGCAACCTGTCTCTTCAATGCTCTTTTTTGGGGCAAATTACCTGTTTGGTCAGCACTGTGCCCTGTTTTAGCTCAATCGACTATATCAGAGTGAGTCGATTTTTGATACATTGCCTCATGTCACGTTTGCCTCACTTGCTCGGCACACATGGCATCTATTTATAAGCGGCGGTACGGCGCTGCATATGTTTATATGTAAGTACATCAGATACTTTGCTATCAAGCCGCTCAATAAAAAGTCGTTTTTATATAAAATTAACTATAAGCGGTAATACAGAAAATCTGTGATAAACCTGCTGACTATCGTGCTGCGTTTGATAGCACGCAAAATAGTGGTAAGATAACGACGGACGATAAAGACTGTGACAATCCTATAAGCTGACGCAGGCTCAACCATGCAGCAAACAGGCATGTAGCAAAAAAAGGAAAAAACGACCACAGCTGTTGCCCCATATCTACGAAAACAAGACTTATAAAGCTAAGATTTATAAAAAAGCCAAACCAACTAAGTTGATACCCACATGATTTTGATGATCGATAATTACGACAGCTTTACGTACAATATTGTACAGTACTTCGGTGAACTACAGCAGGATATCACCGTCTGGCGTAACGATGAGATCAGTCTCCAACAGATCCAAGCTCTCGCACCAGATGCGATCGTGATTGGCCCTGGTCCGTGTACCCCTGACCAAGCGGGTATTTCTTTACAAGTTATCGATGCCTTTAAGGGCCTTATACCTATCTTGGGCATCTGTCTTGGCCATCAGGCCATTGGGCAGGCTTTTGGGGCGCAGATCATCAAGGCAGGCGCAGTCATGCATGGCCGCCTATCTGCGGTATATCATAACGACCAAGGCGTGTTTTTTGGCCTGCCAGCGCCCGTGCAAGTCACCCGCTATCACTCACTGGTGATTGACCAAGCCAGCTTGCCTGAGTGTCTAGAGGTGACTGCTTGGACACAACATAGTAATGACAGCATCGAGGAGATCATGGGCGTTCGTCACACCGCCTACGCCATTGAAGGTGTGCAGTTTCATCCAGAGTCCATCCTAAGCCAAGCAGGCTATCAGCTGCTCAATAATTTTTTGCACACTCACGGTTTGGCAGTATTGCCTACAGATGCCTTACCGCAAGTCGGTTAGAGTCCGTTCGGTTCAAGACTGTTTGGCGGCAGTTTATTTACCAATTTACTGACAATGCTGATGATAAATGACCTATAACGCCTGCGCCTTTTAATACTGATTCATAAAAATACTAAGCGAGAGAATAATGAGCACAATAAAAACAGAGGATACCACCACCCCAGATCATATCGCTCAGCTGTCTGATGAGCAGACGCACAAACTCCTGACCACCGCATTGGCGAGAATTTTTCAGCACATTGACCTAACCTTTGATGAGATGTATCAAGTCATGCTGATTATCATGCAGGGTCGATGTAGTGATGCCATGATGGGTGCGATTTTGACGGGTCTGCGCATGAAAGGCGAGTCTATCGACGAGATTACCGCATCGGCCAGCGCCATGCGTGACTTAGCAGCCAACATCACACCGGCAGACTGCCACTATCTGGTCGATATCGTCGGTACGGGCGGTGATGGTGCCAATTTGTTTAACGTCTCTACCGCTTCAGCCTTGGTCGCAGCAGCGGCAGGGGCACAAGTGGCCAAACATGGTAACCGCGGCGTGTCGACCAAATCTGGCAGCTCCGATTTGCTTGAACAGGCAGGAATCAGCTTGACACTCAGCCCAGAGCAGGCCAAGCAATGCATAGAAAATCAAGGTATTGGCTTTTTATTTGCGCCCAATCACCACAGCGCCATGCGCTATGCCAACCCCGTACGCCGTGAGCTAAAAGCGCGAACGATATTTAATATTTTGGGGCCATTGACCAACCCAGCTGGCGTGCCCAATCTGGTCATTGGCGTCTTTACCGCAGCGCTGTGTGAGCCTATCGCTAAGGTGATGAAAAACCTAGGGGCGCGTCACGTCATGGTGGTCGGTGCCAAAGACGGCCTAGATGAAATCAGCTTGGCCACTTCTACGACGGTCGCTGAGCTAAAAGACGGTACGGTCACAGTCTTTGAGATGATGCCAGAAGATGCGGGGGTCGAATCGCAAACCCTCATCGGTCTGGATGTTGACTCCCCTAAAGAGAGTCTGGAGCTGATACGCGCCGCCCTGTCGGGTACAGACACTCATGATCGCGCGGTGCTCAAGGCTCGTGATATGATTGCACTCAATGCAGGCGCGGCCATTTATACGGCAGGGCTGGCCAGCAACTATCCAAATGGTGTTAGCCGCGCTCAAAAGGTCATTCAAAACGGTGATGCCTTGACCAAGCTTGAGTCTTTGGCACAATATACTCAGCAGCTGGCGCAAAACACTTAAGTTTTTCATACAGCTATCGCCCACT
This sequence comes from Psychrobacter sp. L7, assembly GCF_002810365.1. Classification (NCBI taxonomy): domain Bacteria; kingdom Pseudomonadati; phylum Pseudomonadota; class Gammaproteobacteria; order Moraxellales; family Moraxellaceae; genus Psychrobacter; species Psychrobacter sp. L7. Next base: position 176,339 of record NZ_NEXR01000006.1, read on the forward strand.
GGCTTTTGCCCTTTTACCTTTAGACACATTCGGACACTAGCATGACCCATACAGACATACCTTCAGTATTACAGCGCATCGTTGCGACCAAACACCTTGAGGTAAAAGCGGCTCGTGAGGCGCTATCTTTAGATGACTTAAAAGCCAAGGTGCTGGCCAATCAGCAGCCGCGGCGCGGCTTTGCTCAGGCACTACGAGCGGCCAGCACCAGCGAGAGCGGCATCGGTATCATCGCCGAGATTAAAAAAGCCTCGCCTTCTAAAGGCATCATCAATCATAACTTTGCCCCCGCATTGTTCGCCCAGCAATATGAGCAGGCGGGTGCCAGTTGTCTGTCTGTCCTCACAGATCGCGAGTACTTTCAGGGAGAGGATAGTTACCTTGAGGCAGCGGCCAATGCCGCCACTCTGCCGCTACTGCGTAAAGACTTTATGGTCGATGTGTATCAGATTTATCAATCCTATTTGCTGGGTGCAGACTGTATCTTACTGATTATGGCGTGTCTTGATGATGCGCAAGCACAGCAGCTGCATGCGCTGAGTATCGATCTGGGTATGGACGTGTTGATTGAAGTCCATACCAAAACCGAGCTTGAGCGCGCCCTCCAGCTGCCTCGTAGTGTCCACAACATCTATGGCATCAATAATCGCGATTTAAATACATTCGATGTCGATCTACAGACCACGCTTGAGTTAAAAAACACCCTAATCAAATCATTGGCCGCTGACGCCGACAGCCGCGCACATCAGCCACTTATCGTGACTGAAAGTGGGATTCATAGCAGTGCTGATATTCGCCTGATGCTAAACAACGACATTCAGCACTTTTTGATCGGTGAGCAATTTATGAAAACCGAGCATCCTGGACAAGCGTTACAATCCTTACTTGCAGGCGTCGCAGCAGACGCGTAAAGTAACTAAAAAATGCCACAGCACACCTTACCCAATTACCTTTTCATCAACCAACGATACCTTAACTGTTATGTCAAATTCTCTATTTTCTAAAGAAATGCAAGATCAGCTCAAAGAGCTAAAAGGCCAGCTGAGCAAAGGCCGTGATACCAACTCACCTGAGGGCGAAAACCAAAAGCCGACTGAGCCTGTATCGCTGCCGACACAAAAACAAGTCAAAAAAACGGTCAAACAACTAGACAGTGAGCATATCGACGACGACAAAGTGCTGTTTATGCAAGCAATGCATGGCGTCACTCAGCTCGAAGACAAAAACGTGCGCTCCCCTGTCACCAGCACTAAAGCTGGCAAACCTGATGCCACGACTTTATCAAAACGTGCCGCTGCGCAAGGCAGTGAAAGTGGTGATCTAAGCGCCGGCTTATCAGACATGCAAGCCTTGCTCAACCCTGTGGCAAGCGAAGCGTACTTATCGTACAAACAGCCAACCCTACAAAACAAAATATTTGATCAACTAAAAAAAGGCAAGCTGCGCTGGTATGATGCCGTAGACATCCATGGCTGTACCATCGAAGAAGCCCGCGCTGCGATGACCCAACTACTCAGCCAAGCCAAAGCCAACAACGAAACTGTGGTCAAAATCGTCCATGGCAAAGGCTCTGAGGCCATCCTAAAAACCTGTGTGAATGGCTGGCTCCGTCAACTGCCTGAAGTATTGGCGTTTTGCTCGGCCTCGCCAAAAGATGGCGGTAATGGTGCGGTACTAGTACTGCTAAAAAAACCAAAAGGCGCGGGTGAATAAACCTTACAGCAAAGCAAAAAAAAGACTGCCCAATAAGCAGTCTTTTTTTATAGATGATGTGGTTTTAGAATGTAGGATTATGTGCTTCTTAGAAGATAGTGCGCCTTATAACTTCGATGAGAGTAAATAACGATGAGCATACAGACCCTTGACACCCCTGAGCAGCTAGCAGCACATATCGATGCGTTGATAGCAATCGAGCCGAGATTTGCGCCGGTCTACGAGCAAGTGGGCTTACCGAATCTGCGGCACAATACTGGCGGCTTTATGCAATTGATGCGAGCGATGGTCGGCCAGCAGTTGTCTGTCGCTGCTGCAACCAGTATTTGGCAGCGTTTGCTTGATACCGGCTTGACCACTCCTAGCATGATTCAGCACGCAAGCGATGACGCGCTCAGAGCCCAAGGCTTATCTAAACAAAAAATTCGCTATATTCGCTCTTTGGTTGCGCATGATATAGACTTTGCTAGCCTAAAAACCCTACCAGATGAGGAAGTGATAAACATCCTAACCACCGTCACAGGTATCGGGCGCTGGACGGCTGAGATGTACTTATTGTTTTCTTTACAGCGCGCTGACATCCTCGCTGTTGATGACTTGGCGATCAAAGTTGCCGCCATGACACTGCTGGACTTGCCTGAGCGTCCTACCCCAAAACGACTCCACTCTCTAACGCAGCATTGGTCACCTTACCGTAGCACAGCCAGCCTATTGCTTTGGTCGTATTACGGGCAGCTGCGTGATAAGACCGCTGTGCCTATCTAAGAACCCATGATTTATATAGTGATTTCAGTATAAAAACGATACAGTGGGACTGGGATGAATTTTACGCAGCATCTGTCGGCGTAGGCACAGCACGCAAGAAAAATTTATACCAGTCCCACGTTGACATACAATGTATCTGTTTTATTTAGAATCGATTATAACGATTATAGTTTCTATAGCAATGCCACGCCTTATATGGCTGTCTTTTTAGGGCTGGTTCCATATTGACAAGCCAAACTTGCGTTTGGTGTGCTTAAACTTCCTCTTTTTTAGCGCACGGCCTTTTTCTCTGAGCGCCTTGATGCCATGTTGTTTTTTGATCGCCGTGGCGTCAGGCGACGCGGCAGTCTTTTTATCTTTGCTGGCTCTATGGTCTTTATCCAGATCTATGTTGTGGGCATCATCATGATGTTCATCTTGTTTTTTATCCATGTCGTCGCGAGCAGGATTGACGCTACCATCTGCCCTATTGGCTATGTCGTCATCTTTTGACACGTCACCTGCAGACCCGTCGTTATCAGATTTTTGCTCACTGTTTGCTTTAGACGACGCAACATCGGTTTGATTGACTATCAGCTGCTGCGTAGGCAGTGCGTGCTCGACGTCGTATTTTTTGACCTGAGTTAATATATCAACGAACACGACGTTTTGCTTATCATAAAATTCCGTCACATCGTTGGCGTTGATATAGGCTTGCAGCTGAATCACATAGCAATCTTGGCGCAGCTCTAAGATATTGACCTGATTCCATTCTTGGTTGGTCAAATAATGCTCATTTAAAAACTCATCTAAGTCTTTGACCATCTTAAAGACCACATCGATATCAGCCGTACGCTTAATATACAGCTGATGAAAAAACCGAAACATATCACGCGAGGTAAAGTTTTCGATTTGCATCGAAGAAAAATCACCGTTTGGCACAGTGACGATGGTACGCGTCAAGGTGCGCACGCGTGATGAGCGAATACCGATATCGATGACCGTGCCTTCATACGTGCCAAATTTACAATAGTCCCCTATACGTACGGGAGAATCTGCGACCACCACCACACTACCGACGAGGTTTTCGATGGTCTTTTGCGCACCAAGCGCCAATGCCAGACCACCGACCCCTAGTGCGGCAATCCCTGTGGTCAAGTCAAACCCTAAATTGCCAAAGATGACAATCACCGCAAAGATGAGCAGCAACGCTTTGACAACTTTTCTGAGCAGACCCAAGATGGAGACACGCTCGGTATAGTTTTTCTTATAGCTTAAATTGACTGCGCGGGTAAATATCGCATCAATGACGCGCAGTAATAACCAAGTCAATGCCAACCACGAGGCAATATCAGCAAAACGATTGACCGGCTCTCGCAGCGTCACCGAGACGCCAGCATAGACCATCACCTCAGATAGTATCAGCGCCATAATGACCACAGACAGTGGCAGTATTACTTTGTTTGGCAAAGGTAGCGGGACGCCGCGTACTCGTGGATAGGCGATTCGCAAAAGATGATACAGTAGCCAGACTAAAATATAAGTAAAGACAAAACTACTGACGATCATCGTCAGCGCCGCCACTAAGTCCGCCATCTGATAACCAAACAGCTTTTTGCCTTCCAATGAGTCAAATGTATAGCGAGACACCAACGTCGGCTCGGTGTTTTCTATCACTTCGGGTACCGAGCTGAGCGTCTCACTAGAAAACTGCCAATACTGTTCGCCTTGCTTAGACAGCACTCTTTCAAGCACCAACGGGACGCTTGTTTCTCCGACATTGATGACCCCGACGTTTTCTTGGCTCGGCGGCAGCTGATCGGTTAAATTGCCTTCTGGGGTATTATTTATCTGCAAATCAGGCTGAAAACGGCCGCCAGCATCTAGTGCTTGCTTAAACTGGCGCACGACCGTGGTGGGATTGTCCGACTTAGACAAATTAAGGTAATTGCTCGCCAGCAGGTAGTCGTTTTCGCCCAGCGCCTTAATAAACCCTTGTACCGTATGGCGCGGCGTATCGCGTCCAAACGAATCTGGTATAGGCGTGCTCGCCGACCCTTCACTGCCAGTCGTGCCATTTACGCCAAGCGTTGTCGTTTCTGCAGCAAAGGACGCTGCGGGCAGCAGTACGCTCATCGCCATGATAAGCAAAAACATCATAGTGATAAACGGCGCTTTTAGGCTGGTAGACAATACATCTGGAGCCTGACGAAAAGTCAGATGGTGCTTAATAGACAAAACAAACCTCTTAGCTTGATAAGTGGCACGAAAAGGGCAGATAGAACCCTTACTATCATAACAATTATTTATCACAACAGTGCCTTTGATTGCATGTTTTTGTAGATGGCTGCCGTCAGATTCATTTAGGGGCTTTGCTTTACCGCTCCGACCATGAGCGTCATTCAACCTACCTTGAGGAAAGATTAGGTTAAAGTGGTTTATAAATGGCCAGTTTTTGTAGATAATGAGCGCAGTTTTGCTTATTTATTTCTTTTTGTAATTTTTTGCTTTTTGCAACCTTTGCCTGTATTAACATCAAAACCGTTATCTCCACCTCTTTTATATCATTCTTTTGGAACTGGCTATGTCTTTATCGCGTTCATCTTCACGTACTTATCTTCGTTTGAGTATTTTAAGTGCCTTAGGCTTATTTACCATGCAGGCTGCCACGGCGGCGACGCCCGCTAGCCATGATTCAGCGGCAGTCAATACCTCACCGGCCACTGATGATCATACACTACCACAAGTTGAGCTCGATAAAATCGTCGTCACCGCCACGCGTACGCCTACCAAGACCAGTAACGTCATCGCTCAGACTCGTGTGATCGATAGTGAAGCGCTACAGCGTTATCAGGGTCAGACCGTGGTCGATGTATTAAAGAATCAACCTGGTATTAATATCACACAAAGTGGCGGCATGGGCACAGCCAGTAATTTTTATATGCGCGGCTTTGATAGCAAACAAGTCTTGGTGATTATCGATGGGATACGCTATGGCTCTATTTCTTTAGGTAGCCCATCTCTGAACTTGTTGGCCGCAGACCAAATCGACCGCATTGAAGTTTTGTATGGTGCGTCAGGCTCTAGCATCTACGGCTCTGACGCCATGGGTGGGGTCATCCAGATTTTTACCAAAGGCAATAACGTAGAGCAGTCCAATGTTTCTACAACTGTGGGTTATGGTAGTAACAATCACTACCAAGTCGGCATCACAGGTCAGCTGAAAAATGACACGTCATCCTTGAGCTTGGGTGTCAGTCGTAACGAAACAGATGGCTTTAACGCCATTGCCAATAGCAGCTCGGCTGACTATAACGCGGACGATGATGGCTTTAAGTCCACCAACGCCAGTCTAGCATTACAGCATAAGCTTTCAGACTCTCTAAGCACGGGTCTCAGTGCCTTATACTCTGACTCTACCACTGATATTGATTCGGCAGGAAACGCGTTTCCAAATGCCTATTCAGATCAAAAGAACGGCAGTGCCAATGCTTATCTTCAATACAAAACGCCTTTAACAGTCAGCAAACTTAGCTATGGTCAAAGTATCGACAAATCGACTACTCATGACGCCAATTCTATTGATTATCAAAAAGGCAGTCAGTACGACACCACGCAAGAGCAAGCACGTTTAGAGACCAGTATCAACGCGCAACCTGGTACTGTGATTGTTGGCGCAGAATGGTTGTCACAAAAACTAGACGCCTCAGATGTTTTAGATTTTTCAGGTTATCCTGATCCTGCTGTGCAAACCCCTTATAATCCTGACGACAGAACGGTCAAAAGTGCCTTTGTTGGTTATCAGCTGGCAGACACTTATTATGACGTGCAAGCCAACTATCGCGTAGATGACAACTCACAATATGGTCATGAAAGCACCTACAATTTAGGAGCGGCGATACGCCCGTTGGCTGGCATGCGAATCGGTGCCAACTATGCGACCGGATTTCGCGCGCCAACCTTTAATGATTTATACTGGCCTGGTTTTAGCAACCCCAACCTAAAACCCGAAAGAACAAAGAACACCGAGGTATTTGTTGAATACGTAAATGATGCCCAAACGTCACGATTGACAGGCTATTACACCGATGCAGAAGACCTGATTTCTAGTGCAGCAAATATCAGTGAAGCGAAAATCAAAGGGTTAAGTTTGACCTCAGACTGGAATATGAATGACTTTATCTTTGGTCTCGGTTATGACTACTTGGATGCCAAAGACAAAACGGCAAATAGCGCAAGCTATAATCAACAGCTTGCCTATCGCCCTAAAAACAGCGGTATGGTTTATGTGGGCTATCAGCAACCGATGTTCGATGTTCGCCTCGAAGCCAAACATACTGATGATAGAGTCACGGCCGAAAGCAATAAGCTTGATAGCTATACCTTGCTGAATTTGAGCGGCGCGGTTTATATTACTCCTAATCTTCGTGCTAACTTACGGGTCGACAATATTACTGATGAGGATTATACCCTCGCCAGCCAATTCGGTAATGAGTACGCCACAGAAGGCACCAGCTACTTCGGCTCACTTACCTACGATTGGTACTAATTTGGTACTAATACTGACACGAAACTTAAATTGTAAACAAACCAAGGTCACCCAGCGGTGGCCTTTTTTTATGACGACAGCACTTACGATTTTCCGCAGCCAATAGGTGACAATCACAGACTCATCTATTACAATAACCCTCCCGAGAGGTGTTGCGCCATAATCATCGATCACTGCATCTAGGCTTTATCGCTAGGCATATCAAGCATTATGTTAGGCTCGGTTAACTGTTTATAGCATTTTTTGTTTATTAACAGCGCAAATAACGGCACCTGCGTTTTTATTCTTTTTATCAATCATTGACCACTGATAGGAGCATATTATGGACGCAGTGTCTACCACCCCATCTGCCCATACCATCGACCCTTCCTTTACTGACTATAAAGTCGCTGACATCAGCCTGGCTGACTACGGTCGCCGCGAAATCACCCTTGCCGAAGCTGAAATGCCTGCATTGATGGGTCTACGTCGTCGCTATCAAGACGAGCAGCCACTCAAAGGTGCCAAAATCGCCGGCTGTATCCACATGACCATTCAGACCGCAGTGCTTATCGAAACACTCGTTGCGCTAGGTGCGGAAGTACGCTGGACCTCATGTAATATCTTTTCGACCCAAGACCACGCAGCGGCAGCAATCGCAGCGGCTGGCATTCCTGTGTTTGCTTGGAAAGGCGAAACCGAAGAAGAGTACGAGTGGTGCCTCCGTCAACAAGTACATGTCGGCGGCGAAGCATCAGGCGAGCTTTGGGATGCTAACTTGATCTTAGATGATGGCGGCGACCTTACTGCGTTGATTCACAATGAATACCCACAGATGCTCGATAGCATCCATGGTATCTCAGAAGAGACCACCACAGGTGTGCATCGTTTGATCGAGATGCTAGGCAAAGGTACGCTAAAAGTACCCGCGATCAACGTCAACGACGCGGTGACCAAATCAAAAAACGACAACAAATACGGCTGCCGTCATAGCCTAAATGACGCCATCAAACGCGCAACCGACATGTTCCTTGCAGGTCGCCGTGCGCTAGTCATTGGTTATGGTGATGTGGGCAAAGGCTCAACCCAAAGCCTACGTCAAGAAGGCATGATCGTACGCGTCTCAGAAGTCGATCCTATCTGTGCAATGCAGGCCTGTATGGACGGCTACGAAGTATTGTCTCCGTACATCGATGGCGACAATACTGGCGGCGCAGACAGCATCAACAAGCGTTTGCTAGCAGACACTGATTTGATCGTCACAACGACAGGTAACTATCATGTCTGTGACAGACATATGCTCGCAGCATTGAAACCTGGTGCGGTCGTCTGTAATATCGGTCACTTCGACACCGAAATCGACACGCAATTTATGCGTGACAACTGGCGCTGGGTTGAGATCAAACCACAAGTACATCAAGTGTTCCGCTCGGATGATGAAAACGACTATCTGATTTTGCTTGCCGAAGGTCGCTTAGTGAACCTAGGTAACGCAACCGGTCACCCATCGCGCGTGATGGACGGCTCGTTTGCCAACCAAGTCTTGGCGCAAATGTACTTGTTTGAAGAAAAATTCGCTGATTTGCCAATGGATGCACGCGCGGACAACTTGTACGTCAAAGTACTACCGAAAAAACTCGACGAAGAAGTTGCAGCAGCGATGGTTGCAGGCTTTAACGGTACCTTGACGAAGCTGACCGAAAAGCAAGCCGAGTATCTAGGCGTCCCTGTCGAAGGCCCGTTTAAGCCTGACGCTTATAAATACTAAGGAGCGCGACTGTGAGCAAGCCTGCTTTTTCTTTTGAGTTTTTCCCTGCCAAAACTGAGCAAGGGGGTCAAAAGCTCCTAAACACCTATGACGAGCTAAACAAACTGGCACCAAGCTATTTTTCAGTGACTTACGGTGCGGGTGGCTCGACACGTAGCCGTACGCTAGACATCGTACAGACCTTATGTGCGCGCGGCGATACTGATATTGCGCCGCACATGTCGTGTATCGGTGATGATAAGGTCGAAATCGCAGGCCTGCTCGATCACTATAAAGCACTGGGCATCAAGCGTCTGGTGGCGCTGCGCGGCGATTTGCCCTCAGGTCAGATCGGTATGGGTGAGCTGCCATTTGCATTAGATTTGGTCAAGTTCATTCGTGAGCATTCAGGCGAGCACTTTCGTATCGAGGTCGCCGCCTACCCTGAGATGCATCCGCAAGCGCGTAGCTTTGAGTTTGATGTCGACAACTTAGTCAACAAGTACCAAGCAGGTGCCAACGCGGCGATTACTCAGTTTTTTTATAATGCTGATAGCTACTTGTACTTGCGTGATACGTTAGAAAGGCGTGGTATCGACACGGTCGCACAGCCATTAATCGCTGGTATCATGCCGATCACCAACTCCAGCAATTTAGTACGCTTTGCTGATAGCTGCGGCGCTGATATTCCGCGTTATGTGCGTAAACGCTTGGCGGATTTTGGCGATGACAGCAAATCTATTCGCGAGTTTGGTTTTGATGTGGTGTATCGCTTATGTGAGCGCTTAATGAGCGAAGGCGTGCCAGCCATGCATTTTTATAGCATGAACAAAGTTGAGCCAAATAAACGCTTGGTTGAAGCACTGGGCCTTAGCGCTTAGACTACTTATATAGTAATAAAAACTGGCGTTCTTAGGAGCGCCAGTTTTTTGTTGCAAGCTTTTTTTGTCATCGCGTTTTTATCTCCCCTCCTCACTTCACCAATAGTCTGCTAAGATACTAAGACAGACTATTGTTCAACCAAAGGATGAACCGACTGTGCGACGTTTTTTTTATGCCAGCAGTAATACTAAGGACACACCTTACCCGCCATTGAGCACGGTTGCGATCGGTGCCAGCATCGAATTGACCGACAGTATCGTTCATCACTGGTGCCGTGTACTACGCGCAAATATCGGCGATGAAGGGGTGTTGTTTGATGGTTTTGGCGGTGAGTATCACGTACAGCTCCAAAGCATCAGTAAAAAACACGCCACGGTGGCGGTGTTGGCTCACAGCACAGATGAGCGTACAGCGCCTATCCTCAGCCAGATTGGTCTGGTGATGAGCCGCGGCGAGCGTATGGATTATGCTATTCAAAAGTCCACCGAGCTTGGCGTGACGGCGATTCAATTACTCACCAGCCATCATGGTGAGGTCAATCTAAAACCTGCGCAAGTAGAGAAAAAACTGGCGCACTGGCAGCAAGTGGCAATAGCGGCCTGTGAGCAGTGTGGCCTCAACCGTCCGCCCCTCATCCTTACACCGATGTCTATCACTGATTGGCTGACACAGCCGTCGCGTAGCGCGCCACACCTCGCCGTCAGTCCTTTGGTCGCCGAGCTAAGCCAAGACCATTACTATCAATCCCTACAGCAGCCAGCCGATTTACGCTTGCAGCTCAGCGTGCCAGCAGCAGGACAACCTGCGACGCCAGAGGCGTTATTGCCAGTACTAAGACAAGCGGCGCCTTATATTGAGTTGCTCATTGGCCCTGAAGGCGGTCTTAGCGATGAGGAGTGCAAGCGAGCAGCGGACGCAAGCTTTGCACCTTGGCAAATTGGCGCAAGGGTACTGCGCACCGAAACAGCGCCCGTGGTGGCTTTGGCGACTTTGCACGCGTTGGCTTTATAATACAAGCGCTCGGCTCGCTCATTGTTATGATGACAAACCGACTGATTATTCACCTTTGCCATGATGAGTTCGATGATGACTACTTTTGCCCCCATCCCCATTGCCGACAAGCAGCTACTGCTGACCAAACTGTGTGAGCAATGCGATGATGCTATTTTCATTTTAGATGAAAACCTACGCTATTTGTCGATCAATGCCAGTTATGAGCTTATCATCGGCTATAGCGAGTCTTTTTTACTGGGTCGGCCGCTTGGAGTCTATGCCGCTGATTTTTTGTCAGAGGAAGAAAGAGGTGTTTTGGCGCAAATCACCAACCATCTTGATAATAGCGGCTTTTATGAAAGTGATTTTTCGATGGCCAACCGTTATGGTGAGATACTACAGTGCCATATCACGTATCGCAAGGTGGCCATAGAGGCCAAGACGTATTATATCGGTCTGATTCGCGATATGTCTTCTGCGGCCAAAGACCGAAAACAGCTGACCCATCTGCTCAATTACGATCAGCTGACCGGCCTGCCCAACCGTAAGGTTTTTTTGAGTCAGACCAGTGATTTGCTGCTCGACAGCTATCAAGAAGTAATCATCGTTCGTCTCAATATCGATCGGTATCGTAGTCTTGCAAGCCTATTGGGTCCTGATGGTATCAATCATTTAATCAAAAGCTTTGTGGCGCGCCTCAAGGCGCTAGAGCTGGGCTGTTTGCGCTGCTTTTCGCACTTTGGCGGCGATGATTTTGCGTTGTTATTTGAATGTCATGATGCCAATATGGTGCGCCATCAGTTAGATAAGCTCATGCAGATGTGTGAGCGGCCTTTTTCGATCGATAAGGACACCAAAACCGACGCCAATATCTATTGTCATATCTCCGTCGGTGTCAGCTATTTTCCGCAAAACGACACCGAGCTGACAGGGCTTTTGACCAAAGCTGAAAAAGCCTTGCATTATGTCAAGCAGCAAGGCGGCGACGATATCTGCTGGTACAATGCGGCGATCGAAGAAGCCACCGCTGGCAGCTTACAGTTAGAGGCTGAGTTAAGAGAGGCCACCACCGCTGGCCAGTTTATTCCCTATTATCAGCCAAAATTCGACTTGACGACGGGTCGTATTACCGGCTTTGAAGCGTTGGTACGCTGGCAACACCCCACCCGCGGCCTTCTCAAACCTGCGCATTTTATCAACGCCATCCTCACTCACAAACTCTCGTTTGAGCTTTTTTCTCAAATGGCGATAAAAATCGCGGCGCAACTGGCCATTTGGCAGCAGCAAGGGTTTTATCAGCATATCTGTATCAACGCGGATGCCGCCGAATTTAGCCACCCTGATTTTTTTGAGATGGTCAGTAGCCTGTTGGTAGAGCACGGTATATCGGCCCATCAGCTACATATCGAAGTCACCGAGTCGTCTTTGATACAGCGCCATGACAATGTCAAAAAACAACTAGCTCTGCTAAAAGATCTGGGTATTTGTATTGCCTTAGACGACTTTGGCACCGGCTATGCATCCTTGAGTTATTTACAAGAATACCCGTTTGATTTTATCAAAGTCGATAAAAGCTTTATCTCAAACATTGAGTCGGATCGCACCCAGTATGCCATTGTCAAAGCCATCTTAGACTTGGCCGCGGCGTTAGATATGCAAGTGGTCGCCGAAGGAATCGAGACTGAGGCGCAGCGCGATCGGTTACTGGCGATGGGCTGCCAGTATGGTCAAGGCTATTGGTTTGGAAAACCCGTGCCCGCCGAGGTCGCCACCGACATGCTCATCAAACAGTCAACCACCAAATAATATTAGCAAATACCGGCGGCTATGGTTGATTTTATCGTATCGGTAACATCAGTCTTTTCATACGGTTATTGCTCTGTGTCTTTTGCGTCTAACGTTGATTGCATAACCGATGCAAGGCAGGTTCATGACTTATCAGTGCTGTCACCAAACTTGTATAATCGCCGATGAACGCCTATCTTTTATAGTGAATTTGTTGGAATATATTAAGTCTCAAACCGACTCTGACAATCACCATTCTTTTCAATACCATTTTATGTCATCGCGCACGTAGTCTATCTGTATGGCAGCCTATTATTTATTTGTGCTTGTCAACTTACTGTAGCGAGCCTACCGACTACCGTAGTCTATAGACTGTGCCTGCTGACATGTTAAAAAGGACAGGAAGTTATGCAATACAAAGCGCCCTTACGTGACATTCAATTCGTGATGCATGAGCTACTCGATAGTGAAAGCCACTACAAAACGTTGCCTGCATTTCAAGAGGCTGATCGTGAGTTGATGGACAGCCTATTTGAAATGGCGGCAAGCTTTGCCGAAAACGAGCTATCACCTTTGAATCAAAGCGGCGATGCAGAAGGCTGCCAGTTTGACAACGGTACTGTGACCACACCCACAGGCTTTAAAGAAGCTTATAAGCAGTACTGTGAGCTTGGCTTCCCAGCGCTATCAGCTGAAGAAGAATTTGGTGGTCAAAACATGCCGTTCTCACTATCAACGGTCATCAATGAGATGATCGGTACGGCTAACTGGTCATTTTCTATGTATCCTGGCCTATCGCATGGCGCAATTCAAACCATCGAGCACCATGGCACTGATGAGCAAAAACAAACTTACCTAGAAAAAATGGTCACCGGCGAATGGTCAGGCACCATGTGCTTGACAGAAGCCCACGCGGGCTCTGACTTGGGTATTATCCGTACCAAAGCTGAGCCAAATGATGACGGTACTTATAGCATCACCGGTCAAAAAATCTTCATCTCAGCAGGCGAGCACGACCTCACCGACAACATCATTCATATCGTTCTAGCCCGTCTACCAGGCGCACCTGCTGGCACCAAAGGCATCTCACTGTTTATCGTACCTAAAGTGTTGGTCAATGAAGACAACAGCCTTGGCGAAAACAACAACGTCGTCTGTGGCTCTATCGAGCACAAAATGGGTATCAAAGCTTCAGCGACTTGCGTGATGAACTTTGATGGTGCAAAAGGCTACTTGATTGGCCCAGAAAACCGCGGTTTACAGTGCATGTTTACCTTTATGAACGTCGCTCGTATCGGTACAGCAGTTCAAGGCTTGACCGCAGCAGAATATGCGTTCCAAGGCTCATTAACCTATGCCAAAGACCGCCTAGCGATGCGCTCACTATCAGGTGCCAAAGCACCAGAAAAAGTCGCTGACCCAATCATCGTTCATCCAGCGGTGCGCAACATGCTGTTGACTGAAAAAGCCTTTGCTGAAGGCGGTCGTGCCCTCGTTTATTACCTCTCACACTTTGCGGATACTGTGGCAAAAGGCGAAGGCGATGATCTAAAATTCGCCGACCAAATGCTGTCACTCTTAACGCCGATTGCTAAAGCATTCTTGACCGAAACAGGCCTAGAAGCGGCTAACCATGGCGTACAGGTCTATGGCGGTCACGGCTTTATCAGTGAATGGGGCATGGAGCAAAACGTCCGTGACACGCGTATCGCTTGCTTATACGAAGGCACCACCGAAATCCAAGCACTCGATCTACTCGGCCGTAAAGTATTGGGCTCACAAGGTAAAATGCTGGCCAACTTTGTCAACATCATCCAGACGTTCTGCCAAGAGCACAAAGACAATGACGAGATGGGTCAGTTCATCCGCCCACTTGCCAAACACGTCAAAGAATGGGGCGACTTGACTGCACGCATCGGTATGCAAGCAACTGAAAACCCAGATGCAGTTGGCGGTGCGGCTGTTGACTACTTATACTTTAGCGGTTATGTGACCCTAGCTTACTTATGGGCGCGTATGGCCTTGGTCGCGCAGACGGCACTGGCAGACGGTACGGGCGAAAAAGCCTTCTATGATGCCAAAGTCAAAACCGCGCAATTCTACTTTGCAAAATTATTGCCGCGTACCACCACGCATGTACAGCGTATCAGCACAGGTGTTGAGCCGTATATGACCATGGATGTGGATCAATTTGCGTTTTAATAGTGTTTTTGCACTAGTATTTTGACGACAGCACACTATACTTATATCGGCAACATACCAAGGTGTGTTGCCGATTTTGTTGGTCAATTATATTTTGGTGTACGCATAATTCACGAAGAAAAACACCTGCTCATAGGCTTATTTGTTAAACTTTGCTTAGCCGTTGCTTTGATTATGAGTCGCGCAGATGACCTCAAAAAGCAATCCACACGTTTGGCACTTCTTATTTTCATCGCTCTAACTTTTATTTATTTGAACCAAAGGAATGTTTATGGCTGTTTATAATGCCCCTCTTAATGACATGCGCTTTATCTTAAACGATGTATTTAATGCGCCTGAGTTTTGGCAAAATAACGAAAACCTAGCTCATGTCGATATGGAAACCGTCGATATGATTTTAGAAGAAATGGCAAAGCTGTCAAAAAACGTTTTGTTGCCTATCAACCGTAGCGGTGATGAAGAAGGCGCAACCTTTGAGGGTGATGGCGTTGTCACCACGCCTACTGGTTTTAAAGAAGCTTATAAGCAGTATGCTGAATCAGGCTGGGTGGGCTTGAGTGGTAATGCTGAGTACGGCGGTCAAGGTTTCCCAAAGATGGTTACCATGCTGACCGAAGAGATGGTATTTACCGCCAACCAATCCTTCGCCCTCTACCCTAACCTAACTGTTGGCGCGACGCTTTGCCTCAACGCGGCGGCGTCTGAAGAGCAAAAACAAACTTACTTAGAAAAAATGTATAACGGCGAATGGTCAGGCACTATGTGCTTGACTGAGCCACATGCTGGTACTGACCTCGGCATCATCAAAACCAAAGCCGTGCCAAACGATGACGGTAGCTACAATATCTCTGGTACCAAAATCTTTATCACTGGCGGCGAGCATGACCTCACTGACAATATCATTCATTTGGTATTGGCAAAAACTCCAAATGCGCCAAAAGGCTCAAAAGGCATTTCACTGTTTGTCGTACCAAAATTCTTGGTCAATGAAGATGGTAGCTTGGGTGAGCGCAACACCTTGGCGGTTGGCTCTATCGAGCACAAGATGGGTATCAAAGCCTCAGCGACTTGCGTGATGAACTTTGATAACGCCAAAGGTTGGATGGTGGGCGCAGAAAACACCGGCTTATCTTCTATGTTTATCATGATGAACTATGAGCGTGTGACCATGGGTCTACAAGGCCTTGGTGGCTCTGAGCTGGCTTATCAAAACGCAGCATTATACGCCAATGATCGTGGTCAGGGTCGTAGTGACACCCAAATCCAAAGCCCAGAAAAGCCTGCCGATGCCATCATCCATCATGCTGATGTGCGCCGCATGCTGCTAAATGCCAAAGCCAACACCGAAGCGTCACGCTGCTTTGCCATGTATGTCGCCAAAAATCTTGACGAAGAAAAATTTAGTACTGACCCAGAAGCTGCTCAAGCCGCTGCTGCACGTGTTGCCCTACTGACGCCAGTTGCCAAAGCCTTCTTAACCGACAAAGCACTAGAAGCCACGGTGGATTGCCAGCAAGTATTTGGCGGTCATGGCTATATTCGCGAATGGGGCATGGAGCAAATCGTCCGTGATACTCGTATCGCGCAGATCTATGAAGGCACCAACGGTATTCAAGCGCTTGACCTACTCGGTCGTAAAGTTGCGCGTAATAACGGCAAATATGTCACCCATTTCTTAGGTGAGATTCGTGATTTTGTCAACAACATGCAGGCCGATCATGGCATCAAGCAGGCCACACTAGATGCAGCTGATACCATTGAAGAGCTGACCACCACAGTGCTGAGCAATATCGGCGAGCGTAAGAGCGAAATCAACGGCTGCGCGGTTGACTACATGCATGCCTTTGGTTACCTTGCTTACTCGTATATGTTTGCCTTGATGGTCGAGGCTGCCAATGGCAAAGAGGGTGAGTTCTACACCAACAAAGCCAAGCTTGCCGATTATTTCGTTGGCCGTATCTTGCCACGTATCAATGCGCATGCACAGATGGTCAAAGCTGGTAGTGACCCAATGATGAACTTTGATCTTGATTATTTCGATGTACCTGCCAACTAATCGGTCGCGATTGGTACATTAAAATATATAAAAAAAGGGACAGTTCGGTGACTGTCCCTTTTTTTGCCCAAATCATTTGGTCAGTGTTATAGGTCTATGCTATGAATATCTATGGGTATCAATGTATTCGTGAGTGATTTGACGCCGTTTGACAATATTTAGCCATTTTAGTCCATTTAGGTGACTGTCGATTGTATTTAGGATACGCCCTAGTAAAAATAACTGCTAACAAAATAATTCACCACCGAACTATCGTTATGATTAAAATAACGCAGGATACTTGTCTGATGGTGTGCCGCTCGTTGGTCGCCCAGCAACTGTGATGACTCTTAAATAATAAAAACCGCTTATAATAAATCCTCTCATAATAAAGGACGCAACGTGTCAGAACTAAAACGCATTTTGCAACAGATTACTGCGCTCAGTGATGTGCCCGATCCGGTGGTGCTCAAGCGCTTGATAAATGAGCTGCGCGTCAGTGATAGAGAGCCTGCCCTAGCCAATCAAAACATTCAATCACTAATCAACATCTTACGTCAGCATCCAGAGTATGCAGATGGGCTGGCCAGCTTTGTGTTAAAGCTCATTATCGAGTATCGACAAATTGCGCTATACACCGACACAGGCATCATGTCGGATCAAGGGTTTTTTAACAGTCTGCGCCGGCTGATTGGGCATCGGTTTTTGCCTTTATTGCCGCAAGAAGACTCCGTCGTTGAACTGGTGGGTTATTTATTTAATAAGCGCTCTGATGAACGCTGGCTGGCCAACATCGAGCGCGACAAGTGGGATGCGCTGGTCGAGCTATTAAAAGTCAATGAGCAGCATCTGGACCTAGTCGCTACCGCCAAAAACAATATATTAAACGCCATTATTATCTTATCGTACCGCATTAGCGGCATTGGCTTGCACCCCGATCTGATGGCGTCGTATCCTCAGATACTCAACTACTCTGCGTCTTTTGTCGCCCAAAACCAAGAAGCCGTGCTGTTTGTCAATCAGTATCGCCAAGCCCACGAGCTAGATACGCTGACAGACATCACACCCGAAAAAGCCGTAGACCCAGCGCCCTTGCTGGTCATGCTTGAGCAGTGCGAAGGCATCGTCGCCACCGTACGTAAGCGCATTTATAAAACAGGTATCTCTATTCGTCTGACCAACATGATGCTGCGCCTTGATCAAAGCCTGCAGCGCATGCGCATCTTGACCGAGCTTTTGACCGATGATCATCAAAAGCGAGATCATGCGGTGATTGAGCTGGTGCAGACGCTGATTACCACGGCCAATCGCCGCTATAGTATTGGCTATTTGATTGACAATAATACCAAACTGCTATCGCGCAAAGTCACAGAAAACGCCAGCCGCGTCGGTGAGCACTATATCAGTACCGACAAAGCTGGCTATCAAAAAATGTTTAAAAAGGCCTCTATCGGCGGTTTTGTCATTGCCTTTATGGCTACCATCAAGATACTGGCCTATCAATTGGCCTTAGCGCCGATGGGACGCGCGTTTGTTAATAGTATGATTTATGGCTTGGGTTTTGTATTCATTCATGTCATTCGCGGTACAGTCGCCACCAAGCAGCCGGCCATGACTGCTGCGGCCATCGCCTCAACGATATCGGACGGCTCGGGCAAAAAATCACGGCAATTGACCAAGCTCTCAGAGCTGGTGGTCGACATTTTGCGCACGCAGTTTATCGCTATCATGGGTAACGTCATGCTGGCTATCCCAGTTGCTTTGATTATCTCGTTTGCATGGCTACAGTACACAGGCGCACCGATGATCGACACCACCAAGGCTGAGCACCTCCTGCACGACCTTGATCCTTTTCGCTCATTGGCTCTGCCTCATGCTGCCATCGCTGGGGTTTATTTATTCTTATCAGGTCTGATTGCAGGCTATTATGATAATTTGGCAGTTTATAACCATGTCGGGGCACGTATCCAGCGTCATCGACTCTTGCAATACGTACTGCCCAAATCTTGGCTCCAGCGGCTGGGCGGTTTTGTCGAAGCCAACCTCGGCGCTATCATGGGCAACTTTTTGTTCGGTGTGTTTTTGGGCAGTACAGCTACCATCGGCTTTATCTTTGGGCTACCGATTGATATCCGCCATATCGCCTTTGCCTCAGCCAACCTAGCGCATGGATTGTTTAATATCTCCGCCGACCAAATCAGCTGGAGCGTGATTTTATTATCGATACTAGGAGTGGCGCTAATCGGCATCGTCAACCTGATGGTCAGTTTTTCTCTGGCGCTGTTTGTCGCGCTACGCTCCAAAGAAGTACGTTTCTTTGAATGGGGCCGTTTGACCAAATTGGTGTTTGGTCACATTATCAGTCATCCTTCTGACTTTTTTTGGCCGCGTGACAAGCCCATGAAATATGCGCGTATCGATAGTCAAGGACACATGATATTTGATGACACCTCGGCACAAAAAAGCGGTAAACCTCTCCCAAGTAACTATGTGGTACGCCGCCTATCCGATGTCAGAATACTGCCTGAGTCCAAACAAGCAGGGGCACAAAATGCGCAGACCAGCACCGACATATACTACGCCAATCAGCCAAAAGGCGATCATGTACAACCGCATGCACCGCCAAAAAAAGTCATCGACTTAGATGACGGCCTCGTCGATGAAGAGCTAAACAGTGTACCGTACGCCAATGATATTCAATACGGCGGCAAAACCAACAATCTGTCAGCTGATAGTAGCGCGCAAAACCAGCGCCATCGTACTGACCAAACTGGTGCTGACCAAAGCATGAGCGCCCCTGATAGCAAGCCTGCAGGCGATGCCAAAACGCCACTGCCAAAACCGAAAAAACCACCAAAACTGCCCAGTTAATACGGGCACTTTGCTTATGTCGAACTGGGGTTTATATAGGGCGTGCCCTTATTTTAAAAATGGTGATAAAAATGAGATGAATGGCAGCCAAACATTGTGATTAGACATTTTGATCAAACATTGTCATCAAACAACGAACACAGCACAGAGAATATCGAGCTATTAGTCAGCTAATTGACAGCATTTGGCCAGAGTTAGCCATCTTTAGATGATTATCTATTGAAGTAAGGGCGTTTGCTAATGGACGTTTTTAAAACGCATTAAACGCAAAGCATTAAGTGTAACCAGCACGGTTGCGCCAGTATCAGCCAATACCGCGATCCATAAACCCGTGATACCGAGTACCGTGGTGATTAGAAACACTGCTTTGAGGCCCAGCGCAAAAATCACGTTTTGATGAATATTGGATAAGGTTGCCCGCGACAATGCAATCAGATGAGCGACGTCGGTCACGCGACTTTTTAATAAGGCGACGTCAGCCGTTTCAATCGCGACGTCAGTACCACCGCCCATCGCGATACCGACATCGGCAGTCGCTAACGCTGGCGCATCATTGATACCATCACCAATCATCGCTATTTGGGTTTTAGTCTTCATCTCGTCTATCAAACGCAGCTTATCTTCGGGCAACAGCTCAGCTTGCCACTCTATATCTAGATGACTAGCAAGCGCTTGAGCAGTAAGGCGGTTGTCGCCCGTCAGCATCATGGAGCGAACCCCCATTGCATGAAGCTGTGCTACGCCTTCTTTGGCATCGTCCCGCAGCTCATCTCGTAGCGCGATTAGCCCGAGCACCTCACGGCTTTGCTCATCGAACAGCACCGACACCGTTTTTCCTTCATTTTGTAATGCTTCGATTTGGGCATTTTGTTTGGCGGTTATTGAGGTTTGGTCGGCGGCATATACAGGAGAGCCGATGGTTAAAGAGCGCCCAGCTACCGTTGCATGTACAGCTTTACCTGCAGTCGCGTGAGCCTTAGACGCTACTGGTATGGCAATATTGGCCGCTTTGGCGTGATCGATGATGGCTTTTGCAAGCGGATGGTTAGAGGTGGACTCAACACTGGCAAACAGCGCTAATATCGCATTTTTATCTTGAGCATCCATATACTGCTGGGTAAAAGTGACAACATCGGTCACGCGGGGTTTGCCTTCCGTTAACGTACCTGTCTTGTCAAAAGCAACCGTATTGACGCGACCAATGGTTTCTAACGCGCTCCCACCTTTGATCAGAAGGCCACGGCGCGTACCAACAGCCAGACCCGAGGCGATAGCGGCCGGTGTGGATAGGACGAGGGCGCATGGACAGGCGATGAGCAATAGTGCCAAACCGCGATATAGCCAAGTTGCCCACTCCCCGCCCATCACTAACGGCGGAATAATAATAACTAAAGCGGCAATCGCCATCACTGCTGGCGTGTAGTAGCGGCTAAACTTTTCGATAAAACGTGCAGTGGGCGCTTTGGAGACTTGCGCCTGCTCCACTAGCTCAATGATTCGTGCAATGGTATTGTCAGCGGCTGTTTTTTCTACGCGTATGTGCAGCGCGCCCTCCATATTGATGGCGCCTGCAAACACCTTGTCGCCTACTGTTTTGGCAACGGGGATAGACTCGCCGGTGATGGGCGATTCATCAAGGCTAGATGCGCCCTGAGTAATAATGCCGTCAGCAGACACCTTATCGCCCGGGCGTACCAGCACCAAATCATCGACTTGTAATGAAGACGCCGGTACATCGCGCTGCCCGCCTTGTGCGTCAAGTAAAATTGCAGTCTTTGGCACCAGTGCCGCCAAAGCCCTAATGCCAGCACGCGCGCGATCAGCAGCCACGCTCTCTAGTAGCTCGCCGACTGAGAATAAGAATACCACTGCTGCTGCCTCTTCAGGCTCACCAATAATAAGCGCACCAATTGCCGCAACCGACATCAGCATCTCAATCGAAAAAGGCGTGCCGGTCGACGCTAAGGCAAAGGCTTTACGAGCAAAAGGAGACACACCCACAATGACGGCAACAGCAAATGCCCACATGCCATAATCAGGAAAAACCACTGATAGCGCGTAAGCGGCGCTCATCAACACGCCAAGACCAATGACTTGCTTGCCTTTGCGGCTTTGCCACCAACGTGGCTGCTCTGTAGCGGATGGACTCTCGCTACTTAGATCGGTTGATTGATCCGTTATGGCAAATATACCAAACCCGAGGCGCGTAATGGTTTTTTCGATGTCACTAAATTGCGTCTCTCCATCAGGCGCTAATGTTAGCGTTAACTTTTCGGTGGCAAAGTTAAGCCGTACGTCAGAGATGTCAGGCATACGGGCGAGCGCCGTTTCGATTTTACCGACGCAGCTGGCACAGTCCATACCTTCGATATGATATTGCATAATTATTTTTCCTAATGCGTTGTCCTCATAACTTGTACTGCTATAAGCATTTTTTAATAAATCTATTATGAACCCTATAGTGGCTTTAGAGTCAAGGCGCTTTATATCTGACGTCATAACATTGATTTATTAGCCATTAAACTTTATAGTAACTTTAATGTTTAATGCTCAAGAGGCAGTCATGCTGATTAAAATCGGAGAACTCGCTAAACGCACAGGCGCGACAGTAGAAACCATTCGTTACTATGAAAAGGAAGGATTGCTGCCTGAGCCTTCACGCAGTGCAGGCAATTATCGTTTATATAATGACACGCACATCGAGCGTCTACAGTTTATCCTGCACTGTCGTACGCTTGATATGACGTTGGATGAAGTACGGGTGTTATTGCAGTACTGGGATGAGCCTGACAGAGACTGCGGTAATGTAGATGCCTTATTAGATGAGCATATTGAGGCGGTAGAAGTTCGTATTGAAGAGTTGATGCAATTAAAACAGCATCTAATGGATTTGCGAAAAAAATGCCTATCTAGCGCACCCGCGGTATCCTGTGGAATATTAAATGCTCTTGCTGATAATTCTTGTCATCAGTAGAAGCATCAGCCGCATTGTTTAGACGCTACATTATAAATAATCAAAGGAATAATTTTGTCTGAATTAAAAACTGTCGGGCTTTTTGCGATTACTGCACTAGCAGAGATTGTAGGTTGCTACTTGCCATATTTATGGCTAAGAGAAGGTAAGTCAATATGGCTGCTTGTTCCTAGCGCCTTTAGTTTGACCGCCTTTGTTTGGCTGCTAACTTTACATCCAACCGCCGTTGGTAGGGTTTATGCGGCTTACGGTGGTATGTATGTAACGATTGCAATTCTATGGTTATGGGCTGTCGATGGTGTTCAACCAACGACGTGGGACATCTTAGGCACATCAGTGGCACTGCTAGGCATGGCTATTATCATGTTTGCACCGCGCACTACATAGTGCAATACCCCATTGAAAACAGCCATTACTCTCTTCAAGCCTATTAACAGACGACCTAAAACGAAATTAGCTAGCTATCGTCCTCGTCACAAGCTTGGACAGTGTGCGCTTGAGGTAACAACCTTACCATCGCTCAAGCGATAAGCCAGTAGGTGATTGCCCCATACACAGCCACCGTCTAGCGCACGTGCATGTGGCAGATCAACTTCGGCTTTGAGCGCCGCCCAATGACCAAAGAGTATCTTACGCGTACGCGGTACTTGCCAGTCAAACCACGGTGCGAAGTCATCAGGCATCGGCTCTTGCAGCCCTGCACTAAAGTCAAACTCTAGGGTGCCATCTTGTTTGCACAGGCGCATACGTGTGAAGTAATTGGCAATCGCACGCAGCTTAGTATAGCCGCTTATCTGTGCATGCCACTTATCAGCTGTCTTGCTATATAGGTTGGGCAATAGCGCATCAAGCTGCGGCAAACTGCTTTGCAGCGCCGCCTCTAACTGCCACGCATAATCAGCCGCAGCCTCGATGCTCCAATGCGGCGGCACACCCGCATGCACCAATACCGTGTGCTCATCAGGATAAGCCAATACTGGCTGATGACGCAGCCACTCTAGCAACTCATCACAATCTTCAGCAGCAAAAATCGGCGCGGTTTTGTCTTTATTTTTGAGTTTTGCCGCGCCGCGCCATACCGCAATTAGATTGATATCATGATTACCCAGCACGGTCGCCGCTGCGCCCTGCTCACACAGCGACTTGACATGGCGCAGCGTGCTTAGTGAATCCTCACCGCGCGCGACCAAATCACCTGCAAACCACAGTTTGTCTTGAGTCGGGTCAAATGCTAACGTGTTTAGTAATTGACGATAAGCGGCATAACAACCTTGCAAATCGCCGATGACATACTGATGACGAAACCCCATAAACCCTCAATAAATCAATCTATAAAATCATAACCAACAAACAGTAGGCTTGCTATACAAGCAAATGCCGCGAATGATTGCTTAGCGCGACAAAGTCTTGGACACTCAGCGTCTCAGGTCTGGCTTGCGGGTCGATGGCACAGGCAGCAAAGTCCGCTTCGCTTAGCGTCGGCAACAAAGTCGAATTTTTAAAGATAGCACGCAATGTCTTACGGCGATGATTGAAAGTCTCACGAACGACGATAGCAAAATACTCTTCATCTTCTGCCACCACTGGCTTGTCGATATGCGGGGTCAAGCGAAACACGGCGCTGGTGACTTTAGGTGGTGGATTAAACGCACCGCGTGGCACTGTCAGTAGATAGTCGGTATCACAGTGATACTGCATGATGACCGATAGACGGCCATAGGTCTTGCTACCGACATCCGCGGTGATACGCTCAACCACTTCTTTTTGTAGCATAAAGTGCATGTCTTGAATAACATCTGCAAAGCTAAGCAGATGAAAAAGTATCGGTGTGGAGATGTTATAAGGAAGGTTGCCCACCACCCGCAGCTTACCACGCTCAGCGCTATACAGCTCGCGATAATCGACGTGCATGGCATTGTCTTTAATGATAGTAAAGTTCGGATGGCTGTTGGCACCGATACGGATACGCAAGCTATCTGCCAAATCACGATCCAACTCCACCACCGTCATCGCATCCACTTCTGCCAATAGCGGCTCAGTCAGCGCGCCCATTCCCGGTCCAATCTCAATCAAATTATCGTCGCGCTCTAAACGAATGCTATCGACGATTTGGCGAATAACGCTGGTATCATGCAAGAAGTTTTGGCCAAAGCGCTTACGCGGCTGGTGCTTGGCAGTACGTAAACTGTTAGAAATAGTTTGAGCATCAAATGAAGTTTTGGACATAAAAGAGTCTTAATGGATAAAAGATAAAGGGGCTATAGCGCTATGGCAGCAATGTGCTGACTATATATCAATGAATTATAACACAGCTCATACTGGCACTGTCTTTTTGCGATGTTTTATTAGCAAACTACCCCTACCTTAGCAAAACCGACACATTGCTTTTTTTGTTCTTAAACTATTTGGTGTATTCTTGGTTATATATGTTGCTTGGTGAGGATTTGAACTTTTGGCTGTGGGCTAATGGTATCAACGTTTTGACACGCTGAAATAGCCGCAGTGTACTTTATAATGTACATGCAATGGGTTTTTGGACCAATATTTTTATTCATTGTAAACGCTTATCTCCAAGACGAGATTTAATTTACTTAAACATAGGTTAGGGCGTGTTGAACATTCGCAAATAGGCACTGCTGATCGCTAAAATTGTTCCAGACAAGGCACAAAGCGACGATAATGCAGATGCCTTAGCGAGATTTGTAACGCAGTATGGGGCAATTTTAGCATCAGCCCGCAGGGACAGGACTCTTTTTTGCCGCTTCATCGTTAAAAATAAGCGCTTAGAATGACTAAACTTATTATTTTTAACATCGAATCGCCTAAAAAATAGTCGCTGTCAGTGCCATGGTCGAATGTTCAACACGCCCTAGTCATGCTATCGAAAACATTAGAAACGGATCGCCTTTATTTAAGGCACTGGCGAAAAAAAGACTTAAAACCCTTTGCTAAAATAAACTCTAGTAAAGACGTAATGGAGTATTTCCCTAAGCTACTGACAGAAAAAGAAAGTAATGCTATGGCTTCAAAGTGCCAACTGCTTATAGATGAAAAAGGCTGGGGTTTTTGGGCGGTAAGTCTCAAAGGTAGTGATACTTTTATCGGCTTCGTTGGTCTACATCAACCACAACAAGACCTTCCGTTCAATCCTTGTGTCGAAATAGGCTGGAGATTGGGCAAAGATTTTTGGGGCTATGGTTATGCTACAGAAGCAGCCAATGCTTGTTTAAAATTTGCTTTTGAAGAACTAAAATTCGATGAAATCGTATCGTTTACTGCAAAGATAAATAAGCGTTCACAGCGCGTCATGGAACGTCTTGATATGAAGGATACAAGAAAAAACTTTCTTCATCCTGCTATAGAAGCTACAGACCCACTTGCCGAACACGTACTATACAAAGTGTCGCGAGAAGAATGGATGAAAATAAAAAAGCACTAATTAAGGATACTCTTAGCTCTCTCTATTGATGAATGCATACCCCAAGGGAACCAGCTATTTATCCCTGTAACCTCACTTATAGGCCACTTAAAACAGACCGGTATAATGGAACCAATTATATCAGGTCATGCTTGATAATTTATAAATAGACATAGCTGACATTAGACTTATCCTATAATGCCTAACAAATCTAGATAAGACAGCAACTTATACAATAGTTCCACTAACAATGGATCTGTCTGCCATCTCATTAGCCATATTTAATGCTTGATACAGACTGGTAGCACTGGCACCGCCACTCCCTGCTAGGTCTAACGCCGTGCCATGATCCACTGACGTGCGTATATAAGGGAGTCCCAAGGTTAAATTGACTGTATCGCCAAAGCCATGCGACTTAAGTACTGGCAAACCTTGATCATGATACATAGCGATAACCGCATCACACTCTTTTAGATGTCTAGTGGTAAACAGCGTATCCGCTGGCATCGCCTCAGAGATATCGACACCTGCATTGATAAACTCCTGCAATACGGGATTGATAATCTCCATCTCCTCAAGCCCCAAATGTCCGCCCTCACCTGCATGTGGGTTTAGACCGCAGACTAAGAGACGCGGATTATTCATACCGAATTTTGTGTGCATATCATCGAGGACGATTTGTACCGTTTGCCGTACATTATTAGCGGTGATGGCAGCAGGGATGTCCTTTAAGGCCAAATGCGTGGTGACAAGCGCCACTTTCATGGTTTGGTTGGCGAGCATCATCACCACTTTATCGCAGCCGCTTTGCTGCATAAAAAACTCAGTATGACCGCTGAACATGGTGCCATCTGGCAATCTGATATCGGCATCGATCAGTGCTGACTTTTGTAATGGTCCTGTGATAATGGCCGCGATGGCTTTGTAGGTGGCCAACTGATGGGCAATCTCTAACTGCTGGGCGACCATGGCCGAATTGCGCGTATTAATTTGTCCACAAATGACGGATTGAGCACAAGGCGTATTTAACAAAATAAACGCATGGCCATCATGAGTATTCATATGCGTTTGCTGTGGCATCTGCTCTAAGAAATTATCAGCTGCTATGTCTAAATCGACAGTTTGCCAGCGCGGACAGCTTCGTAGTACGCCCGCTGCCAGCAACATATCAGCACGCTTTTGCAGCGCGGTATGATCGGCAGTGACCCATATAGGACGCGCAAAGTCTTGTAGCTTACCTGTATCGGCCAGTAGCAAGACAATATCCATACCGATACCAGCAGGTTCACCGGTGGTGATTAATAGCGGCAATTTTTTTTGCATAGTTAAAACCATCCTATATTTACATTAACACTTTGATTTAATTTTATTTTTTATTAGAAAAATCAGATTTCCTCGTTAAGTCTAATCTTAAAAATTCTCGCTCATCAAAGACGGTGTTTTTACAGATAATTATTTATAACGTCCGAAAAAAGGGCAGAATGTGTTAAACTTTCGCCTTTCATTGTAGCATTTACTAGCAAGCATTGAGACCACGTTTGGTACCTCTAGCATAACCGTGCGTCGCCTTTGTTTTGTTGCGTCATTTTGCTGCACTATTACTAAAATAAAAACCTTACCACATACCCATCCATACCTTTTTTATAGCATATTTATACCGACTCTTGACACATTAGGCACTCATGGCAGACAACGATAAATCCGACGACTTACTCAATCAGACACCGCCGCATAATATCGATATCGAAAAGGCGCTACTGGCCTCTTTGATGAGTATTGAAGAGGCGTACGACAAGATTGCCGATATCGTCACCAAAGACGACTTTTATGCGGGTCGACATCAATACATTTTTGATGCGATTGCCCATTTAGCTGCCGTTGGCGAGCCTTATGACACTGTGATGGTCCATGACTGGCTAGAGGCACAAAAACTCCTAAAAAGTGCAGGCGGCGACAGCTATTTGGCAGATATCTTGAGTCAAAGCCCAGCGACCCTATTTAACCTCACTGCCTATGCGCAGCGCGTACGTGAGCTCTCTACCTTACGCCAGCTGATTACCACTGGTAACGATATGCTGGCACTGGCATATAATCCAAAAGACCAAACGGTCAGTGATATTTTAGACAATGTCGAGAGTAAGATATTTAGCATCAATGAGCAGCATAATAAACGCGCCGAGCAGCGTGGGCCTGTCGGTATTACCTCGGTGCTGACCAATGTCATCGACCAAATTCAAGAGCTAAAATCCAACCCCGATGGCATGATTGGCTTACAAACACCCTTTGCAGAGTTGAACAATAAAACGCAAGGCTTGCAATCTGGCGACTTAATCATCGTCGCCGCCCGTCCATCTATGGGTAAAACCACCTTTGCCATGAACTTAGCAGAAGGTGTATTGTTTAATGAAGACCTGCCAGTGGTGGTGTTTTCTATGGAGATGCCCGCTGAGTCTATCGTCATGCGTCTGCTATCCTCTTGGGGTGCGATCAACCAAACGCACCTGCGCTCAGGCCAGATGAATGAAGACGAATGGGCGAAGATGATGAACGCCATTCAGCATCTACAATCAAAGCATCTGTACATCGATGACAGTACGGCGCTACCGCCTTCTGAGATGCGCTCACGCTGCCGGCGCATCGCCAAAAACCATGATGGCAAGCTAGGCGCTATCGTGGTCGATTATCTACAGCTGATGAAAGTCCCTAGCCTCGATGGCAACCGTGTGGGCGAAATCTCTGAGATCTCTCGTAGTCTAAAGGCGCTCGCACGTGAGCTTGAGTGTCCGGTCATCGCTTTATCTCAGCTTAACCGTAGTTTGGAGAACCGCCCAAACAAACGCCCTATTATGTCGGATTTGCGTGAATCAGGGGCAATTGAGCAGGATGCCGATTTGATTATGTTCATCTATCGTGATGAGGTTTATAATGAAAACTCAGACCTCAAAGGCGTGGCCGAAATCATCATTGGTAAACAGCGTAACGGGCCCATTGGTACCGTACGTTTGGGCTTTGAAGGCCAGTTTACCCGCTTTATCAACCTAACGCCTGAGTACTATCAAGGTGTCAGTTTTGAAAATGACGAATAACCCCAAACGCTCACGATTGAACATTGAATAAAACCCAAACAAATCATCACGAACCCTAGCCAGTGCGGTATCAGCGCCATTGATATCGCATTGGCTTTATTGCTTCACCCTCTTTTTATTCCATGTATTTGCTCATAAAACAAGTTGATTTATCAAATCACGTTGCCAATAAAGAAGCCCACTATGCGTACCATTACTATCAAACCAAAAGCCCTCACTCATAACTTATACCAAGTAAAAAAACTGGCCCCAAGTGCTAAAGTACTCGCCATGGTCAAGTCCAATGCCTATGGTCATGGCGTGGCTGCCGTACTGCCCGCCCTGCAGCAGGCTGATGGCATCGGCGTGGCTACTTTGGCAGAGGCTCTAGAGGCACGGCAATTGGGCTGGCATAAAACCATTGGACTCATTGAAGGCGCCTTTACTGCTGATGAATGGCAGACCGCCATTGCCCAAGATATCAGCTGCGTGATTCATCATGAGCCGCAGCTGATGTGGGCGCTAGACAACATCCCGCCTGCCAGCAGTGCCACGCGCGTGGTTTGGCTAAAATACAATACCGGTATGAATCGCTTAGGATTTGATGCCAAAGGCGTTATCGATGCGGCGGCGCAGCTACATGCAGCCGGTTATCAGCTGATTTTGACCACTCATTTTGCCAACGCCGATGACAGCAGCCACCCGCTAAATGCGCTACAAATTCAGCGCTTTAACGACATGCTGCAAACCTTAAAAGAAACCGTCAGCGATGAAGTAAAAGGCTCGCTGTGCAACTCAGCAGGTATCGTCAATTTTGCAGAGCATCATCATGACTGGGTACGCCCTGGTATTATTTTATATGGCAGCTCGCCGGTCGTCGATCAAAGTGCAGCTACGTTAGACTTGCAACCGGCAATGGAGCTTTGCGCCCAAATCATCGCTTTTCAGACAGTCAGCGCCAATGATGCCATCGGCTATGGCAGCTTATGGTCAGCAAAGCACAATACCAAAACCGCCCTCGTCAGTATCGGCTACGGTGACGGCTACCCTCGCGTCATCAGCAGTGACGCCTATGTGACCGTCATCAATGCTGCAGATCAGCAGCGTTATCGCTGTGCCGTACTTGGACGCGTGGCCATGGATATGATCGTTATCGATGCCAGCACGATGCCAGCAGACACTGCCTTAAACAGCAAAGTCATCTTATGGGGTGAGGCGCCGCACGTCGATGAAGTCGCAAGTCACGCTGGGACGATCAGCTATGAGCTATTATGTCGCCTGAGCACGCGCCCAGCCCGTATAGCCGCTCACTAAATACCTAAACTTAAATCACTGACAAGTTTGGCATCCTGACTGGTAAAGGGTTTTATGTCATTAGCCAGTCTACGCGCACAGATAGTATTGGGCGTCTATAGCGAGTAATACCATAGCCATATAGAAGGGTGCTGACTTGAGAAAATTGGCCGTTTACATTGGGCCTAATTGCGCTATACTAAAAGTTTGTTGTCACCCCAGTGTGCGCGTTGAGCGCTGCTGCACAAGACTGATAACGTTTCACTGACTGCGATTGACTGCTAGGACTACTATGAGTTTGCGCCATTTTTTAACTTTATCTGATTTAACCCAACAAGAACTAGAAACCCTTATCAAACGCGCAAGCGAATTACGTAAGATGCAACATGCAGGCGAGGTCTATCAGCCTTTTGTTGGCCGGACGCTGGGCATGATTTTTGAAAAATCTTCTACCCGTACGCGTATCTCGTTTGAGACCGGTATGGGACAATTTGGCGGTAGCGCCATATTTTTATCACCCAATGATACCCAGCTTGGCCGCGGTGAGCCGCTAGAGGACTCAGCCCGCGTCATCTCAAGCATGGTCGATATCATCATGATTCGTACCTTTGGTCACGAAAAAGTCGAGACTTTTGCTGAGTACTCTAGTGTGCCGATTATCAATGCGCTGACCGATGAATTCCACCCTTGCCAGTTGCTCGCCGACATGCAAACCTTCTATGAGCATCGCGGTAGTATCAAAAATAAAATCGTCACTTGGGTTGGCGATGGCAACAATATGTGCGCCTCCTACATGCAAGCAGCCAATCAATTTGGCTTTGAGCTACGCGTGGCCGCGCCTTATGGCTTTGAGCCTGATACCGAGCTAATGAAGCGCTTCTCGCATTGCGTGAGTTTGGTCGAGGATGTACAAGACGCAGCAAAAGACTCGCACCTTATCGTCACCGACGTGTGGGCCAGTATGGGGCAAGAGTCTGAGCAAAACACTCGCGCGCGCCGCTTTGCACCCTATCAAGTGACGCCCTCATTGCTTGATAAAGCCGACCCTGACGTGGTGTTTATGCACTGCTTGCCTGCGCACCGCGGCGAAGAAATCTCTCACGACATGCTCGATGATCCAC
The DNA here is from genome assembly GCF_002810365.1 of Psychrobacter sp. L7. Lineage (NCBI taxonomy): Bacteria > Pseudomonadati > Pseudomonadota > Gammaproteobacteria > Moraxellales > Moraxellaceae > Psychrobacter > Psychrobacter sp. L7. Next base: position 207,710 of record NZ_NEXR01000006.1, read on the forward strand.
GCTCAGTGGTCTGGGACGAAGCAGAAAACCGCTTACATGCGCAAAAGGCCCTGATGGAGTTCTTGCTCAAAGATAAGATTAAGCTATCGGTTTAGCTGATCGATAATCGAGTCGTTTAAAAGCAAATATTTTTTTTAAAACAGATAGCAAAAAGGCAGATTACTTATAGTAGTCTGCCTTTTCTTAGTTTTAAGTTCTTAGTTTCAAGCGTTAAAAGCTAAACGATAAATAATGACGCTTATTAACGCGTTATCGTTTCAACCCCATTACTACTCGCCTTTAGCAAAACATCGGCTTGATTGGCGGCAAAGATACCATTACAGACCACACCGACGATATTGTTCAGCTCTTTTTCAAGCGCAATAGGATTGCTGACATCTAAGTCATAAGTGTCGAGAATGACATTACCATAATCGGTGACAAAGTCCTCACGGTAGACTGGCTCACCGCCCATTTGTGCTAGCTGACGCGCCACATAGGAGCGCGCTTGCGGCAAGACTTCGATCGGTACAGGAAACGACCGGCCTAGTATATCGACGCGTTTGCTCTCATCGACCATACAAACGAACTTATTAGACGCTGCAGCGACGATTTTTTCACGCGTCAGCGCCCCGCCGCCACCTTTAATCAGTTGCAGATGCGCATTAACTTCATCAGCACCATCAATATAGACATCAAGCTGTCCTGCAAAGTTTAGATCGACAATCTCGATACCCAAAGCACGCAATTTGTCTTCTGTCACCTGTGAGCTGGCCACCGCGCCAGCAAGCTTGACCTGCGGCAATAGCTCAATCAGGCAGTTCACCGTACTGCCCGTCCCTACGCCAAGTATCATGTCATCTTCGATATAACTTAGAGCAGCTTTGGCTGCGGCTTGCTTTTGTGCTTGCTGATCACTCATCATAAATCCTTGGCAGAACAAACGTACCGTCTTGAAAAAATTAAAGGCTAAAAAAGGTAAAATGCGCGGCTATTATAACCGATGACTTCGATATATGTCAGCGTAAAACCAATTCTAATAATGAGGTACTCCACCCGGAATTGATAACTAATATAAATGCCTTTTAAAACCCAGAGACATGAGGTAACCAAAACACTAAGGCTAGCAGCGTCGCTAATAATACTGGCGGCGTAATAAGCAGCCCGATTTTCATATATTGCCCCCAGCTGATTTTATAATCTTTTTCTGCTAAGACATGTAGCCATAACAAGGTCGCAAGACTACCGATGGGCGTAAACTTCGGCCCCAAATCATTTCCAATGACATTGGCATAAACCATCAGCTCGCGAGTGGCAGCCGGTACTTGCGCGCTATCGATAGCCAACGCACCTACCAAGGTCGATGGCATATTATTCATAATAGAGGCCACGATTGCTGAAAGAAATCCCGTGCCTACTGTGGCGATGATATTGCCTTGCTGCCCTAACCAATTGAGTATTTGGGCACCATAAGCCGTTAACCCTGCGTTACCCAAGCCATATACCACCAAATACATACCCACAGAAAACAAGACGATTTGCCAAGGCGCGTTACGTATGACATCAGACACCGAAACAACCGCCTCTCGCCCGCCTTGCCACCAGCGGCCTGCAATAGCCATTAATACCAAGGCCGCCGCTCCAGTGACGAGGGAAATAGGCACACCTAATGACTCGGTGGCAAAATAAGCAACCAATAATAATGCAAGTAGCGGAAAAGCGGCTTTAAACACCAACGGATCTTCGATAGCAGACTCTGGTGTGCTCAGATTGGAAATAGAATAGTGTGTTGGGATTTGGCGGGCATAGACCACCCACAGCACTGCTAATGTCGCGATAACAGAGACAATATTTACCGGCATCATGACCGCCGCATAACGTCCAAAGCCAATATCAAAATAATTGGCGCTGACGATATTGACCAGATTAGAAGTCACTAACGGCAAACTTGCGGTATCAGCAATAAAGCCCGTGGCGATGATAAAAGCCAATGCCGACGGCGGTGAAAACTTAAGCCGTAGTAAGATAGCGATGACAATCGGTGTCAGGAGTAATGCAGCGCCATCATTGGCAAAAAACGCGGAGATAAACGCGCCCAGTATCACAATCATGGGAAACAACAAGCGCCCTTGTCCATTGCCAAGTCTCGCCACATGTAGCGCCGCCCAACCAAAAAATCCCGCTCTATCTAAGATAAGCGAGATGATAATTAGCGCCACGAAGGTAAAAGTCGCATCCCAAACGATGTCCCATACAATACCGATATCGGATAACTGCACCACGCCAAAAGCCAAGGCAACTAAAGCCCCGCCCAGCGCGCTCCAACCAATGCCCAAGCCTTTAGGCTGCCATATCACCAACACCAACGTCACGATAAAGATAATGAATGCAAGCATGGAGCAACCTTATTTACACCGTGTTGATTATAACTAGGAGATATTACAGCGACTTTTGATTGACGCGCTGTGATACTGCTTCGGCACTTTCTACCCGTTCTGAATAGCGATCAGTCAGATAGGCTGAGCGTCCACGAGTCAGCCATGTAAACTTTACCAACTCTTCACAGACATCGACAAGGCGCAGATATAAGGGCGACATATTCATGCGATTGTCATCATTAAATTCTAAAAAGGCCTTAGGGATAGACGATTGATTGGGGATAGTAATCATGCGCATCCAGCGCCCCAAAATGCGCAGCTGATTGACGGTATTAAAGCTTTGACTGCCACCGCTCACTTGCATCACTGCCAAGGTTTTGCCTTGGGTTGGACGTACGCCGCCCAGTGCGAGTGGTATCCAATCGATTTGTGCTTTCATAATGCTGGTGATACTGCCATGACGCTCTGGACTCACCCACAGCATACCCTCTGACCACTGCGCCAGCTCGCGCAGCTCTTGCACCTTTGGATGATCGCTATCAGCGTCATCAGGCAGCGGCAACCCCGATGGATTAAACATCCGCACCTCACAGCTATACCAACGCAGCAGCCGACTTGCTTCCTCTGCCGCTAGCCTAGAAAATGAGCGCTCACGTAACGACCCATATAGCACCAGTATCTTTGGCGGATGACGTGGGTCATTTGGCGCAATCAGCGACTCAACATCTATCGGTTGTAATTGACTAGCATCAATATTGGGCAAGTCATCTAGCTTCAATGAATCCTCTGCGTGAGGCTGATTTTTATTGGCTGTTATCATGATAAATCGTCTCGCCGTCTTCTTTAGTAAAGCTGCTCACTGGATTTTCTAACAATTCAAACACCCGCTCTGATGGTCGGCATAACGCTGCGCCCTTATCCGTGACCACGATAGGACGATTGATTAAGATAGGATGGGCAATCATTGCATCGATAATATGGTCATCAGACAGCTCAGGATTGTCTAAGCCCAGCTCATCATTGACGGCTTCTTTGCTACGTAACAGCTCTCTTGGCGAGATATCCATCTTTGCCAATAGCGCAACCAACTCGTCACGGCTCGGCGGGTTTTTTAGATACTCCACCACTTCTGGCTGCTCACCTGATGCCTTTATGATGGCAAGCGTATTGCGAGAGGTACCGCAGTTTGGATTATGAAAAATTAATGGCTTCATAGCGATTTCACCTATTTTTTGAATCTAGTTATTAGGGTGTGTTTTACAGACTGTCCTCTTAATCAGATTTGGCAGCCTCACAGCCACTTAAGCTGTCCATCAGCGAAGCACACAGCTCTGGATGTCCTGCGCAGCAGTCTTGCAACAAAAACTGCACGACCGCCTCCATATGTGACAGCGACGCGCGATAGATTATCTGCCGACTTTGGCGTTTTGACACCACCCACCCTGCTCGTGCCAGCACGGCTAAATGCGCGGACATGGTGTTATGCGGCACACATAGCTGACGGGCTATTTCACCTGCAGGCAGGCCGTCAGGCTCTTGACTGACCAGTAGTTTAAAGGCTTTTAGACGCGTGTCTTGAGACAGTGCGGCAAAGCTTTCGATAGCGTTAGTTATTTCCATATGTCCAATAATACAGACATATCAGAATAATGCAATAAGTTTCGTTTATACCCAGTCAGATTACCGCCCTGTTCTATCAGATACCCAAACAAGCTTACTACCTTTTAACCGCCAAACACTCACTCCTGCCCAGCTCAGTATGAAATCACCACAAAACTGCAATTGTGTCTTGCAAGATAGGTAAAATCAGCATAGGCTAATCTATTTCGTTTTTATTGTTATCTATACTTTTTATCGACAATTTTTAGGGGTCATTATGCTATCACACTGGGTACGAGCCATCTTGCAAGCCACCGTCTATGACGTTGCTATTCAAACGCCACTAGAAGCAGCTCCCAAGCTGACCCAACGTTTTGCTAATGATATTCGCTTTAAGCGTGAAGACCTACAGCCTGTCAAATCCTTTAAATTGCGCGGCGCTTATAATCGCATTAGCCAGCTATCTGATGAGCAAAAAGCGCGCGGCGTCATTTGTGCCTCAGCAGGCAACCACGCGCAAGGCGTGGCTTACTCTGCGAGAACCCTTAATCTTAACAACATTATCGTCATGCCCACCACTACGCCAGACATTAAAGTCGATGCGGTGAGAGCACTTGGGGGCAATGTCGACTTACATGGCGACAGCTTCGACGAGGCCAACCGCTACGCGATCAATCGCGCTGAGACTGAAGGCCTGACCTTTATCCCGCCTTATGATGACGAATTGGTCATTGCTGGACAAGGCACTATCGGACTTGAGCTGACTCAGCAGTGGCGCAACATGGATTATGTGTTTGTCGCCGTTGGCGGTGGTGGCCTCATCTCAGGAGTCGCCGCGTTTTTGGGCGAAGTCGCGCCGCACGTCAAAGTCATCGCTGTAGAAGCGGAACAATCGGCATCACTCAAAGCTGCTTTAGAAGCCAATGAGCGCGTTAAGCTTGAGCAAGTCGGTCTGTTTGTCGATGGCGTGGCGGTGGCGCAAATTGGCGAGCTGCCCTTTGATGTGGTACGTACGCAAAAAAGCGATGGCTCAGGGCCTATCGTCGAGCCAGAAGTGGTGACTTGTAGCAACGATGAAGTGTGTGCAGCGGTCAAAGATATCTTTGAAGAAAATCGCAGTATCGTTGAGCCAGCCGGTGCTCTGTCGGTCGCTGGTATGAAAAAATACATCAAAGCGCACGATTTGCAAGGCAAAAACTGCGTCGGTATCATCTGCGGTGCCAACATGAACTTTGACCGTCTGCGTTATATCGCTGAGCGCACCGAAATCGGCGAGAAAAAAGAAGCCATCTTTGGCGTGACCATTCCTGAGCAGACTGGCGCTTTCTTAAACTTCTGCCGTAGTTTGCACGGGCGTAACATTACCGAGTTTAACTACCGCGCCGATAGTCAAAAATCGCCAGACTCGATGGAGCCTGCCTCAATTTTCGTCGGTATCGCCCTAAAAGAAGGCGAAAAAGAGCGACACACCATCAGCAAACAGCTGGCAGACGATGGCTATACCGCTCACGATTTGACCGACGATGATATCGCTAAATCGCACATCCGCCATCTCATTGGTGGCCATGCCCATGTCGAAAACGAGCAGCTACTAAAAGTGGTCTTTCCAGAGCGTCCTGGCGCGCTGCTGACTTTCTTAGAAAAGCTTGGCGATGATTTTAATATCACCTTGTTCCATTATCGCAATCATGGCGCGGCTGAGGGGCGTGTGTTGGTCGGTCTGCAAGCCTCGATGAGCAACTCGCGTCAACTGCAAGACGCCCTGCTAGATATCGGCTACGAGTGCACCATGATTAATGATAATATCGCCTATCAGTTGTTTTTAAAATAAGCAGGATGTGTCAATCACCATTGCCCACCTAGCTTAGTTTACACAGCTTAAACGATCGATAGTTTTTGGCACAGTATAACTCTTAACGGCTTGTCTTTATTAAGACGAGCCGTTTTTTATCCTGTACTGTGCTATGATCTGCTGATGGTATCCTTTATTAGCGTGACCAATTAGGGCGTTATCAATAGCACCCTCAGGCTAAGTTGCTCTTTTAATTTATAAAAAAAGCACCATTTATGATCATAGTTTATTGATATCTATGAGGTTTTGATGAGTAAACACAATAAAAACCATAATCAACCAAGTCATAGCCAGTCAGATATAGCACGCATGCGTATCGATAAATGGCTGTGGGCGGCACGGTTTTATCGTACACGCACGCTCGCCAAAGAAGCGATTGAGAGCGGGCGTGTGCACTATGCTGGCAGCCGCGTAAAGACCAGTAAAGAGATTGCCGTTGGTGACGAGTTGCAGGTTCGTCAAGGCTCCGCTACTGCCATGACCGAAAAAACCGTCATTGTTGAAGCCCTAAGCGCCCAGCGCGGCAACGCCTCAATGGCACAGATGCTATATTCAGAGACCGAGGAGAGCGAAAAACGCCGAGCATACTATGCCGAGCAGCGTAAGCTTGCCAACCTTGCCCGTCCTGATAATAAACCCAACAAAAAAGAGCGTCGTGACTTGCAGCGCTTTAAAAACAAACAACACTCATGACCGAAACATCAGGGACCGCCTACTTTAGGTATTCTTGCTACTTTAGGTATTCTTGGTAAACGTGCTGTGAATGTCACAGATGCCACCGTGCTCTTCGCCCTTGCCATTTCATGTATTAACCGTTAGGCTAGGGACTATTTTAATCACTGACATGCTAATAAGCCGCATCCCCTATGCTGGTCTTAATGGCATGTTTTTTTTGTTAAAAAAGGTCATAGTATGCTGATAAAAGCCTGTACCCCATCCTCTGTGTTATTGGTTTGCTTGGGAAATATCTGTCGATCGCCCACGGCCGAAGAGATTTTTCGGCAGCAAGCAGCGATTGCTGGCCTGTCCCTAAAGGTAGACTCAGCAGGCACAGGCGACTGGCATATCGGTCATGCGCCAGATGAACGCTCGCAGCGCCATGCCAAATCTCACGGCTATAACATCAGCAAACTGGTGGCTCGCCAAGTCAGCGCTGACGACTTTCGTCGGTTTGACTTGATACTAGCCATGGATAGCCAAAACCTGGCGGATTTGCAAGCCATCAAAGATAGCCTGACAGACCCTGTCGACACTCTAGCCAAGCTGGCTTTATTTAGTGAAGAAGACCCCACTTACGGCGGCGATGATGTACCAGATCCTTATCATGGCGATGCTGAGGACTTTGAGGAAGTCATAAAACGCATTGAATCAAGTGCACAAGCTTGGATTGAAAGCTGGAAAACATGCTAGCGATAAGGTCCATATTTTTGCTACTTTTATGAGTGGTATCCTTTATAATAACTCCCGTATTATTTGTTCTTTATCTGCCATATAGGCTACGTTATGACCTTAGTTTCACGTCTTGAGCGAAATGCTCACTTAGCGACTCAGACTCACTCGCCAGCAGATGCCCTACTGCGTCATGCCGTCGATTTGTCCCATCATAACACCATGGCCTTAGCCTGTAGCGCTGACACAGTCATCACCTTGCATGACGAAGCGCAGATTGACGCATTGATGGTAGATAAAACGGCGGCCATTAAAGAGCGCCCTCTCTTAATCCTCTCAGGTGGCAGTAATGTATTACTGCCTGCCAAGCTAGATGCCGTTGTCTTGCAGCCCATGATGCGCGGTATCAACGTGGTCGCGCAAACAGACAGTTATATCGATATCGAGGTCATGGCAGGCGAGAACTGGCATGACCTGGTGACTTATACCGTTCATCAAGGCTGGTACGGTCTTGAAAACCTAGCCTTGATTCCTGGTCTAACAGGGGCGGCTCCTGTACAAAACATCGGTGCTTACGGCGTACAGCTCGAAGACCATTTGTTATATGTCCGCGCCTATCATCTGCCTACTCAAACATGGCAGCAGCTGTCAGCGGCACAGTGTCAATTTGGCTATCGCGACAGCATCTTTAAGCGCATGCCCAATACTTGGCTCATCAGCCGGGTGGCCTTTCGCTTGCATCTTCATGAAACCCAAGTAAAGGCCAGCTATGGCGATGTACAGACAGTAGCGCAGTGTTATGCCGATGTGCAAGGGTATCAGCACCTCACCCCAGCGCATGTGATGCAAGCGATCATAGATATTCGCCAACAAAAACTGCCCGACCCAAAACAGCTACCCAACTGTGGCAGTTTTTTCCAAAACCCTATTATTCCTCAAGCGCAGTTTACAGCGCTGCAAACCACCTATCCTGACATTGTCGGCTACCCCATGCCAGATGCGATGATAAAAGTTGCGGCTGGCTGGTTAATCGATCAAGCAGGACTCAAAGGCGGCGGCATTGCACCCATCATGACGCATCAGCAGCAAGCCCTTGTATTGACCAACCACCATCCTTATCAGGCGACGCAAAATGATGTGGCCACCGCGCAGCACCATATTGCCCAAGTGGTATACGAAAAATTTGCCATACGTTTATCACGTGAGCCAGTATGGATAAACGCTGATGGCTCGATTGGGTACGATGAGCATGCGGCCTAAACCATCATGGTCGATACGCTTATGGCGGCATTATCTGCGCATGGCTGAGCGTTTGCTAAAGCTGCTTCGTATTATTAATATCACTTTTTTATTGGGCACCACGTCCATCATTTTGATACTGATTAGCTTATTTACCCCTTTATTTTCTCAAGCCGTCATCTATATCCTCTCCTTATTACCGCTACCAAACATGCCATCAGCTGCCATGAGCTCACCGCCGACCGCTTATGTGGTATTGGGAGGCGGCTTGACCAATGATCATAACAATCAAATCATTCTCAACAGCTACAGCCTCAATCGCGCCCGCACGGCTGCAACGGCTTATCATGACTTACCTTTACCTATTGTGTTAAGCGGAGCAGAAGCGCCTTGGCTTGGTCAATGGCTCATCGAGCATGGTATTGACGGCCTGATCAGTGAAAATGCCAGCATGAACACCTGCGAAAACGCGCGCTTTACCGCCAAGCGTATCCCGCTGCATCACGTGTATCTGATTACCGATAGCTATCATATGGCGCGTGCGCGCAGACAATTTGCCCTAAATGGTATCAACAGCACCCCACTGATCGCCCCTTTGCCGGTAAGACGCGACTGGCACAAACCTGCGCAGAATTTAACGCACTCACGCCGTGCAGTGTATGAAGTAGCCGCCTACTTGCGCGATGTGATACGGCCTCAGATGGATTGTCGCCACGCCAATGATGTAAGCGAGCAGCAACTACTGACGCCTAGAGGCAATGTGACCAAGACAACGCCCAAAGCAGAACAAACCATAGAAGAAGAATAGTATTCATATGGTCGCGGCCATGCCATTTACAGTATAAAAACGATACCACTTTTCATTGGATGACTTGATAGCGATGTATCCAAGCTCTAAGCAACCAATCTCCGAGTATTTGATTTATTTGGATTCGACCATACTTGCTTATTAGTTGGCAGCTGTCCAGCCATTAGTAGGGTCAATGAGTGTATAATAAGAGCAGAAACTGCTAGAAAAGAGATCTACCATGCTCAGTATATTTTTATTAATTCCATTAAGTCTGATGCTGTTTGTGGTTGCCATTTGGGCGGTGCGTTATGCGGTCAAATCCAATCAATTTGAGGATTTAGACAATGCCTCTCAGCGCATCATTTTAGATGATCGGCAAGAGCGCCGCCAAACCATGCAGACTCATGAGCGCGCCACTACCCATCAGCAGACTGATGATTCAGATAGCGTATCGGTGCAACCACAAGACCGCGATAAACTTTGAACAATTAAGGCGTTAGTCATACATGGCTGGTAGTTCTTTGATATGGTGTTATTTGACGATCAGCCGTGTCATATCATTAGACCAACTTTTTACTATTTTTAGGAGTTACCCTATGACCACAGCGTTACTTGTTGCGGCATTACTAATGGGATTTTTTGGCTCACCGCATTGCTTGGGTATGTGCGGCGGACTGGTGACTGCTTTTGGACTGTCGATGAAAGATATTAGCCCAGCCAAGCGCCGCGCTCTTGTCTTTACTTATCATTTTGGCCGTCTTAGTAGTTATGCACTGTTAGGTCTGCTGGCAGGATTTATCGGTACGACGGTGTTAGAGCCACTTATGAAAGGCAATAGCTTGCCACGTATTTTATTGGGCGCAGTGTTGGTCTTTGTGGGTGTGACCATGCTTGGCGCGCCTTTTTTAAATAAGCTTGAGCGCTTTGGTATGCGCTTTTGGCAATATCTCAGCCCGCTACGCCAAAAGGTCTTTCCCCTAAATACCTTTCCACGTGCATTGACAGCTGGTCTACTTTGGGGCTTTTTGCCTTGCGGTTTGGTATATGGCGCCCTACTCATCGCGGTGGTCGCTCACAATCCTTTGGGCGGTGCAGCGTTGATGTTTGTCTTTGGTCTTGGTACGGTGCCGATGCTGGTCGCCACCCATGAGACAGTTGGCTGGTTACGTGAAAAAATTGGCCGCTTTCATCTAAGACAGCTCAATGGCGCAATCATGGTGCTGTCTGGCTTGGCTGTCGTTGCTATCCCTATGGTCATGGCAAATATGCACGGTGGACACGGCGGTGGCCATGGGCAAATGGATCATGGTAGTCACTCGGCGATGATGTCTGATGTAGACAGCCCAGCCCATCATGATATGAGCCAAATGGATCATGACATGACGCCAGCGAGGGATAGCACAGTCGATCATAGTATGCATGATATGAGTGATGACGCCATGAGTCATCATGCACACCATGAGCCGTCTTCGTAGACATCATACATTTAAAAGTATCAACAGCTAAGGCTGGTCTTGATTTCGACATCATCGTATTTTACTAAGACACTTTAGCCAAAAGCCCTTAACATCACCACTGAGATTAAGGGCTTTTTGTATGAAGGCGTGTCCTTAATTTAATTGCTAGTCACCTAAATGGGTTAAAAATAAGGGCACGCCCGAGTCTAGACAACAAATACCGCCCTACTCCTGCCACTGCTCTAACGCAAATTTTGTATCCAGATGCTTTTCTAATGCTGGGATATTGAACGCATCATCTTCGCTGACAAAGCTAATACTAATGCCTGTCTGCCCAGCACGGCCAGTACGGCCAATACGGTGTACATAATCATCTGGTTGATCAGGCAAGGTATAGTTGACCACGTGGCTGATATCATCGACATGAATCCCGCGACCTGCGACGTCTGTGGCGACCAAAATAGCAGCATGACCGTCTTTAAAACGCTGCAAATACTTCTCGCGTTTTTGCTGAATCACATCGCCCGATAGCATGACGACTTTATGAGATTGGCGCAGCTTATGATAGAGGCGTTTGACTTGGTCTTTGCGATTGGCAAATACGATAACTTTTTCGACATCGCTATCACTAATAATGCGCTGCAAGGCCGTCAGCTTTTGATCTTCTGTCAATAGATAAAAGTGCTGATCGACCAGCTCACTGGTTTTGTGCTCAGGCTCGATCTCAACAAACTGCGGCTCATGCAGCCAGCGATACGCCAAGTTCATCACATCTTGGTTGAAGGTGGCAGAAAAAAGAAGACTCTGACGATCAGTATTGGCAGGCATGCGCCCGACCAACCGCTTGATGTCGGGGATAAATCCCATATCCAGCATACGGTCTGCTTCATCGAGCACCAATACCTCAACGCGATCCAAAAACACCATGCCTTTATTGGCAAGATCAATCAGACGCCCTGGCGTCGCTACCAAAATATCCACGTACTGACGCTCAAGCTCATGCTGCTGGGTTTCGTAATTGGTGCCGCCCATGATACAGACGCTATGCAGTGAAGTATATTTGGTCAAGGCAATACAGTCATCAAATATCTGCTGAGCAAGCTCGCGCGTCGGTGCCATCACTACCGCACGTGGCTCTCCCAAATAACGCTCTTCGTCACTAGTAAAAGGCCGCTTTAACAGCGCCTCCATAATGGTCAATAAAAACGTGGCTGTCTTCCCTGTCCCTGTTTGGGCTTGGCCGATCGCGTCTTGATTGGCCAAAGTATGCGGCAATATCTTTGATTGAATGGGTGTCAGCTCGGTAAAACCCAAATCACTGACGGCACGTAGGGTCGGATTTGATAACGGTAAATCCGTAAATTTCTTAAAATTACTCAAAAAAATATCCTTTTAGATAAATAACTTATTATAAATAATCAGATGCTAATCGCTGATGAATGACTCACTCGCTCTCTTCATAAGACCGTATATTTAACAGCCCATACACAGCGCATCGCGTAAGCACAAAAAAAGCCAAGCCCGATATCGTATCTTACCCATGCCGATTTTTTAGCATAGGTAAGACCAGACGGGCTTGACTCAGTAGTATATCAGTAGTTTGTACAGACATTATAGCGAAACCGCCGTAATGACTGGATAGATTACTCTTCCATTTTTCTGACTTCTTCAGCCTGAAGGCCTTTTTCACCTTCTACCACACTGAACTCAACCTTTTCGCCATCTTTTAAAGAACGATAGCCATCACCTTGAATCGCACGGAAATGGACAAAAATATCTTCTCCGCTGTCACGTTGAATGAAACCAAAGCCTTTTGAGTCATTAAACCACTTAACGATACCTTGCTCACGAGCTGACATAATATTACTTCCTAAAAAAGTCCGCTTAGCCCCAACTTCCTTTGCAACATTGCATATAAACGGGGTCTAAGATTGTGAAATCAAAAACTTAAGAGTACTGTTCTAACCACTATCTTTAAGCTCAGCCTTTGAGTAGGCTTGTCCCATCGATAGTAACAAACGGTAATAGCAACAAACTTGCAAGAATTGTTGCATAAAAAATATCATAGCACGGGTTTTTAGCAACATAAAGACTTTTAACTTGCTTTTTGCTAATAAGAGAGATTTTTGCCGTAATTTTTTTATCGTCCGCGACCTAAGCTGGTATGATTAACCGATTTAATAACCAAAGAGACCACTATGTCCACCACCTCTTCTGTAGCCGCCATCCCCTCTTTTGAGGCCAATCGCCCAGGCGCGCTTTCTTATAAATTATTGCTGGTCAACGGCGTCAATCTAAACTTACTCGGCAAACGTGAGCCTGAAATATACGGGCACACCACACTGGCAGAGATTGAAAAGCGTTTGATCGCTCGTGCCGCCGAGCATGGCGTTGAACTGATATGCATCCAATCCAACCACGAAGGCCAACTCGTGGACGATATCCAGCACTACGGACTGCTTGCCGATCCAGCGGCGCAAGTTGATGCAATCATCATCAACCCTGCCGCCTTTACCCATACCTCCGTCGCCCTACGTGATGCACTATTGGCCACCCAAAAGCCCTTTATCGAGGTACATTTATCCAATATCCATGCGCGTGAGCCTTTTCGCCAGCACTCTTACTTAAGCGATATCGCGGTGGGTGTGATCTGCGGTTTGGGACAGCAAGGGTATCAGATGGCCCTTGACTACTGGTTGACCCATACCTATTTGGTCAACCAATGACTAAAAGACGCCTGCGTTTTACGCGCTCGCTAAAAAAGTCGTCATACAAGGTTACTTTTGGCACACTAGTCAAACAGCAATCACTTGATTAAAATAATAAAATAACAGATGAGCACACAATCCACTACAAGGTGATATGAATGGCAAAAACCTCCGGAAAACGCTTTATGAAACTTGCTGGCATGACAGCAAGCATCGCCGGTAAAGCCGCTAAAAACTCATTTAAACACCTATCAAGCGATGAAGAAAAGCGCCTGCAAGCCCGCTCAGAGCTGATGCAAGATGTGGGTATCCAAATCGCTGAGACCTTGGGTGAGATGAAAGGTGCGGTGATGAAAGTGGGACAAATCGCCTCGCAATATAAAGACGTGTTTCCACCTGAGGTGGCAACGGCGCTAGAAAAACTCCAAAAAGACGCGCCGCCGATGCCATATACTCAGATACGCGCCCAGATTGAGCGCGAGCTAAAAGCACCAGTAGCAGAATTATTTAGTGAATTCGAAGAGACGCCGTTTGCTGCCGCCTCCATCGGGCAAGTCCATAAAGCAACCTTGAAATCAGGCCAGAGAGTCGTCGTCAAGGTTCAATACCCCAATGTCGATGAAAACTGCGACAGTGACCTCAAACAAGTGCGTATGGCGCTTAAAATCGCCGGCGTCCTCAATATGAGCAAACAATTGCAAGAGCAGCTGTTTCATGAAATACGCCAAAGCCTGCACGATGAGCTAGACTATATTAAAGAAGCGCACAATCTGCGCGTGTTTGGGGCGTTTCATGCAGAGGATACGGGTATTATTATTCCCAAGGTCATCAGCAGCCACTCAACCAAGCGAATCTTGACACTGACAGAAGAGATGGGCGAGACGCTCAGTGTCGCGGCAACATGGGATAATGATATCAAGCAAAAAATCGCCAAGCGTTTGTTTCATTTTACCGCAGGTCAGCTGTTTGAATTATACCGTATGCACTGCGACCCACACCCTGGCAACTTTGCCTTTCGGGAAGATGGCAGCGTCATCGCCTATGATTTTGGCGGCATTCGTAGCTATAGTGACAGTGAGGTGCAGCTGTTTAAGCGCTTTGCCCAGCATGCCATCAAAGGTGATGTCACAGCCCTTGAACAAGACTTAATCGCTCTAGATATCCGCCGCGATGATGACAAACACATCCCGGGTGAATTTTATGCAAAGTGGCTATCTATCGGGCTAAAACCTTTATCCATTTCGCCTTATCATGAAGGCGCTTTTGATTTTGGCAACAGTCAAGTACATCATGAAGTCATCACACAGATGCGCACTTCCTTAAAGTATTTTGGTCAGTTTCAGCCGTCTGCGATGACCATGATGCTGGACCGAACGGTATCTGGCCAATATTGGAACTTGGTCAACCTAGGCGTGATTATCGACTTATCACCGCTCGTCGATGACTATATAAAGCTTTGATTTATATAGCTTTGACTTCCTCCCCCGCCCTAAATGTGTAGCGCATGCCCGCAGCGATCACAAAAGTCGGCACCGACTGCATGTCCAAACTTACCACAGTTTGGACAGGTCACAGGGTTGAGCTGCGGGCGCATATTACGCGCCAGCTCCGAGGTAAAAATCCCTGTCGGCACAGCAATAATAGAGTAACCTGTAATCATGACCATGGTCGCAATGGCTTGACCCAGCGGCGTTTTAGGCGACATATCACCATAGCCGACCGTGGTCATGGTGACAACCGCCCAATAGATGGACAGCGGAATGCTGGTAAAACCATTCTCCGGCCCCTCGACCACATAAATGATCGAGCCGAAAATCGTCACCAACAGCACCAAAGATAAGAAAAACACCGTGATTTTTTGTTGGCTGGTGCGCAGCGCTGAGGCCAAAAATCCCGCTTGCTGCATATAGGCTTTGAGCTTGAGGACACGAAACACACGTAAGATACGCAACACACGTATCACCAGCAGATACTGGACGCCGACAAACATCAAGCTTAGATAGCTTGGCAACACCGACAATAAATCGACAATACCAAAAAAACTAAAAGCATAGCGCAAACGATTGGGCGCTGAAAACAATCTCAGCGCATACTCAATGGTGAACAAAATGGTAAAAAACCACTCTGCGTACAAAAACAATATGCCATACTGCAAGCGCATATAGAGCACACTGTCGAGCATAACCACCGCCACACTCGCCAAAATCGCAATCAACAACACAATATCAAACAGCTTACCCAAACGGGTATCAGTCCCTTCGATAATAATATGAATGCGGTTACGCAAATGGGTAATGGCTTCAGCGGTTGGTTGCTTCATAGAGTCAGTAACATCATAGAGTCAGTAGCGCTATCAACCCAAAGGCGACAGGCTGCCAATGAATTAAAATACGCAGGATAAGGGCAAGTTGGTCAAAAGACACAAAACTGGTTTATAATATTGCTCACTTATAGCAATCAATACAATCTATAAGTTGCCACAGTGTAACAAAAAAGCACTATCAACGACATACAAATCGTTCATGTGCCAGTAGTTCTACTACCTTGAATACACAGACCAATCATATAATAAAAACAGATGATGTAGTAATAAATGGTTGTTATTCACCGTTTTTTCGCTCAACCAATAACACGCAAAACTTAAGGATGTCATATGGCAGGCCATTCAAAATGGGCAAACATCAAACACCGTAAAGCTCGTCAAGATGCGGTAAGAGGCAAGGTATTCACCAAAGTGATTCGTGAGATCGTCTCAGCGGCCAAACAAGGTGACCCTGATCCTGATAAAAACCCTCGCTTACGTGCCGCTATCGAAAAAGGTCTATCGGTGAACATGACCCGC
This sequence comes from Psychrobacter sp. L7, assembly GCF_002810365.1. Classification (NCBI taxonomy): domain Bacteria; kingdom Pseudomonadati; phylum Pseudomonadota; class Gammaproteobacteria; order Moraxellales; family Moraxellaceae; genus Psychrobacter; species Psychrobacter sp. L7. Next base: position 223,943 of record NZ_NEXR01000006.1, read on the forward strand.
GATACCATCAATCGCGCTGTCGATCGCGGCACAGGCGGCGGCGATAACGAAAACATGGAAGAAGTCAGCTACGAAGGCTATGGCGTCGGCGGCGTGGCGGTATTAGTCGAGACCATGACCGACAACCTCAATCGAACCGTCAGCGAAGTCCGTCATGCTTTTACCAAATACGATGGTAATCTTGGCACCTCAGGCTCAGTGGCTTATCTGTTTACCAAGCGCGGCGAGATTACCTTTAATGATACGAGTTTAGAGGATGAGGTCATGATGGCGGCGCTGGATGCTGGTGCCTTAGATATCGAAAATGATGGCGAGAGCTTGATGGTCATTACCGAGTGGGAAAGCTTTGGTCAAGTCAAAGACGCGCTCAATGCTGCAGGTTTGGTCTCTGACAATGCAGAAGTGACCATGTCGCCCTCTACCACCGCTGAGATAGACAACGTAGAAGATGCCGAAAAGGTCATGAAAATGATCGACATGCTCGAAGACATCGACGACGTCCAAGAAGTCTATAGTAATGTGAGCTTCTCCGCTGACGTCATGGCACAGCTCGAGCAATAGCTTTCACTATACAAAATAGCCTTCACTATACAAATACTAAAAAAGAGGCCAAACGTATTTAGCGTTTGGCCTCTTTTTATCATCCAGCGCCGTAAAACCACGTCCTTCTAGGGCGTGGATATCAGGCGTCAGTCATTGTCGTACAATATTGCGAATACCTTGATAACCAACTGCATTGAGATCATAATTACTCCATGAAAACGCTCAAACTACGCATCAAAGACAAACACGCCACTCAGCTCAATATCCTGGCTGGGGCAGTTAATTTTGTCTGGAATTACGTTAATGAGCTAAGTTTTAAACACCTTAAGCGCACAGGCAAATTCTTTTCAGCTTATGATTTGGCCGCTTATACCAAAGGCAGTGGCGAGTATTTAAACTTGCACAGTCAAACCTTGCAAGCGATTAGTGAGGTTTACGCTAAATCCCGTAAACAGTTAAAAAAAGTCAAACTGAACTGGCGCACCAATAATCCAAAGAGCTAATAATAAAAAACGGGTCAAGGCCATTCACGCCAAAATCAAAAATACCCGCCAAGACTTAATCCATAAATTCACATCAAAGCTTATCAAAGCCAACAGCCTAATCGTTGTTGGTAAGATTAAATCAACATCATTCACTTCATTTAAACTGGCCAAATCCGTCTATGATGCTGGTTGGTTTGAAATAAAGCGGCAACTGGATTACAAATGCGCGAACGCAGGTTGCCACTATATCGAAGTCAATGAAGCGTACAGCACCCAAACCTGCTCGTGTTGCGGCTCTCGCCAAGACAGTCCGAAAGGTAGATCAGGGCTTGGTATAAGAGGCGCGACATGAAGTCGTATTAAAGATGGTAATTGAGATTATTACCTGTTTTTCTATGAACAGTATCCTAGGTGCATGTGCATAACTGGTAACAGTTTTGTGCAAAGCTGCACTAACAATGTGCCAAGCAGAAATGCCGAGACGAAACCGTGAGGAAGTAGTCAAGCACTGATAGTATTAATCGGTCATGGTGCTAGGATTTTCGACAGGATGAACCGCCCCGAGATTGTCGGAGACTCAACTTTCTGAGAGAATACGACAATGAAAACACGAAACTATACCCCTGAAATGAAAGAGCGCGCCGTCCGTATGCTAATTGAAGCTAAAGACGATTACCCATCCACCTGGTCAGCCATCAAAGCCATAGCGCCAAAGATAGGTTGCACGCCTGAGACCCTACGATCATGGCATAAAAAGCACATTGATAAAACCATTCCTGCAAACATTCAAGCTCAAAGCCAAGCCGAGCGTATCAAAGAGCTTGAACGTGAGAACAGAGAGTTAAAGCAAGCCAATGAAATTATAAAGAAAGCTGCTGCTTTTTTCGCCCAGGCGGAGCTCGACCGCAAACCCAAGTAATGGTTGATTTTATAGATGACCACAAACAACAATATGGAGTCGAGCCAATCTGTAGAGTATTACCGATTGCTCCATCCACATACTATCGAGCTAAAGAACTAGAAGAAGCCCCTGAAAAGCGTTCACAGCGTAGTAAGCATGACGATTTCTACCTCAGTGAAATTATACGCATCTGGCAGGACAGTAAATGCCGTTATGGTGTGCGTAAAGTCTGGAAATAGCTGAAGTCCGAAGGTGTACATCCTGCACGTTGCACTGTAGAGCGTTTAATGCGTCAGCATGGCATGCAGGGTATTTGGCGAGGTAAAGGCAAGATAACCACTAAGTCTCGTGACGATCAAAAGCGTGCTGATGATTTAGTTAACCGTGACTTCACCGCCCATCGCCCTAACCAGCTATGGGTAGCTGATTTTACCTATATAAAGACACTGAGTGGTTGGGTCTATACCGCCTTTATTATAGATGTGTTTGCTCGCGCTATCGTTGGCTGGAAAGTATCAGATCGTATGAACACTGATATGGTGATGGCAGCACTAAACCAAGCCATTGCAGACAGAAACCATCCTAAAGATGTCATTCATCATAGTGATCGCGGCGTTCAGTACTTATCAATTCGCTATACTGATAAGATGGCTGATTCTGGCGTCATTGCATCTGTTGGCACGACAGGTGATTCATACGATAATGCGTTGGCTGAAACGGTTAACGGACTTTATAAAACGGAGGTGATTGAATATTTAAAACAGCAGTGGCAAGGTGTGAGTGATGTTGAATTAGCAACCCTTGAATGGGTCGATTGGTTTAACAAAACTCGCATTCATAGTACGATTGGCTATGTGTCGCCTTTTGAGTTTGAGAGACGATACTATGATAGTCTTACTGAGTCAGACAAAGCTGCCTGACTCAAGTAATCCACTCTCCGATATAGTCGGGGCGGTTCAGGACTAACGTAAGTGAACATTTGATAAAGGTCATAACCAAGAACAAGCCAAAAATACTGATAGGCTTGAACCAAAAGGTACGCAGACAGGCTCAAGGAATCTCTTAATCCTTGACATAGACGTTGCTCTGCTGGCTGAAAGAATGAGTCTAAATCGGAATAAGTCTTTAATATGGAACATGGTAAGCCCTATATTCTCCCTGAACCATTAAGGGAAACCCAACCGCAAGGAAGGGCTATAGAATAGAGGGTATGAGAATGTGGAAAAAGCGAATGCCTATTTGTAATGAATGGGATAGAGGTTTGAAACATGACCTTATTGCGAAAGCAAGCAGACTTCCATGCGGTCTTTAATTACGAGATAGTTTGAAAAACCTTCTAAGATAGGAATAGCTGATGAATGGAACGAGAGTTTCAGGAGCACCAATCGACCAACATTTGCACTGGCACGATATTAATTGGGCTAAATGTACTTGTGCGGTTAAAAGGCATCAAGCGCGTATCGTAAAAGCAACTCAAGAAGGTAAATGGGGTAAAGTTAAATCATTACAACATTTACTGACTCGCTCTTTTTCTGCAAAAGCATTGGCAGTCAAAAGAGTGACTGAAAATCGTGGTAAAAATACGGCAGGAGTTGATGGTACAACATGATCAACCCCTGCTGCGAAAATGAAAGCCGTTAATTCGTTAAAACACAATGGATATAAACCTTTGCCATTAAAAAGGGTAGCAATACCCAAATCAAATGGTAAAGAGCGTCTATTGGGCATACCGACCATGAAAGATAGAGCTATGCAAGCGTTACACTTACTTGCACTCGAACCTGTCTCAGAAACACTTGCGGACACTCATTCATACGGTTTTCGCCCTGCTCGTAGCACTGCTGACGCTATGGAGCAATGCTTTAAGATACTATCCCAAAAAGGCTCTGCACGTTGGGTCTTGGAAGGAGATATCTCTGCATGTTTTGATGATATCAAGCACGAATGGCTAATAGACAATATTCCCACGAATAAGACTATTCTAGGGAAATGGCTAAAGTCAGGTGTGATTGATAAAGGCAACTTGTTCGCAACTGAAAAAGGTACTCCGCAGGGCGGTATAATATCACCTACTTTGGCAAACATGACGTTAGATGGACTTCAAAAAGTAGTTGAGGGAGTAATTCCTCGTACCACTCGTAGGGGTCAGAATGTCGCTAAGGTAAACTTTGTAAGGTATGCCGATGATTTCATTATAACTGGTGGCTCGAAAGAAATATTGGAAAATAAAATCAAACCTGCGGTTGTTGAGTTCTTTCAAATCTCGTGGTCTAACTTTGTCAAAAGAAAAGACAAAAATAACCCATGTAACAGAGGGATTCGATTTCTTAGGTCAAAATGTAAGGCGTTATGGGGAAAAGGTGCTTATTAAACCTTCAACCAAAAGCGTCAAAAGCATTAAGATAAAAATACGAGAAATCTTAAATGGTAACAAACAAGCAACAGCGGAAAATTTGATTAAAATGCTTAATCCTATTTTACGAGGTTGGGCTAATTACCATAGACATATCGTATCTTCTAAGGTTTTCAGTAGCATAGACAATTTCATTTGGGAACAACTATGGCAATGGTCAAAAAGACGACATCCAAAGAAAAGTAGTACATGGGTGAAAAATAAATACTTTCATACTTATGGCTCTCGAAACTGGGTGTTTTCAGCCGAAAATTTAAGGACTGGTCTTAATGCGCCTAACAAGTGGTTGAGGTTGGTTAACCTGACTTCGATATCCATTCAAAGGCATATAAAGATTAAAGGTGACGCAAATCCATTCGACCCAACATGGGAAGATTATTTTGATAAGCGTTTAATGAGCCTTATGAAAAAGTCTTTAAAAGGTAAGGCTAAGTTGACTTCAATATGGAAAAACCAAGAGGGAAATTGTCCTATCTGCAACTTAAAGATAGCCCAAGATGAAAAATGGGATATTCACCATAAAATACGCAAAGTTGATGGTGGTAGTGACAATGTAACGAATCTAGTTATGCTCCATTTGAATTGTCACAGACAAACCCATAGCCAAGATTACAGAATGAGTAGCTGACTCTCATTTGAGGGTTTATAAAGGCTTGAGCCGTATGAAGGGAAACTTTCACGTACGGTTCTTAGGGGAGAGGATTGTGGCAACACACCCTTTTTACCCGATTATAGTTTTGTCGTTCTTGTAAAACGACCCATAACAGAGATGTTAATGGAGCAAAAAACATTCTCGCGGTCGGGCTTGGCCGTCTTTAGTAGGAGTCCCCTCACTTTAGGGAGGGGAGGAAGTCAAACGGCTTACCTTTTATAATTTATCCTTTCTAGCGCCAGTAAATGCGCTTTTTTGTCCAGACCACCAGTATAACCGCCAATTTTACCATCGCTTGCGATCACGCGATGACACGGCACGATAATACTAAAAGGGTTTTTGCCATTGGCATTGGCAACCGCGCGAAAGCCTTTTGGGCTGCCCACTCGCTTTGCTAGCTCAGAATAGCTGATGGCCTCACCATAATCGATGCCTTGCAAAGCCTGCCACACCCGCTGCTGAAACTCGGTGCCCAAACTCATGTCTAGCGGCAAATCAAAGGTCTGCCGCGCGCCGCTAAAATACGCGGTGAGCTGCGAGATAGTGTCAATAAGTAATGCTTGAGCTGGTTTGTTTTTGCTTAGGCTATTTTTTGCGATAAAGCTAAAGTCTTTATCACAAAGACCATGATGTTTTTTTAGCTTAGCAATGGACTTTGAAGAGTGCCAACTGTCCCCTGCTTGCAGCCAGTTGACCTCCACCAACCTAGGCCTATCCTGCGCGTGCCCATTCGCAATCAATGCGACTCGGTGCGATGCGAATACCGCTTCAGTGACTATCATGGTGCCTCCTTGCTCCTACTGATACACTCACTCGTTTTGAGTCATCACTATTTTGCTTGTTCACCCAAATCATGCTAGCAGTGCTACGCTTTGTCATCGGTTTCAAACAAAGCGGCGACAAACTGCTTAGGGCTAAAGGCACGCAAGTCATCAATCGACTCTCCCACGCCGATATAGCGAATCGGCACGTCCGTTGTTTCAGCGATATTAAAGACCACTCCGCCTTTAGCTGTACCGTCTAGTTTGGTGACGGTGATCCCAGTCAATGGTACAACTTTATTAAACAGCTCGACTTGATTGATGGCGTTTTGTCCGGTGCCTGCATCGAGAACGATCATGCCTTCGTGCGGCGCGCTAGGATCAGCTTTTCGCATGACACGCACTACCTTTTCAAGCTCCGCCATCAAATGAGTCTTGTTTTGCAAGCGCCCAGCCGTATCAGCGATTAACACATCGATGTTTTTGGCTTTGGCCGATTGCATGGCATCAAAAATCACCGACGCACTGTCAGAGCCATGACCCTGTGCCACGACTGGTATGTCGTTTCGCTCACCCCAGATTTGCAGCTGCTCGGTGGCTGCCGCGCGGAAGGTATCACCTGCCGCGAGCATGACAGATTTACCCTCGCCTTGTAGACGCTTGGCAAGCTTACCGATGGTGGTGGTTTTTCCGACACCGTTGACGCCGACCACCAAAATAACAAAGGGTTTTTTGCTGGTGTCAATAAGCAGCGGTGCAACCTTTGGTGTTAAGATATCAACCAGCTCATTTTGTAGCGCTTTATAAAGGGAGTGGGCATAAATCAAGTCACCACGGTCGGTCTGCTCGGTGAGACTTTTGATGATACGATTGGTGGCATTGACCCCTATATCGGCGACCAGTAGTTGGTCTTCGACCTCTTCTAACAGCTCGTCATCGATCTCCTTGCCGCCGATCAAAATACTAACCATGCCTTCGGCTAGGTTTTTACGTGACTTACTTAGCCCCGTTTTCATACGGTTAAACCAGCTGCCTTTTTTCTTGTCTTCTACCTTTTTGTCTTCTGCCGCCTCTGCTGCTTCAGATGTAGGCTGACTGGCTGCTGACGTACGAGTCGCACTAACACTTTGGCTATCGCCTAGTTTTTCTTGCAATGGCATGGCCGGGATAGTGGAAACAGTACTGGGCTTAGGCTGCGGCGGTGCTGATACGGCGTGATCACTGGTGTTATTATCACTCTCTTTAGCATCATTGACCGCGTGCTCATCCGTTTCAGTATGCGTCGTCGATGTGTGACTGATGTCATTTTGCTCATCAAGCGTCACGATGGGCGCGCCTAAAGCGACATTATCTGCACTATCTGCCGCAGAGCCATTTGTAATCGCAGTTGTGTCCTTCTGCGCGGTGTGAGGCTCATCTTGATGTTCAGGCTCATCGATAATGGGCACCGATTGCGCTGGCAGACTGGGTAAGGTAATATCATCGTCATCTAAATCGTCTAGATCGCCATCTAGATTGATGACCACACGACTGCTATTATTTGGGTTGTTCATAAGCTTGCCCTAAAAGTTGTTGCTATCAATAATTTGATTATTTTAAATGGTTTGGTATGTAATCCGTTTTCGCTATCGACGAATCCCAGCGTGGCGGATTATTTTGGTCTAGTTTAGCATAATTACAAGTGCGCTCTGCCCTACCATATCGGACAATCGATAAATGCCTTGGGTATGAGGATTCAGGCGTGATGCCAAGTAAGTTTGGCTTAAGGTTTGGACACAAAAATCCGACCTTATATCTCCCAGACTTCGCCTACTCTACAGAGTCTTATTTAAAGATTGCCTTATCCAAACACAGTCATCTTTCATCATTATTTTTGGAAACAATTATGTCACTACATTCTTATCATAAACGCTTGAGCAAAAAAATCACCAGCATCGGTTCGGCATTATTATTGACGAGCATTGCCTTCTCGATGACTGGGTGTAGCACGACTCAAGAAATCAAGCCGACTGCCAGCGTCATGGTTGGGGCGCACAAGTCTATCTAACTGCGTGCTTTTTCGCCATGAATCATACGTCTGATTGATTGTTTTTGCCTGTTTATTTGCTGCCATTTTATATAAGTAGAAGCTACCATGTCACTGCCCTTTTTATCGTTTGTACCCTCTGCGCCTTTATCTGCTCTATCATTACGCATCGCGTGTGCGCTGGCGTTGGCAACAACCCTAAGTGCTTGCCAAACCAGTGCTATCAGCCCACCTTCATCAGCGGCGACACCGCTTAGCGAAGCGCAAAGCCAAGCAGGCCAAAAGACCGATAACGGCGCCCAACACGCTAATCGTTCTCAGAGTGCATCGGCCTTAAGTATGGACATGTCCGGCCGCCATGAGTACCAGTTAAAAAACGGTTTAAAAGTGGTGATTAGAGAAGACCACCGCGCTCCTGTCGTGATGACGCAGGTTTGGTATCGCGTTGGCTCAGCAGACGAGCCGGTCGATAAAGGGGGCATCTCGCACCTGCTTGAGCATATGATGTTTAAAGGCACAAGCGATGTATCAAGCGATGACTTTGAGCGCTTGATTGCCAAGTTTGGCGGGGTCAATAATGCCTTTACCAGCTACGACTACACCGGTTATTACGAGCTGTTCCCAGCCAACCGTTTTCCGCTAGCGCTTGAGCTAGAAGCTGACCGTATGAAAAACCTTATATTCAATGCAGATGAGTTTGCCAAAGAGCATCAGGTAGTGATGGAGGAGCGCCGTCAGCGTACTGATGACAACCCGCTTGCCAAAGCTTACGAATCATTTCGTTTGCTTGCGCTGCCTGATAGTCCAAAGGGCGAGTCGGTCATCGGCCCCATGGATGAGCTGGCGTCTATCACGTTGCCTGATTTAAAAGACTGGTACAAAACATGGTATGCACCAAACAACGCCACGTTAGTCATCGTCGGCGATGTACAGCCAAAAGATGTATTGACGCAGGTGCAGCGCTACTTTGGGCAGCTAGCGCCAAGTCATCTACCCAAACGCCCAGCCGTCAGACAACAAGGCTTTCGCAGCTACCAAAAAGTCGACTCTGAGCAAGCCGTACAAGTACCCGTTTTGCTGATGGGTTATAACGTCCCAAGCCTTGTGACTGTAGATAAAAACGATGAAAAACAAGCCTATGCGCTCTCGCTCGCTCAGGACGTCCTAGATGGTGGCCTCTCTGCCCGTCTAGAGAGCCGCTTGATACGTGAGCAGGGTCTACTGACCACAGTCGGCACGTCCTATGATCTGTTAGATCGCGGTGACGGGTTGTTTTTGATTCAGGCAACACCGCGCGAAGGCGTCAGCTTAGCACAAGCTCAGCAAGCCATTATCGATGAGATAGAAAAACTAAAAACCGACCCCATCGCCACCGATGAAATCAGTCGCGCTAAGACCAACACCGTCACAGGCCTTATCTACGCGCAAGATAGCATGGAGGGTCAAGCACGTATGATTGGCTCACTACAATCTATCGGGCTCGACGATCGGCTGCTGGCCGAGCTACCAAGCAAGCTTGACAACATCACAGTACAAGACATTCAGGCGGCGAGCAAAAAGTATCTGGTAAAAAACAACTTGACTGCGATGCATATCATACCGCCCAAAGAGACTGAGCGAGAAGAGTCCGTGCAAAAAAAGCTTGGACAACAAGACGCTACAGATAAATAAGCCTCAATCAGTCGCCTGCCAAATACATGATGAATAAGAAGAAAACCATGAGCCATACTAGTAATTTATTGCAAGTAATCAAAAGACCCTTCAGCTATAAACTGTCACAGCTTAGCAGCGGGGTATTATTGAGCCTGACCACACTGGTCATGCCAGCGCAAGCAGAGTCTACAGCCACAGAAGAAAATCGCAGTACTGCAATCGTCGATACCAGCGCGCCTATTGCCGCCTTATCTAAGCTCAGCAGTTTGGATAATGCTGCGCCTTTAACCGTCACTGTCCCAGCGATTGAGCAATTTACGACCAGCGCTGGTGTGCCCGTGCGCTTTGTCCAAACAACCGCGCTGCCCATCGTCGATATCGATCTACGCTTTAACGCCGGTAGCGCCCGCGATAGCAGCATACGCAAAGAAGGTTTTGGCATTGCCAATATGACCGCCACCATGCTGACACAAGGCGCCAAGCGCTTGGATGAAACAGCGTTTACACGAGCCGTTGAAACCTTAGGCATCAATCTGAGTAGCCGCGCCTACAAAGATATGTTTATTGTCTCGCTACGCAGCTTGTCAGATGATGCGCACTTATTGCCAGCTGCCGACTTGATGACGCAGATGCTCACCGAGCCTGCCTTCAATGATGAAGTATTGGCACGAAACAAAGCACGCTTGCTGGTCGGCCTACAGCAGCAAAAACAAGACCCAAGCAGCCTGGCGAGCATTGCGTTTAGTCAAGCACTATACGGCGATCATCCTTATGCGCACCCTTCAGTCGGTACCCTTGAAACCGTACCAAACATAGACAAGCAGCAGCTTATCGATTTTAAAAATCGCTATCTGGTCGCGGCCAATGCCTCTCTTGCTATCACGGGCAACCTAACCTTGGCGCAAGCGAAGAAACTGGCTGAGGACATTACCACCACGCTGCCCTCCGGTCAGCCTGCGCCTGAGCTTACCGAACCCAAGCCTCTTGCCCAAGCCAAGCATATTCATATCCCCTTTCCTAGCACACAAACCACAGTGCTAATGGGGCAACTGGGTAGCAAACGCGCAACCAACCCAAAAGAGCAGCAGCAGCAAACCAACTTTGCCATCGGTAATGACGTATTGGCAGGTGGTGATTTTAACGCTCGCCTGATGACTGAAATCAGACAAAACCTTGGCTACACCTACGGCATTTCAGGGGCTATGAATCCGATGCTGACACGCGGACCTTATCAGATTGGGTTTTCGACCCGCAATGATAAAGCGCGTGCAGCCATTGACGCAAGCTTAGCGGTTATTCAAGAGACTTTGGATAATGGTCTTACCCATGATGAGATACGTCTGACCAAAGACAACTTAAAAAACAGCTTTCCGATGAGCTTTGCCAGCAATGCAGGCATCAATGGTTTGCTGGGAATGATGAACTTTTATCAACTGCCAAACAGCTACCTAGACAATTATGTCAATCGTATCGATCAAGTACAGCTCGCTGACGTCAACCAGACCCTACGCGATACGTTGCAGCCTGATGATTTTTTGATTGTCACTGTCGGGCAGGTAGATCCTTGGCAAGACAAGCAGGCTAAAAAATAGCGCCAAACACCTCTCGGTGACAAAACCAACCGCCGTAAAAAATGGACGATACCACGTGGCATCGTCCATTTTTTATTTCATGTTTTGTGGCTTAGATTCTATGATTGAGCGCAATTAATGTACATCAGAGACAGTAACGGCAACATCATAAACCAGATTTTCAGGCTTATACGTCGCGCCATTGTAGCTTAAGCGAATCACATGCTTATCATAAGAGCCGACCTGATAATCACCGTTGGCGAAATTATGCAGTGTTGGGACGATAAGCAAAGCTTCTAGCTGACGATTGTCTGTTTGCACAGCAATCACTTGCCCCTCTCTTGCATACAAAAAATAATCGCAGTAATCATCGACCATGACTTCAGCGGTACGCTCGACTACCGGACTGCCTACCTTTGCTTGGATAAGCTTTGGGCAGACATCAGAGCGACCAGAGGCCAATCTGGCATAAGAGTTTCTGATATTATCTTTAATCTCTTGGGCATTTTGCTCAGCTTTGGCTTTATTGTCATTCATGACCGTTTCGTCTGCCCCTGCCGAGCCGTTTTCAGAGAAGCTTTCTGAACTACAAGCACTGATGGCCAAAAGCAATAAAAAGCTGACACCAAAAAACGTTAAATGTATATTACTTGACTGCCAAAACCCTGTCTTCGATTTATCAATCATGGCAGTTACCACTGTGGTTATATACCGCTTTTTCATAAACTCCGCTTGTCATAAACGCCCGTTGTTACCTTATTTATCCAACAATATTTACCCAATAATATGGCATGATCAATCAATCAAGCATGCGCCACTTATCGCTATTGTATCAGAACTATTATAACGGCTTTGACCGAAATTTATTAGGCTCTGTGCCCCCTTAGGCAAAACGGTCGTTTTTCTTGAGCTAATAGCGACATGATGAGCTACTACTGGCATGATTAAAGCCCCATTTTCGGTAGCCGTCGGTATCTAGGTGAATCGCCCCTGTGGCATATAGCCCTAACCCAAAGTTGTGCGCTTCTCCTTGATAGTGCCAAAACTGACACAGGCCATCTTGCATGGTGCTCAGTCGCCACAGATCGTCTTGGTATTCTGGCACCCAAATATCTATGGCGCTTGCATTCATGTGTTTACTACTCGCAGCACCGCCGGCACACTCATTGAGCCCGGGGCTGCGATATACCGACCGTATTTCACTGGTGGCAGGCAATACACCTTGATGCTTGAGCTCGCTATACAATCGCAACGTCGGTACGATATTTGCCCACAGCTCTTGCGGTGGCAACTGGTAGGGCTCATAGCCACACTTGCTCCAGCTGCGTGCTGTGGTGAGTAGCTGCGACAAAGGCGGTACGTTTTGGGCGCCAACGCGGGCGCTGAGATAACGCTGATAATCAGCCACTTGACGGGCGCGGTAGCTGTTGCTATTGAGCCATGCATGAAAATCCATACTAGAAAAATCACGATAGGCATTATCATAAGTATTGCGCGCGGTGTTATAGCGATTGTTGGGGGACGTATAGCTAGGTGGACGCTGCTTGATATTGACACGCTTGTTTTCTTGTATGGACAAGCTCGACTCAAAATCACGCTGTTTTTGAGCAATCAAGCTTTGCATACTGTCGCCCGATACGGCATTCGCGCCGCTGAGCATGGTCACGCCCGGACTATGATTAGAGTCACTGTTATTAACATAAGCATTTGCCGTACTGTTGCCGTGTCTGACTTGAATACGGCGCTCACTATCGTCACTTATAATAACGGCATGGGTGGTGATACTGCTGGCACCTAGCATGAGAGCCAGCATAGGCTGATAAATTTGCCTATAGAGAGATTTTTTTGTATGAGTCATCGCAAGAAACTGCCGCTAAAAACGTTTTGTCGATACTATCAAATTTTCAGCAAGCAGGCTAAACTATCGCTTCTAAATAGAGGTCAAAAATTTACAAATAACACTTATGCTTAATAGTTTTATAATTACGTGACTTTATTGCTTATGTGTTACCTTATATACGGTAGGCTATCGATACTAAGACAACATCGTTAGGTTTGATGTCTTATTTTTGGCTCCCCCATTTTTTATACCAATTGTCAGCCCCACTTGCCTATGTCTTCTAACCCGCAATACCGTTTTTCACGTCAAAGCCATCATTTAGGCCAAGGTCATGCACCGACGCTGTGGCAACGTATTCATATCGACCCCTGGCTGACCCTCTTGTTATTGACGGTCTGCTGTATTGGCTTGACGATTTTGTACAGCGCCGCCGGTCAGGACGTGGACATGGTCATCCGTCAAGTGGTCAGTTATGGTGTGGCGTTTGCTGTGATGTTTACCATGGCGCAGATCCCTCCTAGCGTTTATCGAACCTTTACGCCCATCTTTTATGTCTTAGGGCTTATCTTATTGGTGTTGGTTGATATCATTGGTGAAGTTCGGATGGGTGCTCAGCGCTGGATTAATTTACCAGGGTTCGGTAGCGTGCAGCCCTCAGAGTTTATGAAGCTTGGGATGCCGATGATGTGTGCTTGGTTTTTGTCCAAGCGTGACCTGCCGCCCTCTTTTGCAAGCATTATCGTTACCTTAGCCTTGATTATGGTTCCGGTGCTGTTGATCGCCAAAGAGCCAGACCTAGGCACATCGTTGTTGGTCGCGGCCAGTGGGATTTTTGTGTTGTTTTTAGCTGGTCTGTCTTGGCGGCTGATTTCCGCGGCTGCCATTCTTGCCGTACCTTTTGTGGCCATTGCATGGAATTTTTTGTTGCACGATTATCAGCGGACGCGTGTCATGACACTGCTAAACCCAGAGGCAGATGTCCAAGGCGCTGGTTGGAACATCATACAGTCCAAAACCGCTATCGGTTCAGGCGGACTCACTGGTAAAGGCTACCTAGAAGGTACGCAGTCACATCTGCATTTTTTGCCAGAAGGTCATACAGACTTTATCATTGCTGCATTTTCAGAAGAGTTTGGCTTGCTTGGTGTGTTGCTGCTGATGTTTATTTACTGCTGCCTACTGGCACGGGCGTTATATATCGCTTTTACGCATCCTGATGTCTATAGCCGGCTGCTGGCTGGTGCCATCGCCATGTCGTTTTTTGTGTATATATTCGTCAACGTTGGCATGGTTGGCGGCTTATTACCCGTGGTTGGGGTGCCGTTGCCATTCATTAGTTATGGCGGTACAGCCATTGTCACCTTGATGGCAGGCTTTGGCCTACTGATGTCTATTCATACGCATAGACCAAGCTAAGACTACGTTCACCTATCGCATAATCCAACATTTTTCTTCAGGTATCCTTTAGTACCAACCCATAATTGGTTGGTACGGATAGATATTAATCCTTGTTTTTTACAAATAATTGCGTTACCCTCTTTTTATTGCCCTATGATACATAACCCGTACATAGGTGCTAAAAAACTTTGCATTCAATTATATTTTGGTTGTAGCTCAGCCGTATAGTTAGCGACTTGTAGATTGCAGGCTTGCAAAGACACTACTTAATTAACGGTTTAATAACAAAGTTACACTTAACACTTCTCAAACCCTTGATTAAGTTAGCAATGTGCCTTATATATTTGGCATCGTCTTTTCTCCTAAGATCGTTATCGTTTAAATCAAGTATGTATCGTTAACCATCCTTTGAGCGTTTCATAAGTAGCTAGGTTTGAAAACCACTTATGATAATGACATAAAATTAACGTATATCAATACCTAGAAAGCCTTTGGTTGTCATCAATATATATCGTGATGAGAAGGCTTTGGAGTGCTCGATACCACTGGATTGGTCCAACGTTATAGCGCTCCATCTAAACCTCACAAAGAATAGAGTTAGGTTTTGATATATAAGTTATCGAGGTATCTATGAATAAGCGTTTATCTGGTTTACTGACTGTGTCAGCTGTGTTGTTCGCTGGCTCTGCAGCGGCGACTCATGCAAACGCTGCTGAAGCAAAAACCAATCTTGCCATGATTTCGCAAGACAACGCCGCCCATATCGATCGCGTTTTAAGTGAGCTTAGCCGTCAGCATGACGGCGCATCAAGCTTGGTCAAGTCAGCACGCAAGCCAACATCGTTGGCACTGAGCAGCTCACTACTGGCCAGTGATACCACAGAAGTCAGCAACGACGAAGATGTATTAGAGCGTCTCACTGCCGTGGCTTCTAACTCTGTGAGCAAATTTAAACAAACAGGGCTTGCCTCCTGGTATGGTCGTAAGTTTCATGGGCGCAAAACAGCCAGCGGCGAAACTTTTGACATGAATGGTTTGACAGCTGCTCACCGTTCTCTACCTTTGAACTGCTATGTCAAAGTAACCAATAAAACCAATGGCAAAAGTGTCGTGGTTAAGGTGAACGACCGTGGCCCATTCCATGGCAACCGAGTATTAGACTTATCTTATGGCGCTGCTAAGCGTTTAGGTATCACCAATAAAGGTGTCGGTAACGTATCAATCGAGCGCGTTGCAGGACCCTAATACTGGTTTGATATTTAAAGCATAGCGCTAAAAAAGCACCCAACTTGAATAAGTTAGGTGCTTTTTTTATCTTAAAGGTCACTCATAGTGTCTGCTTGAGCAAGAATCCCCTCATAACTCAAAAGCGCTTTCGATGGCATCATCTAGACGCTCCACCGCGATGACGTTAATTCCTTTAAACTGCGCCGCGCCTTTTGCAGGCGCATTGGCCTTAGGAATAATAGCATGCTTAAAGCCATGCTTCATGGCTTCTTTGAGCCGTTCTTGTCCATTGGGTACGGGACGGATTTCACCTGAAAGCCCTACCTCACCAAACACCGCTAGCGAAGATGGCAAAGCGCGCTCCTTGATACTTGACGCGCACGCAAGTAATACCGCCAGATCAGAGCCTGTCTCTATCACTTTGACCCCGCCGACGACGTTGACATAAACGTCTTGACCGCTGGTATGGATGCCACCATGACGATGCATCACTGCCAGCAGCATCGATAAACGCTGAAAATCTAACCCCAATGCCATGCGCCTAGGCGATCCTTGTGAATCGTCCACCAATGCCTGCACCTCGACCAATAGCGGTCTTGTGCCTTCGCGGCTGACCATCACCACTGAGCCTGCGACAGGTTTGTCGTAACGGCTCAAAAAAATCGCTGAAGGATTCGCCACTTCTTTGAGGCCTAAATCTGTCATACCAAAGATACCCAGCTCGTTGACTGCGCCAAAACGGTTTTTGACTGCGCGAATCATCCGAAAACGAGAGTCTGACTGCCCCTCAAAGTACAGTACCGTATCGACCATGTGCTCAAGTACGCGCGGGCCTGCAAGGGTACCCTCTTTGGTCACATGACCGACCAAAAATAACGCGGTACCTGTCTGTTTGGCATAACGGGTCAACATCGCGGCTGACTCTCGAATCTGACTGACGCCGCCTGGTGCCGAGCTAATGGCGTCGGTATAGATGGTCTGAATAGAGTCAATAATCGCAATCGCCGGTTGCTCTTGGGTCAATGCGGCACAGATGGTCTCTACATTGGTCTCCGCCAAGACTCGCAATCTATCGGCTGGCAACTCTAAGCGTTTGGCACGCATAGCAACCTGAGCCAATGATTCTTCGCCCGTCACGTACAGTGCACTACCTGCCAACGAATCGGCGCGCGCCATATTGGTCGCTGTCTGCAAAAGAATGGTTGACTTGCCGATACCCGGATCACCACCGATCAACACCACTGAGCCTGCGACCAAGCCGCCACCTAGCACGCGATCGAACTCGCTAATACCTGTCGGCAAGCGTGTATCCAATGTGACGCTCACCGCATTGAGTGGCATCACCGCACTATGTGTCCCTGAGTAATTGCCGGTCGCAGCAGTATTGGCCGTACGAGGAGTGCTACGGCTGGCCGCAGATTTGGCCGCGCTTTTGTTATGATGCGGCATGCTGACATTTGGGGCTTCGACCAAACTATTCCATTCACTACAATCGCTACACTGCCCTGCCCATTTACCAAAATGCGCACCGCAGCTTTGACAAACATAACTGCTCTTATTTTTTGCCATAATTTATGAGCCTATTTTAGGTGTTTGATTGATAATCCCAATAAACTGAGTACCTAGCCCCTACCATGGTAAAAAGTATGAAAGATGGTTGGTTTATACTTGAAAGTCTTTACCCAAGTACACTGACTTCACCAACTCATTTTCTAGCACTTCACAAGATGTACCTTCAGCGATAATGGCACCTTCTGAGACGATATAGGCTTTTTCGCAGATGGCCAGTGTGTCTCGCACATTATGGTCAGTAATCAGGACGCCGATACCGCGATTTTTTAGGGTCAAAATCACGTCTTTGATATCGCCGACAGAGATAGGATCTACCCCAGCAAACGGCTCATCTAACAAAATAAACTTCGGGTCAGCCGCTAGAGCACGGGCAATCTCACAGCGGCGGCGCTCACCACCAGAGACGCTCATGCCCAAAGATTTGCGCACATGCTCTAAATGGAACTCTCCGATGAGTTTTTCAAGCTCTTGGCGCTGCTGAGCGGCACTTAGTTCTGTCCGCGTCTGTAAGATCGCCAAAATATTGTCTTCGATAGAGAGTTTGCGAAATATTGAAGCCTCTTGCGGCAGATACCCAATACCTGCCCGCGCACGCTCATGCATGGCGTATTTGGACAGATCCATCTTACCGAGTGTCACGCGGCCTTTGTCCATATTGACCAGCCCGACCACCATATAAAAACTGGTGGTTTTACCAGCACCGTTTGGGCCTAGCAGTCCCACCACTTGTCCTTGTTCGACAGAAAACGAGACGTCCTTGACTACCCAGCGCTTTCCGTAGCGCTTACCCAAGTTTTGCATAGACAGTCGGGTGCTTGAGACCGAGGCTTGCGGGGCGACTACAGGGTCAATACTTTGATTATCACTCATAACTTACTCATGTTTTGCAAAATTCAGGCACGATGACAAAAGCTGCTTTGCCGTCTAACGTATACCACTTTGGCTGCTATTGGCATTGGGCGGAAATACCAGCTCTACGCGCTGATTACCACCGGCAGTGGCCTCAACATCGCCGGCTTTTAGACTATAACGAATGACATTACCTGCAAAACTTGCGCCGTTTTGCACCAGTCTGGCATTACCAGTCAGCGTGATGATGCCAGTGACGGCATTATAATCAATCTTATTGGCTTGACCTTTTGCTAGGCCTTTTTCTCGTGTCACGATTTGCTGCATCGTCGCTGGTCGGCCGGTCGCCACCGCTGAGTTGATACTGCGCTGCTGAGATAGGTTGACCGTGATATTATCTGCGGTCATCTTAAAAGTCCCTTGAGTAATAATCACGTTGCCTGCATAGCTGGTGACCCCTGTACGCTCGCTATACGTGGCCTTGTCTGCCAATAGTTTGATCGGCTGGTTGGCATCTGATGGCAGAGCGTGGCTATAAAGCGGCAGCGCAACCAGCATGAGCATCGGTAGCGCGCGCAGCGTAGACAAAAATTTAGGTTTCATAAACATCACTCGTCTTATAATAGGTAGAAGGACTTGCAGCTAACTGGGCACTGTAAACAGCCACTTTAAATGGACTCTTTAAAACAGAGCCTTGTCCTGACGCTGAGCTGGCGTAAAGGCGACCGCTACTTGCCCAAATTCATAATCACCAGTCTCGAGATTGGCTGTCATAGTGGCCGCTTCAAAACGGTTTGCCCCTTGCTCAATCTTCACAGGTGCTTCGCTATACACTTGTCCTGATTTGGTATTGCCCTTTAGCGTACTGCCCGTCACCTTGATAGGCTCGACCTCTTTGTCCGGATTGCCTTCACTGATGAGGGTAAAACCGCCAGACAAGCTAAGCTCCCCTGTCTGCTGGCTGATAGCGGCACTCCCAGCCTCAATACGATAGCGCTGCTCGGCAGATGGTTCCCAGTTCATGGTAATACCGGACATTTCATCGAGATTGGTCACAGGGTTGTGGGTCAATGATTCGGCGGTCAGCTCGTATTCTGTCTCGCCTTGCTCGTTGGTCTGCACAGCCTTGATGTCCGTTGCTTCATAGTCGACATCGGTCGCTTCCATACTGACCGGCGGGGTTATCTCGCCTTGTTGCTGAAAAAACCAACCAGCGATACCAGCGATAATCAATGCCAGAACGATTAATACACGTGTATTCACAGTCCCTCATCCCCAGTTTGCGTTTGCTCAAGTGTATAGTGCGCTATAAAATCCTGATAGTGCCCATGGCCCTTTAAAATCAAATCGCATATCTCGCGTACCGCACCTGTACCACCCGCTCGCGTCGTCACCATGTCGCTGCGTTTGATAACCTCGGCATGAGCATTAGGGACAGTGGCGGCAAACCCTACGGTCTGCATCGCTTTGATGTCCGGTAAATCATCGCCCATATAGGCACAGTCTGCTGCTGTGATGTTGAGCGCAGGATCCAGCATCGCTAATAACTCAGTCAATGCAATCAGTTTATCATCACGACCTTGTACGACATAATCTACACCCATCTCACGGGCGCGCTTGTCGACCATAGGACTACTGCGCCCTGTGATAATGGCGGTCAAAATACCATAGCGCGCCAACGACTTGACGCCGACGCCATCTTGTACAGAAAAAGCCTTGGTCTCGGTGCCATTGGCATCATAAATGATTTGACCGTTTGATAAGATACCATCGACATCCATCACCAAAAGTTTGACTCTTCCTGCTTTTTTGATTAAGTCTTGCATGATATCTCTCTTTTATTATGTTATAGATAGTGATTAAACTGCATGCCCTTTAGCGGCTAATGAGCTTGGTTCTTGTTTAGTGGTGCTTTGTTTTACCCACTGCACTTTTCGCAATAAAAGTTATGGGGCTGTCCTAGATAACTAGTTCAAACCCTTTTTAACCCATTGTTTTAATTGTAGTAATTGGGACTTTGGGTCACTGTGATTAAAACGCCACTCACATTCCTTTAAATAGAGRTGAAAATGYTCTTTTGGAACYCCGTTAAACTTACGTAGATGCCGTTTAGCTTGGTTCCARAAGTTCTCTATACCATTRATGTGATTCTTGTCATTAACAAAGGTTTTGGAGTGGTTGATACGATAATGAGTAAACTCACTGACATCTAATGCGTTATAGCTTTTAAATGAGTCGGTATAAACAATGCTATCAGGCATCACTTTTTCTCTTATGATGGGGATCAAAGTATCTGCTTTAGCATTGGGTATAATACAAGCGTAGACCTTATCATTACGCTTTAATAGGCCAAACACGGGCACTTTGCTACCAGCACCTCACCCTCGCTTGCCTTTACGAGTTCCACCAAAGTATGATTCGTCTACTTCGATTTCGCCTTCAAATAGACCAGGGTCTTGACTGTTCTCGTAAATAAGCACTCGTAGCCTATGAAAGTAATAACTGGCTGTGGTTTTATTAACACCAACTAAGCTTGCTGCTGTTCTCGCGGTAGAACCGGCAACAAATAACTCGATTAGTCTGCTTTGTTTATACCAACTTAGTTTACTCTTTCTCATAGTGCTATCCTAAATATTTTTGCTTATCTAGGACAGCCCCAAAGTTATTTTACACCAGCCTTTAGTAGGTCATGCAAGGTAATGATGGCCTCTAAACGGTCTTGCTCATCGATGATAAGTAGCTGACTGATGCCGTTTTCGTTCATCACGCTTAGCGCATCCGATGCTCGCATGGTTTTACTGACACGGCGAGGATTACTGACCATCACCTCATGCATCGGTGTTTGTAAATCGATGCCTTTTTCTAAGCCGCGGCGCAAGTCCCCGTCAGTGAAGACGCCAACTACCCTGTCGCTATCATCAATCACCACCGTCATACCCAAACGCCCAGCTGACATCGTAAAGAGGGCATCTTGTAAAGGCGATTGCTGATGAATAAGCGGCAAGTCTTCAGACTTGGTATGCATCAAGTCTTCCACGCGCGTCAGTAGCTGACGACCAAGCGCGCCTGCTGGATGCGACAACGCAAAATCTTCTGAGGTAAAATTACGCGCATGTACCAACGCCACTGCCAACGCATCACCTAATGCCAACGTCGCTGTGGTACTAGAAGTCGGCGCTAAATTCAGCGGGCAAGCTTCTTGCGACTTGCCGAGTGTCAATACGATGTCCGCTGAACGGGGCAACATGCCACGCTTATCACGGCTGATACTGATCAGCGGAATCTCTAGACGCTTGACCACGGGAAGTAGCATCTTGATCTCATCTGACTCGCCAGAGTTGGAGATGGCAAGCAGCACATCACCTTTGACCAGCATCCCTAAGTCGCCATGCCCTGCCTCGCCTGGGTGCATAAAAAACGCAGGCGTACCAGTCGAGGCAAAGGTCGCCGCTATCTTGCGCCCGATCAGTCCCGACTTACCCATCCCCGTCACCACCACACGACCCTGACAGGCCAAAATAATATCGCAGGCTTGGGCAAATCGATCATCTATTTGCTCTGTCAACAATGCCAGCGCAGAAATTTCCGTATTGATGGCTTCAATAGCAGTGCTGATAAATTGCTCGTGGGTGAGATTGCTTTGGGTATTACTCATGGATCGGCTCTATTGTTATCATGAATCAATTCACTATTTTACTATACTATCGTCAATATTAATAATATCTTCAAACGTACTGAGAGGCGCGGGTATTAGAGTATAAACGCCCCTGTAAAACCATAAAAAATCATATAAAAAAAACCCACTATAAAGCAGGTTTTAATTCAATCAGTCATATCGCATCACGGCGTTTATCCTGTACTAAGCCGCCTAGCCGTTATCGTCGTGAGACCCTTCATCTGCAGGCGATTCAAAGCCGCGGTCTTGACCAAATCCACCGCGCTCAAACCCACGATCTTGACCAAAGCTACCACGCTCAAACCCGCGATCTTGGCCTTGACCAAAGCCGCCACGGTTAAAACCGCTACGACTCGAAGCAAACCCACGCTCTTCAAAACCGCCGACACCCGCAGGGTTGCCGCCTCGTTCAAACCCGCCGCCTTGATAACCAGTTGGACTAACGCCTTGTGTTTGACTACCCGTGCCAGTAGTGCCGCTACGTGGGTTGCGTGCTGGCACTACTGTCGAGATGGCATGCTTGTAAACCATCTGGCTGACCGTGTTTTTGAGCAGTACCACGTATTGATCAAACGATTCGATTTGACCTTGCAGCTTGATACCATTAACCAAAAAGATAGAGACAGGAATGCGATCTTTGCGCAGCGAATTCAAGAACGGATCTTGTAAAGTTTGTCCTTTTGACATGAAGTCTCTCCTAAATATTATATAATTATGTTTTGAGTGCCAATTATTTTAAGTGTGGCTTTCATTATAATGGCTGAAGATAGATACAATGATACGCTTTCATCAAACGCATCCAAATAAACACGCATGCTATGTGAGTCATTCTACTTTATCGCGAATACGCTTTTCTTGTGAATACGCTTTTATTGTGAATAATTAAGTAACCACTTGTTGTTTCACAAAGACTTTCTATAAACAAAGGTCAGTCAATGCCCATAAAAACCGCAATAACTAGGTAATTCCCACTAGTTTACTAGGTTTAAATTATACCAGTTATCTACATTATATTTTGAAACTAATTGTCATTATTTTTTACATATTGATAAAACATGCGTTAATACAAGTAATCTCTGACGTGGGCCATGGTATCAAATGTCTGTAGCGTGATTGGATGAACGGCTTGTCGATCGTTAGGATGGGCAAGCGAGTGTGTGCTATCGACCCACGTATCAGACAGGGTTGGCAGCTGCGTGAGCTTGCGTAGCCATGTGTATTGACGCTTTGCCAGCTGCCGAGTGGCATATAATGCCTTATTTTGCATTTGCTGACAAGCAAGCCGCTGCCGCTCACTGGTAGAGACAGCCACTTGATCTTGCGATGACGGGGTTAAAAAAGTATCATAAAACAGCGCTTTGTCTAAGTGGCTGTGCTCAAAGACTGGGTGCTCAATCTGGACGAGATACTCTAACACTTGCCGATAGCCAACGCAGCGCATCGAAGGCATGTTAGGCGTTAACGAATGACGCTCAAGCAGGCCTAGGACTTCAGCAACCAGCCCTTCTTGCCACATGATATCCAAGCGCTGCTCGATGCGCTGATGTAACCACGAGCGCTCTGGCATGACGGCCAGCGCATGCCATTGTTGGTCTGTATTGTGCGCGAGGGCTTGTTTGGGCTGCTGCTGCCAATCACTGATCGCTGTATCCGTTTGCAGATACACCTCGACCGCGCGAGTGATACGCTGCGTGTCAGTGGCATTGAGACGCCGATGACTGATCGGATCCACCTTTTCCAAATAGCCATACAGCGCGTCGATACCGTCCTCTTGCCGCCACTGCTCTACACGCAGGCGTACTGCCTCATCACTATCCGGCACAGGTGAGAGCCCATCTAGCAGCGCCATGTAATACATCATTGTACCGCCGACCAGTAGTGGTATTTTGCCGTTTTGATGACAGGCTTCAATCAGCCGCGCCACATCACTGACAAACTCCGCGACGCTATAGCTTTGCACAGGATCGATAATATCGACCAAATGATGCGGATAACGCGCCAGCTCCTTTGTTGTGGGCTTGGCGGTTCCGATATTCATTTCACGATATATCAGTGCTGAGTCCACTGATATTAGTTCATAGCGTCCTGTGTCGTATAGCTCATACGCTAGCGCGGTCTTGCCACTGGCGGTAGGCGCCATCAAACACACCACGCTGTTGTCCGCCAAATTGGGATTTAAGCGATAAGACGAGCTATCAGAGGAGAGTTGCATAAAACGACCTTTATAAATGATTTTTATATAAATTATGAACCAACGCCACACTAACTGCCTTACACATGCTAAAGCACAATGGCTAATCGCAGAGTATATGATAATTATTGTAGGGTTTTTATGATAAGGCTGACGGGTGATTGGCTATAGAAGACGGGTACTGGTGATATGGTTATGATACTGACGGCGCGGCGGCTGATAGCATCCATGCGATTAACCGACTGCCCGCTACCGAATAAATGGCATGGTTACTTAGCAAAGCCTGTAAGTCAGCCTTGAATGCTAACGCATCTGGCATCGACATCCGCTGCCCTATCTCGCTTAGTTGCTGATTGATATCAGTGGCAATACAAGCTTGATCTGTATAAGTACTATCCGTCCACCGATTGGGCGCAAACAGCAAGCTAAGCTGCGACTGCCATACGGCGGCACTGACAACCGAGCATTGACTTTGATGGTAAAACAGTAACCACGGCAATGTATCTTTATCTATAAATGTATCTATATTTGTAGCAGCAGATTCCATGAGTGGCTTGATACTATGTAAGCTGTCCAAATGGATGACCTCTAAACAGACGAGATCTAAGTAAAGCGTCTTTAACCCATACTCTGTAGAGGCCACCTGCGGCGCGGCATCCCTTGACTCACCCGGCGTCTTAGTCAACGTCTTAGTCGGGGCCTTGCCTACTGGCGTCACCGTTGCCGTGCTATCTGGGTTTTTGGATAGCTCATAGGGCTGCTGGTATTCACTGACTCGTCTGCTGGACTGCGGATACTGCAACCGTGATGAGCTATTGTGATGATCATTGGTGGCTACTGCAGATGACAGCCATCGCTCAGCATCTGACCTATTGTCTGAGCGGCTATTGGTAGCATTGTAATTTGCTGATCGCTTATCTTTTTTGTGAGTAGGCTCATCTGGCAGCTGCGCAGGCATAATGGGCTTTAGCTTAGCACGAACCGCATGATTGAGATGCGCCATGATGTTGTTTAAAGGACTGATCTTAATACGCTGTTTGGTCGGGTGTACATTGATATTGAGCCACTCGGCTGGCAACTCAAAATATAGCGCATAACCCAGACCTGCCAGCCGCGCGCTTTGAGCCAATTGACGCAGCTGATTGCTGATAATCGGCTCTTTGACCAAACGGCCATTGACGTAGAGCAGCTTTGGCATACTCTGTGCCGACGACACTTGTGTCTCGACACTGGGCCACAGCCAGCCATGGACACGGGCTCTATCACCCCACCCCATCCCAACATCAGACACGAAAGACTGCTGTAGTAGACCCGACAGATCAAGCATAATCTCAAGCGCATTGGTCGTCAAAGCAACCCCCAATGCTTGCTCTAGCCGTGATAACGATAACGGGTTTGGACTGTTTTGATGGGCATTAGCACTGCAGTTGGTCGCCCAATCTGCCGCCTGATTACGCTCGGTTGGCATTCCATGAGAGGTCATCGGGTTGGATGAGAGTAATAGTCGTTTTTTATTATCATGAAACAGGCTCAGTGCTACGTCTGCGCGAGCCAAAGCCACATCACGAACAATCGCCTCAATATGACCAAACTCCGTGGCAATAGATTTAAGATTGCTGCGCCGAGCCGGAACATTAAAGTACAAATCTTTGACCGTAATCGTCGTCCCACGATGATGCACCACGGGCGTGAGCGTCGGTACATCAGCCAGCACGCCTGCAACCTGTAACTGACGGCCGACGCCGCTATCGTCAGGGCTACTGGTCAAGGTTAAGCGAGAAACCGCCGCCGTCGCAGCCAATGCTTCCCCGCGAAACCCCAACGTCGTAATCCCTTGTAGATTGGCCACATCTGCAATCTTACTGGTCGCATGACGGGTAATCGCCATCACCATATCATCAGGATGAATGCCAGTACCGTTATCTATCACCTCGATCATGCCCATGCCGCCTTGGGTCACCCGTATCTCAATGTCGCTTGCGCCAGCATCAATGGCGTTTTCTAGCAACTCCTTTACCACGGCAGCCGGGCGCGTCACCACTTCACCTGCGGCCAATTGATTGACCAGCAGCGGTGGTAGTTTTTTGATACGGGTCTGAGGAGGAGTCTCTGGCATTTAAAAGGTATCGTTATGGCATTAAAAAAGCAAAGTAGACAAAAGCTAAATATGTAAAGCAGACAGATCTATGCCTTGCGCCTGCCCTACTCTGGATAGACGCAGCTCAACATGCCGATGCTCTGTGTCGTTATCACAGTCATCGCTGGTGGCTTGCGTGATGTCGATAAATACGCTGGGCGGCGGCAAGTAGCTGTCTGCTCGGCTGGCCCACTCTATAATAACCAGCGCGTTTGGCTCATCTAGATACTCATCAAAGCCGATAAAAGACAGCTCTTCTGGATCTTGTAGCCTATAAAGATCGGCGTGATAGACCGGTTTTATTGAGCCATCGCTTTGTGCAATAGTATACGGCTCTACCAATGTATAAGTCGGGCTTTTGACTGCGCCTGCATGACCAAGCGCTTGTAACCAGTAGCGGGTCAAGGTCGTCTTGCCCGCGCCCAAGTCACCTGCCAGCCACACACTACCACTTAGCGATAGCGCTGCTAACTGCGCCGCCAAACGCTGGGTGTCATCTTCTGTACGCAGCGTCAACGTTTTGGTGTTTTTGGCTGCTTCTGTATTACTCGACATCACGATTATCTGCCTGTACTTGCATGGTGACTGAAGGATTGGTAAAGCGCTCACCGCGGATGAGCTTGGCATAAAGCTCAGGATCATGCCATTCGCTTCGTACTTGCTCACTAAACTCAAAGTCTTCTAAAACAAGCTTACCCATTTGCACGTTTGCCACATCATCAGAAAAGCACTGAGCGTAACCTGTGGCTGTTTCGTGGGCTATCACCGAGTACACACTGACGTCTGCCTCGCCGTTTTGCATTTGCGTCTGCGCGAGGATTTCTTGCGCCCAAAGAAATATCACACGCGAAAACTGCTCAGCTGAGGGTGACACTGGCAAACTGATCCAGCGCGCGCTGAATTTTTTGCAAGCAGCGATATACTCAGGATCGTCTTTGTTCCAAAAACAAATGGCATGATCAAAGCTGTCAATGATGTCTTTGATCGAGGATTTTAATAAACCAAAATCATAGACCATCTGCCCGTGATCCAAACGCGTGGCCTCAAGTATCAGCTCAATCTGATAGCTATGACCATGAATAGAGTGTTTGCAACGCTCTGAGCTGCAGTTACGCACAATATGAGCGTTTTCAAATTTAAACAGTTTACGAATACGCATGATAATCAACCAAAAAAGTAAGCATCTTCGTGCCAACTATGAATACTATAAATCGTTTGCCGTGCTGACTTATCAGCCTGTGGCCCATTATAGCAAATCAAGATGACTCCGTAAGTAAGCACTGACGAATACATGCATTATTGCCTGCCATATTATATTTAGCAGGTTTTGACTTCCTCCCCTCCCTAAAGTGAGGGGATTCCTTCTGCAAGACGGTCAAGCCCGACCGCAAGGATGTTCTTGGCGGCATTGATATTTCTATCATGCCATGTGCCACACTCAGCACACCTCCATCCTCTGATTCCAAGACCTGCTCTACCTTTCGGACTACTATCGCTTATTTTGCGACAGTGCGAACAGGTTTGGGTAGTGTAACTCTCATTTACTATCTCAAGCTGACAACTTGCATACTTGCATTTATAGTCCAGTTGTCTTTTGAGTTCAAACCATCCTGCATCGTAAGTTGATTTAGCCAGTTTAGTTCTCTTATTTGTGAATGAGTGTGATTTAACATCACCAACCACAATTAAGGCGTTATCCTTAACAAGCTTGGTGGTGAATTTATGAATTGCATCTAATCTTGAATTTTTGATTTTAGCGTGTATTGCTGTGACACGCTGTTTGTTTTTCGCTCGTTGAGCTATTGCAAGCTTTTTAGCCCATTTTTGCGTTTGTTTGGTTGTCAGCTTGTCACCGTTTGAGGTGGTAGCAGACTCTTTTAAGCCTAAATCTATGCCTACACTACCTTTGCCGCTTATCTGCTTAGGAAAGTCTTTAACGGTGATGCAGGCATACCAACGATTGCGGCTGTCTTGCACTATCTCAAGCGTGTTGATTTGATATAGATTTAGGTTGTAGCTATCAAAGACATCTATGATTAGCTTTTGACCTTTAGAGAGCGATAGCTGAATGGTTGATTTAAGTGCTTTCTTTCCCGTTTGTCTGGTGTGCAGGTGTTTGATTGCTGACTTTTTAAAAGGAATCCAACCTAAACTTTTTCGCTTGGCACCGGGTCGGTTGGTTCGCCAATTTAGTTTGGCTTTTTTAAACTGCTTGCGAGATTTGGCATGAGTTTCGTTGATGGCTTGCAGAGTTTGTGAGTGTAAGCCTAATAGTTCGCCACTACCTTTGGTGTATTCACTAAGGTCGTAGGCACTAAAGAATTTACCTGTTCGCTTTAGGTGTTTGTAACTTAAGTCATTAACATAGTTCTACGCATAGTTAACACTCCCAGCGAGTTTGTTTAGCTGGTTTACGTGTTTGTCTTTAATGCGTAACTTGAGTGTTTTCATGAGGTTATAGTTAGCTGAATGTAAAACTGTTATGGATTTAAACGCGCTACTGGTATAAATTTTACTTGCGTGCTGCGTTCCCAGAGGCTGCGCAAAATTCATCCCAGTAGCACTATGACATTTTTAGAGTGTATCGACTATAGTTTATACTGATATTCTCTTTTATTCCATATTGGTCCACTTAGTAGAAAATGACTTAAGACGTGGTAGATACGTTGTCTTTAATTTGCATGTGCAGTTGCTCTTTGTCGCTAAGTATCGACGAGCAGTTTTCACCAAACAAGCTCTTGATGACCTTGAAGTTATCTTTGCTGATGTGTGCAACAAGTTTGAAGCCGAGCTTGTGGCGTTTGATGGTAAATTATCCGCCAGTATATCGAACAGCAAAATATGCCACACTAAACAGCTTTCTTTGCGTAAGCATAACTACTTAAGTTGCCTTATAGCCACCCCCTGAAGTGGGTGGTTTTACGGCAACGCTGGATAATTGTCTGCTGTTTGTTTTAGCTGTTATCGCAGTCGCAGGGTCGCGCCTAAGACTGTGGTCGAATTTTTATGAGGAAGTTAGCGTCATGATGCGTATTGGATTGTTTTTATTAACCAACTTAGCGGTGATCGTAGTATTTAGCATCGTGTTTGGGATTTTGTCCCGATTTTTTGGGGTTGGTGGCGTACATAGCGCAGGCGGGATAAACTATGCCAGCCTAGCCATTATGTGCGGTGTCTACGGCATGGTCGGGTCGATGGTGTCGCTATTTATCTCCAAATGGATGGCAAAAAGATCAACGGGAACGGTGGTCATTGAGGCACCAAGCAATGCCACTGAGCAATGGCTGATAGATACGGTCGCCAAACAAGCGCGCGCGGTCAATATCGATATGCCTGAAGTGGGTATTTTTAACAACTCGCAGCCCAATGCGTTTGCCACAGGCTGGAATAAAAATAAAGCGCTGGTTGCCGTCTCATCGGGTCTACTCCAGAGTATGACTGCAGATGAAGTAGAAGCGGTATTGGCGCATGAGATTGGTCATGTGGCCAATGGTGATATGGTCACACTTGCGCTCATTCAAGGGGTGATAAACGCCTTTGTGATGTTCTTTGCGCGTATTATCGGTAATTTCGTCGATCGCACTGTGTTTAAAAACGAAGGCGATGGCCCTGGTATTGGCTACTTTGTCACCAGTATTGTGATGGATATCTTGCTAGGATTTTTGGCATCTGCCATCGTGATGTGGTTCTCACGCCTGCGCGAGTTTCGTGCTGATGAGATGGGCGCCAAACTTGCCAGCCGTGACAAGATGATCCGCGCACTGGATGCCCTGCGTCCTGCTGAGCAGCGTCCAGACCAGATGCCTGAGAGCATGAAAGCCTTTGCTATCGCGTCTGGGCAGTCTACAGGCTTTAGTATTGCAAACCTTTTCCGCTCACACCCAACACTGGATGATCGTATTGCGGCGCTGAGAAAGTACAATCCTAGTGAAGCGTAAGCCATTGCTCTAAAACGACTGATAATAGTAGATATCAGTATCAGCGCTGCTATTATCTTGTAAAATCAAGCATAAAAAAAGCCTATCTTTAAAAGATAGGCTTTTTTATGACATAAACTTACTGACTAAATATCGAACTCTAATGCTCTATCACCATTGGAGTCTTGAATACGCGTTGGCAAGCCAATCTTATTGAGTAGATTGATAAATGGCTTGGCATCCAGCTCTTCGACATTGACCATCTTGCCCGCGTCCCATTCGCCAGTTGCGACGAGCATGGCAGCAGCGACAGGTGGTACGCCTGCGGTATAAGAGATACCTTGGCTACCAACTTCATTGTAGGCGTCTTTATGGTCTGAGACATTATAAATAAACACCTCAGTATCGACGCCATTGATCTTACCTTTAACCTTATCACCGATGCAAGTCTTGCCGGTATAATTTGGCGCAAGCGAGCTTGGGTCTGGTAATACTGCTTTGACCACCTTTAGCGGAATTACTTCTTGGCCTTCAGCGGTCGTGACTGGCTGCTCAGACAATAGACCTAGGTTTTGGAGCACGGTAAAGACATTGATATAGTGCTCGCCAAAGCCCATCCAAAAACGAATGTTTGGCACGTCTAGGTTGGCTGATAAAGAATGAATCTCGTCATGTCCACTCAAGTAGCTGTTTTGCTCGCCAACGACTGGCAAATCGTCGGTACGCTTGACTTCAAACATCTTATTCGACTGCCATTTGCTGTCCTGCCAAGAGTACACCGTACCGGTAAACTCACGGAAATTAATCTCAGGGTCGAAGTTGGTGGCAAAGTACTTACCGTGGCTACCCGCATTGATATCGATAATGTCGATATCGGTCACTGAACCTTTATCCATCATGTCATAGCCCAGACGCGCGTAGGCATTGACCATACCTGGATCAAACCCTGCACCCAAAATCGCCGTGATATTATTGTCGGCACAGCGCTGCTTACGCTTCCATTCGTAGTTGTCATACCATGGCGGCGTCTCACAAATCTTGCGTGGATCTTCATGGATAGCGGTGTCAATATAAGCCGCGCCCGTCTCAATACAAGCTTCTAACACCGTCATATTGATAAATGCCGAGCCGACATTGATTAGGATTTGAATACCGGTATCGTTGATAAGATCAACGACAGCCTGGCTGTCCATGGCATCGACTTGATGGGTATGCAAGACTGCCGCTTGCTTAAAGCTGCCTTTGTCCTCGACGCTTTTAGCGATAGCATCACACTTATCTTTGGTACGTGAAGCAATATGAATCTCGCCCAGCACATCGTTATGCATCGCACATTTATGCGCGACCACTTGCGCGACACCGCCTGCGCCAATGATGAGTACGTTTTTTTTACTAGCTTTGGTTTGATTTGTGTTCAATGAACAATCCTCCTTTGTGTCCCTGCCGATACCATCGATACTGGCTATGCAAAACAGAAACGAGTGAATGATATGCGTGAATTAAAAAGGAAGACCGAGGAAAACCCACGCACCCGTCGAACAAACCGCCCTTTTTGTAGGCGCTTTGTTCGACGGGATTATAACAATTTTTATTCGGTTGTCGATAAAAATAATGTAGAAAGAACCAATGAACTTTAAGTTTAAACCCTTACCTTTAAGTCTTTGTTTTTGATAACTTAACTTTAACAACGAAGCCTGCTACTAAGACAAGCTGGCTTTGTAATCTTGATAATCAAATTCGCGCTGCACATCAATACTGCCATCTAGACGTCGAATCACAATCGCTGGCATATTAACACCATTAAACCAGTTTTTCTTAACCATGGTATAGCCTGCCGCATTACCAAACGCAACGGTGTCGCCCACTTGCAGCTCATGCGCCAAAGCATACTCGCCAAAGATATCGCCTGCCAAACAGGAGCGTCCATAGATAATAGTATTGTCAACAGCCTCTTGTTGCGCCTGATCGACAGCCATCACCTCCACTGACTCTGCATTGACAGAAGTGATTGACGCAGACTCGCGATAAATCAGCAAATCAAGCATATGCGCCTCGATCGAGGCGTCGACGACGGCGAGGTTTTTGTCATTGTGCATGGTATCCAGCACTGTCGTAACCAGCGTGCCAGCGCCATGAATACTCGCCTCACCTGGCTCAAGATAGACTTGGACGCCGTATTTTTCACTAAAGCCTTTTAGTCTGTCGGCTAATTTTTCTAGCGGATAACTAGGTGCGATAAAGTGAATACCGCCGCCCAAACTCACCCACTCTAGCTGCGCTAAAATATCACCAAACCTGTCTTCGATATCAGCCAAGCTTGCGCTAAACGCCTCAAAGCAATCGTTTTCACAGTTGTTATGAATCATGACCCCTGTGATATCACCAAGCACCGCTGCAATCTTATCTTTATCATGCTCACCAAGACGGCTAAAAGGACGGGCAGGATCAGCGATGATAAACGACGAATTACTGGTTTTTGGGTTTAAGCGTAGCCCGACTGGAATGTCCTGTGCATGCGCTTTATCTTTAAAGGCATGCAACTGCGAGATGGAGTTAAAAATAATCTTGTCCGCGTAGCTTAATACTTCGTCAATTTCATCCAAGCTATAGGCGACACTATAGGCATGGGTTTCTTTTTTATCACTGTTATTGGCATCACGGTTATTACCAAAAGTCTCATAGCCCAAACGCACTTCATTGAGTGACGATGAAGTCGTACCATGCAAATAAGGCTGCATCACATCAAACACGCCCCACGTGGCAAAACACTTGAGCGCAAGCAAAGCCTTGGCACCAGACAACTCACACAGACGTGCGATAGTTTGCATATTGGCAACGATTGCCGCTTCATCAAGCAAATAATAAGGCGTAGGCGGTAATGAAGAAGTGGTTTTTTCAGGATTTTTAACATTCATAAGTGGTTACCTAATCGCTGCGGTTGGCATCATGACAGATATAAATAATTGCGCTATAGTAGACTAAATTCACTATAATTAGAATATCTTATGTCATTATCAACCGATTATTCCAGTGCAGCGAGCCAAGCCAATTTATCTCAGCTTGAACCAAAAAATATCAATTTAGCGCATCTTGATGCCGATGCGCGGGCGGTTTTAGACTTTTGGTTTGATAAAGACAATGAGGCGTATTGGTTTGAAAAAAACGATGCCTTTGATCAAAAAATAAGAGAAAAATTTGGTAAGATTTGGCAAGCCGCCAAACAAGGTGAATGTGTCACCTGGCGTATCGCCAACGCCGCAGCAGATAGCAACAGCTCCATCACTGCTCTAGCAGGACGCTTGGCTGAGATTATTGTGCTCGATCAGTTTTCGCGCAATCTGTGCCGCGGGCAAGCCAATGCCTTTGCACAAGATGGCATGGCACTGGTATTGGCGCAAGAAGCCATTCAACAACCACATTTCGATACCCTCCCCGCGCAGTGGCGAAAATTTATGATTATGCCATTTATGCACTCTGAATCTTTGATGATTCATGAGCGCTACTTGCCGCTCTTTGAGCAGTTAGATGACGCGATGACACTCGACTTTGAGCACCGTCATAAAGATATTATCGAGCAGTTTGGCCGCTATCCGCACCGTAACGACATATTGGACCGAGAGTCGACAGCGGCAGAAGAAGCCTTTTTAGAACAACCAAACTCATCGTTCTAAGTCTTTTCGCCTCTTAGAAGAAGGGCTGGATCAGCAATCTGATTCAGCCTTCCCTTTATGGCGCGGCGTTCGACAAAGCATCTCCTAGTAGTTCACTTCACCTGTGGTAAAACTAAACGACTGCTGCTGTAAGGTTTTATTATCAATCAACACCTCATAGCTGACACGATATTCAGTATTGCCATAGAGTCCACACTGCTGGCTTTGATCTTGCCGGCGTGCAATCTCACAGCTTTTTAAATCATCGGTCATTGGCAATGATAAAAATAAAAAAGCATACCTCATCAAATAAGTTCATTAAAGCTTACAAAACGTAAATTAATTACCTTAGAATCGCCTAAAAAACACTCGCTGTCAGTGCCATGGTTGAATGTGCAACACGCCCTAACATAACCAGCATAGTCGACGTTTAGCATTCGCTCTCCAGCGCCTTTCTTATAGGGGCAAAGCTGCGGCGATGCTCTGGTAACACGCCAAGCGTCGCAACGGCTGCCATATGAGCGCGCGTTGGATAGCCTTTGTGTTTAGCGATGCCATACTCAGGATACTGTGCATCTAATTCATACATGGCCTTATCACGGCTCACCTTTGCCAATATACTGGCCGCGGCGATACTGGTATGACGGCCATCGCCCTTGACCCATGCTTGACAGTCGAGCATAGCGGGCGCTATACCTGCCTTGGCAAGCTTACCACTGTCTAAATCAGGGCAGCGATTGCCATCAATTAGCACTTCGATAAAGCGATGACCGACAGCAGTTAAATGGGCGGCAACTGCTTGTAGCAGCTCCTCGGTACACAAACGCATACCGAGCATCGTCGCCTGCAAAATATTGATTTGGTCGATGACGGCGGCCGGTATCTCCGCGATGATATACCCGACCGCATACTGCTGCACCAAGGGATAAAGCCTGTCACGCTTTTTTTCACTCAACTGCTTGGAGTCGATCAATACAGACAGCGGGGTATCCTTTAGCGGCTGCGCTTCTATGAGCCCCGACCACGCGGCAGGTAATAGCGCCGCGGCGACATTGACAGAGCCTAGCAAAGGGCCGCGGCCAGCTTCATCGACACCTATTTGTAGTGGCAAGGCCGCGTCCTTTGTCGCCTGCCCATATTGGCTTTGTAGCTCCGAGGTATGTAGTTGACCAGACAAATGAATGGGCGCTGCTAGTTGAATATACTGCCCTTTGATATCGACTTGCTCAATACGTATATCAATTGGTATCAAAGGCTGGGCACTACTAGATGGGTTACTCATAACACTGTTATATCTTTTTTTGAGGGGTGAAAGTTGGACTTGGTGACATTGTCTTTAGCATTGTTCTTAGTATGGTTTTTAGCATTCTGTCATAACAATGCTGCCATACGGCACAGATGACATGTGTTATTGCTGATGGTTTTGCTTATACCATTGCTCGATGACGCTGTTTGCCGGCTCATGGTTGCTCTGCTGCTGTAATAGCTGTTTGGTGGTAAGCAGATCGCTCATTTGCTCGGCATAGGCGCGTGGCTGTAATAAACGCATCACCGTACGGCAGATATTGTCCCCACTCGCCTGCTCTTGTATCAGTTCAGGCACTATCGCGGCATCTGCTAGGATATTGGGCAACGCCACATAAGGCACTTTTACCAGACGCTTGGCGATCTGATAGGTCAGCTGATTTAACTGATAAATCACCACCATCGGTCGCTCAAGCAGCATCGCCTCTAGTGTCGCGGTGCCTGAGGCTAGCATCACCACATCGGCTGCTGCCATCGCTTGCTGACTAAAGGTTGGCTGACTATCATCGTAAACCACCACGATAGCGGCGCGCAGCTGTTCTGAGCGTTTATCGATGACATCTTGCACGATATATTGATGGTTTTGATCCACAGTAGGGATGATAAAACACAGTTTTGGGTCCAGTAATATCAATTTTTGAATACCATCGAGCATCAAAGGCAAGATGGCGGTAATCTCCCCGCGCCGCGACCCTGGCATCACGCAAATGAGCTGACTGACTTCATCAAAACGATCAATAAAAAACTGCTGCAAGCCATCATTATGCCAGACCAGCTCACTGCGGCGCTGATTGATAGGTGTCGCCATTAGCCCTTGATCTATGGTGCGTAACAGCGGATGACCGACACAGATTGCTGGGTGGTTATGACGCTCATAGACTGGTAGCTCAAACGGAAACAAGCACAGCACCAAATCGGTGGCTGCTTTGATATTATGGATACGCGACTCACGCCATGCCCAAATAGAGGGGCTGACATACTGAACACAAAACACCCCTTTGGGCTTTAGTTTTTTTGCGACCCGCAGATTAAAATCAGGCGCATCGATACCAATAAACCAGTCGATAGCAGCGTTTTGAAACGCTACTAATAACTCACGGCGTGCCTTTAGCAAATCTGGCAGTTGTGCCATGACCTCAACCAGACCCATGACAGCCAATCGCTCTAATGCAAAGATGCTTTGTAATCCTTGTGCTTGCATCTTAGCGCCGCCGACCCCGACCCAAACAATATCATCGCGCAGATTGTTCATCTGCTGCATAAAGTCGGCACCCAAGCTATCACCTGACACCTCGCCTGCGACAATACCGATGACCAGTGGGCCCGCGTTTGACTCAGGTACCAAAAGCTCAGCCGTGCTTTGACTTTTAAGCGTCTGTACCGCTGCGTCTGGCGTCACATCAAGGGAGTGGTTAAGGGTAGCAAAATCTGTCATGACAAGCTCTCGATATGAAGATGATAAAGGTACGATAAAAACAATTATAAAATATAACACATGTCAGTGGCCATAAGGCCTGATAACGCTAATAACGATGCTCATTGACGCTGCCATCATACGTGACGACGGCCAAAATAGCTAAATTGACTCACAAAAACCACGCGCCGCCTGTTTTTATATCCAACGCAGGCGTCACAATGATAACTGGATTTTGGCTTCCTCATTCCAGTTATCAGTTAATTAACTGTATGACTGCCCTTGTCAACCAGCGCTTTTGTCCGCATAATGAATATCCCTATAAATCAGCTAGACGATATATAACCATGACAACACCAGTTACCCATAATGCAGATATTGACGACGTGAATATTGAAAAATTCATTCCTTTGATCACTCCCGCTGAGCTAAAAGCTGAGCTGCCTTTGTCAGACAAAGCTTATAATACCGTCCTAAAAGGTCGCAACACTATCCAAGATATCTTGGACGGTAAAGACAAGCGCTTGTTTGTGGTCATCGGCCCCTGCTCTATTCACGATATTAAAGCCGCTCACGAATACGCCGATCGTTTGGCGGTATTGGCAAAAGAGATCGAAGATAGCATATTTGTGGTGATGCGTGTCTATTTTGAAAAACCCCGTACAACGGTGGGCTGGAAAGGCATGATCAATGACCCTGACATGAATGACAGCTTTGATATCGAAAAAGGCTTGCGTACGGCGCGTAAGCTTTTGTTAGACCTCAACGAAAAAGGCTTGCCGTGTGCCACCGAGGCCTTGGACCCAAATACGCCGCAATACATGCAGGATTTGATCAGCTGGTCAGCCATTGGTGCGCGCACCACTGAAAGCCAGACGCACCGTGAGATGAGCTCAGGTTTGTCTTGTCCAGTGGGCTTCAAAAACGGCACCGACGGCGGCATGACAGTCGCGGTCAACGCCATGCAAGCGGTCAAAGAAGGCCATAGTTTCTTAGGTCTATCAGCAGATGGCAAAGTCTCTATCATCAAATCAAAAGGCAACCCTTACGCTCACGTGGTATTGCGCGGTGGTAATGGCAAACCAAACTATGATGAAACGGCGGTAGCACAAGCCGAAAACGCACTGGCCAAAGGTAAAACCAATGGCAAAATCATGATTGACTCAAGCCATGCCAATTCAGGTAAAGACCCATATCTACAACCAATGGTCATCACGAACGTCGCCGAACAAATCCAAAACGGCAACAAATCCATCATCGGTATGATGATCGAAAGTCACCTTAAAGGCGGCAATCAAAAGCTGACGGCTGACTTAAGCCAGCTTGAGTATGGCAAATCTATCACCGACGGCTGCTTGGATTGGGACAGTACGGTCACAGCTCTATACAAGCTGCGTGATATGGTCAAAGACGTCTTGCCAAATCGCTAACTCTCAATGCAAAGAGCTATCGTCTAGCTAGCACGCCCAGCATTGATACTGTGATACGCTAAAAAAAGCCCGCCCGATACGCATATCGGGCGGGCTTTTTATGACTGTCTTTATTTAACTCTTTTTAATCTGATGACTTTTATTCAGCCATCCTATCCTACTCGCCTGTAGATCCAAGCACACTCTCTAAACTCTCAAGTACATGCTTAGACGATACCTGCTTTTGTAAATCAAGCAGCTGCTCATGCGCCATCTGACGGCGCGGCTCAGCCAAAGTGTTCCAGCGCGCCAGCACTTGTAATAAGCGCGATGCCAATACTGGATTGGCAGTATCCAGCTTTTTGATGACACCAGTATAGATATCCAGTCCATCAGCTGTCCAGAGTACGGTAGGCTGCGAGGCAAAGGCACCGACGACCGAGCGGACACGGTTGGGCGTATTCCAATCAAAGTCCTTGTGGGTAAGCAATGCAGTGATATCGTCAGGGGTGACCGTATCGGCAGACGCCTGCACACTAAACCACAAGTCAATGACCAAATCATTGTCTTGGAAGCGCTCATAAAAATCTGCTAGATAGTCATCAGCTTTTGCCAGTTGATGATTGACCATGACCTTTAACGCGCCAAAACGCTCTGTCATACAGCTGGCATTATCATACTGCCGCTGTGCCCATTCAGCAGCCCCAGCAACGTTGGCGGTCACTGTCATATCGAGTACCACATTACGCAGCGCACGTCTGCCGCGAGCATCGGCACTGTCTTGATACGCCTGTATGAGTAGCTGCTTATAAAGCTTTGCCCACTCATCTTTTAATACCAAAGCCAGCTGTTGATATAAACCTTCACGCTGCGCTTTGATCACCTCTGGGTCATAGTCCTGCGGAATGGCAGATGCCAGCTCCTGCGCGGATGGAATATCCAGTAAGCGTGCCGCCAGCATCGCATCCTCGGCGGCAAGCACAGGCAATGTCTGCGCCAGTGCATGCAGATAAATATCTGGGCTGCTTTTCTCGCTTTTGTTTTGTAGCAAGATACGATTGACCAGCATCTGCGTCACTTGCCAGCGGTTAAAACCATTGGTCTCGTGCTCAAGTAAAAACGCCAAATCAGCATCTTGATAAGCATAGTTGAGCTGCACAGGGGCACTAAAATCACGTAATAGCGATACCACAGGCTCGCTGGTCACATTTTCAAAGACGAAGGCTTGTGTTTGTTGATCAAGCAGCAACATACGCTCAGCGACGATATTGCCAGTATTTCGCTCAAACAGTGCCGTCGCTACAGGTATCGGCAGAGGCTTTGGCGCATCAAAACCTGCGACATGACGGTTTTTTTGACTCAACGTTATGGTCAACGTCTGCGTGTCGCTGTCATAGTCTTGATGACCTGTCACCACAGGCGTACCAGGCTGGCGATACCAGTCGATAAAGTCCTCAATTTTGCTATCGGTAATACTGAGCGCAGATAAGAAGTCCTCCACCGTCACCGCTTGCCCATCATAACGGCGAAAATACTCATCTGTCCCTTTTCGGAAGTTGACTGGCCCTAGCGTATTGGCAATCATACGCACGATTTCAGCGCCTTTTTCATAGACAGTCGTCGTATAAAAATTATTAATCTCAACAAAACTCTCAGGGCGCACAGGATGCGCAAGCGGCCCTGCATCCTCAGCAAACTGATGCGCGCGTAAGGTGGCCACATCATCGATACGCTGTACCGCGCTTGATTGCTGATCGGCAGAAAACGACTGATCACGGTACACCGTAAGGCCTTCTTTTAGACACAGCTGAAACCAATCACGGCAGGTAATGCGGTTGCCCGTCCAGTTATGAAAATACTCGTGGGCGATGATAGATTTGACACTAAAACTGCGCGCATCTGTAGTCGTCTCAGGACTAGATAGCACACAAGCGGTATTAAAGATATTTAGGCCTTTGTTTTCCATCGCGCCCATATTAAATTGACTGACAGCGACGATCATATAACGGTCTAAATCATAAGCGCGGCCATAGTTGACCTCGTCCCAGCGCATGGCGTCTTTTAGCGCCTGCATACCGACATCACACTTATCGATATCGGCAGACTTAGCATAAAGCTCAAGCGTCACCTCGCGCCCTTCACTGGTGGTG
Source organism: Psychrobacter sp. L7 (assembly GCF_002810365.1). NCBI lineage: Bacteria > Pseudomonadati > Pseudomonadota > Gammaproteobacteria > Moraxellales > Moraxellaceae > Psychrobacter > Psychrobacter sp. L7. The sequence continues at coordinate 263,683 of NZ_NEXR01000006.1, forward strand.
TATGAATCCGTCAGCACATCCAAATCAGCGATGACGCAAGCAAACAAATAGCTTGGCTTGTTGGTTGGGTCATGCCAGATGGCATAATGACGGTCTGGTGTACCACTGACGTCGCCCGCCTCTACCAAATTACCATTGGCCAGCAGCGTTGGATAACGTTTATCCGCCTCCAAGCGCGTGGTAAATACCGCCAGCACATCAGGACGATCTGGATAAAACGTGATCTTACGAAACCCCTCAGGCTCGCACTGAGTGACAAACATGGTATCGTCGCCACTGCCCGCCATATATAACCCCTCAAGCGCTGTGTTGGTCTGCGGACAGATGCGCACTTGTATCTCTAAAGTAACGTCATCAGGGGCATCTGCTATCGTCAGTTTGCCCGCCCTATGTTGATAGCGCTCGGAGGGCAATGACTCGCCGTTCATAGTGATTGCCAGTAGCGCCAAATCCTCACCAAATAGCACAAGATCCCCTGCACTTTGGCGCACCATCTGTAGCGTGCTAACTACCTGCGCGTGGTCTTCATATAGCTTGATATCCAAATCGACCGTTTCGACAGCAAAGCTTGGCTTTTGATAGTCTTTTAGATTGATTTTGCTGGGTGCTTGCGGTGGCACATCAGGCATTTCAGGGTTGATAATTTGGGTATCTGTTTCAGCAGTAGACATGGGGGTTCCTATTGTTATTTATAAAAAATACGTGTGATTAAAATTCCTAGCGCTTCCTAGGGCGTGTCTTTATTTCAAAAATGGTGATAAAAATGAGATAAATTGCGGTCAAACAAGGAAAATAGCGCCGTTAATATCGGGATATAAACCCGCTATTTGACGATGTTTGGCAAAATTTGGCCATTTTTAGCCCATTTAGATAACTATCGAGTGAATTGAAGACACGCCCTAACCTTAACACCTAAAAGCCCTGTGTTAGATTTTAAGTTTTTTAGGTTTTTTACGTGGTTTAGCTGTTTATTTTTTAGCTACATTGGCCTAAATCACCAAATTTCAAGAGCAGCTCCCTAGATTGTGGCGCTGATAATCCGTGGCTTATAGTCAAATTTAAATAAGTCAGTCAGATAGCTGGCTTTGGTAAAAATAGTAAGTTTAGTGGTCAGGCCTCAATTTTACATTGGATAATGCATACCAAAATGATTTAATAAAGGCACTGACGATTACCATTTGAGAAACGGCCTATCATATGACAAAGCAATCCACGCGTCGCGCAGAGGTGACGCTACCTTTATTAATAGCTTATATCGATGCGCTATTGCCCACTCTAGCACAGGCAACTGATGCGCAGACAAACACTCAATCAGACAGCAAAAGCACCAAACATAAAACTGACGATAAGCCCGAGCTACTGTGGGTAACCGAAGACAAAGACACGCTAGCGTTATTACATACAGCGCTTACCAACCATGCTGCTTTTCAAGCCGGCGATACCACACAGTCAGCTGACAAACTTGCCTCATCGACCCTACTGGCGCTCAACCAACAGCCAGTATCTGAGCGGTATGAGCTGGTGTGCTTCTGGCTGCCGACGCTATCAGCAGAGCAGCTACAGCAGTATATCCCATTACTCATGCGCTATCGCGACCTATATGCCGCCCATCTACTCATCGCCCTTGAGCACAATATCGATTTGCAACCCTACGGATTTACCCCGTTTGATATATTACAGACTTCTACCTTGACAGGGGATACCGACCTATCAGGTGCCGATATGACCCAGATGCCTGCCGCCGCCCATGCTCTTGGATCAGCGACACTGTGGCAATTTAATCTGTATGACTACAAACAGCTGCCTAACTGGCTCAATGCCGACTACTGGGCAAACCCTGAAAACTGGGGCAAGCACCGCTGGTAGTTCGTTTTATGCCTTGATATCAGAGCATTTGTCAAAACAGCTGTATATAACAAAACGAGCATATCTGATTGTAAATTCTCGAGTTATTTACAGTAATACTACTTACATAAAGTAACACTGAATATATGATAAATGGTAATTGCCTGAGTTTTATCGAAGCAGTTTACAACAACAACGTTAATTAAAAATTTTAGGAGCTCACCATGTCAATTCGTTTTTCTAAGCTTGCGGTTCTCGCTGTATTGTCAAGCGCTGTCGCAATCACTACAGGCTGTGCGACCAAACGCGCCACCTCTGAAGTTGTGGTTGCCCCACTAGGTATCCCAGGCGGTCAAACGGGCTACAACGGTGCCGTCATCGTAGACAACACTAGTACCGTCGTCACTGATGCAGACAACCTACAAGCCGTCGTTTACTTTGCTTTCGATAGTAGCGAAATCACCGCACAAGCGGCCAATGTCCTCAATCAACACGCAAGCTTGCTACGCTCAAACCCAACCGCTGGCGTAGTGATTGCTGGTCATACCGATGAGCGTGGTAGCCGCGAGTATAACATGGCGCTAGGCGAGCGCCGCGCCCAAGCAGCGCGTGACTATCTGGCCGCCCAAGGTGTCGCGGTCAACAATATCCGTATCATCAGCTACGGTGAAGAGCGCCCTGCCGCCGCTGGCACCACCGAGGCCGCCTATGCGCAAAACCGCCGCGCGGAGCTGTCTTATTAAGACAAGCCCCATACGCTCGTATTACCAATCGTCAGCGTAATACTAAAAAGGCCCAGCAATATCACGTTGCTGGGCTTTATATTTCCTACTCCTACATAAAACCTGCGGCTACACCTATGCCCTTATACTTGACACAAACTCATAATGTGAGGCTTGGGCCTACGACATGGTGTGCCACCGCGCATGTCAACGCCCTTGCCCATAAGCATATCAATAAGCTGCCTTATCTAAGCAGATACGACCTAAACATCCATATAGACGATACCCAGCAATGGCAGTATTGCCGTGCGCCTGCAGATATATCAGCACCTGATCGGGCGCAGCAGCAGCGCCAACTACAGCGGCAAGGCGTACGGCTGTTGTTACAACAGCTACTCACCAAGCTACAGATATACGATACTTTAGATGAATCAGCCTTTCCTTATCGGCTTGCTCGTAGCAAATACTACGTATGCTTTAGCCATACAGGCGCAAAAAATACAGACGATACTGATAATAGCAGCACTCAACCAACGAGCTGTCTAGTCAATCAGGTGGCCGTCATTCTCAGCCAGCATCGTCCTGCTGGCATCGATATAGAAGCAAATGAGGTAGCTTGGCAGGTGGTTCGGCGTTTTTATGCTGATAAAGAAAAGGCGGTATTGCAACGACTGCCTGCATGGCAGCGTGACGCAATCGCAAAGCGGCTATGGCAAATAAAAGAAAGCTATATCAAGGTATATCAATACACCCTCGCGCAAGGGCTGGGTATCGACTACGCTTATCTGATAGGGGATTTGATAGACAGCGTGATAGACGACCATCATCTGATGACTGTGATGGATAAAAAAACAGGGTACCGTATCGCTATCATTCCTAAGCAGCATATTGTACTGGTGTTTTGATGAGGATATCCAGCCAACATCTAAGGCGTGGCATGTCCTCTATTTAATCGCTAGTCATCTTACTACTTGTTACTACTCAGCGCAAAAAAACGACCCTAATAAATAGGATCGTTTTTTATTTATCTAATAACAGCCAGTAGACTGTGATTAAATTAGAAGCGGTAAGTTGCACCAACTTTTACGATTGGCATCCACTCTAAGTAGTCTTTATCTTCAAGCTCTTGTGCTGCCATGTTAGCAACACCCTGAGCAGTTTCGCCCGCTACTTCAACTCTATCACCCTTACCATCTTGGATAAAAATCGGGCCACCGCTAGTATTACTTGCAGTTACAGTTGCATCAGTTTTACCCATGTATGCAGCACCGATTTCACCGAATAGGCCAAAGTTATTGGTAATATTTGGGCGGAAACCAATAGTCGCATAAGGGGCTAATTTGTTACGATGCTCTACAGTACCTTGTAATGCTCCAACAGATTCTGCATCATATTTTGTATCGTTGATTTTATAAAAGCCGCCTTCTGGATTAGCAGTTACGTCGATATCGTTATCCGGTACGATGATACCTGCGCCCATAGTGAACCAATTGCCAGTAGGACGTAGTTGTACGCCTAGGTATGGGTTACTAAAGTCAGAGTCTACATCGTAGTTTACGTCGTTTGCATCAAAATCGCCGCCAAATAGCTCGGCAACATCACCACCTGCCCAACCGGCTTGTAGTTCAGTGTTTTCGTTCAAACCCCAAGCGATATTGGCACCATAACCTAGTGTACCAACTTCAGCACTGACAGCGGCTGGGTTGATAGCGGTTTGGAAAAAAGTCTTAGTACCACCAACGACAGCGCCAGTGGTGTTACGTACCACACCAGCATCAGCATTGTATGCATAAGCAGGTTCGGCTTCATAAGCGACAGCGACTGGCTCTGCCTCATATGCGACAGCTTTGTTGTCATCAACAACGACAACTGGCTCAGCCGCTAGTGCAGCAGTTGAAGCCAAAACGGCAGCAGAAATTGCTGTTAGTTTAATAAGTTTCATAAATACTCTCCTAAAGTGTGGAATAACTCGCCCAAAAAAAATGACAATTTAGTTCTTTTTAAATCCATCATTTTGTTGAGCAGATTAAAACAATTTTGGCTCAAAAAGTCACCCCTACAGACGCGCTTTTTATTTGCCATTATGTAAAGATTGCATAGGTATTGTAATAATTGCTACATCAACCGGCAAAACTTCGACTTTCTGTTACACAACGCTCTCAAAGTGATCCAACAGCGTAGACATGATTTTTAAGTGACTTAATACTCATGTAAGGATATTACAAAATATGTCATTATCATCGCCTACTGACGTCTCAGCTTCAATAACAGTTATATAGCTTATTACTACAGATTGTTGTATTTTGTGAGTTGACGTATCTAAGGGTGTTTTTGGACAAAAAAATCAGTTAGGAAAATAAGCGACATAAATGTCCTAATATAGCGCGACTAACGTTTGTCTAAGCGTTATATTGTGCTAAATTAGAGACAGTAATAATCCAGTTACAAAGCCTCAGGTTTATGATTTTTTGTTATAATTATTAACGCGTTGCAAGCGACTGCGCTTTCTCCTTTTTTATTATTATCGAGCCATTTATATGCCTAAAGTATCGTCGATTACCCGTGTGTTAGAGATTATAGAAGCGGTGTCTTATGCTTCTAAGCCGCTCTCTCCACTTGAGCTATCGCAAGAGCTGGACATTCCAAAACCGACCATCCATCGTTTGATTCAAAATCTGGTGGATGAGGGGTTTGTCACCGTTGATATCGGCGGCGGCATCATACCTGGCAAGCGAGTGCGAAATTTGAGCGTTGAGCTGTGGCAGCAGCGCCAGTTTTTTAATGAGCGGCAGATGATTTTGCATAAGCTGGTCGAGGAGATCGAAGAGACTTGCGGGATTGCGATTCCTTATCATATGAATATGCTCTATACCAACCGCGCACAGACCTCACTACCCTTGCAGATTTATCTGCCTGTGGGCGTCAAGTCTCCGATGTGGTGTACGGCAACGGGTAAGCTGTATCTGAGCCAGCTCTCCACCACCAGCCGTAACAAGATATTGAAAGGCTTGCCTTTGGATAAGTTTACCAAAAACACCATCACAGATATCGATGCGCTCAATCAAGAGCTGGATAAAATCGCTGAGACAGGGGTCGGTATCGACAACGAAGAGTTTATTTCGGAGATGGTGGCGGTGTCTGTGCCTGTATTAGATAAGAAGTCACGTTATCTGGCCTCTTTGTACCTGCATGCGCCGACTATACGCGTGTCATTAGACGAGCTGATGACGCATGTGCCACGCCTGCAGACAGCCGCTCAGGATATTCAGGCTTTGGTCTATGAGCTACAAAACTAAGTAGGATTTTATAACCAAAAGTTCTGCACTATCACAGATAGCGCAGAACTTTTTTGCTTTAAGACGAGTATCTTTAGTAGCTTTGTGCGTTCGAGACAGATACTTCAAAGACTAGATATTTCAAAGACTAAGCAATTCAAAAACTAAGCAATTCAAAAAACTAAGCAATTCAAGAATTAGGCACTTTAAGACAACACCGAATGGTCATGACGCCCCATGATACTAGAAAAATCTTTGTCGCCATTTTCGCGCGCGTGATCGTCATAGAGCTCTGTCGCCTTGGCGCCCATCGGTGTCTCGACCGCAGTATCCTTGGCAGTTTGCATGGCAAGGTTGAGGTCTTTTTGCATCAGCTTACTCATAAAGCCGCCTTTGTAGCCCTTGCTCGATGGCACGTTTTCTAACACCTGAGGATAAGGGTTATAAACCTCCAGCGTCCAGTTGCGCCCAGAGCTTTGTAGCATGATGTCAGACAATACTTTGGCATCGAGGCCGTTTTTTACGCCTAGATTAATGGCCTCTGCCGTCCCTGCCATCAAGATACCTAAGAGCATATTGTTACAAATTTTGGCGACCTGCCCTGCTCCATGCTCACCTGCATGAAAGATGTTTTTGCCCATTACCGCCAGTATCGGCTCTGCTTTGGCAAATGCGTCGGCACTACCGCCAACGATGAAAGTCAAACTACCAGCGATGGCACCGCCTGTACCGCCAGAGACGGGCGCATCTAAAAAGTCTATACCAAGACCAGTTGCGGCGTCTGCTACCAATCTGGCGTCAGCGGCAGCGATGGTACTACTATCGATGACCAGTGTGCCCTTGGGCAGCTCTGCTAGCAAGCCATCAGATCCATTCTCACCTAGATAGACAGAATGAACGTGCTTGCCCGCTGGCAACATACTAATCACAACATTCGCATTGCTCGCCGCCTCTTTTGGGCTGGTAGCGACGCTGGCACCTGCTTGCTGCAGGCGCTCGCATGCTTCTGCAGATAAATCATATACTGATAGCGGATAGCCTGCCTTTAATAGGTTTTCTGCCATCGGTGCGCCCATATTACCAAGACCAATAAAGGCAATCGTTGGTTTTGCCGCGGCACTCTTTGTCGTATTTTTGGTATTTGTATCCTTTATACCCATCTCATCGCTCCTTGATGATTGATTTTTATGTTATTGCCAGTAGCACCTGCTCGCTGCCTAGGCAGATCTGCTTTTATTTTTAGTAGGTTGTTAGTGATTGATAATCTGACTCCCCAAAGCCTCACTGCCCAGCCAGCCTTCCAATGGGTGCTCGCCTGCCGCATAGGGATTGGTGAAATGCTGATAAATGTATGCCTGTCCATCGGCACTGAGACAGTCTGCCAATGAACGCGACCAATTGGGGTTGCGGTCTTTATCAATCAGCAGCGCCCGTACGCCTTCTTTGAAGTCAGGATTGGCAGCGCAGTGTACAGCGACATTGGCTTCTAGGTACAAGACCTGCTCAAGCGATAGGTCTGCAACTTGATGATACAGTGCATAAGTCAACGCCACTGTCACAGGGCAGCCTGCTCGATAAGTGGCAACAGCGCGCTGCGTCCAGCTGTCTTGCGCAAAGTCAGCATCTAACTTCTCCAACGCCGCGTCGCTTTGCAAGATGGCATCAATATCACCCAATCCACCGCTATTCATTAACTGTCCAATGGCATGCCAATAGGTGGCCAATTTACTAGCAGGCAACTCAGTGACAGGCTGCGCCGCCAGTGCGCGGCTGACGATATCGTGCGCGCTGTTATGCTGGCGCTGATGACTTATGTCTGTACGGTGAGCGGCTTGCTGCCAATCGCTTTGTTTGAGACGTTGTAAGATGGCATCATAATCGCTGCTGCTCACGGCGTACTCAGCTAGATTGGACAAGATAGCATCGTTGCCATTACACATCGCCCCAGTCAGGCCTAAAAACAATCCCATCTTGGCGGGTATACGCTGCAAAAACCAACTACCAGAGGCATCAGGGAACAGCCCAATGGTCACCTCAGGCATGGCAAATCGGGTGCGCTCAGTGACCACACGGTGACTACACCCTGCCATCAGCCCCATACCGCCGCCCATAATGATGCCATCGCCCCAGAGTATCAGCGGCTTGGAATAAAAATGCATCTGCCGATAGAGACGGTACTCATGACCAAAAAACTCTGTCGCATAAGGGTTAGGTAGTGGTGCAGACTCTGACATGCTGTCATATAGCTTGCGAATATCACCACCTGCACAAAACGCCTTGTCGCCTGCGCCCTTGAGCACCAACGCCACTACCTGCTCGTCACGCTCCCACTGCTCTAATTGCGCAGCCAACAATTGACACATCTCGACACTTAGGGCATTGAGAGATTTTGGTGTGTTAAGCGTCATAATGCCAATGAGATGACCACATTCTGTCTGTTCAGTATCAAACAATACTGGCGCAGCGGGCGCGGCTTGCGCAGCAGCGTTTTGATTGTTGTTATCTGTTGAGGTTGTCATACAAAGACCTACAAAAAGTAAAATGAATATTAGGGCGTTTTATCAAGATAGTCTTGGGCGCTTATTTATTTTGCCAAGTTGGCTGACGTTTTTCTAAAAACGCTTGCACGCCTTCGCGCTGATCGTTGGTATCAAACAGCTTTACAAATGCTTCGCGCTCATGGATGAGGTTTTGCGCAGGCGGGTTATGTCTAGCTGCTTGGATAAGCGCTTTAGAATAACTAACGGCAACAGGAGACTGTTTGGCGGCTTTTTTTGCCAACGCTTGTGCAGCTTGTAGTCCTGCACCTTTGTCCACAACTTCCTCAACCAAGCCGATACGCAAGGCCGTCTCGGCATCGACGCGTTCGCCGCACAATATCATACGCTTGGCCCAGCCTTCACCCACTAGCATCGGCAGATTTTGTGTACCACCAGCACAAGGCAATAACCCCACACCCGTCTCTGGTAGTGCCATCTGGGCGTGTGCTTCTGCGATACGGATATCACAGGCCAGCGCGCACTCAAGCCCGCCGCCCATCGCGTAGCCGTTGATGACTGCAATACTAACGCCGCGATAAGCAGATAAGGCTTCAAACGCTTCGCCAAAAGCAATGGCCATGCTGATGGCTCGGCCTTTGTCACCGTCTGAGAAATTATTTAGGTCCGCCCCTGCTGAAAAGAACTTTTCACCATCGCCATGAATGATTAGGGCATATACCTCATCATTGGAATTAAGATCCGTCACCAACTGCTTGAGCGCGGGCAGACTATCCATCGTCCACGTATGAGCAGGTGGATTATTTAGTGTCACGGTGGCGATGTGACCATCAATAGCTAGGTTGAGATTGGTATAATCCGTCATAAGTAATCCTTTATTTTTATCACTATTTTTGAAATGAAGACACGCCATAAACACTGAATACCAAGATTAGCGTAGCTGGCTCAGCGCATCGTCTTGCATCAGCTGACGCGAGACGATCACGCGCATGATCTCATTGGTGCCTTCTAATATCTGATGGACGCGCAAGTCTCGCACGTGACGCTCAAGCGGATACTCATTGAGATAGCCATAGCCGCCATGCAGTTGTAGTGCTTGGTTGGCCACATCAAAGCAAAGATCGGTAGACAGACGCTTTGCCATCGCACAATAGGTCGATGCTTGGCTGTCTTGATTGTCGACTTTGTTGGCCGCCAGATACAGCATTTGCCGTGCGGTAATGGTCTGGGTCAACATATCAGCAAGCTTGAATTGCACCGACTGCAGACTGGCAATCGGGCTACCAAATTGACTGCGCTCTTGCACATAATTGGTCGCGGTCTCAAGCGCCGACTGCGCTGTACCGACCGCACAGATACCGATATTGATACGTCCACCATCCAAGCCTTTCATCGCAATACGAAAACCTTGGCCTTCCTCGCCGATTAGATTTTCGGCTGGGACTTTGACATCTTTAAAACTGATGGTGCGTGTGGGCTGTGCTTTCCAGCCCATTTTGTGCTCGTTTTTGCCGTACTCAATGCCATCGCTATGAGCATCGACGACAAACGCCGATATGCCTTTTGGACCGGCACCCCCTGTTCGTGCCATGACGACCAGTACATCGGTCGCGCCTGCGCCCGAGATAAAGGTCTTTTCGCCATTTAACACATAATAGTCGCCCTGCTTGTCGGCTTTACTGCGTAGTGAGGCCGCATCCGAGCCGGCATTGGGCTCGGTCAAGCAATAACTGCCAAGCCACTCACCACTGACCATCTTTGGTAGATATTTTTTGCACAGAGTATCGCTGCCATACTCACCGATCATCCAACCTACCATATTATGAATACTCATATAAGCGGCGACCGCGGTATCGCCCCATGCCAGCTCTTCAAACACCATGGCGGAGTCTAAGCGCGGTAGCCCAAGGCCGTCATACTCTGGATTGGTATACAGCCCCAAAAAACCAAGCTCGCCGGTTTTTTTGATGACATCGACGGGGAAGTGTGAGGTGCGGTCCCACTCAGCGGCGTTTGGTTTGAGCTCTTTTTGGGCAAACTGTTTGGCGGTTTGGCGAAAGGCGATCTGGTCGTCGGTCAATGAAAAATCCATGGGGTCATCCTTGTGCATGCATTACAAATAGAGTAAAAATGGGTCAGCCGTTCCTGTTTTAACGTCGGTTAACGGTATGATTGATACCGTATCGGTCATACAGTATCAAGTTATACAGTATAACAGCGGTATAACGTCATCGACACATACTTGCATGGCAAAAACACACATGGCGACAACCAGCAAGATAGACACTATACCGCAATGACACAGACTAAGGCCTTATATCGAAATAGTGGTATTGACCCCGCGGCTGGCCTCGTCATCAAACCAGCGCGCTGTGACCGTCTTGGTTTGGGTATAAAACTGCACTGCTTGTTTGCCATAAGGACCCAAATCACCGAGCTTACTGGCGCGTGAGCCTGAGAATGAGAACATCGGTAGTGGCACAGGAATTGGCAAGTTAATGCCGATCTGTCCGACTTGCACGTCTTGCTGGAACTTATGTGCTGCGGCCCCTGATTGGGTAAAGATAGCGGTGCCGTTGCCATGCGGGTTGGCATTGAGTAGCTCAATCGCCTCATCTAAGCTATCGGCGCGCATGATACACAGCACAGGGCCAAAGATCTCTTCTTTGTAGATTTGCATGTCGCTTGTGACATTATCAAAGATAGTCGGCCCTACAAAGTTGCCTTTTTCAAACCCTTCAACCGTGATACCACGACCATCAAGCAGCAAGCTCGCCCCTTCTTCTACCCCTGTACCGATGAGATGCTCAACGCGTGCTTTTGCTGCAGGAGAAATCAGTGGCCCCAAATCCTTATCGTTTTTACCAGCAGATACCACTAAGCTCTCGGCTTTGGCCTTTATGTCATCGATCCACTCGCCTGCCGCACCGACCAGCACCACGACAGATAGCGCCATACAGCGTTGACCTGCTGCCCCAAAGGCTGCGCCCGCTAGCTGATTGAGCGTTTGCTCTTTATTGGCATCTGGCAAGATAACGCCGTGGTTTTTTGCGCCCATCATACACTGGGCACGTTTGCCTGATTGGCTAGCTCGCTCATAGACATGCTTACCCACAGCGCTAGAGCCGACAAACGACACCGCTTTGATATCTGGATGATCACAGATGGCATCAACTGTGGCTTTGCCACCATGTACGACGTTTAGCACCCCTTCAGGTACGCCCGCTTCGACGGCCAGCTCAACCAAACGCATGGTCACCATCGGGTCTTGCTCAGATGGCTTTAGGATAAAAGTATTGCCCGTGGCAATCGCCATCGGAAACATCCATAACGGAATCATCGCTGGGAAGTTAAATGGCGTGATACCCGCGCAAACCCCGAGCGGCTGCCAGATACTATAAGTGTCAACACCTGAAGCGACATTTTCGACAAAATCACCGATTTGTAGGTTGGCAATACCTGCAGCATGCTCGACCACTTCTAAACCGCGGAACACATCCCCGCGCGCATCAGCGATGGTTTTGCCCTGCTCTGCTGTCAAAGTCTCTGCCAGCTCATCCATATGCTCGCGAATCAATTGCTGGTATTTTAAAAAGATACGTGCGCGCGTGGTGATGGGTGTTTTACGCCATGTTTGAAAGGCTGTTTGAGCCGCGGCGACGGCTTGATTGATTTCATCATCTGTGGTCTGCGGCACTTTGGCGATGACCTCTTGGGTAGCAGGATCGGTGATATCGATCCACTCGTTGGTAGTAGAGTCTACAAACTGGCCATTGATGAGCTGCTGAACGTGGTGCATAAGATATCCTTATCTTGTCTGCGAGACGACCATGTTGAGGTGTCTAGTTATACTTAAAAGGGATAAAAAACCAGAAGTTTTTATTAGATTAGCAAATAATTTAAAATGATTTATTTCGTATCGTTATTGACTATAGCAATAAAACAAATTTAGGGTCAAGGGCTTTATCAAACTTTTATCTAAGATTTTTGCCTATCTGCATTTTCTTATCATCAAAAACCAAAAAGCCCATGAGCGTGCATGAGCTTTTTGGTTTTTAGATTGTACTTTGACTTATTGGGCAAGCCACCATAAGACAAGATTCGGGCGTGTCCTAATAATCCTGCATAGATTGTTTGACTGCATCGATTGCAGCTGGGTTATCGAGTGTCGACATATCGCCGGTGGGTTTGTTTTCTGCTAAGGCACGAATAGCGCGGCGCAAGATTTTGCCAGAGCGGGTCTTTGGCAGTGCTTGCGGAAAATAAATAGCTGCCGGTCTTGCGATACCGCCAAGCGATTTTACCACCGCGCCGATGACCTGCTGCTCAATGCGAAAGCGGTTTTCGGTCGTTTTCACTTGTTCATGATCTTTTAACACACAAAAAGCGATCGGCAGCTCGCCTTTTAACTCATCTGCAATACCGACAACCGCGCACTCCGCCATTTCAGGATGGGTGCTGATGGCCTCTTCCAGCTCTTGGGTGCCGATACGATGACCGGCGACATTGATCACATCATCGGTACGCCCTAAGATATAAAAATAGCCGTCTTCATCAGTGACTGCATAGTCTGATGTTGAGTACTGCTGACCATCAAACAAGCCAAAATAGCTACTCATAAAGCGCTCATCGTTGCGCCATACGGTGGTGAGACAGCCAGGCGGTAGTGGTGCACTGATCGCCAGCAAGCCTTTTTCGCCTGCCGCGCATGGCTCGCCCGTCTCTTCGTTGAGAACGCGAGCATCATAGCCATACATGGGATAACCAGGTGAGCCTTGCTTGTGCGGTTTGTGATTGAACTTGGGCGTGTTGCTCAAAATCGGCCAGCCGGACTCTGTTTGCCAATAGTGGTCTAAGATCGGAACGCCTAAATGCTTGGTCAGCCAATTGGCTGTTGACTCATCAAGTGGCTCACCTGCTAAGAAAAACGACTTGACGCTTGAGACATCATAGCGCGTCATCCATGTCTCATCTTGCTTTTTGAGCATACGCACACCCGTCGGTGCGGTAAATAAGATATTGACTTTATTGGCCTCGACGATGCGCCACCAGATACCTGGGTTTGGGCGATGCGGCAGACCCTCATACATCACACTGGTCATTCCAGCGAGCAATGGTGCATAGATGGTATAAGAATGCCCGACCGCCCAGCCGATATCTGATATCGCCCAAAAGGTCTCGCCTGCCTTGCCATCATAGATATAATCCATCGAAGTGGTCAGGGCGACTGCATGACCGCCGGTATCGCGCTGCACACCCTTGGGTGTACCGGTCGTACCTGAGGTATAAAGCAAATAAGATGGCGTGTTGGACTCTAGCCACACAGGCTCAACAATGGCATTGGCTTCGCAGCTAATGCGGCGCTGCTCGGCATAGTCGACATCGACGGCTTGCGGCTCAAATGGTAGCACCCCGCGATTGACCACCAATACATGCTCGGGCTTGACCGTGGCTTGCGTCACGCCTTGATTGACCAAACTCTTATAATTAACCACTTTACCGCCGCGTAGACCTGCATCGACAGTGATGACCATTTTTGCCTCAGCATCATCCATACGAATGGCGAGGTTATGCGCGGCGAAGCCACCAAATACCACCGAATGCACCGCACCGATACGAGCGCAGGCTAGCATGGCATAAGCGGCTTCTAAAATCATCGGCATATAGATGATGACGCGGTCGCCCTTGCCGATACCATGACGCTGTAGTACATCGGCAAAATAATTGACTTCTTTATAAAGGTCATTGTAGGTCAGGCGGCGCTTGGCATAATCGGTATATAGCTCGACATGATTACCCAAGTCCTTGAACGCATCAACAATGGTAGGAAAGGTCTCTATCAGCTCTTGGTTAATCTCAGAAGACAGCCAAATAAAAGCATCTTGCTCGGCGCGCTCTGCTAGATGACGATCAACACAGTTATAGCATAGGTTGGTTTCGCCGCCGACATACCATTTGGCAAAGGGCAGATTACTGTCATCGAGGATTTGCTCAGGCTCTTTGTGCCAATAGATACGCTTTGCTTGCTCCGCCCAAAATTGCTCTCGATCATGAATTGAGGCGTGGTAGATATCTGCAAATTGAGAGGCGCTGTCGGCCATATTGGTGGCTGACTCTTGATTGGCAATAGGAGTTTGAATGGTGTCGCTCATAATAGCTGTCCTTAGCGTGACGATAGGTGGGGCAATAAGGCCTTATCAGACATTATCATAACAACATGTCTAAATGAGGTACTGGTCATCCTTACCAGAACTAAAAAACCGATACGTTATGTATCGGTTTAAAATGTAGCAGAGCAATCGATAAAGGTCAACTATTATGCCTATATTCTCATCGATATTTTAACACAGGCAGGGGCATCATGGGTGCCCATTTTTGTCTATCAAACCTCTGTTTGATCGGCGTACATCTCTCGCATGACTTTTTTATCGTGTTTTCCGACTGAGGTCTTTGGCAAATCATCAACAAACTTAAACTGACTTGGGACGCCATATTTGGGAATGATACCACGCTCGACTGCTTTTTCTGCGATGGCTTTGATATCTTCGACTTTAGTATCTTGGCAGGCAGGTTTTAGGACGACCAGCGCCAGCGGACGCTCGCCCCACTGCTTATCACGCACCCCAATCACCGAGACATCAGCCACCGCTGGATGTAGCGACAAAATCGTCTCAATCTCTAATGATGATATCCACTCACCACCTGATTTGATCACATCTTTTAGACGATCAGTGATACGGATATAGCCATCAGGGCGTATGTATGCGATATCTTGAGTGTGCATATAGCCATTTTCCCACAGCTCTTTGCCAGCATCGTCATTTTTTAGATAGCTTTGGGTTAGCCACGGCGCTCGTAGTACCAGCTCGCCTGTCTTATCTTTGCCTGTGCCTACTGGCTGGTTGTTTTCGCCCCATATCTGCGCATCGACCATCAGTACTTGCTTACCGGTCATACAGCGGCGCGCAACATCCTCTTCTTCGCTCATTTCAGGCTCATCAAGGCTAAACTCCGTCAGGCTAATCAAAGGCGCTGTCTCTGACATACCGTAGCCGGTATAGACCTCAATGCCTTGTGCTAACGCAGCCTTTGCCAGACCCTCTGTTAATCGCGAGCCGCCGATGATCATTTTTAGACCATTGAAACTGGCCTCGCGTTCTTGTGCTTCTTTTAGCACCATTTGCAAAATCGTCGGCACACAATGAGTGATACTGACTTTTTCGTTGATTATCAAATCCAGCAGACTGTCGGGGGCATAGCGACCTGGATAAACTTGCTTTAGGCCGACCATGGTGGCGGTAAACGGAAAACCCCACGCATGTACATGGAACATCGGCGTCATGGGCATATAGACGTCGCCGTAGCTGACGCCTTGCTTGTTGGGCAACATACCCAAAGTCGCTGCTTCTGTGAGCGTATGCAGCACCAGTTGACGATGGCTAAAAAACACGCCTTTTGGATCGCCTGTCGTACCTGAGGTATAAAAAGTCGTGGCGATGGTGTCTTCATCAAAATCTGGAAAATCAAACTCACTATCAGCCGCTGCCAGCAGTGCCTCATACTCTCCTGTGACGCGGTTTTGATTGCCGCCAAACACGCCCTCGTACGACACTCCATTGTCATCTAGCCAAATAATATGCTCGATACTGGAGTTTTCAAACTGATAGTCTTTGACCAACGGCGCAAACTCAGAGTTGAGCAACAGCACTTTGGGCTTGGCGTGGTTGATGGTATAGAGGATTTTTTCTGGTGATAGGCGGATATTGACCGTTTGTAAGATATACTCTGACATCGGAATCGCAAAATAAGACTCAAGATAGCGGTGGCTGTCCCAGTCCATGACCGCAATCACGTCGCCTGCATCTAAGTGGAGGTCTGCCAGCACATTGGCTAAGCGATTGATACGCGTAAACAACTCTTGATAAGTAAAGCGCTGTTTATCTGCATACACGATTTCTTGCTCGAGCGAGACTGTCTTAGCACGATTAAGAAGCTGTTTGACAAGCAATGGATAGTCATAAGCAGCAGGTGCACTGTGATAGATATTTGACATAAATGTAACGTCCTTGTCTTTCGTTTTTGTGGATAACAGATGCTTATAAGTAAAGCATGAAACATCCAGATTGTTATTATTTTTTCTTACTGAAAAGTCAATGCCAAACCTTTGTCAGCCAAGTGCCTGTTTTAAATAAGCACCTATTTTAAAATAGTAAGAAAAAAGCCATGCCATGTAAAGCGGTCTCATGTAAAGAGGACCAACCGTAGGGCTGCATACCTCGCCTATCTACTTTACCGATATTGTACTTTGCCGCTATTCGACAAGAGATTTACGCGGCGTGCGGCTTGGTCTTAATCATCCCCATACTGGCGACCAATAACGCCAAAACCTGCACAAACAATAATAGCCACACCGTCAGCGACCACTGCCCGCGCGCATAGGCGATGCCGCCCAGCCATGCACCCAGCGTGCCGCCTGCATAGTAACCCATATAATATAGACCCGACGCCAAAGAGCGGCCTTTTTTGACATTGACCGCGATATAACTGATGGTCGCCGACTGGGTAATAAACACTCCAGACGACATCACCGCCAGCCCTACCACCACGCCCCAAAGCGGCGCGACCAATGTCAGCAGTACGCCAAGCATAGAGACCACCACAGCCACGCGTACCGTACGCGCTGAGCCAAAGCGGCGCAGCAATGTGGTAGAAAGCGGCGTGATGATCACCCCCAGTAAATACACGGCAAAAATATTGGCAAGCGCCCCAGTGCTCAGCTCATAAGGCGTATCTGCAAGGTGCAAATTGATAAAGGTAAAACAGCCAACCAACGAAAACAGCACGCAAGCGCCCAATAAGCAAGAAGTCACCACGTAACGATTGACTAAGTGCTCGCCGAGCGTCTGTATCGCCGAGCGAAAGTTTGGATTGGCCACAAACTGCCGCGACGCAGGCAGCATCTTCGTAACCCATAAAGCGCCAAGTAGCGTCATCGCCGCCATCACATAATAGCCTGCACGCCAGCCGATCAGCTCATGCAAATGCCCCAGCAAAAACCGGCCCATAAAGCCGCCGAGTACAGAGCCTGATACATAAAACGACATCAGCTCTGTGACCGCACGCCCCTCAAACTCCTCGCCGATATAAGCAATCGTCACCACCGTGATACCGGGTACAGACAACCCCTGCAAAAACCGCCACCCCCCCATCCAACCGATGCTCGGGCTTTGAGCGATAAGCGCCGTTGGTATCGCCAAAAACAATAAAGCCCCAACAATAAACACCTTACGACCGACAGCATCAGACAGCATGCCCAAAAAAGGCGACATAATCGCAATCGCCAGTATCGTTGCGCCAACCACCATACCTGCCTGTACTTCCGTAGCAGCAAAGTCTGTGATGAGCACTGGCAAGATAGCCTGCACAGAATAAACCTGCAAAAAAGCAAACATGCCGATAAGCCCCATGGTCAGCTTCAATACCCACGAAGGCGAATGGTGTGGCGTGTTTGCGTGATATGCTCTCGCGCCGCTTGAGTGGTGAGCATCGGCGACATTGCGACTTGTTGTATGACGTATTGGTTTCAAAATAGTGCTAACTGTATTGGACGCCGCTGAGACAAGCCAGACGTCGGTGGTAGATAAGATAGACGATTTACTTGACAACTTGCAGTATCGACGACATACATAGCAAGCTTTGAGCAATTTTGAACAATGGAGTACTTATAAGGCCATTCCTACAAGACAACATTTAAAAACCATGTTTATGAAGCAATGCTTAGAAAACTTGTCAGTTGAAGATTTTAGCACAGCGGCGCGCCACTTCATGATAAAAAGAGTTTAATCACAAAATCTAGAGCGTGTCCTTATTTTTACATATCTACATTGCTGCTATCTTTTTTATAACAGACTTTGGGCGGCAAAGACCTAATACTTGTTAAGTCGCGTTGAGCACTCTTGTAGACCTTGATGCTTTTTTTACCGCTGGTTTTGATGTTTTTATTAGAGGCGACATTTTAGCTATTTTTTACGTTTATCGCTTTTTTACATCATTTTCATTATAAGGAAGACCATATGTCAGATAAAATTCATGATTTGGGTGCAGGGTTTTGGAACATACGCGGCACCTTTCGTTTGGGCGGCGTGCTCAATATCGGTACGCAGTGCTCACTGGTGCAATTAGACTCAGGCAAATTTATTTTTTTAGACAGCTATGGGCTGACAGGCGACGTGCGCGATGAAGTGATGGCCTTGACCAATCAGGGGCAAGATGTTGAAGCCGTCCTAAACGTCCATCCGTTTCATACCGTCAGCTGCGCGCAAATGGCCAAAGACTTTCCGCAGGCGACTTTTTATGGCAGTCGCCGCCATCACAAACAAGTCCCCGACGTACAGTGGGCTGATGATTTGGTCGAAAGCGAGGCAGTCGCCAAGCGCTATCCTGAGTTACAGTTTTCTCTCTCACAAGGCATCCATTACATCTCACCTAATGAGATGATACATGCAGGCTCACTGCTCGCCTATCATCCGGCCAGTAAAAGCTTGCACGTCGATGATACTTTTATGAGCCCTCCCGTCAAGCTGCTGGAAAAAGTGCTTCCTGAGTTACTGCTGCACCCAACCACCAAAAAAGCGCTCAAAAATGAGACGAACGCTGGCAAAACATACTGCGACTGGGCGACCAATCTGGCTCAAGAATGGCGCGATGTACGCAACTTTTGTGCCGCGCACTCTTATTTGGTGAGGTTTAATGAGGGCGAGTTTGAAAAGGCACTACTAACAGCCATCGATAAAGCACGACCAAAGCTAGAACAGGCTTAGTTTGAAATTAGGCTCAGTTTGAAATATAAGTAGGATATAGTCAGTTGAAAACAAAACTGTCATAAGCTCCAAAGCGCTGCTGGGATGAATTTTGCGCAGCCTCTGTGTATACAGCACGCAAGGAAAATTTATACCAGTAGCGCTATAACATTTTCAAATTAAATCTACTATACAATAAAAGGGAGCCGCATTAAGCCCGCTCCCTTTTTGGTGCACTCTTTTTGAATAAAACAGTGCTTCATAGAAGATAATATCAACAAAACCGCTTTTTATGAAACCGCGTTTAATGAAACAGAACAGTCGCCAGCTCGTCTTTATTGTCGATGATATCAGCCAGCGTATATCTCTCCAACACCCCGACAAACGCCGTCAACGCCTCAAAAAACACGCTTTTAAGCTGGCATACAGGCGTAATCACACAGCCTACCGGTTTAGAGCTGTCCGCGCCTTCTGCATCGATAAGGGTAATCGGCAATCCTGCTGAGCGCGGCTGGCGCGCTTCACTAGGTGCCGGCGTGGCAAAACACTCAACCAAATCAAAATCAGGCTCTATCTGTTTGATCAGTACACCCAAATTAATGTCCTTTGGCGCGACAGCCAGTCGAATGCCGCCGCCCTTACCGCGCACACTCTCTATATAACCAAGCTGACCCAATTGATGAATAATCTTGGTCAAGTGACTCTTTGAAATATGATAGCTACTGGCAATATCGCTGATGTTTGCCAATGTCTCAGG
Source organism: Psychrobacter sp. L7 (assembly GCF_002810365.1). Taxonomy (NCBI): domain Bacteria; kingdom Pseudomonadati; phylum Pseudomonadota; class Gammaproteobacteria; order Moraxellales; family Moraxellaceae; genus Psychrobacter; species Psychrobacter sp. L7. Next base: position 283,579 of record NZ_NEXR01000006.1, read on the forward strand.
CGTGGGTCTCACCGCCAGATAAATCAACGAGCGCAGCGCATAATCACTATAATTGGTCAATCGCATCTTATCGTTCACTTATTCTCATAAAGTTGTTAGCCCGTTGGCATTATTCTAATGTCAGTAGCTAAGCAGCATCATCCAAACAGGCCATCGGGTCTTGGGCGTGCCAGCATCGGCAGATAACTCAGGCAAAATAATACAAAGCAAGCTATCCACGCCCCTTGAGCAACCATAATCCATAGCAGATAATGACTCATATCAACCAGCGGTAACAACACACGGCTAATAAACACCAGCACCATCAGCACATACATGACAGTGACAGACCTCGGCGGCTGATGGATATTGCGTCCTGTATGTCCAAGTGATACCCGCGTCATCATCGCTACTGTCATCATACCGATACCTGCAATCGCCAATCCATGCATGGCAATACTATGAGTATAACCGAGCCATGGCTGCAGTGCATACAGTAAAAAACTCAGACACATACCCAAAAACGCAATATACAACGACCATAATAACGGCTTTTGCCAGATGCCGCGATGATACCAGCCCACTAGACGTATGATATTGACCACTGCCACTCCAAGCGCCGTCACAGTCAGCAAATACTTATTAGGATAAAACAAATCCACGACAAAAAACGCCAGAAAGAATAAAAGGCTCGCGATATCTTGGCTTTTACTATTGCGCAAGCTCACAGTTTGTTTGACGCCATCGGCATCCGCCACGCTCAAACCGCGCTCGATAAAGAATGGTACCACGCGCCGACCAATGGTCAACACCAAGCCGATAATTAAGTAAAATCCCAGATAGATACCGAGTTTCGTCATACTCATATCGGCACTGATAATGCCCCAATAGCACAGCCCATTACCCAACGTTAGCAATGCCAGTTTGGCTAAAATACCCATCTGCTTGTACTGCTTGACCTGTAATACCGCGCGAAAGACTGCCAAGGCCATCAGCCCCACAAACAATAAATCAAACGCGGCCGCCGCGTACAGCCACACGGCACTACTACCAGCAACCGTCACACCCAGCCCAAATACCAGCCAGCTCAAACGTGCCAGTAGCCAACACATAAAGATACCCAGCAGCCGATAACCATAAGGCATCATCACCCCGGTCCACGTCTTCACTGCTGTCAACAAAAACCCTGCCACTACCGCCAGCGCATACCCATAGACCATCTCGTGGCCATGCCAGTACAGCGGGTTTAACACCTGCGCATCAATATCGGTATGGCCTGTAAACACCAACGCCCACAACGCCATGATGATGACAGCAAACAATGCCGCCCCACTAAAGAAAATACGAAAGCTCAAATTGAGTATGGGGTGCGGCGAGCTTGGCGGCTTGCTGGGTAGATTGATAGTGTGCATAACTGTCTTCTTAATATAAAGTTAAAAGATAGCGCTATAACATTCATATTAAATGAATGTTATAGCTTATACAATACCATTGTTAAAAAGTCATTTATCCATTGTCATAACAGAGGTTATAACAGATATAGAGGTTGTGATAGATATAGTGATAGTGACAGCGACTATTACACTCCTGTTATTGACTCTCATATCCCCGACTGCTTAAATGGTTCTCTTCTAGGAGACTATTATGACTGAAGAACATGCAGCGGACGAAAAACGCAAAATCATCAACAGATTTTTGACCACCCTTACCAAAGAACAACCTCAAATGTACTATGCGACGACCTCTGAGATTTCGCGTAGCATTTATACAATGATCAAAGAGCATACCAACCGTCTATCGGTAGAAGAGCAGGCACTTGTCAGACAAATGACGGTCGAAGAGATTGAAGCGTTACTCGGCTTTCACTCTCGCTAATCTCAGCTATCATACCTCTCGCTTATTATACCTTTCATTTATCCTAAACAAAAAAAGACCGCACTGATGGCGGTCTTTTTTTTGCGCTCATTGAGCAAGCACGGCGCATGAAGCAATTAAAATGGGTACTGACGCGGCTCATTTTGCATAGAGATCCAGTGCGTTCTGGTAAATTCTTCGAGCACCCATTCACCATTAAAGCGGCCGATACCTGAGTTCTTTTCACCGCCAAAGGGTACATTACTCTCATCGTTGACCGAGATGTCATTGATATGTGTCATACCTGCGCGAATACCCCGCGCAAAGCGCAGGCCTTTTTGCATGTCTGCTGTAAAGACGGCGCTAGACAACCCATACATCGAGTCATTGGCAATAGACAGCGCATCTGCTTCATCTTTGGCGCGAATGATACCGACCAGTGGCCCAAACACTTCATTGCGCGACAAGTCCATCTCGCGGGTGACTTCGGTGAAGATGTGCGGCGGCACCACCTGTCCTTTAATCTCGCCGCTTAATAGCATTTTGGCGCCTTGTTGCTGGGCTTTGGCGATTTTTTCTTTTAACGACTTGACTTGTTTTTCATTGATAATAGGCCCAACTGCCGTATCTTCTTGGCTTGGATCTCCGACATTTAGTGTCTTAACATGCGCCAAAAAACGCGCCACAAAATCATCATAAATGTCATCTTCGACGATTATACGGTTGATAGCGATACAGATTTGACCTTGATGTAAAAACTTACCAAAGACAGCCGCTTTTGCCGCTTGCTCGATATCAGCATCTTTTAGGACCACAAACGGACTGTTACCGCCCAGCTCTAGCGCAACTTGCTTGATATAGTCGCCGCCATTGGCCAGCTCACCGATATGCTTACCGACCGAGGTCGAGCCTGTAAATGACACAAAACTTGGAATATCATGGGTGACGATGGCATCACCGATCTCTTCGCCTGCACCGACGACGACGTTCAGCAAGCCTTCTGGCAGTCCTGCTTCTTCAAAAACCTTGGCGAGCAGCAAGCCACCAGTGATCGGCGTGTCGCTGGCAGGCTTGAGCACCACGGCATTACCCAGTGCTAATGCAGGAGCGATAGAGCGCTGAGTCAAATGGAGCGGAAAATTCCACGGGCTAATCACCGCCACGACACCGATTGGCTCACGGTATACAAAGTTTTCTTTACCAGCGGTGTTGGATGGGCGTATCTGGCCATGGACACGATTGGGAAAAGTAGCTGACTCTAGCGTAATCGCTCGTGCGCTACCCAACTCTACCATCGCCTTGATACGGGTGCTGCCCGACTCTTTGATAAGCCAATCTACGATTTCTTCTTGGCGCTGGTCCAAAATATTGACCACTCTGTACAAGACAGCGGCTCGCTCGGCTGGGGTTTGCTGCGCCCAGCGCTTTTGTGCCGCGTGCGCTGCTTGATAGGCGGTGTCGAGCTGCTCTTTGGTGGCCTGCTGAATCTCCACCAGTGTATCACCACTGTAGGGGTTGATATCGGCATTGACACTATCATCTTGGCCGCTTTGCCATTCGCCTGCGATGTATTGTAGATGAAAATCCTCATACGGGTTTTGGCCGATTTGATTATTGGTATTGGTTGACATAATTATCCTTATTTATCTTATATAATAAAGTAGTAAAAATAGTAGCAACTTGCTAGACGACTGGTCTAATGCTACCATAGCCAATATAGTGACGAAACGTATTTTGCCATCTGCTGTGTTGAACAAACGTAACGAGCCTATCCCTGATAGTGTCACAACATATATCAATAAAACGTATAATATATAATAAAGGGAAGCCCCCTATCGTAGCATGACGGCTACAAGACTCACCGTCATATAATCACTGACTGATGTAGCCAATGTTTACCCTAATTCTTTCAAACCCTATAATAAGAGGACATCTCCCTATGTCTATCAACTTAACGTCTGCCAACGCAACGACCATTCCCCCTGATACTAAAACTCACCTGCTAGATGTCGGCTACCAGCTCATCGCCAAAAAAGGCTTTACCGCCGTGGGTATCAAACAAATACTAGACACCGCTGGCGTCCCGAAAGGCTCGTTTTATCATTACTTTACGTCAAAAGAAGCCTTCGGTGAAGCCATCATCAGTCACTATTTTGTTAACTATAAAACGCGTTTGGATACCATTGGTCGTCGTCACAGTAACGCACAGCAAAAGCTTTATGATTATTTTCAAAACTGGTATGACACCCAGCAAAACGGCTGCGATCACGAAAAGTGCCTTGTGGTCAAGCTCAGTGCCGAGGTCGCTGATTTGTCTGAGCCGATGCGTATTGCCCTAAACGCCGGCTATCAACAAACCATTAGTTGGCTGGCTGAGCAAATCAAAGCTGGCTGGGCAGATCAGTCGGTGCCCCGCCCTGAGAATATCGCTGCTGAGAGTATGGCAAAACGCTGGTATTTTGCGTGGCTTGGTGCCAGCTTAATCGCCAAAACCAGTCAAACCAACACACCACTGGCAGAAGTATGGCAAATGACCACCTCACAAATGGGACGCTAAGCCCACCGCTTATCGTCGTCTTTGTTTGAATAGATATCGATATCGCCCGACGGCCTGCCTGCACTGAGTAAGTTGAATAAATAAGATTTCTGAGTTATAAGTGTTTTTTGTAAACACCCCTAGATGACCGGTCTAATTGATGTACAATGTGCGCCATCGTAAAAGATAAGTGATTTTATTTTTGCTGTCTTTTTTATCAGACAAACAACATTAACTGAGGAACCTTATGAATAACTTTCAATACTACAATCCCGTACGCATCGTCTTTGGTGAAGGGCAAATCAAAGAACTATCAGAGCTTGTCCCGCAAGATGCTCGCGTACTCATCACTTATGGCGGCGGCTCAGCTGAGCGCACGGGCACCTTGGATGAAGTCAGAACAGCGCTCAAAGCCAACGGTCAGCGCGATATCTTTGAGTTTGGCGGTATTGAGCCAAACCCAGAGTTCAATACTCTGCTAAAAGCGGCAGATATGGTCAATGAGCATGACATCGACTTTTTGCTTGCCGTTGGCGGTGGCTCGGTGATTGATGGCAGTAAGTTTGTCGCCCTTGTGTCTTCCTTGACCACGCAAGATGGTACGGTCTCACGAGATCAGGCGTGGGAAGCACTGACCAACTATTGCAAAGATATAGACTCAGCAGTGGCGCTAGGCGCAGTATTGACCATTCCTGCGACTGGCTCAGAGATGAACTCAGGCGGCGTGGTCAATCACAGTGATCGTCAGGCCAAGCTACCATTTGGCAACCCGCTTGCCTATCCTAGGTTTTCTATCTTAGATCCGACCAAAACACTCACCTTGCCTGAGCGCCAAGTGATGAATGGGGTGGCAGATGCGTTTGTCCATGTGATGGAGCAGTATCTCACCTACCCTGTCAATGCCAAGGTGCAAGACGCGTTTGCTGAGAGCCTGTTAAAGATTTTGATCGAAGAAGGTCATGCGGTAAAAGCCGATGCAGAAAACCTCGAAACCCGCAAAAACATCATGTGGACAGCAACCATGGCGCTAAACGGTCTTATCGGCGTCGGCGTACCACAAGACTGGACAACGCATATGATCGGTCATGAGCTGACCTCGCTACATGGTATCGATCACGCCCGCACGCTGACTATCTTACTGCCATCTGTACTACGTGAGCTCAAAGACAGCAAAAAAGAAAAACTGCTTCAATACGCTCGTAACGTTTGGGCCATCAACAGCAATACTGATACAAAACAAGACGATGACAGCATTATCGAAACTGCTATTGTATATACCGAGGACTTTTTCCGTAGCCTTGGTTTACCTGTCAGCTTCGCAGATGCCGCGCTCGATGAGTCAGCGTTTGACCCTATCCTCCAGCAGCTTGACGCTCATAATATGGTAAAGCTGGGTGAGCATAAAGATAATGACTTAACGGTATCACGTCGTATCTTAGAGCGGGCGCTAACTGGCGCGGCTTAATGGTCTTTTCATAATCAGTGAATAACTATCGGCAGCCATGCTTCGTTTATTGGCTGCTCGATCTAAAACCATCAATCAATAACAAAAAAGGATGCTTAGAATGAGCTTTGATGCCCAACAAAATCAAACAACAAACCGTCAAATTAAATTGGCCAGCCGCCCAACTGGCGAGCCAAAACCTGAAAACTTTGATATGGCAACCAGCGATATCCCAGCCCCCAAAGATGATGAAATGCTACTGCGCACCGTCTATCTATCATTAGACCCTTACATGCGCGGACGTATGAGCGACGCCAAAAGCTATGCTGATCCGCTAGAAGTGGGCGATGTGATGATGGGTGCCACAGTTGCGCAAGTGGTCGAGTCCAATATCGACAATTTTGCCGCGGGCGACTTGGTCGTGTCCAATTCAGGCTGGCAGGACTATAGCGTCAGTAATGGTGAAGGCGTGGTCAAGCTAGACAAGGATATGGCAAATCCCTCTTACGGTCTGGGCGTACTTGGTATGCCAGGGTTTACCGGCTATATGGGTCTGACCGATATCGGTAAACCACAAAAAGGCGAGACGCTCGTCGTTGCTGCGGCCACCGGCCCTGTCGGTGCCACCGTCGGACAAGCAGGTAATCAGTATGGACTGCGTACGGTCGGTATCGCAGGCGGCGCGGATAAATGTGAGTTTGCGGTTCGGGAGCTGGGATTTGATGTCTGTATCGACCACAAAGCCGATGACTTCGCCGAACAATTAAAAAATGCCTGCCCAGATGGTATCGACATCTATTATGAAAACGTCGGCGGCAAAGTATTTGACGCGGTGATGCCCCTACTCAACGCCCATGCGCGCATCCCCGTATGTGGTCTGGTATCACAGTACAACGCCACGGATTTGCCTGAGGGTAAAGACCGCTTGGGTATGCTGATGGGTCTGATTTTAAGACAACGCTTGACAGTCAAAGGTTTTATTATCTTTGAAGAGTACGGCGATCATTTCCCAGAGTTTTTGGAGACTATGGGTAAATGGGTAGAATCAGGCGCGGTGAAAACCAAAGAGCACATCACTGACGGCTTAAACAATGCACCTGATGCTTTTGTCAAAATGCTCAATGGTGAAAACTTTGGTAAAACCGTCATCAAAGTCGCTGACGTTCAATAACTCAAGTCCCTAATCAAGTAACGACTTTTCAACATAACGGGTTAAAACCGCTACTGAAAACTAGGTGTTAGCCCGTAATAATGTTAGGGCTCGGTTTATTTAGCACCCTTTGTAAAATAAGGACACGCCCTAGCTTAGGCTAAAAATTACAGACATAAAAAGGACAATTATGAATATTTTAATGGTACTCACCTCGCACGACAAACTCGGCGATACCGGTAAACAAACAGGCTTTTGGCTAGAAGAATTTGCTGCGCCTTACTATGCTTTTTTGGACGCTGGTGCCAACATCACACTCGCCTCGCCTGCTGGTGGTCAGCCGCCGCTTGATCCTAGTAGCGATACCGATGATGCCCAAACCAAAGACACCAAGCGCTTTAAAGCAGACAGCGACGCACAGCAACATCTTGCCACTACCAAAAAACTCGCTGACGTCAATGCCTCCGACTTCGACTCAGTGTTTTACCCAGGTGGTCATGGCCCGCTATGGGATTTGGCTGTCGACCAGGACTCTATCAGCTTGATTGAAAGTTTTATCAAGCAAGACAAGCCTATGGCTTTGGTTTGCCATGCCCCTGCTGCTCTCAAAAACATCAAAGTCGATGGTGAGTATTTGGTAAAAGGCAAGACGGTGACAGGTTTTACCAATACTGAAGAAGACGCCGTCGGCCTAACTGATGTGGTGCCGTTTTTGGTAGAGGATATGCTAAAAGCCAATGGCGGTCACTACAAAAAGGCGGCGGACTGGGAATCTTTTGTCGTCGAAGACGGCTTATTGATTACGGGTCAAAACCCAGCATCATCAGAAGAAGCAGCAAAACGCTTAATGATGAAACTGAACGGTTAAGCGTTTGGTGATTTATATTTCGGTGTTTTATATAATGGAAATGGACTCTCTAAGAAGGCTGGCATCATGATTCGCTTACATCATCTCAATCAATCACGCTCATTACGTACGCTATGGCTATTAGAAGAGCTGGGCGTCGCTTACGAAATCATCAGCCATCAGCGTAATACGACAACGCATCTGGCCCCAGACAGCCTAAAAGCAGTCCATCCACTGGGTAAGTCTCCGGTTATCGAGATGGATGGTCAGTTATATGCAGAGTCAGGCGCTATCACTGAGCTGCTGATTGAGCGTTTTGCGCCCAAGCGCCTGCGCCCTGCGACCGATAGTAGAGATTATGGCACTTATCTGCAGTGGATTCATTTTGCCGAAAGCTCTTTGATGCTACCGCTGCTGCTCGAGCTTTTTACCAAAAAAGCAGGCGTGGAGGACAATGCGTTTTTAGATGGCTATATCAGTACCGAAAAGCATCAATTGCTCAGCTACCTAAACGATGAGGTGAAAGATAAATCCTTTATCGTTGGCAATAAGCTAAGCGGTGCTGATTTCATGCTATCGTTTGACTTGATTATGCTGGCCAAACGTCATGCTCTGGCAGACTATCCGCATATCGAGCAATATGCGTTGCAGCTGGCTAGCCTCGATAGCTATCAGCGTAGCATGCGGTTAGAGGTCAATTACGATCAGTCTGTTGGTTAGGTTTTTGCTGGTTATCGATTAGCCTACGCTAGCTATGGCCTAGCATAGGGATAGCGGATAAAAAAACAGCTCTACAGAGAGCTGTTTTTTTGTGTTCTGGTTAGGGCGTGTTGAATATTCACAAATAGGCACGCTATAGGCGATGATTTAAAAACTTATCTTCAAGCCAGCGATTCATAAACACATTGTCTGGGTCATACTCACGGCGTATTTGCAAAAACCGATTGAGCTTAGGATAAAGGTTTTGTAGCTCTATATGGCTGAGCTTATTGACCTTGCCCCAATGCGGGCGACCCTGCCATTTTTTCATATACTCATACAACCATTTAAACAGTGGCTCACAGTCCATACCTTTATAAACGTGAAAAGACAACACCGCACAGTCCTCACCTTGGGTTGGGCTAAGCATTCCTGTCTCGCCTTTGTGGGTGCGCACCTCAATGGGAAAATGTGAGTGTTTATTGTCTTTGAGCAAGATTTGGTTGACCTCAGTGATACAAGCATCAAAATCTGAGAGCTTAATAAAATACTCCGACTCGTTAAATTTTACACCGCGCGGGGTCGGAAACACTTCGTAACTGTAGCCCTCTCGCTTAGTGTTGGGGATAGAGTTGGCAGATATTTGACTGACTTTTTTGCTCCATTCAGGGTTCATGCGCGCAAGCTCACACAGCACATAAAAAGCCCCATTGAGCGTCACCACGCTGTCAAACGTATCTTTGAGCTTTTGCGCGTGACTCATCGGTTTTGGCTCAATGACCGAGAGCGTTTTTTGCTGTAATTTGTTGGTGCCAGGAAATAAAAACCACTCTAAATGACGATGCGACTGGGCGTTTTTATGAAAGTTTGCCAAACCATCGGCAAAATCCATGACCTCATTGCGCTCTTGTAAACCATATAGATCGACGACTCTGAGCGTCAGCTTGGTAAAGACGCCCAGCATGCCGAGGCTGACATGCAGCGCATTGCCCAAATCGTCTGTCTGCGGGTTGCCGCGCTGATGACTGTGCAGCTCGCCGCGCCCATCTACCCACTCCCAGCCCACCACTTGATTGGCGATAGAACCAAGAGTCGCTCCTGTGCCGTGGGTTGCGGTGCTGGCCGCACCTGCGATGGTCTGCGCTTGGACGTCGCCCATGTTTTCAAGCGCAAGGCCATGCGCCTTTAGTGCCTCACCGATCTCATGTAGATACGTGCCTGCATGTAGCGTTGCCAGCTTAGCCTCGGTATCCACTGAGATAAGCCCGCGCATGTGATGCAAGCTGACAGCAATCTCTTCAGGTTTGGCGCAGCCACTAAAAGAGTGCGCCGCGCCCGTGACTCTCACGCGTTTTTTATCTTTTCTTGCTTGCTTGATGATATCTTGCAGCTCTGCTACCGAGGCAGGCATCAGTTTTTGCTCTGGCTGCGCGCGCTCATAGCCTACCCAGTTTTGCCATTCATTATTTGTTTGCCACTGCCTTAATGAAAACATCTGCCGTCTCCTCGGTAGGTTGTCATCGTTGCCGCCGCATCCTTGCGGCGGATAGAGGTATAGTTTATAGCCTGTTCAGCTGTGCCTTGCGGCATCTGACCAGCGCCTTCATAGCAGACCAGCTCATTGAAATGCTCGCAGAGCTCGCCAGCCTTGGCATGACGACACCAAACCGCATCGCCAATCTTTAGGCCTGTCTCTGACACGGTACATTTATTCATTTTCATGGGCGTTTGCACCTCACCAAACCCCTCTTCATTGAGTATGGTGAGGCCAGCGGGATAATGCACCACAGGAGCTTTGTCGATGCCTACGGCGCCTGAAGCGATAAAGCCGCCGCCATGACACGTGATCACGTCTTTTTCAGGCTGGCGCGTCACCGGTAACACAAACCCTGCTGCCACTCGAAAGTCCTGCATGCTTTCCATATAATCAAAGTAAGCAGGCTTATAATAGGCTGAGCCTACTGTCACTTCGGTAATCTCAGGCTGACATGCGGTAAAATCCATACTGCCGCTGCCGCCGCCATTGACCAGCTGCAATGCATAGCCTTGTTTTTTTAGCCAATTCACCATGGCACCGCGGCGCTGACTGACTTGCTTTTGGGAGCGGTGTTTGAGTAGTTTGATAGCAGGTGTCAACAACGCCTTGCCTGGTAAATGCTCGGGCAAGCCTGCAATTTGTGCCTCGTAACCCATCGCAGCGACGAGATTGATATGATCTGACTTTTTTATGTGCTTAAGCAGCGCTTTGATGTCTTTTTTGTGCATCAGTGCCGAGCGTTTGGTGCCAAAATATAGTTTTGGCAGTGGCATCGACATATTGACGTCCAAGCAGACATCGATTTTGACGCCGTGCTCGATACCAACGCGCTCCAATACCGCCACATGCTCCGGACGATCGACCATCCAGACCATCACCGCTCCCTGCTGGGTGTATTTAAGGGTGTTTGCCACGCTGATGGTATCTAAGGTCGGATAAGCGCAGAGAATATTGTCAAAGCCGTTTTCGAGCAGATAGACGGACTCATCGGCCGCATAGGACATAAGCCCGATAAAATGAGGTGATCTGTCTTTTATATAATGTAAAACATCGATGGAGCGTATGGACTTGGTGGCCAGACGCAGATTGACGGCTTGGGTTTTTTGATTGACCAGCGCGATATTGTGATCGAGCGCATCCATGTCGAGCCATGCCTGGGGCGTTTTGGGTGGAATGATGTGTAAAAAATCCATTTTGCTTTCCTTGTCACAACGAGCAGACACTATCCTATGTCTTTTATAGGTTCAAATTTAGATTGATGGGTAAACTGAGGACACGGCATAATATTTAATGGTACTCGCCTACTCAGTGGTATTCGCCCTATTCATTACAGAGCTGCATTTACCGAGGCAAACCTCTATCAATCCGCATCATAGTGTGAACCGGGAATATAGCGCCGTCAAGCATCTCAGCGATAAAATAAAACACTTGTCAGTTATTTTTTCTCTCAACTGTACCATCACCCTCAATAGTATCGCCATGGTACCGATTACACCGACAAAAAAAAGACCCAAGCGAAACTTGGGTCTTCTGCGGTAATGATGAATATTAAGCAATAAATGGCGCCCCAAAAGGACGCAGTCGGTGGTTGCAAAAAGCGTGCTTGGCTATGGTAATAGCCGCTTGGTCTGCCAGTTGTTGTTATCGTCTTTGCTATAGACGATACGGTCGTGCATACGGCTAGCGCGCCCCTGCCAAAACTCGATGTGTTCAGCAGTAATCTCATAACCGCCCCAAAACGTCGGCGTTGGCACCGGACTGTCACTGGGATAGCGGTTTTGTAACTGCGCAAATTTTTGTTCCATCACTTCCCGTTCAGCCACTTCTCCGCTCTGTGGCTCGCTCACCCATGCGCCAACTTGACTGTCGTGAGGACGCTTTTGAAAATAAGCCGCCGACTTGGCCGCGTCTATTTTGGCAATACGGCCACTGATGCGAATCTGACGCTCTAGCTCATGCCAAAAAAACAGCACCTCAGCGTTGGGGTTTTCACTGATATCTTGTCCTTTAGCGCTGTCGTAATTGGTATAAAACACTACCCCTGTCTCAGTAATCTCACGCAGCAATACGATACGGACGCTGGGTTTAAGATCCGCGCCGCAAGTGGCCAGACTCATGGCATAAGGCTCTTGTACTTTTTGCTCAATCGCCTCAGTCATCCAGGTGCCGAGTAGCTCAAATGGAGAGGTGGGGACTGACTGTTGATCTAAAACGCCTTTTTCGTATGACAAACGCTGATCGGTAAAATCCATACTCATGGCAACTCCTTTATATAATATACAGTGTGACTGCTGATCATGATTGATTTTCATAACCTGTAACGTCAATCAATTAGCCCAATATCGCCTTGATCTGATCTGCCAGATCATTGGCCAGCACATCACATTCTATCTCGTCGTCGGACTCAACCATGACTCGAATCATCGGCTCTGTACCTGATTGACGAATGAGTAAACGACCACGACCTGCCAGTGTCGCACGCGCTTTATCAAAGGCGGCCACCAGCTCAGGATACTCAAACGGGTCTTTCATCTCAGACAAGCGCACGTTGACCAGTTTTTGTGGTAGCACGTCCAACCCTTCGACCAAGTCACTAAGCGCACGGCCACGCGCTTGCATGACAGCCAGCACCTGCAAACCTGCGATAATCGCATCGCCTGTACGGCTTTTGTCCAAGCATAAAATATGACCAGATGGCTCACCGCCCAGTATCCAACCATTGGCCTCAAGCGCTTGCATCACGTAGCGATCGCCTACTTTTGCACGGACAAAGTCAATATCAGCGGCTTTGAGCGCCAGCTCTAACCCCATATTACTCATCAACGTACCGACCACGCCCTTAGCTTTGTCTGCGCCTTGGGTGGCGAGCACGTATAAAATGCCATCACCATCGACTAAGGCTCCGGTTTCATCGACCATCACGATACGGTCACCATCGCCATCTAGCGCGATTCCGACATCAGCACCATGCTCAACGACCGCCTTTTGCAAGCCTGCTGGATGGGTCGAGCCGCAGTCAGCATTGATATTGATGCCATCAGGCGCATGATTGATGGCGATGACATTGGCACCCAGCTCGCGCATGACTCTCGGTGCCACGCTATAACCGGCTCCGTTGGCGCAGTCGACGACGACGGTAAGATGGCTTAAGTCATACTGATAAGGAAAGCTGCCTTTACAGAATTCTATATAGCGACCTTTGGCATCGTTGATACGATTGTTTTTGCCAAGTTTGGCAGGATCCACAATAGGCATTATAGTGTTATTGTCTGCTTCAGAGGCACTCATGATGGCGGTAAGCTTGTCGTTAATGGCCGTCTGCATCTCATCGGTCAGCTTTTTACCATCGCCCGAAAAAAACTTGATGCCATTATCAAAATAAGGATTGTGCGAGGCGGAGATGACCACACCGGCATCCGCATTAAAACTGCGAGTCAAATGCGCAATAGCAGGCGTCGGTAATGGGCCGAGCATATGGACATCCACCCCTGCAGCATTAAAGCCCGACTGTAGCGCCCCTTCTATCACATAACCTGACAGGCGAGTATCCTTACCGATGACCACACTAGGCTTGCGCGATGGATTGGCATTATTTTCTATTAGCACCCTGCCTGTCACATAACCCAATTTTAAAATAAAATCCGGTGTGATTGGGGATTCACCAAACTTTCCACGAATACCATCGGTGCCAAAGTAGCTCATTATCTATCTTCCTCACATATAAAAGTAAAAGGCCGTCTCAGAGATCGGCACTACTGTTATTATTGTTACTGTCATTATAATCACTGTTGTTGTAATTACTATGGCTATAATCCATTTTGGTATTTTACAAAAAAAACAGCCAACAATAACGAGGCATTGTTGGCTGTTTGTATCTTAACGTCTCTGTAGTCGTGCAATCTGGCAAAAACGCAGCACCTACAATAGGTAGGACAACAAATTAGTTCACACGGTAGTTTGGTGCTTCTTTGGTGATTTGCACATCGTGGACGTGCGACTCTTTCATACCAGCAGACGTCACCTTGATAAACTGTGGTTTGCTACGCATATCTTCGATAGTCGCAGAGCCTGTGTAACCCATTGATGAGCGCAAGCCGCCGACCAACTGATTGACGATGCCAGCTACTGGGCCTTTATAAGGAACGCGGCCTTCGATACCCTCTGGCACCAGTTTTTCTACGCCGTCTTTGGCATCTTGGAAATAACGGTCTGATGAACCATTTGAGCCTGACATTGCACCCAAGCTACCCATGCCGCGATAGGCTTTGTAGTAGCGACCTTGGAACAACTCGACCTCACCAGGTGCCTCCTCGGTACCTGCCATAAGCGAGCCGACCATGATGCACGATGCACCAGCAGCGATGGCTTTTGCCATATCACCTGAGTAGCGGATACCCCCATCAGCAATCAAAGGAATGCTGTCTTGTAGGGCGCTTGCGACATTGTCGATTGCTGAGATTTGAGGCACACCGATACCAGCGATGATACGCGTGGTACAGATAGAACCAGGGCCGATGCCGACTTTTACCGCGTCTGCACCTGCATCACGTAATGCAAGGGCTGCGTCACCGGTGGCGATATTACCGCCAATCACTTGAACGTTAGGATAGTGCTTTTTGATCCACGAGACTTTTTCGATCACGCCTTTTGAGTGGCCGTGCGCAGTATCTACCACGATGACATCGACGTCTGCTGCGACCAAAGCTTCGACACGTGCCTGCGTATCTGCGCCGGTGCCGACAGCGGCACCAACCCGTAGACGACCTTGCTCATCTTTACACGCATTTGGGTTGTTTTCGGCTTTGGCAAAGTCATTGACCGTGATCAGACCTTTTAGGCGATAGTTATCATCGATAACGATGACTTTTTCGATGCGATGCTCATGAAGTAAACGCTTGATGTTTTCGTTGCTCTCGCCTTCGTGTACGGTGACCAGCTGATCTTTTGGTGTCATGATTTTGCTGACAGGCAGTGATAAGTTGGTTTCAAAACGCCAGTCTCTGTGAGTGACGATACCGACCACACTATCTGTGCCTTTTTCGACGACAGGCACGCCTGAGATGTTGTTGTCTTCGGTCAACTGCAACAGCTCACCAATGGTCATCTCTGGATGTACCGTGATAGGGTCAACCACTGTCCCTGCTTCAAACTTTTTCACACGGCGTACTTGCGTGGCTTGTTTGGCGATATCCATACTCTTATGCAAGATACCCATCCCGCCTAGCTGCGCCATAGTGATGGCCATTTCAGACTCAGTCACCGTATCCATAGCGGCAGAAACCAGCGGTAAATTCAACGTGATGTTTTTGGTCAAACGGGTGGTCAGATCAGCAGTTTTTGGTAGGACTTCAGAATAGGCTGGCAATAATAAAACGTCATCAAAGGTTAAGGCTTCATCGACAATTCGCAACATACAGACCCCTAGTGGTGGTTATTTTGATGGGTGGGATTTTCGCGATAAGACAATCAACCAAGATCACCAGTATGACTTTACGATAGTCAAAGCCTTATGTGTTGCAGGCTTTTTATCATAGAGCTTTCGATAATAGACAATAAGCCAGTCGTTGTTTGTCTAAAAACCCTTTATCACTAAACAAACACCAGTACTTGAAAATTGCCATTGACTTATGAGTGATAAATTTGCACAAATACAGTGCAGACTCATCTCTTAATCGCTCATTTATCCCGTAAAAATAACGCCATATTATAACAAATACGCAGGCACCTCGCATGCTTATTTATCAGCTTATTTTGTAGAATTGATAAATATCATACAAACAGGCGCGCATTTACTCTATCACTCAGACAGCGGCACGAGATTAACTGGCGTATCGAGCACAGATGGCGCACCTCACGATTCGTGTTGCTTCATGATAAAACGCTCAGCGGGTAGATATGATTTTTGCTCACGATAGAGATAATGTAGCATCTGTTCACGTACTTGACATTCAAGATAAAAGGCATTCATCGGGCCGTCAGAGGCTAGGCTCCCTCTTAATTTGATGGTGTTTTCGCTCAGCGATACTGTGACCATCTCAGGCTCAGTCTCACCATCCCATAAGTCGTTATCTTTGACCAGTGAGATAAATTTTTCGCGAATGGCCTCGATATCAGCACCATAATCCACGTAAAGATAGACCACGCAAGTCTGATGCACCTCGGTATGAGACCAGTTTTCTACAACCTCGGTAATCAGTCGGCGCATCGGCACGATCAATCGGCGCTCATCCCACGTCTTTAGCACCGCATAGGTATAACGCAAATCTTCAATTGTCGTCCAATCCCCCTCCATCATCACTGTATCGCCAATACGCACAGGCTGAGTCACCGCCACTTGCACCCCTGCGATGATATTGCCCAAGATAGGCTGCGCAGCAATACCGATAACCACCCCCGCGATACCAGCTGAGGTCAATAACGTCTTGCCAAGACCCTCCATATTGGTAAATTCGCTAAGCCCAATCCAGATACTGCCCAAAATCATGACAAAGATAAAAACGCGGCGAAATATCGATACATAGGTGCGGCGACGACGCTCTTTATCAAAATGCTCTTCGGCCAGATTTTCGATCTGCATGTTTTGATAGCGATTGGCAAAAAAGTTAATAATCCGAATACCAAGCCATGAAGTGCTAAATACCAGTCCAATCCAAATCAGCGGGCGGGTCGATGAGGCCACCGCATCTAGATAAGGAAAGCCCCCTGACACTAAGGTAAACACCAATGAAAAACTGATGGTAAAGGTCAAAGGTACCGTCAATTTGCTGACAAGATCTGCTACCCCATGACTACTGCCGACGTAGTTGCTGTACTTTTCATCATCGATATAGCGACTGATGAGCTTTTCAGTGCCCTTACTCAGTAGCCAGCCCGCCACCATAGTCAACAAGAAAAACAAAACGAGTGCTAAAAACTCCCACAAAGCAATACTAAAAAACTGTATTTTTAACCAGGCAGGCAGATAGCGCTCAAACTCTGCCGGATGGTACTGCGCGTATAGGTTATCGATATTGCCTACTGTCTGTGCGGAAAAAACCCAGACAGGTGCCTCCTCCCCAACTCTCACGCGCTGCAAATAAATAGGCACGCGGCGCTCGCGGTAGTCGATATAACCAAGCTGAATGGAGCGTCTAGCGATGCCCATCACGCTGCTGTTATTACCCAGCGGCGGCTCAATAAGTCCATCCGGACGATCTGGCAAATCATCAAACACATACAACTCTCTTTCGGACAATAAAAAATCCAAACGCTTGGAGAGCTCAAGCGCGCGGCTGCGCTGAGTGCTTTGGTCTATCAGATTCATATTCAGCGCGTAAGCGGCCAAGTCATACTGCTGTTTCATCACTGCCGACTGAAAAAACTCTAACGTGGCAAGCGGCGTGTTCAGGTTTGGCGGCTTAGATAACGGCGGCAAGCCGGTATTGAGCCTATCCAAAAGATAGTAGCTCTCATGATATTCACCCGTCAGACCCGCATTACCCTGCAACTCACCTGCCTGCTCTACCGCGCTACGCTCAGTGGGGTCAAATATCTCTTCTTTAATCTCAGAGATACTGACGCTGCCATCACTCATCGAGTCTAGCTGCTGCTCGGCGTATTCACCAAAACCATCTGGCTGGGCAACAGCCTCTATCGCCGCGCCGAGCGTCAGTACAAAAAACACCACCAGCATTTGCCATATCATAGCGCGCCGGCTCTTCTGCGACTTGTCATTGATCAGCCGATGACCAATAGTGCGATGGCAAATAAAGGGTATGACTCTATCCGTGTCAGTCTGATGATGTTCAGCAGCATCCGTGTGAGAAGTATTCATATATCGACGGCCAGTAAGTTGCGTAAGTTGTATGAATTTGTATAAAAAATAAGCGTATCGTACAAGCGTAAGAATACCGTAAATGCGGTATCAAAACCGTTTGGTCTTGGTACAAGGCGTATAGATATTTTATTTGGGGCTGTCCTAGATAAGTAAAATTATTTAGGATAGCACTATGAGAAAGAGTAAACTAAGTTGGTATAAACAAAGCAGACTAATCGAGTTATTTGTTGCCGGTTCTACCGCGAGAACAGCAGCAAGCTTAGTTGGTGTTAATAAAACCACAGCCAGTTATTACTTTCATAGGCTACGAGTGCTTATTTACGAGAACAGTCAAGACCCTGGTCTATTTGAAGGCGAAATCGAAGTAGACGAATCATACTTTGGTGGAACTCGTAAAGGCAAGCGAGGGTGAGGTGCTGGTAGCAAAGTGCCCGTGTTTGGCCTAT
>NZ_NEXR01000004.1:0-352867 GCF_002810365.1 Psychrobacter sp. L7
GTAGGACTTGCTCGCTATCGAGGCGCATCTCACTTTGATGCGCTTGTATGGTCACATCGCCATGGGCGGCGGTATGGGTTTGCGCTTTGTTTGAGTAATAGTGAATGTCGCCTGCGACTAATTGGTTCATCTGCGTTTGGCTATGATAGTGAGTACTACCTGTCGCATGACTGTGCGTGCTCTTCGTGCTGGTATGCTGACTGTGTTGTCCACTTAATAGGGCTAGATGACGCTGGGAGTCGATGAGTACATGCGGTTGTTGCCATTGTCCTGATTCGTTTAAGTTGTTGCCGTTGGTGTCTTGGCTGAATTCGGCAAAGGGGGTTTGACTGTCTGCTTTATTGCCGCTTTGCTTGTTACTCGCATTGCCTTCTAGTCCAACTGGCTGATGGATGTCAGCTAGCTGCGCGTAAGCTTGTTGATGCTGATCAGCGGTTTGCAGTTTGCTATGACTGTCATGGCTCATATGCTGCTTTGATTGACTGCCTGATGTTTGACTGCTGATATGAATACCTGTACTCCCTTGCACATTGGCGGCGGCCTCAGTCTCTATACTGATGCCCTGTCCACGTGCTTGACCACGAGTATGGTCGCTATGTTGGTATAGGTGACCGAGGGTGAGACTCGACTGGTAGCTGCTGCTATACAGGTTGATTTGTGGACTGTCAGGATGAGCGTCAAACATGAGCTGGTTGTAGCCGTTGATAGCGTGGTCTTTAGTCGCTTCTCCGGTGCGACTGCTATCAATGCTTTGGGTTTTGATGCCGTCGATGGGATACGCATGGCTTTGGTTGATAAACCAAACGGGGCTGGTGGCGTCGATGAAGTCTGTGTCACTGGCGATGCGGTTGTGCTGGGCGTCGTCGTTACCCTGTCCGTTATGGGTGCTGCCGATGATGATGGGATGGGTGATGTCGCCGCCAATAAAGTCAATGAGGACGTGCTGTCCGTGACGCAAAGACTGGGTGTGTCCCATGTGATCGCCGACGAGGTGGCTGGCGATGGGTATCCAGTGGCTGCTGTCGTCGCTACTATCTTCACTTTGCCAGTGGTAACGGATATGAGCGCGGTGGTTGCGGTCAGTGTCTACGGCGCTGCCACTGGCGGTATCAACGATACTGGCACTCATGAGTCCTGTGAGACTGGGATGCGGTGCGCCAAGTTTGTCCAGCTGTTCACCAAAGGGGATATGGTGATGATGCGGAAATGGCAGATAGCAGGCGCTGATATGGTGGATGTTGTCATTATCATGTGCATGGTTTGTATTGGGCTGCAAGGTTATCGGGTCAAAGGGCGCATGTCCAAGCCAGTCCGCTGGTATGTGGTTGTTGATACTGTGGTGAATGGAGACTAGGCTTATTGGTTCGGTGACATAAGGATTGCCTGCAATGTCGTGGACGCTGGGTAGACTCAAGTGACGGATATTGCCTGTAAGACTACCTATATTAGCCAATTGCACTTTGCTTTTCTGATAGCGAGTTGCAAGTTTGTCCAGTCCGTCGTCGTTTAGATAGCTATGGCTGTGGATAAAGCGTTTATGTGTGCTCGGACTGGCGGATTCTATCGTTTGTTCTGTACTACTATGTCCACTATATAGCCCAACGAGGCGGTTGTCGTAGCGGTAAAACTCGCTGTTTTGGATGTGCTGGACTATTTGTGGGCGTATGGCAGTGATACGATCTTGTCTATCAGCAAGACTGGCCGGGTTTTGACTTAAGGTACTGTGAATATCACTGGCGTCTGGGCGCAAGGCTTCGTCATCATGCGGTAATAAAACCAAGGTATGACGGTCTGTATCATGACGGTAGTAGCCAGTAACACCAAAAAGTGCCAAATACTGAGTTAAGTAAGCCAGATCGGTTTGGTTATATTGCACGCTATGCTGAATATGATAGTCGTCAGCGCTACTTAAGCGCTCGTCAATCTCAACGTTTATGTTATATGGGCTAATAATATCTTTGATAAGCTCACTTAGACTTAAATGATGGTGACGGCGGTTGTAACTGCTTAAGCGTAGCTGACTAAGAGCTGGTTCACAGATGATGCGATAAGCAGCCATACCACTGTTGCTACCTAAAGCGATGACTTCGGTGATGATACCGTGGCGAATTTGGCTCGGCAGTAGCGTATCAGCCGTATGCCAGTGAATAGCAAGACTTTGCCCTAGCCAACCTTTGGTATCCAGCCCTGCTTGGGGATGTAGCAAGGTGAGGCTGATACGGTAGCCACAATAGAGGGCGAGCTGGCGCTGCCGATAAGATAGCTGACGTTGGTCTTGATGGTAGGGACTTGGATAGGCGGTGGGCGCTGGCATCAAGGCAGGCTTATCCCAGACGCTATCAGGCAATGGCATGCCGAGCAGACTCTCAACAAGGTCTGCTTGCTGTATCAGACTCATGGAGATATCAGGATGGGCGCTAGTAAGTTGCACGTGCCGCTTAGTTTGAGTCCATACCATGATGCGCCCTTCTCTCTAAGTCCAAAAGTTGAAAGTTTAAAATGATAAAATTTAGGGATGCTGTCTACATAAAATACATAAATTGCTCAAACCTTACTTACCGCTCAAACAACTGTCTAATTGAAAAACCCATCAATAACCATCGTTAGAAGATTCTCGTTTTGGCTGAATACCAATCATGTCAGAAATACTGGCAAGCTGATCTTCGCTCTTGATGATATGCGAAAGCCATTGGTCCAGTGGCATATCTGCCCAATCAATGGCACGGCCAAGTAAAAACGTCACAGGACTGTGTGGCTCATTGGTCGCAAAATAGTCTTGGATTTGCCTTAATAGTTTGAGTGCTTGCCGGCGGTTGCTTTGATGATCACCACTGTTTGGCTCAAAACCTTGCGATACGGCAGTACTGGATGTCTTAGCGCGAACCTGTACTGTTTCATGATTATCATCAGTCATCGCTTCTGTCGATGTATCGTCTAACATCACTTGCTCAGGAATCAGCGGCGTTAAATGCTGTATTAACGCGTCTAATAGATCAGTGACAGGCGCAAAGACGGGGGCGTCCATTCCCATCAGATCATTTAGCTGATCGGTTAGGCGTTGCCACTGCGTTTTGACCAGACTCAGCTCTGTGATAAGGGTTCGTTGCCAGCTATCATGACTGTCTTTAATGGCTTGGTTGTACTCATCTAAGCTCAACTGACCACTATCATCATCTGGGTTTTTTTGCCGCTGTTTATCGTGTTCGCGAGCAGTTAAATAATAGTTATAGTTATAAATATTACTCTTACTATCAGAAAGAGGCAGCTGCTTAAGATCATCTGTCAACGCTTTGACGAACCATGATAGCAGGCCTGCCCTAATATCCATGCTATCTTCTTCACCATCTAACGGCGGATACATCGTCAGCCAGTATTCATCATTGAGAGCTTGCAATAGCTGTAATCCGTGACCAACACCTGCCAAATGATTGGTGTGACTAAGCGCATCAACGTACCAGAGTGCCAACTTTAAGTCTTTACTTTTATTCACCAAAAGTCTGGCACACTCTTTTTTTACAAACTCCCAATCAGCAACCTTAAGCTCGGTCACCCAAGTTCCTTGCGCCAGCAGTGGATCGTCCTCTTGACGAGCAGCGGCAATAGCCTCGAGACTCATATCAAAAGTCAAATCCTCGCCTACACCGTGATGGGAGTCCATAATAGGCGCGATAAGTGTACTTATGGGCGTCATATTCGTATCATTCATCATGATGCTTCCTGATTCTGACTTTCTTGCGCCATTTGACTGAGTGCTACAATAGAGTCACTAACTAAACGGCAATCGATGTGATCCTCATCATTAACAAAGACGGTAATTTGATTGAGCATCCTTTTTGTTTCATCATGAGCGAGCAGTTGAGTGGCAATCTTTGGCAGTAACGTTTGGCTAATAATCGCATCGGCATTACGTGCCCCTGAGTCCACTTCATGACAACGTGACAATATCAGCTCAATAACCTCCGAATCGACGATACACGGCACATCATAATGAGCACGAATACGACTCGTGACTTTGTCTAGCTTAAGGCGAATAATTTCCGCAAGTGCATCATCTGTCAATGGATAATATGGAATCACTGTCAGTCGACCCAAAAACGCGGGCTTAAAGGCCTTATACAACTGCGGATTAATCGCTTGTTTTAGATGATCACTGCCAGGTAAGCAAAAGTCAGTAACGGTAGGATCAGTATTGATACATTGCTGCATAATAGTAGAGGAGCCGACATTGCTAGTCAGCATAATAAGCGTGTTTTTAAAGTCGATTAAACGCCCTTCGCTATCTTCCATGACCCCTTTGTCAAACACCTGATAAAACAAATCTAAAACGTCGGGATGGGCTTTTTCGACCTCGTCAAGTAATAGCACACTATAAGGACGACGTCTGACCGCTTCTGTCAGCACTCCGCCCTCACCATACCCTACATAGCCCGGCGGCGAACCTTTTAAGGAAGCCACACTATGTGCTTCTTGATATTCTGATAAGTTGATGGTGATTAAGTTACGTGCGCCGCCGTAGAGCACATCGGACAATGCCAGCGCTGTTTCTGTCTTACCCACCCCGCTTGGCCCTACCAGCATAAATATACCTTGAGGACGATTGGGATCATCAAGGCGTGCTTTGGCTGTATGGATGCGCTTAGCGATAGCGTCAATAGCATGGTCTTGGCCGATCAGCCGTGCTTGTAGCGTGTTTTGCAAATTCAAAAGACGGTGTTTTTCGTCACCTGCCATGTCATTGAGGGGTATTCCTGTCCAATCAGAGACAATCTGCTTGATAACCTGACGATCCAGAGTTGGGTGCACTAATCGATACTTTTTTTGAGCACGCTCTAATGCTTGGGCGACTTCTTGATAATCCGACTGCGTGTCCAGCCGTGCCTGAGCACTCAACGGCTGACCGTCATCGTCTATACTGTCATTTAATACTCGCCCAAGTTGATCTAGCTGCGCGTTCAGCGCCAACTGCTCTTGCCAGCACGCTGTCATCTCATGGATTTTCTGCTGGTTTAGCTGACGCTGTTCGTCTAATACTGCAATTTTTTGACTAACCTTGTGTTTGTCTTCCATCAAACCGATACGTTCAAGCTGTTGGTTGAGGCTACTGATGTGCTGCTGTATCTGCTGCTCGGTAGCATGCAACTGATCGAGTTGGTTGGGTAAGGCAGTTTTAGACAAGCTCACTCGAGCAGCAGCGGTATCTAACAAACTCACCGCTTTATCAGGCAGTTGTCGATCACTCAGATAACGCGCTGACAGCTCAACGGCGGCCTGCAAAGCGTCATCATCAATGGAGACAGCAAAGTGTGCTTGCATCTTTTGACGTAACCCGCGAATCATAGCAATCGCCGTTTCGATGTCAGGCTCATCGACTTTGACGACTTGAAAGCGGCGAGATAAGGCGGCGTCTTTTTCAAAGTATTTTTTGTACTCAGACCACGTCGTTGCGGCGATGGTTCTAAGCTCACCTCTTGCCAATGCTGGCTTTAGTAAATTAGCCGCGTCATTTTGACCAGCCTGCCCGCCAGCACCAATTAAGGTATGCGCTTCATCAATAAACAATATGATAGGCTGCGTCGATGACTGCACTTCTTCAATGACTTGTTTTAAGCGGTTTTCAAACTCTCCTTTAACACTTGCACCGGCTTGCAGCAGCCCTAAATCAAGGGTGCGGATTACGATATTTTTTAGTTGGTCGGGCACTTGCTCTAAGACTATCTTTTGTGCCAACCCTTCTACCACAGCAGTTTTACCAACGCCTGCTTCACCCGTCAAAATAGGATTGTTTTGGCGTCGCCGAATCAATATATCAATTAATTGATGTATCTCAAACTCACGTCCAATGACAGGATCGATCTCGTCAGCACAGGCTTTCGCTGTCAAATCATGGGTATACTTATCCAGTGCAGGGGTGGTCGTTTCAGTAGACACCCTATCATCATCCACCCCAAAGCGCTCTTGAGTATTATCCAGCGACTGAGAGGGATGAGCGCCCTCTACATGAGCATAACTCGCCACCTCACTGCTTTCTGTACTGCCAGCGCATTGTTTTTCATAGTCGTTTTTTAAAACGTGACGATCGATCAAACATAATGAATCAGGCAAAGCATGTAATAGCGCCTGATAACTATCATAACCCAGCAACACTAGCAAAATATGCCCTGAGCGAATCTCGATTTGAGGCTTAGTATGCTCATGTTTATCAGTATATTGACTGCTAGCAAGCATCCAAGCGTCCTCTAGCAGGGTGATGAGCTGTACACTAAACACAGGGGTCACACCCATAGCAGATGGCAATTCTTCTATCTTATTTAATAACGCTTCTTTTAAAAAAGTAGAGTCAATTTTATTGGTTTTTAGAATTTGGCTAAAATCATTATAAGGCGAACGACTTAGCTCATATAAAAAATGCAGCACATCTACATCACGATTACCCTGTTCGATACATAAGCGGGCCGCTTGTTGTAAGCATTTGCGGCAGCTGGGCGTCAACCTTGTGATTACTGCTTTTAATTGACTCATAAAACTCTTCCTTTTTTATTGAACAGGTAATGCATAATAAGTGTCTTTAAAGTCTGTATAGGCAGGCTGAGATACCAAAAATCCTCCACGGCCCAATCCGCCAAACTCACTTTCTGATAGTGACAACGGCTTTACTTCCTTTTTGTCAAGCTCAAGCTGCACATCAATCGCCAAACACACCCCACACCATTTGCGTATAAACTCTGTAATAACTTGATGAATATCGCCCTGCGGCAGCAGACGAATATAACGCTCGGCATCTAATTGATGAAAGATAATTTTGATTTTACTATCAAACTGAATTACCCTCGCTCCGCAAAACGCTGAGACCCCTAGCTGCACATGCTGCGTGCCGAGAGCTGTCTGCTCTGTAGCAGGTAGATCAAACCACTCAGGTATGAATTGCTCAACACTGACCTTGATTTTCAAAAAGTGAGACAGCACATGTGCCAGCTGATCAGCGCTCAACCGACCAGGCGAAATCCTACCTGCATAGGCGATCAAACTGTCGATACTGGTGAGTCTAGTAGGCTGGCGTGCTAGAGCCCGTAAACTTAGTAAATACTTGTCTTGATTGTCATCTAGCTCATACTGTATAGGCAGGTTATAAAACCAGCTGGCTTTTACGTACAAACTGGTCAATCTATGGTTAAATAAATCTAAAAACTCAGGCGCAGCACCGTCTTTGATATGACGCACACGCATCGCAAGCTGATTAGTATAAAAAGCTGGCAGCGCAGACATAGGGCCTGTCAAGCCAATGTGCGCAGGATAGATCTCGACCTGTCTAACACAGTTATCCATCGACTCTTGAGATACTAATGTCATCGACTCAATCTCAGCAAGCGGATAGGCCAAGGATAATGAGGAACGAAAGCGTATCTCAATCGGCACATTTCCAATTTGAGCTTGACGGTGCAGCAATCTGACCGCTTGCAGCAAATCAAATCGCTGCGGCTCATCAAACAGTGGCGCTATATCTATATAAGAGGTGTCAGACCACTTCTTGGCTGGCATCGACAAACCTCCTCTTTGGTCACGGCATCTAATATGATTACTTCTACAAAGCTATTTAAGCTGGCATGATACCCAAGCACATAAGACAATAACTGTGCAAACTGACGAATACTTACTCCAGAAAAATGACTGCGATTGATACAAATATCAATAATGGTGCCACGAACAAATCCTGGCTGCGGAGTGCGCTGAATTCTTCGTGCTTCAATTCGTGTCTCAACTGATACGATACCGTCTATTAGTAGCGCATTAGAAGCTGACTGAGTAATATCATAAAGCGATAAATACTCTTTAATGAGCTTAGCATCTTTTGACGCGAGCGATAAAAAGTTGAGACTCAGCATCGAAATCAGCCGCCAGCGCTCATCGCCAGTGTACTCAAACCGTGCGGTTCGCGATGGCTGTTTGAGTAAGGACACGCTACTAAAGCCTGTCATGCTATCGCAAAACAGATCTCCGCGGCTCTGACCAAATACAATTTGAGAGGGTAAGTCTCTATTAGTGCAGGTCAAAACCGCACTCATACTAACTGACCCTGTTGTCGCTACAGACGACTTATCTGTGAATAAGATTTGATACTCAAACCCTTGCTGAAAGTCCGCCATATCTTTGTCACGTTTGACATGATAATAACGACCATCGTTTTTTTGTTCATAGTGCGTAAGCGCGTAAAAAGGATGATAAACCTGCTGGACTTGTCGGTTATTAATCTGCTTTGACTCAATTACCTTCTCAACATCATAAACTTCGTGTTGAAAGAGTGCACGTGCATCTGGAACCAAATCATAATACATCGACTGCTGTGTGACCAAAATAGGCTTAGCAGCGGTTTTAAACAAGTTAACTACAGGCGTACAAAACAACTTAAGACTGCTGCTGTCGAGCTGCTGTAAATTTTTAAGACGTATGGTGTTTTTTTTATCGAATTTAAAATAACAGCGCAACTCAAACCCACTACTATCTATAGTGAACTGTGAGCTGTGATCACTTAGGTCTAGTTGTAAAAAGTTAAACTTCTCTGGAAAATAAAAATACTCTTTTAAAAGCGCGGCTGATGAGTTGGGAGCGCGATGGTTGGGCAGTAATTGCTGCTCAGGCTCAAACCCCAAAGGTTTGAACGGACTGCCAGCAATAACATATTTTTTATGAGTAATGATGTGAGTCTGCTTAACATCACACCATAGTAAGTCCCAAAGGCTCGTGCCTTGGCTAGCATCTTGATCTATATATAAATCAACACCAAGATGTAGTAGCTGCTGGTAGTCAAATCCTGCATTTAGCCCTTTAAACTGAATGCTGATACAACCATTTAGCAACCCATGCTGAGGGTCGCTGACTTCTTGATGTGTTTCAAACCGAACATCACTGACGATAAGGGGAAGCAATGTCACCGCTTGGGTAGATTGGAACTGGCACGCAGTACCATTTATTTTTTGAGTAAAAAACTTGTGGTGTTTGTCCACAGTAATAGGTTCGCTTAAATTATGTGCGTGTACACCTAAATTAAACTGAGCAATAGAGACCGATGGAAATGGCTTGATATAATCAGGATACAATACTGATAAAAGCGACTCTGTAAAATCAGCATAAGAGTCATCTAATTTTTTATTGATGCGTGCGCTGATGAGTGAAAAAGCTTGAATCAGGCGTTCGATATGAGGATCGTCCACCGTATCATGTGCCATCAACAAGCGATTGGCAATTTTAGGATACTTTTTTGCAAATTCTTTAGATTGCTTATTAAAAAGTGTCAACTCATGCTCAAAGTAAGGAAGTAAACTATCCATAACGCCTCAATATATCGATAACCATGGCTCTAACATCTGCATATATGACTGAGCTTGCCGTATTCACTTAACATAATAACGCTGAAAGCTGGGTTCAAAAAACGCATCAAAGCTGACCAACTCACGAGCAGGATAAACCTTAAGTAATGCTTCAATAGAAAAACAAAGCTGGTTGACGTCAACTGCGCCAATATCTAGTGATACTCGAACATTTCTAAGTCGAAGATCTTGCTGTTCTATAGTTTTTGCAATCTGGCAGCAGATATAGTCACAGTCTGCTGGGTTGGCACTACTCAAACCGACAAAGTCTAAAATGCCAAAGTTAAGCACAGAGGCACTGACAGTTGGATACTCTTGTAGACGATCTGACATCACACAGCGCGTGTTAAGCAGCGCCTCCAAGTCTTTTGCAACAGAAGCCTTAAGCTCATTAATATTCAGACGGCGCACTACCATTTGCTGCTCATGATAGCGCGGCTGATCATCAAACAGCTGCTCAAACAGATTAAGACGAAACCCACTTTTCGTATCGCTATAACTCATACTTCTCACTTTTCATCCATGTGCTCTTATGACAAAAAAGAAAGGCTCAAAAATGACCTTTCTTTTTATGAGCAATTAGGGCGTGTTGAACACGCCCTAATATGGATGCTATCGATTTATCTATGTTAGGCCGTATAAGTCGCAGTGTTGTTGGCAAGTGACCATTTCTTAGTCACCGCACCTTTTGCCGTACCATCGATATCTTGCTGAGTATAAGTCCACTCAACTGCCGCGTATTTGATACCTACCTTCTCTGTTGGTACGCCTTCTGCACGCACCATTGGCTCAACACTTGAAATGAGCGCATGCTTTAATTTAATTTCAAGGTATTTAACGCGCTTATCGCCATTTGCACGATAAAAATCAATTTGGATCTCGTCAAATGTATAACCAGCAGAACACGCTTCCCAGAGCTTTGGACTTGTTGAGTCTAGGTCTTTGACAAATGACATATCTGCATGTTCGCAGCGCTCAGAGGTATGACCACCGACACTACTCGCTGTCGCTGATTTTGGTTGGCGAATTAAATGATCCCAAGCATTTACCTCAAGCCAACCTTTATGCTCACTATCACGAGACTCGCCATCAATCTTATATTTACCACGGAACTGAATGTAAATATCCTTCATATTGCATACCCTTTAATAACAATTAATGTGTTTTAGTGGTTCTTATTTACTACTGGTTTGACACGATCAGCTGTTGCTGGTTTGCGGCAGTTGTGTGACCAGACGCAAAGAAACTGACAACTCATCGAGCTGAAAGTGTGGTCTTAAAAAAACCACAGATTTGTAGACTCCAGGCTTTCCTGGCACTTCCACAACTTGTACTGATGCCTCACGTAGCGGATACTGCGCTTTTGCTTCTTGTGAGGCGCCATCATCGAGTAAGACATAACGCGAGATCCAATCATTCAAAAAAGATTCCACGTTACCTGGTGCTAAAAAACTGCCGACTTTATCGCGCATCATCGCTTTTAGGTAGTGAGCAATACGAGAGGTTGCCATAATATATTGCAGCTGCGTAGACAACATAGCATTCGCATTGGCATCATCATTCTGATAGGTTTTGGCCTTTTGCACAGATTGAGCGCCAAAAAAAGCCGCATAGTTGGTGTTTTTGCAATGGACTAACGGAATAAAACCCAAGTCGCTTAACTCTTTTTCACGTCGATCTGTAATAGATATCTCGGTTGGACATTTAAGCGCCAAATCACCTTCATCTGTTTTAAAGGTATGAACAGGCAAGCCTTCAACCAAGCCACCCCCTTCTACGCCGCGTATCGCTGCACACCAGCGGTAATCAGAAAATGCTGAGGTCAAGCGTGATGCAAAAGCATAGGCGGCATTTACCCATAAGTAATCATCATGATTGGATCCTGAAACGCCTTCAACAAAGTTAAATCCATCAACCACTGTGCCATCCTTAGGGTTGTAAGGCAGGCGGCCTAAGAAACTAGGCACTGTCAATGCGACATAGCGAGCATCATCAGACTGCCTAAAAGCACGCCATCGAATATACTCTGCTGTTTCAAATATTTTAGATAAGTCTCTTGGTCGACCAATATCAGTAAATGAATCCAACCCAAACATTTCGGCCGATG
Source organism: Psychrobacter sp. L7 (assembly GCF_002810365.1). Classification (NCBI taxonomy): domain Bacteria; kingdom Pseudomonadati; phylum Pseudomonadota; class Gammaproteobacteria; order Moraxellales; family Moraxellaceae; genus Psychrobacter; species Psychrobacter sp. L7. The sequence continues at coordinate 11,470 of NZ_NEXR01000004.1, forward strand.
CAGCAGACACAAAGGGTGCATGTGCTGAGGCTGCCACATGTGAGATTTGTTCTAATAAGTACATATCAGCATTTTGACGAGTAAACTCAAAATCGCCAACCAAGGCAGCATAAGGCTCACCACCAAAGCTACCAAACTCTTCTTCATAGATTTTCTTAAATAATGTACTTTGATCAAAATCTATAGAAGACTGAAAATCCTTGGTCAGCTCACGTTTGGTCGTGTTGAGCATACGAATCTTTAACATAGACTCAGAGGGTGTTTGGCTACATAAGTAATGTAAGCCGCGCCAACTTGATTCCAGCTTTTGAAACTCTGGGGCATGCATAACGGTGGTTAGCTGCTTTGAAATCAGCGCATCGATCTGAGCAATACGACTATCAATAGAAGCTGCCAGATTATCTGACAATGTCACCGTGCCTTGCATCACCTCGTTAGCTAACTCAGCAATTTGTGACTTTGCCCGCATTTTTTCATCATCAGACTTTGCAATATTACTTTTATTAACTATATCTTCGAGTAAATCATACTCATCTGTTACCGTAGGGTTTGCTATTAATTGAGCGCTCATACTTACTTCCCATCATCAGATATATTATTGCCTGCCATGTTTTTGACTTGTTCGGTATTTTTTAGAACTTCATCTAATAAATCTTCAAGTTTTTCATTTGCAGATATCTTATTGCGCAGATCAGCCAATCGATCACGGGCAGCGACCAATTGCTTCAAAGGTTCAATCTGATTGGCAACTGATTCAGGGCGAAAGTCATCGATAGCATCGAACGCTAAGTCAACGGCAAACTCCCCGCCTTTTTCGCTAAGCTCGTTTTTGACTCTAAACGTTGCGCGGGGCGCTAACCCTGACATTACTTCGTCAAAAGTATCCAAGTCAATTTCAACGAACTTCTTATCTTTGAGTCGAGGCTGCTCAAGCGTTGAATCCCCAGAAAACTCTCCTAAAACACCAACGACAAAAGGAATCTCCTTTGTCTCAATAGCGTCTCCTACTTCCACATCATAAGTAAGATGTACACGGGGTGCCCGTACTTTACCCAGTTTCTTTTGAACACTGTCGTTATTTGCCATATGCGTTACCTAAGCTGTTTGGATTTTTATCTAACAATTACTGATAGTCTCTGATGGTTATTGATGCGAATAAATCTAGTAATTAGCCCTATTACCATAAATACGAAACGAATCAACGTAAAATACCAAATGGATCGGTTGGTGCTGAAGAGCTGGGTTTAACTGGGGTGCGTTTGGTCGGTACTTTTTGTTTCGGTATCAATGTTTTGGTTGTGCGGCGAGGCGCTGACTTTTTTTTCCTAGTACGCTCTTTTTTATGGGCAGATCTTGCACGGGCGGGCTTGGTATTTGTCAACTTCTTAGTACGTACAACAGGTGTGGGTAGCGACTCGTCATAGTTAAATCCATGAACGTTGCCATATATTTGGCTTAACGTCATTTTGTATTCATTGATAAACTTATCACTGCTACCATTTAGATAACCTGCTTCTAATTGACTACCAACCACTTGCACGCTGCTATCTAGTAGTGTCTTTTGAAGATAAGCGGTACTTTCCCCTAACTTCGTAGCTTCGCTTACCGAGTAAAGCGCATAAGTGTAATAACCATTGTCATAATATATTTTTGCCAAGGCTTCCCAAGTAAAGCGATCTTTAGGATTAGCAGTAACGGTTTGATTTAGCGCCTCAACGAGCGTATATAGCTGAGAGGACTGCCGCTTCTCTGATGACTTGATAGCCTCATACTGTTTCATGATACTAGACGTTGATAATGTATCGTCGCCATGAGCAACGCTAAAGCCTGCCCCCATTATGATAAGGCCTGTTATGATGGCTTTTGCAGCCCTTATATTGATACTGTGTTTCATCACCCTACTACTTAATTGTTGAGTATAAAAAAGAATTACTACTAAAGCGCTTCTTCAAACTAAAGACGAGCTTTAAAAGAGCGCATGCTCTTCAGCCTACACGCCAAGACTGTAGTGTCTCTACAGCTTGTTTTCTGTATTGACCAACGTGATCACATCATCCAACGTTTCTTTTATTTTCGCTTTTTCGGGCTCAGCCATCACTTCATTATTATGATAAACACTCACGTTGTTTTTTGAGAGTTTTAACGCAGACATCATCGCTATTTCTCGGGCAGTTACCAGTTGATTGTTTTTACCAAGTGCTTGATTGGCAGCTCTTAACGCCCTAGCATAACTTTTTGATTGGTAATACTTTTTAGCCATAAACTGCCATTGGGCGGCTGTCACTTTTTCACTATTTTTTTCGTTGGTTAAATACGCTAAAGAAGGTGATGTCAACACACTTCTAGCAGCAGAAGGTGCGTATGACGTATCTTTTTTCATACTAGAAGTACACCCTGCTAACAACACTGAGGTGGTCAAGCCAATGCATAACCAACAAATGTTTCGGTATTGAACAAAAGATATCGGTATCATAGATAAAACATCGCTAAAACAATAATTGGCATTTTGTACGACAGCAATAAACGTTACGTTTACGCCTCGATATCGATTCGACACTAATAACGGGCGTTTGTAATGTAATTTTGTATTACTGAAATGTGACCCTAAGTATACATATACCTGACAATATTTCAATAAAATTTACAATCTTTTGTATACTTTATTCGGTAATAATTATTTTTTCACCGACTACGCTCATTGTGCGATGGTTTTTATTCTATATTTATACTTAATAACATCATAATTTAACAAATATCTCCGTTGATGCTATATTTACGACCACTCATCAGACATATTTTAGTATTTTACTGTTTGTAACACTTCTTACCCAGACTACTGTCACCTGACAGGTATACACCAAAATACTTATAAATGTTGGTTTTTTTTGACTATTTCATAGTTTTAGACAGGATCTAGATGTCTACTTTTTATATTTTTCACTGGCAAGCATCGAAATTAGTTTTCTACTTTAGCCATGAAAGCTTTTATAAGATAGGTTGCTAATAAGCAAAAAAACGGTGGGAATCATATTAAAACACTAAGGCGTGTCTTTATTGTAAAAATGGTGATAAGAATGAGATACATTGCCGGTCAAACAAGGAAAGTAGCGCCGTTAATATTGGGATATTGACCAGATATTTGACGATGGTTGGCAAAATTTGGTCATTTTTAGCCCGTTTAGATAACTATAGTCAATTCATTCTAAAAATGACATAGCGCTGCTGGGATGAATTTTGCGCAGCCTCTGTGATAACAGCACGCAAGTAAAATTTATACCAGTAGCGCATTTAGATTTATAACAATTTTAATTTGAACTGACTATATCTAGTAAATTGAAGACACACCCTAATCAGCTATTAGGGCAATATTAGCTTTTTATTTCAATGTGACTATTCGATTGAACATAAAATGTGCTCTGATATTTTTTATATACTCGATCCTAAATAAAATTGGCAGGCAAGAGACTATATGCCACGTGCTGCTGGTATTTGTTTGACGCAGCATCGAGCGGTGTAGGCACAGCACACAAGAAAAACAAACACCAGTCGCGCTGTAGCTGTTTTAAAGTAGATTGACTGTATATGGTTATACAAACACCACACCATCTTCGGTCTGATGCGCCTTGATATCGACATCATAGGCAGCGCTGAGTCGTTGACGGGTCATTACCTCAGTAGGCGAACCTTGGGCAATAACTCGCCCACCGTTTAGTAGTACCACCTCATCGGTATAGCGATGGGCATGAGTCAAATCATGCAGCACTACCAAGATACTTTTGCGCCGCTCATGTACCAGAGTGTGTAAATAATGCAATAAAAAACGCTGATGGCGAATGTCAAGATGGTTGGTCGGCTCATCAAACATCATGATTTTAGTGTCTTGCATCAGTGCCCGCACGATAGCCAAGCGCTGCTTCTCCCCGCCTGATAAGGTTTGCACACGGGCATCGGTTAGATTTGATAGCTCAAAATCTTGCAGCAAGGTTTGCGCGCGTTCGACATGGTGGCGATTTGGCCGCTGATACCAAGCAAGGTTTGGCGAGACGCCCAATAGCGCATAATCAAGCACCGTAAGCGGCAGCTCAAAACGCTCATGTTGCCCAACCCAAGCGATATGACCATCACGCATCATCTCATCGATAGGCTGGCCTTGAGCTGTGATATACCCCTGTGTTTTTAACGCCATCCCAGTATGCTGACCCAATACTGTATGCAATAATGTGCTTTTACCCGCGCCATTGGGCCCGATAAAGGCGACGAGCTTTTGGCTTGGCACGGTTAGCTTGTCTATTTTTAACAGCACTTTATCACCATGCGAGATATGAATATCTTGCATCGACAACAGCTCGCTTGCTTTCTCATGACTTGTATTATTATTTTGACTCGGTCGCTCTGTTTGCTCTGTTTGCCCTGTTTGCATTGACCGTACTGGCCGCACGGGTTTTGCTGCCGCAGCGCTGCGTCTACTTTGAAAAAATGAATCAAGCATAGTTACTCCTATCAATTAACGGCGGCTACTGCGCACAAACAGCCAAATAAAGAAGGGGCCACCGAGTAGCGCTAAAACGATGCCAACAGGCACATCCACTGGATAAGCGACATGCCGCGCTGTGCCATCAATGAGTAGTAATAATAGCGCCCCAAGCCAGCCCGACCAAATCATCAGCCGCATACGCCCGCCGCCAAACAAAATAGCCAGCAGGTTTGGCACCATCATGCCAATAAAGCCGATGACGCCGGCTAAGGATACCGCCGCCCCTGTCAATAATGCCGAGGCAATCACCACCAGACAGCGCACTACTCCCACCTTGATACCCAAGGATTTAGCAGCAGCCTCCCCTAGCATCAACCCATCTAACTGCCGCCCTAATGGCAATAAGATAGCCAGCCCCAAGATCATAGAAACGATCGCATAGCGCAGCGGCGCAAACCCCGCCTCCGCCATACTGCCCGACAGCCAATTGGTCGCCGAGCGCAGCACCATGTCATCAGACATAAATAAAATCAGACTGACCACGGCAGCACAAAACGCACTGATCACAAACCCCAATATCAGCAGACCCATCTGACCGCCGCCCAAAAATCGATGACAAGCGAGAATAAACAAACACACCAATACGCTTCCGCTAAAAGCGGCAAGCGGTATGCCAACGCTGCCAAAACCCAATGCCAATACCAGCACCACCCCGAGCGCCGCCCCACCTGATGTACCGATTAGGCTCGGATCGGCTAATGGGTTTTCAAACAACGCTTGCAGCGCCGCCCCGCTGACAGACAACGCCATACCGACCAACAATGCCGTCACCACGCGCGGATAGCGCAGTTGCCAGATGGTGTCATCCAGATGGTTGGGGCTGGACCAGTCGCCAAAACCAATACCAAGGGCCAGCCAAATCAGTAGCAATGATATGGCCGCCGCCACCAGATAATAAAGGCTGTGCTTGTATTTGTTTGATAATGTAGGGATCGGTGCAGTCAGTGTATTTGCCATGAAAAGTATCGTTTTATGTGGATAAAAACTCAGTGGGAAGATTTGTTTAACTTAGACTATTTGCTTAGGCTATTTTGCGAGCGCATTTAGCTTTTTTAGCACTTCAGGCGACTGTAAGCCATAACGCAAAAAATCATCGGCTGGCCAAAAATGGACGCCACCATTTTTACCTGCTGTACTGGTAGCAACCTCAGGACGCTTACTAAACTTACTGACACCGCCAACGACCGCCTCATTATGCTCGGCAATGATAATCACATCAGGCTTGGCGGCCAGCCAGCCTTCTCGCGACAAAGGTTTTAGCCCCGATACGCTAGCGGCATTTATCCCGCCCGCGCGGCGAATCAGCTCATCGCCTACCGTGCCCTTGCCAGCGACAATACGGCCATCGTAACTCAGTAGATAGCGCTTACCGGTTTTTGCCATAGGACTCATCCCTGCCTGCCAACGCTTGGCTAGCTGCGACCCTGCAAATTTTTTATCGACATAATTACCGATGGATTTGATACTGCTGGCAAAGGTGCTGACTTCTTCTTTGGGTGCGACATTGACGGCCTTAACCTTAAGTCCATTTAGGCGCTGATAGATACTCGCCGGCTGCACCATATAGCTGCCGAGCACCAAATCAGGCTTGACCGCCAGCACTGACTCGGCGGTGATATTACGGTGCATGCCCACAGCGGGCACGCTCTTTAGCGCCAGATTTTTATTGGTCGCATCTTTGCCCACCAGCTTATCGGTCGCTCCTAGCGCCACGACCACATCGGCGACATCGGGACTCATGGCGACGATACGCTCATAAGCTTGAGCAGAAAGCGACGGCACGGCCAATGCACCAAGGATGGCAGCCGTACTGATAGCACCACGGGTACGTTTTTTATTGATAACTGACTGAGTGAGTGTTATTTTTGATAAGGCAGAAGACATACGTATTCCTAATTTACTGACATAAAAAATGACCCTATAGCCAATTCAAAACAAAATGATTATAAATTTAAGCACGCTACTGTTATAAATTTTACTTGCATGCTGCTATCACAAAGGCGGCGCAACCTATATTTTGAACAGAAAGCACCTCAGTAGCGCGATGTCATTTTTAGAGTGAATTAACTATATAAGTCATTAATGTTAAATAATTAACCAAAATTGATTTTTATGGCTGGTTTATGCGCTCTCTACTTCAACCATGACTGCTGGCGCTAACGCTTCTGCGTAGGCATGTTCGTCGACAATATTAGCAACTATTTGCTGCCACTCAGCCAGCTCAGGCGTGCCTTCGAGTCGTTGACCAAACACGCTAAAGACACTCGACCCCTTATTGTCAAAGCCTTCAATACAAGTCACAATGCCATCTTTGGTTGGACGCTTGACGCACCACACTTGCGCCAAAGCTTTGTCTTTGAGATGCAGGGTAAAGTCGTTATGGTCTTTGTCTAAAACATTAAACCAGTCTCCCAGGCGCTTAAGCGTCTGCACCGTACCCGTCTGAATCTGCACAAGTCCGCTATTACCGACAAATATCATAATCGGGCATTTGGCATCACGGGCCTGCGTAAATACCGCCTCGACAGCGCTAATATTAAGCTGCTGCGTCATCTGCTCTGGCGCTTGACGGTAGCTGCTGGCACGGTCGATATCGAGACTTCTTAATAGTGAATGAAACTGATGCACATCTGTCATTGCCTGCCAACCTTGTTGGAGCTGCGTGCGGGCGCCTTCATCCAGCGCCTTGTAGCGCCAGTCACTTAGCGGCGCTTGTATCTCTAACGTCAGCGTCTCCGTATTTACCGTCTGCTGCTGCGCCGCAATCAGCGCCTGCCAGCTGGCGATATTCTCATCGCTTAATTCGCGCAGATACACTTTGTCAATCGCCGCGCCCTCGCCATTGTAAAACTGAATACTATAAGACGTTTTATCCGCGCGACTGGTATCTGTTACTGCCAACATATGCTGCCATTGCCACATAAAGAATCGTAAATCCAAACCACCAACATTGAGCGCTATTCCCATCTTTTCGCCGAGTTTTAAATTGTGATACGGCGCGGTTTTTTCATGTACGGCCAGATCGTTTCTGACGATGCTCTCAACACTGCCAAAGCGTGCAAACTGCTGTAATACCGTTTTGCACTTATCCCCGATGTACTGACTGTAAGGCGATGCGAGCATCAGCTCAAACTCACTGACCCCCAATGCCGCTGCCCCTTCTGTCGGAAACAGCATCGGCGTTTTTTCTTTTAGTGCTTGGTACTGTTGCCACAGCTCGGTATTTTTTGTGATTAAAGATAACGGTTGACTCATGAGGGTCTCCATAAAATAAATAATAAAAAGCCAATCATCTCGCTATATACGCAAAGAGATAAACGGCTGAATAATAATCACCGCCTTTGGCCAAATCTATCTGACTAAATCAAGCAAAATGGCAGCGCTCCATGTTTGCGCTTATCGTTTTTTTCAGGTGGTATTGAACGGGAATGATTATGGCAACATTTTTTTAGTTTGTAAATAGAAATAATTATCATTTACATGTTGATAATTATTATCGTTTGAAATATGATGTCTGAGCTTTGTTACTCGCATTGAGGTTTTAAGTAACAAAACCTTGAAGGATTAAATCGCTGATAGCCGCTTATTTTGTTGTTTTGATAAATAATTTTAATAAAGCAGAGCGTCAAACCTCTCTGTTTTTGCTTTTTTTATAAAGGTTGTCTTACTTATGTCGATGTCCCCACTTCGCTCTTATTTACCAGATACCCGCTTCTCTACTCATTTACCACAGTGGCGGCAGCGTGCTTTGGTCACTAGCATTGCCTTGGCATTATCTGCGTTGGCCCCTGCCAGCGTCCAAGCAGCAGATTTTGTGGACGACACTCCTGAGCTTACCGATGATACTGCCCTGCCGAGCGTCCGTCTCGACCCTATCGTGGTGACCGCCACACGCTCTGAGCGTGCCTTAAGCGATGCGCCAGTCGCCATGCAGGTACTTAGCCGCCAAACGCTCGATGACAACCATGCCCATACCTTAAAAGAAGCACTGGCGCTCTTGCCCAATGTTTACTTACGCGAAGTTCATGGCAAGACAGGCTATGAAGTCAGCATGCAAGGCTTCACCGGCGATCAGGTACTGGTGCTCATCGACGGCTTACCGATTACCGCCAGTACGGGATCGACGGTGAATTTAAATCAATACATGAATATGGATATCGAGCAAATAGAAGTGGTACAAGGAGCGGCGTCAGCGCAGTTTGGCAGTGCGGCCATGGGCGGGGTGATTAATATCATCACCAAGCCTATCGGCGCAGCGACAGGACATATCACCACCGAGATCGCCAGTAATGGTGAGCAAAACCCTTCAGGTAAAGGAATAGACGCCAACAAACGCTATGTCGAAGCCAGCGTAGAAGGCGCTTTAGATAAAGATCAACGCTTTCAGGCGCGCCTATCAGGCTCGTATCTAGACAATGATGGCTTGAGCTTGGATCATAAAGCATGGCCCAGACTAAAAGACGCCAGCGAGCAGTCACAAATCAGCGCGCGCCTAAGCTACCGCCCTGATGGCAAAGGCATGTCAAACGATAGCAATAGTAGCGACGATAGCCGCGTGATCAAAAATACTCAATATTGGCTAGAGGCCAGTCACTATAAAGAAGATGATGTCAGCCGCTTTAATTACTATGTGGCGCCGCGCTATTTGGCGCAGCAGCGAGACGAGCACATCAGCAAGCAGCGCTTTAGTGTCGGTGCGCGTGCTGATATCACGCCGCATGCAGACGATCGTAGCAAGACCTATCGGCTGTCCGCTCAAGCGCTGCATGAGGACTATCAAAGCGAGTCTAATACCAAAACCCAGCAGACCATCACCAGCGCCCGTGACACCGACATCAGTACCACGCTAGCGCAAGCGCAGCTTGACCTACCTGAGTTGGTGCTATCCGGCGATCACATTCATCTTATTCAGGTCGGCGGGCAGCTTCAGCAAGACAAGCTGAGCCAAACGAAAAACCAAGTCAGCGAGCTGATCAGCAATGAGGTCAGTCGTGACGTCGGTGAGCTGTATATACAAGACGATTGGCTAATCGGTGATAATTGGGAGGTGCTGAGCGGGATTCGCTACCAGAACGATGAAGACTTTGGTAGCCATACGGCGCCAAAAGTATCGCTCAAATATAATCTCATGGACGCTAGCGGCCGCGAGCATATCTTGCGCGGTAGTATCGGCGGTGGTTATCGCGTGCCCAATCTAAAAGAGCGCTACTACGTCTTTGATCATAGCAATTTGGGCTATAAAGTGATGGGCAACCCAAACTTGCAGCCGGAGACCTCAACCAGCTACCAAATCGGCTATCAAGGTCAGCTGAGCGATACACTCAACCTCACCGTCAATGGTTTTTATAATGACGTTGACGACCTTATCCAAACCGACGAGGACAATGCGACCTTTGATGGCAATATTGCTGTCTATCAGTTTATGAACGTCGATAGCGCCAAAACCTATGGCGGCGATATCGGTATCGACTGGCAAGTGGACGAGCGCGCCAAACTACAAGCCAGTTATGCGTATCTCAAGACCCACAACAATGTCACCGATACCGAGCTGACCTATAAGCCCAATCACAAAGCCATGCTGGCACTTGATTATCAAATCAATGACAAGTTACAGCTGATCCCACGCCTCAACTACGAATCCAAGCAGCTCGTCAGCACCAGCGCACAGACGTACTCGCCGTCTTGGTGGACGCTCGATAGCAAGCTCAATTATGACATGACGGCAAACCTGAGCGTATACGCGGCGATTAATAATATCTTTGATGTACAGCGCGATGTCACCGATGCCAGTGACTATCGCCCAATCGACAATCGTGAGTGGTTACTGGGTGCCAGATATCACTGGTAAGCCCTTGCCCGCACTTATCTTAAAGCAACTCTTGTAAAGCAATTGTTTAAAAAACTCTGTCTATAGCGCTGTTTTTATCTTTAGCCAAAACAATAACCATCAAGGAGCCTGACATGACCAAACCTACCCTAGCAATGAGCACCAAGCCGACCAAATTGGCATTACTTTTTAGCAGCAGCCTATTAGCCCTTAGCATGACCGGCTGCGGTGGCGGCAGTGATGGCTCGAGTAGTGGCAATAACGAAAATAGCGATAATGATGGCAGCACACCGCCTGCCAGCAGTGCCAGCTTTAGCGAAACCGCCACATGGCAAGTCACCAACCTAGCGCCTGATAGTGCCACTTGTTATGACTTCGATGCCAAAGCTGAAAGCTCATGTGACGGCGATACATGGGATATTAAGTTTGAAAACCAAGCACGCTCAGTCAAGCTTTGGTCCAATAGTGGCGACTCTGGCGCAGGCATGGGCGGGGTTTTTGGCTTGATCGACTGGTCTGATCTGAGCCGTTATACCAATGCCACCCTTGACCCTGATACAGGCCGTGACATCAGCCTGCACTATAATGAAGACCGCAGCGGCGGGGTGTTTACTGCCAAGCCTTGGTTTGAGTACAACTTACAAGGCAATCATCAGCTATATCCCAACAACCGCGTCTATATGGTCACCACAGACAGTAGTAGCGACATGACAGACAGCAGCGTCCAGCAGCCAATCTATGCCCTGCAGATTACCAACTACTACAATGATGCTGGAAAATCTGGCTACCCAACCATTCGCTGGATTGATACGGCGCTACCAAACCAGGTACAGACCCAAACCATCAACGCCACCAGCAATGATGATTGGGTATATGTTGACCTAAAAACAGGCCAAAGCAGCACGGACAAAGACAGCACTTGGCAGATCGGCTTTAAGCGTAATGATGTGATTTTAAATGGTGGAGATTCGGGCAGTGGTAAGATTGGCGGTTATCTTGCCGCCACACCAGCAGGATATTATGATGCAAAAGACGAGCCTATTGTCAGTCAATTTATCACCGATGGTAGTGCAGCGACCTTAGCCGACCTTACCAGCACAGCAGACTACGACAAGCCGCTAAGCGCCAGAAGCTGGGTGATTGACAGTAAAGGCTCGGACCTCAACCCTGCGTATACTGGCAGTTTTCCGAATTTGGATTTTGGCTGGTATACCTACAATGGCATGACTCATCAGCTAAATGCCAAACCACTTGATAGTGCTCAAGGCGCCCTTATCAGATCTGCTGGAGGCAACAGCTATGCGCGTGTGCGTTTGGATAAGATCAATTATCCTGATAGCACGGCGACGACGGCGACCTCATGGGAGTTTAAACTAGACATTCAGCCGGCTTCTTAGGCTGTGTTTTTTCACCCAGTCGCAGAGCAAGGAATCGACATAAAAAGCTATTTTTTATAGCTTCTACTTGTCATAGCTTCTATTTATATAGCCTGTATTTGTTTTTTTATCAGCGTTCAGCCTTATAAGCATCATAGGGCGAACGCCAAGCTTCTTTAAAACCCTCAAAAACGTATATTTATTGAGTCTTTATGTCCCCTCGCGCTGCCGCTTCTTTGTATCATATGGTATGGGCGCACTATCGCCTGCCGTTTTTAAAAGTTGTTTTATTAAACCTGCTCAATGCCGCCGTCAGCGTCGGTATCATCGCGTATATCAATCACACCTTTATCAGCCAGTCTGTCTTTAGTGCTTTATCATGGCAGAGCTTGGGGCAGTTTTCGCTATTGGTGCTGCTATTGCTAACGACCACGTTTTTAGCACAATATGCCCTCACACGCTTGGGTCATCGGTTTGTCTATGAGCTACGGACAAAACTGGTCAAACAAATCATCGACACCGCCGTGCCGCAGATAGATAATCTAGGGAGCGCGCGCTTACTTGCCAGCCTATCCTCTGACATTCAGTCTATCACCACCGCGTTTGTGCGCATGCCAGAGCTGGTACAAGGCGTGATTTTATCGGTAGGTGTCGGGCTGTATCTGGGCTGGCTGTCGCTGCCATTGTTATTGATTGTCATGTGCTGGATTGTGATGACGATTTGCATCAGTACTATTTTGGTTAAGCACGTCTATACGCATCTGACAGAGCTACGCGAGATCAATGATGATTTATACCAAGATTATCAGTCCATCATAGAAGGTCGTAAAGAGCTGGCGCTCAACCAACACCGCGCCCAAAGGCTGTATAACGACGACTTTTTGCGGCACGCCAAAGCCTATGAACAGACCGTGACCAAGTCTGATACCTTTCATTTATCGGCAGTGAACTGGTCCAATATCATGATGTTTGCCGCGATTGGTATCGTCTTTGCTGTCGCAAGCTCTTTGGGCGTCTCCATGGCTGTGGCCACGACGTTTTCTTTGACGATTTTATTTATGCAGTCCCCGCTCCTACATGCTGTCGGCGCTTATCCCACGCTACAAACTGCTCAAGTGGCTTTAGAAAAAATACAGGCGTTGGCACTTGCTGATTATCAGCCGGATTTTCAAACAGACAGCGCGGCGACAAACTGGCAAACCATCTGTTTTCAGGATATCTGTTATCGCTACCCACACAACACCGATAGCCAAAATGTGACAGCTGTCGACAGCGAGCATGCCGATGATATCTTACAGTCTGTTACACTAACTTTGCAACGTGGCGATGTGGTGTTTTTGATAGGGGCAAATGGTAGCGGCAAGTCTACGCTGGCCAAGATTATCACGGGGATTTTTGCCCCGACGACGGGCACCATAACAGTCGATGGAGAGCTCATTCATTCTCAAAACAGCGATTCACAAAGTAGCGACTTACAAACTAACAACTTACAAAGTAGCGCCGATTATCGCCAGCTGTTTTCGGCGATTTTTAGCGATCAGCATCTGTTTACGCAGCTCATCGGCCCTAAAGGACAAGCGCCTGATCGAGTACTGACGGATACGTGGCTGCATCAGCTCAACCTGCAAGACAAAGTGAGCATCACTGACGACACCCTCTCTACCGATAAGCTGTCACAAGGCCAACGAAAACGACTGGCCATGCTCATCACTATCGCCGAACAAAAAGACATCCTCCTCCTCGATGAATGGGCCGCAGACCAAGACCCTGCCTTTCGCCGTGTGTTTTATCAAACACTGATACCTAAGCTCAAAGCCATGGGAAAAACCTTATTTATCATCAGTCACGACGACAGCTATTTTGCGCATGCCGATCGATTGCTACTGATGAAAGCTGGCCGACTGATAGAGCTAAACGCTGAAGAACGGCAGCGCGCCAGCATCGACGCCATTGCGATGCTCAAATAAATGACGCGCGCTTGGCACGATACGCACTACTCGCAGTGGTCGTTACTTCTATAGTCAACCCGATATAAAAACGATATGGCGAGATGAAGTGTTGTTTTACGCAGCATCGAGCAGCGCAGGTACAGCACGCAAGAAAACCAACGCTTTAGCGAGCCATTTAGATTCGACTACACGAAGTTCTTGAATGCAATTTTTTAATGATAACAATTATCATTAATGTTATTATTATCATTGTTATAAGTATTGTTACAACTTCGTACCCAAAAGACAACCATTTCAGCTCAAAAGGACATCAGATGCGGTCTCATTTACCCCCTCTATCTATCCGAACCATCCGAAAAAAACACCTGACATTGGCCGTACAGATCGGCCTATTAATGGGTATCAGTCATATCGCAGCCGCGCAATCGATTGCGGCCAAGACAATCGACAACTCAGGCAGTGCTGAGTCGTCTACAGGCGCGGAAGTCATCAGCGCAAGCGAAACAACCACTGCTTCGACCTCGACCGCCCCATCGACCACGTTAGAGGCCATTACTGTCTATGCCGATGGCTATCGCAGCACCGGTACCAAGACCGCCTTAGACCCTGAAGATGCGCCCATGAGCTACACCCGCATCGATCAGGAGTTGTTACAAAAGCGCCAAGCAGATAGTGTCAACGCTGCTTTGCGTTATGAGCCAGGCGTAAGCTCGGAGAGCCGCGGCACAGTCTCTATTTTTGATGAGTATAATATCCGCGGTTTTAAGACCTACTCAAACTTTTATGACGGCCTCAGACTGCCCTATGATGGCGCGTGGAACCTCATGCCGCAGGTAGATATTTATGCCACCGAAGCGGTAGAGGTGGTCAAAGGTCCCGCCTCTTCGCTCTACGGTTATGCCGCACCAGGTGGTATGGTCAACCAGATCGCCAAAACCCCAAAGAGCACGCAAGAAACCGAAGTGCAGCTGCGACTTGGCAATCAAAACTTAAAGGAGGTAGCGGTCGATACGACAGGGCCAGTCAGCGATGCGCTCAACTATCGCTTGGTAGCATTAAAACGGCAAAAAGACGGTCAAATGCAGACCACCGAAGAAGAGCGATTACTGATTAATCCATCGCTTGAGTGGCAGGCGACTGACGATGTCTCTGTGCTTGCCAATCTGTTTTATCAAGATGATCCAGAGATGGTGCCATCCACCCCACTACCTGCTGTCGGTACGGTCTACAACGCCAGCCATGGCAAATTAGACAGCGATGCCTATGCAGGGGATCAATGGAATCATTTTAGTAAAGAAGTACTGATGCCAAGCATTACGGTAAACTGGGATATCAATGACAATCTCACCTTTAAGCACATCTTACGCTACACCGATGCCGAAGCTGAGCAGCGCAATATGTATAATAGTGGCGGGTTTATCGATGGTAGCGATAAGATCTTAAACCGCGTGGCGTATACCACTGATGAGCGCATGAAAAACTGGACCACAGACAACCAGCTGGCTTATCAATTCGACACGGCCAACACCTCGCACAATGTGTTGTTCGGTATTGAGTATCAAGAAACCGACAGTAGGGCGACTTACTATGATGCGGGCGCAGCGGGTACGCCAAACCTTGACTTATCAAACCCCAATTTTTCCCAGATCGATACCGATACCCTGCCGCTAGATGCCTATCGTCAAGACGAAGACATCGAGCAAAGCCAGCTTGGGCTCTATGTACAAGATGAGATGCAGTGGCAAGATTTGACCGTGGTCGCAGGCTTGCGTCACGATAAGTTTGAGAGTATCACTGAGCAAACCAAAGCCGCACAAGGCGCGGTGTACGATGCACAAACGATCGATAATGATGCCTCAAAAACCAGCGGTCGTCTGGCGGCCATTTATGATTTGGATAATGGTTTATCGCCTTATGCCAGCTATTCTCAGTCGTTTCAGCCTGTCGTTGGTAGCAACTTTATTACCAATGAAGCGTTTAAACCCACCACCGCCGACCAGCTAGAAGCGGGTATCAAATATCTGTCCTCAGATCGCGCGACCAAAGGCACGCTCGCTGTCTTTGATATCACGCAAAAAAACGTCGTGGTCGCAGACGAAATCAACTATAGAAGCCAAACTCAGACCGGTGAGATTGAGTCAAAAGGCTTTGAGATATCAGGCAGTCATATGCTCAATGACTGGGTGGATGTTGCGGCAAGCTATAGCTATACCGACGCTGAGATTACAAAAGATGAATTCAACCCTGATGTGGTCGGCAATACCCCAGCGCAAACGGCTAAGCACAAAGCCACGCTGTGGGCCGACTACTACGCCACAGATAAGCTCACACTGAATGCAGGCGTACGCTACGAAGACGGCATGCAGCTTGATAAACAAAACTCGGATGAGCTACCAAGCGTGACCTTGGTCGATATCGGTGGCAATTATCAAATCAGTCCGATGCTGGCTGTCGGCGCAAGCATCAATAACTTGTTTGATAAAACCTATATCGGTGCCTGTTACGATATCAATAACTGCTGGATGGGGCCTGAGCGTCAAATGTCTGTCAGTTTGCAGGCGACATTTTAAGCGTTAATCAAAAAGGCTGGTGTTTTGGTGGAGGCTGACTAAAGCACCAATGCTTTATAACTGGCCTGATGACATGCCTTATCACTCAGCAGTGTCTTTGGCATGACGCCACGCTTCCATCCCGCCCAGATAGATGTCGAGATTATCAAAGCCTTGGCTCGCCAGCCAGCCAGCAGCGACTGTGGCCCGTGCGCCGCTAGCACACATCAACGTATAGTGACGATGCTTATCAAGCGCCTGCCAGCGCTCATTGAGATGGCCGACATAGATGTGCTCTGAGTCTTTGATCGCATCGGCGGCGCGCTCGTCAGCGTCACGAACGTCGAGGAGCACCCAGTTTTTTTGGTCGATATCCGTATCATTACCATTCAGACGTTTTCTGACCTCATGGGTGTCGATCATCGGTATTCGCTGCAGACGCTCGCCTTGCTTGGCCGCCGCGACCACACCCACATAGCCGCCCACCACATCATCAAGCGCCACCCGCACCAGATGTGCCATGGCAGTAGCTAACTGCGCTTCATCTGCTGCCACCAACGCAATGCGCTCGCCCTCACCGACAAACCAACCGACAAAGGCTGGAATCATGCTGACTGGCAAACTCATCGAACCTGGAAAGTGGCCAGAAGCGTACGCCATCGTCTCGCGGATATCGATGATATGATCGGCATCAGAGTCCTTAAACTGTGCCAATGTCAAATTGCGCGGGCGCATGATAGCTGGCGGCGCGTCACCGCCTTGCATATTTAAGCGCTCCATCAGTCTAAAATACGGCGGCTGATAGTGATTTTCATTGATTTTTGCATCAATAAAAGCGTCGCGCTCTGTAATTTGTAAACGCGGGTTATTTAGCCGCTCATGCCCGACGCTAGAAAACTCACGCTCTGCCATACCTGAGCCGCAGACCGACCCCGCCCCATGAGCCGGATAAATAATCGCCTGATCGCCCAGTGCTAAGATTTTTTGTAGTGAGTCGTAGAGCAGTCCTGCCACCTCTTTACGGCGGTTGGGATAAAAATCCGTACGACCGACATCCCCTACAAACAAAGCATCTCCGGTAAACACTCCTACCGCCTTGTCTGGATAAGCGCTGTCAAACACCGCATACGCTAGGTGATCATCAGTATGGCCTGGTGTCTCGATCACCCGAATCTCAAGCTGCCCAATCGCGAAACAATCACCCTCATGCACTGTCTGCGCATAGACGATAGGCTGCTCTGGGTTTGGACCATGAAACACTGTCGCCCCTGTCATGTTCGCCAAAATCGGCGCGCCTGAAACCAAATCCTCATTCCGATGGGTTTCAAATATATGCGTAATCTCAAGTCCAGCGGCACGCGCTTTTTCTACATAAATCGTACAGTCACGGCGCGGATCAATCACCGCCGCTTGACCACCCGACCCCAACAAATAAGATAGATGAGCCAGTCCAGGTGTCTTGATTTTTTCGAGTAGCATCGTTTTGTCCTTTATATTTATCGTTATCGTTATCGTTATCGTTATCGTTGATGTTTTATGTCGTTATAATTTATTCAAGCCGGTGCTTACCGCTTATTGAATTGATGATTTTTTATAAGCTATTTTATGGGCAAGCCGCTCACACCAATATTTATTTAAAAGTTAGCACAGACCAGCGCCACTCATCAATATACAATAACATATATTAACATAGCCATTATCTGCTTTGGTGCTAAGCGATGGGTAGCGCCGCCCGACTGTGAAAACAGATTGATAAGAATAGGTTGATAAGAATAAATTGATAAAACCTTACTGATCAAAACAGCACGCATAAAAAATCGGCCTGCAAGCAGACCGATTGGGGCATCATTTTTATGTTTTTTATGAAGAGCTATACAGACGTCTTGGCGCTAGGAGTATCTACGCGGCTGATGGTAATACCGGTAAAACCGAATATCAATGTCAAGAGCAGCGACAAATAGCAGAAGAACGCATAAGGCAAATAATCCAGTACAGGAACGCCTAACGCCTGACTGATAAACACCCCGCACACACTCCATGGTACCAATGGATTGATGACCGTACCTGCATCCTCAATGGTGCGTGATAGATTTTTGGGATGCAAGTTCAAGCGCTCAAAGGTTGGGCGAAACGCCGTTCCTGATAGCAGGATGCTCAAATACTGCTCACCGATCAGCACGTTGATACTAAGCGCAGACATCGCCGCGGCAAAGATTGCGCGCCCTGCGGTGGTCAAGCTGCCTTTAATCCCTGATAGCAATGCTGGCAAAATACCCAATGCCGTCAGCAAGCCACCCAGACTGAGCGCCAGCACCACGATTGCTTGGGTAAAAAACATGCTTTGTACACCACCGCGCGATATCATCCCTGCCACTTCGCCCAGCTCTAGCGACTCAGCTGGCGTATAGCCTGCAAACAAATAGCCTCCCAACTGCCCGATACTGGGTGAGCTATGAAAATAGGTGACGATAAGGGCGACAAAAATAGTACAGATGATGGTATAAATAGCGTTGACGCGAAACACTGCCAACCCTACCAACACGACAAAAGGCAGTACCGCGTAGTTTTGTACCAAGCCACTGTCTATCAGCTGGTTTTGTAGCACAGTCACTTGACTTAAGTCCGAGCTCACCGTCTGCCCCGAAAAAAACCAAAACAATATCACGGTCAGTATCCATGCAGGGATGGTGGTATACATCATATTGCGAATATGGGCAAACAGATCAATCCCCACCACAGATGAAGCGATGGTACAAGTATCGGACAGCGGCGACATCTTATCACCAAAAAACGCGCCCGACACCACCGCACCTGCAGCGATAGCGACGTTGGCATCAAACGCATGGCTCATGCCGATAAAAGCCACCCCAAGAGTCGCCGCGGTCGTCAAGCTACTGCCTAAGGCCACGCCGATGATAGAGGTCAGTACAAACGCTGAAATATAGTAATACTCGGGCGATATAAGCTGAAAACCAAAATACATTAGCGTCGGAATGGCACCAGACATCATCAAGGCGGCGACCATTAGACCAATAAAAAAGAACAAATATATCGCGCCAATACCGCGCATCACGCCAGAGGCCATTTGCGCTTGCATATCATCGAAGCTGAGGCCTCGAAACAAACCGATGGCCAGTAGGACACAGATAGCGAGTATCAACGAGAGATGAGGCACCCAGCCAAAGCCGATCATGGTGACGCCCATGATAGCGATGACGATGGCAGAGATCATAAATGCCAGTTGAGAAGAGATTTGAGTGAGTATTTTTGGTGGCATCACACATCCTTAGATTGCCAGTGGATTTGGCGTTAGGGTTGGCTTTGGTGTGGCAAGTTTAATCAGTTGCTCTGATTATTGCTACCCTGATTATTTACCAAGTAGGCTATCGGTCTTGGCAGCCATGACAAAATCATTGCGATGCAGCCCCTTAATACTGTGTGACCACCAAGTAACCGTGGCCTTTCCCCACTCGACCAATATGCCTGGATGATGGCCTTCTGCTTCGGCGATATCGGCAAGCTCGTTGGCAAATGCCATGGCCGCGACGAAGTTTTTAAACTTATACTGGCGCTGCAACTGCCGGATACCATCGACCTCGATAAGTGACCAATCAGGAATCTGCGTTAATAACTCGCGCGCTTCAGTCTCACTGACTGTCGGGGCACCGATACGGCAGGCTTCGCAGCTGGCTTGGGATAGTGTCGTCATAATAAACTCCTTTTATTGTCATGATTACGTTTTTACGTGATATACGTCCGTGTTAAAGCAAATAAAGTAAATCAGCAGTTGGCTTCCCTGGCATAGGTCGGCTCAAACAAACCCAGTGACATCGCTTGCTTGACCACGCCCATGATATCGCTGTCGACGATATCAAACAGCGTATCCAGCTCATCAATCACATAATAAATAGGCTGGATATGGTCGATACGATAAGGGGTGCGCAGCACATCGAGCAAATCAAACGCCCGATGCTCAGGCGTGTCGCTCAGCGCATATAATGTCTCAGATGGTGAGCTTAAGATACCACCACCATAGATTTTGCGGTCTTTTGGGGTATGGCCTACCAGTCCAAACTCGATGGTAAACCAATAGAGGCGCGCCAAAAACCACCGCTCTTCTTTGCTGGCGTTGAGACCTAATTTACCATAGGTTTCATTAAAAGCGGCAAATGCAGGATGAGTCAGCAGCGGGCAATGGCCAACGATTTCATGAAAGATATCCGGCTCTTCGATATAGTCCATGTCATTCATGCGGCGAATAAAAGTCGCAACAGGAAAACGCCGCTGGGAGAGCAGTTTAAAAAACTTACCAAAGCTAATCAATGCTGGCACAGCAGCCGTTTGCCACCCTGTGGTCGCCTGCAAGACATCATCGATAGTAGCCAATTGCGGAATCTGGGTGGTGGGTAGCTGCAGCTTTGTTAGGCCGTCTAGATAGGCTGAACAGGCGCGATTGGGGATTTGTTTGGCTTGTCGCTCGAGCAGCGTTTGCCACATGAGGTGCTCATCATCGCTATAGGCAATATGGCCATCACTGTCGGGCTGGTGCGAGACATATGGCTGCTTTTGCGGCGCTTCTAGATAGGAAGCTTCTAGACGAGAAGCCGCTAGATGGGCGCTGCTATTAGTGGTATTGATATTAGTATTAGTGCTATCGGTAATTGAGCTGTCGGCGGCTTGTTTTTTGCCGAGGTCGTTTTTGTGACTGCCGCTGACAGCGCGTTGATAAGAGGGGGTATGTGAGAGGCGATCCATGCCTGTACTCCTTGTATGACGATTGTTTTTTCTATCAGCCCTTTGTCCTCTACCCGTTGACCATACAAACTGGCGCGTCGATCACGTCACCTAATCGGTCAAACAAGCCAGCCAGTCAGACCAGCCAATGCGGATAAGACTAAAATACGCAAGCCAACTGCTACGTATAATGAAGCAAGTGGACAAGACAAACTCCTTTTGCCTTGCCCGCCGCTGCTATAGCGCTTCTGTTTCTGGTTGACCGACAGCGCCGCGGCGCACTTGGTCGCGTTCGATAGATTCAAACAACGCCTTAAAATTACCTTCACCAAAGCCTTCTGCATAATCGCCTTTACGCTGGATAAATTCAAAGAACACCGGACTGCCTAAGATGGTCTCGGAAAAAATCTGTAGCAGTAAGCGAGGCTCGTTGCCCTCAGTCGTGCCATCTAGCAAGATACCGCGTGTTTGCAGTGCCGCGACATCCTCACCATGACCCGGCAGACGCTCACTTAACATGTCGTAATAAGCATCGTTTGGCGCAGTCATCAGCGGAATGCCCGCCGCTTTGAGCAAATCGATGCTCTCCAGCAAGTCATCACTGGCTAAGGCAATATGCTGAATGCCTTCGCCATTAAAGTGCATCAAATACTCTTCGATCTGCCCGCCGCCCTGCTTTGATTCTTCATTAAGTGGGATGCGAATTTTGCCATCAGGGGCGGTCATGGCTTTACTGGTAAGGCCTGTGTACTCGCCTTTGATATCAAAATAACGGATTTCGCGGAAATTAAAGATACGCTCATAGAAGTTTGCCCAATACGCCATTCGGCCGCGGTAGACGTTGTGCGTAAGATGATCGATGACTTTAAAGCCATAACCGGTAGGCTGTCTGTCGACGTCAGCAAAAAACTCAAAATCGACATCATAGATAGACTCACCGTCTTTGTAGCGGTCAATTAAATATATCAAAGAGCCACCGATGCCTTTTATCGCAGGCAAGCGCAGCTCCATCACGCCTGTTGGCACCTCGACAGGCTGCGCGCCCATCTCAATGGCACGCTCATAGGCTTTTTTGGCATCTTTCACCCGAAATCCCATACTACACGCCCCTGCGCCATGCTCTTCTACAAAATAGCTGGCGTGGCTTTTTGGTTCACGGTTTAAGATGAGATTAATATCGCCTTGACGATAAAGCGCCACGTCCTTTGAGCGGTGGTTGGCGATGTGGCTAAAGCCTAGCTGCTTAAACAATGCATCGACAGCGTGTGGCTCAGGTGAAGCAAACTCTACAAAATCAAATCCGTTTAGTCCCATTGGGTTTTCAAATAAATCTGCCATGGTCATCATCCTTAATATCAATTACTGCTAAAAATAATTAGTGCTAAAAATCGTCACTATCAATCCGTATCAAACCTTAAATCAGCGTAAAAATTTGTCTATATCAATAACGCTTATTGACGATGCATTTATATTAGATTAGCTTTATTTATAAGACTAATTGTTTTTTATGATTTATTTATCAGGTTTACTTATGAATATCAGTATTCGCCAATTGACCGCTTTTATCACTGTCGCTGACAATGGCAGCTTTACCCGTGCCAGTGACCAGATGCATCTGACCCAATCTGCCGTGAGTGGTTTGATCAAAGAATTAGAATCCAGCCTCGGTATCGTGTTGTTTGACCGCACCACCCGCCAGCTATCGTTGTCCGCTGTAGGTCGCCATCTGCTGCCACAAGCGCGGCGGGTACTAAATGAGATGCATCTATTTGAAAACGAAGCCAGTAGTTTGACCAGCTTGGCGCAAGGCCAAGTCAGACTGGCGGTGTCGCAGTTTGCAGCCTCCTCTATGCCTGCTGTCATCGCTCAGTTTTCCCAAACCTATCCTGATATCAGCGTGTCGTTATTAGATTGCTCGGCCGAGAATGTCCTACAGCACATCCAAAATATCGAGGTAGACTTAGGCGTCGGTACCGAGCTTGGATTTATGGAGATGGATGATGACATCAGTACCGACTTACTGTACGAATTGCCGTTTTGTGTGGTGATGCCAGAGCAGCATGTGTTGGCACAAAAAAGTGAGATCGTCTGGCAAGACTTGCTAGAGACGCCGCTCATTACCTTGCAAGGGCCATTTATTGAGCAAGTCACCACCGAGCTTGATGAAGCGGTCGCCGCCCATATTCAGCAAGCGCGCTACAAGGTCAATTTTATGTCGACAGCGCTGGAGATGACGCGTCAAGGGTTTGGTATCACGTTGTGCCTACCCTATATGCCAGAGGTGATCGACTGGGTCAGCGCCAATGGCTTACAGATGCGGCCACTTGCTCATCCAGTCAAGACAAGGCGGTTTTTTATCTATCAACGCTCATCACGAGCGCTAGCGCCTGCAACGGTTGCCTTTAAGCAGTTTTTGCAAACGTATTTTGCGCAGCACTTCACCGATCTGCATGGCTAATAGTGCCCCTAAAAGTAAGCGATGATGGGCATAAAACCCTTGCAATACCTCTGATGATAACTTAGCATAAGACATAAATTATACTATAAGTAATAAATTACGTATTGCGTAATCAACCTTATATTTCTTATTCACTCACTTTTTATCACCTAACTTTGTCCTTTATTTTTTTAGCAAGGAGCATCTTATGTCAACGATTGACAAAAACTTGACTTCGTTTATCGAGGTTGCCGCCGACTCTGATTTTTCTATTCACAATCTGCCTTATGGTATTTTTAGCGATACCAAGACTCAAGCAAAGGCAGACAATCGCCGTGCTGGCGTGGCAATCGGTGAATACGTACTGGATTTGTCTGTGCTTGAGTCAGCAGGTCTTCTAGATTTAGCAGGCGGGCCGTACTTTAACCAGCCGACCCTAAACGCTTTTATTGACTCAGGCCGAGATAATTGGCAAAAGGCGCGTGCGACAATTCAAACGCTACTATCTGACGCAGACAGTACCCTACGTGACGACACCGAGCTACAAAAAAAGGCGCTGTTTAAGCAAGCAGATGTCACCATGCATCTGCCCGTTCACGTGCCAGGCTTTACCGACTTTTACTCGTCTAAAGAGCACGCAACCAACGTCGGTACGATGTTTCGTGACCCAAACAACGCGCTGCTGCCCAACTGGACAGAGATGCCAGTCGGTTACAATGGCCGCGCCAGCACGGTCGTCGTCAGTGGCACCGATATCGTGCGTCCCTCTGGGCAGCTAAAACCAAATGCGGATGAGCGCCCTATCTTCTCACCTTGTAAGCGCTTGGATTTTGAGCTAGAGACTGCGTTTGTCGTTGGCAGAGGCAACCAGCTTGGCCAGCCTATCGCCGTCGATGAAGCATTTGAGCATATTTTTGGCATGGTGTTGCTCAATGACTGGTCAGCGCGCGATATCCAAAAATGGGAATACGTGCCTTTAGGCCCATTCAATGCCAAAACCTTTGCTTCTGAGGTCTCGCCTTGGATTGTCACCATGGAGGCGCTCGCCCCCTTTAAGACTTCATGTCCTACCCAAGAGCCAAAACCGCTGGCGTATCTAAACGAGACCGCCACTGATACTAGCTTTGATATCAATCTATCGGTCGAGCTGCTGCCCGAAAATGCCGAGAGCGCTACTGTCGTTTGTGAGACAAACTTTAAGTATATGTATTGGTCGATGGCGCAGCAGTTGACGCACCACACCATCACCGGCTGTAAGGTAGAAGTCGGCGATATGATGGGCTCGGGGACGATCTCGGGGCCGACACCTGACGCTTATGGTTCGATGCTCGAGATCGCTTGGAACGCGACCAAGCCTGTGACGCTGGCCGGCGGTGAGACGCGCAGCTTTATCGAAGATGGCGATACCGTCATCATGAAAGGCTATAGCGAAAAAGACGGCGTTCGAGTCGGTTTTGGCGAAGTACGCGGTAAAGTCTTGCCTGCCCTGAGCTTTGATTTCTAGCTTTGATTTTTAGCTTTAATTTTGACCACTGATACTGGCTATCACATGGGCGTGCAATGCTAAATAATTGATCACGCTGCCAGAATCTTAGTAGAGCATACGTCCGATCTGATCAGACCGTTGCTCGAATCATACTGGCAGTATGACGCAGGTCACGCCTTATCAAAAGGATATTGATATGAGCTTTACAATTGAAAAAATTCATCACGTGGCTTATCGCTGCAAGGATGCCAAAGAAACTGTCGAATGGTACAAAAAACATCTAAACATGGACTTTATCTTGGCATTTGCCGAAGATCATGTACCCTCAACCAAGGCCTTCGACCCTTATATGCATGTGTTTTTAGACGCAGGACACGGCAATGTCTTGGCATTTTTTGAAGTACCAAATCAGCCTGAGATGGGCTTTGACCTCAATACGCCAAGCTGGGTACAGCATTTGGCGCTGAAAGTAAAAGATCGCGATGCCCTGATGCTGGCAAAAACGCATTTAGAAGACAATGGTATCGAAGTGGTCGGCGTGACCAATCACGGTATCTTTCACTCGATTTATTTCTTTGATCCAAACGGCCATCGCTTGGAGCTGACCTATGACGATGTCACATCAGAAGAAAAAGTATCGATGATTACCGAAGCGATGAAGCACGAGATGCTCGATGAGTGGTCACGTACCAAACGCGCACCCGTCCATACGCAGTTTTTGCACAACGAAGAGTTAGAAGAAGTAAAGCAACAACTCCCTATGGGCGAATAAATAGTCGGTGCAGGACTTGAGTATCGAAAAATAGTGTTAAGGAAAAACAACGTTACATCACATCATAACGCTGCGCGATTGCCCGTATCTGCGTGACCAAATCATGTTGCTTATGTACAGGCAGTTGCTCATTGGTCCCGATGACCGTGATGGCATACTCTAAACCGATAGATGCGTGTTTCTCAGTACTGTGATCGTCTATATGACTTGCCTGTGATGATATCAAAGCAGGCATACTAATGGCGTTGATACCCTTGAGCATATCGCCTGTCACCATGGCATAGCCTTGGGTACGGATATTGGCGCATCGTTCGCTAAACGTCTGACGTTTTTGCGCCATGTCATCATAGGTCTCATGATCACGCCATTCTGCCATCACCAATGGCCAAATAACCGTATCTGACTGATAGCTGGCAAACAGCTGTCCTGTCGCCGAGGTGCTAAGCGGCATCCGTGAGCCCACACGCGTGATGATACTGATGGCGCTATCTGGCTCGACCGACTGGATAATAATAGGCCCTTCGGTAAACCATTTGGCAATCTGTACCCCGCAGTGCAAGGTGTCTTTGATATCATGAGCGATAAGCGTCAGGCGCTCTAGAAGGTTGTTTGGACGGTGGGCGCGGTGGCTTAGCGCGTCGACTCTGTGCCCAAGTCCGTAACGCCCGTCTGCCAATTGCTGTGCATAGTCTTTTCGAATGAGACTGACCAAATAGCGATGACACTTGGCAGGATGCATTTGCAGCGCTTGAGCAATGTCTTTTAACATCATAGGCTCGCGGCGCTCGATGAGGATATCTAAGACGGACAACCCTGTCTCCAAAGACTGGACGCCATTTTTTTGAGTGGTCGGCGCGCTGTCTATAAGGCTTTTGGCTGCTGGCATAATGGACTCGCTAAAAGGCTGGCTTTATTTAGGCTTAGGCCGTGGAATGAGAAGTACAATTTTATAACACTTACGCCTGATTGTATGCATGTGCAGTTGGAGAGCATACATATCTTATGCAACGATAATGACGGGACAAGCTATGGTGGCAACGGGGCGTTTGACTCACAACATAACATAATAAAAGGAAGATACCATGATGAAACTTTACGGTTATTTTCGTAGCGGCACATCTTACCGTACACGTATTGCAATGAATCTAAAAGGCCTAGAGTA
The DNA here is from genome assembly GCF_002810365.1 of Psychrobacter sp. L7. Classification (NCBI taxonomy): domain Bacteria; kingdom Pseudomonadati; phylum Pseudomonadota; class Gammaproteobacteria; order Moraxellales; family Moraxellaceae; genus Psychrobacter; species Psychrobacter sp. L7. Next base: position 38,296 of record NZ_NEXR01000004.1, read on the forward strand.
CGATTATCTGGCAGTCAATCTGGCCCAAAACGAGCAGCTAGCTGAGACGTTCAAAACCCTAAACCCACAAGGATTGGTGCCTGTTTTACAAGCTGATGACGTATTACTCTATCAAAGCCCTGCCATATTAGAGTGGCTAGAAGAGGTCTATCCTGCGCCGCCTTTATTGCCCAGTGATGCTGCTGGCCGTATGCAAGTACGAGCGCTGAGTGCGATGATTGGCTGCGACATACACCCTATTAATAACCGCCGTATTTTACAATACTTACGCCACGAGCTGTCTGTAGATGAAGCGCAGGTCATGACGTGGTGCAACCGCTGGATCAGCGAAGGCTTTGCCGCTTTAGAAAAACGCTTGGCAGCTGACCATACTCGCGGTAAGTTTTGTTACGGTGACACGCCAACCTTTGCAGATTGCTATTTGATACCACAGGTGTCGTCTGCGCGCCGGTTTGAGGTGGACCTCACCCCCTACCCAACCATCGTCGCCATTGATGCTCACTGCCGCACATTAAAAGCCTTTATAGATGCCGAACCGATGCAGCAGCCTGATGCACCACAAGCGATCTAGCTGACCCAATGCCATCACCAGTATCCTATTAAGTGCGATATAGTGAACCGCCCCGACTATGTCGGAGTCTGGTTTACTTGAGTCAGGCAGCGATGCCTGAAAGGATTAAATTATAGTTAGCTGAATGTAAAACTGTTATGGATTTAAACGCGCTACTGGTATAAATTTTACTTGCGTGCTGCGTTCCCAGAGGCTGCGCAAAATTCATCCCAGTAGCGCTATGAGATTTTTAGAGTGTATCGACTATATCATAATACCGCTTTTCAAACTCAAAAGGCGATACATAGCCCAATGCACTGTGTATACGCTTTTTATTGAACCAATCTACGCAATTTAATGTCGCAAGTTGTACATTCGCTAAACCTTGCCAACCTGCTTTTAAATATTCAATCACCTCTGTTTTGTATAACCTATGTCCTGTTTCAGCCAAAGCATTATCAAGGCCTGGTTATATGTTTTTTCTTATGTTATCAAGCCAAGCTCGCATACTTGGTGTAAGCAAGCGATGACGACGCCAAGCCATGACAAGCTCCCATTTTAACTGAGGTTGGGTTAGTGGCAAGCAGACTAATCCTGTCAAATCCAACTTTTGAGTATAATATTGAGGCAAAAGAGTCACACCCATATCCTGTTTTACCATGTCAAGAAGCAAGTGCCACTGATTGGTTTGGCAAATAATATTAGGTTCAAAACCTAGTGATTGACAGTTTTCTATAATCATTGGAGTAAATGATGAATTGGAGGTAAATAAAATTAGGGGTGCATTTGATAGTGACTTAAGTGTTACATTGGTTTTTCGCTTACCCATACGGTTTTTATTTGCTACGACCACCACTGGATAGCAACATATCGACGAGTAGTCAAAATCATCGTCAATCGGCTTCATCAATGTTGCCACATCAAGTTGCCCCTCTAGAAGGGCCTGCTTAAGTGACTCAGCACCATCTTCGATAAGTGAGGTTTCTATACTAGGATGCATTTGGTAAAAGTTAAAAATAGCTTTGCTTAGTATTTCACTGCCTAACGGTGAAATCCCCAGACGCAACTTACCACCTATTAATTGCTGATAATCTACTACTGTTTGTTCAAGATTATCTGCCTTTTGTAAGATATCCACTGCTTGAATATAGAGGTGTTCGCCAATTTCCGTTAAATTAACTAGCCGCTTTTTTCTATGAGTCAACGGCTTATCAAACAGAGCTACGCCTAAATATTCTTCAAGGTTACTGATGGATTTGGTAACGGTGGGTTGGGTTAGATTGAGTTGGATACTAGCCTGAAGAAACCCACCTGTTTTTACGACTGTCACAAAGCAGCGTAATTGCTTGAAAGTTATCATAAATAATAGACCACATTTAAGAGAAAGAACGAAACTTATTATATAAATTAGGAATAAAAATAAAAATATAATTCATAATTTATGACTAGGGTATTTTTATAATAAGTAGTCTCTAATCAACAAACAACAATTATTATGCGTAATCCTAATATTCACTTATCCCTATCCTTTGTAGCTGAAAAAAAACTTAGACTTCAACAGTTCTGTCGCCAATCATGGCTTCATGTCCTTATGCAATGCGCTATTATCGCAGCTGTCTGGTATTGTGCTGCGATATTGGTTGAGTTATTGCATTTACCCGTATCCTCAGGCGTCTTAGGAGTATCTTTAATGCTGATCTTATTAATGAGTGGTGCTATCAAGGTTAACTGGGTCAGACTGGGGGCAAAATTTGTTTTGGGTGAATTAGTATTAATGTTTATTCCACTTATGATGTCAATACTTCAATACAAGGCGCTATTTATCAGTAAGGGCTGGCAATTAATGCTGACAATTATCTTAAGTACCGCGATGGTGATGTTAAGCTCAGCATTCACTTTTATTATGGTGCACCGTTTGCAACGTAGATTGTATCGACATCAGATTCATAAAGCCCAATTAAACCTAAAAAATAATGATAATGCGTGAGGGTTTGCGATGAATATCTGGTCAATCCTTTGTCTCATTTGGACATTAGCTGCTTATTATATGGCTAAAGTAATCTATGTGCGCTATCGAAAATCTTGGCTAAACCCAGCTATCACGGTTCCAGTAATAACGCTTTCATTAATGATTATCTTTAATATCTCTTATGATACTTATTGGAAGGATACAGCTTGGATTGTGCAGTTACTTGCCCCCGCAACGGTTGCGTTTGCTATACCTATTTATGAATATCGTCGTTTAATACGTCAACATGCTTTGGCTTTGACCGCTTCTATAACTGTTGGGATGGTGGTGGGAGTCTTAAGCATATACCTATTCACTGGTTTGTTCCATTTTGATAAGACCTTGACCTATAGCTTGATGGCCCGTTCAATATCGACACCATTTGCGTTAGACTTATCTGAAAAAATCCACGGATCTTCCTCTTTAGTTTCATTGTTTACTTTGATCACAGGGATGGTGGGAATGATTTTAGGGGATATGATTTTGACTTTTTTTCGTATTCGCTCACATCTTGCAAATGGAATCGCATTTGGTAATGCATCACACGGTTTTGGTACAGCCCGGGCAAGTCAGCGCAATGAGGACGAGGGCGTTATAGCTAGTTTAACAATGATTTTAGCGGGATTGTTTATGGTATTCTTAGGCCCTTCATTAATACATGGCGTAATGTTATTTGGGCAAGTTTAAACAAATATAGTCAATCCAACTTAAAGTTGTAACAGCAGACATTGCTGAATAAATGATTTACATTATTCTCACCCCAGCCTTGCCTGAGCGTTTTTACTTCAGTCCACTTCTTCTCAATCGGATTTAGATCAGGGCTGTAAGGCGGTAGCCATAGAATACGGTGACCATGTCGGTTTAATAGCTTTTCGATACGTTTGTTCTTATGAAATCTGGTACTCGAGCATAGCTCTCCCTTTGCACTCGGGCAAAGCAGTGCTTTATCTTCGCTTTCATGGCAACTTCTACGCCGGATTTACTACAGCCCAAACGAGCAGCTCTTTCATAGTAGTAAGCGTCAGGATAGTCAGTAATGTCTTGTTTTAGGGCATCATTAGGTATTTTGCGCGGTGCTCTGACGATGGGCTTGATAATGATGTCTTTTTTCCAGTTAATAATGGTGGTGGGACTCATGTCATAAAGCTTGGCTGCGGTGCGCACGCTCATGCCTTGTTCAAGAGACTGTAATACCTTTTTACGAAGGGTAATGGGGTATGTCATGGTAATTAGCGAGCTGGAATTTAGAATTATCGTAATTAAGCACTCTGGTGAGGCTCATTTCTATCTTTAGCGAAGACGGTATCTGGAATGCGATGACAGAGCATCAAGAGCAGGCGATTACTTGGATGCGCTTAGGGCCGGACGCTATCGACAAGTAAATCAAAGCGTTAGCACTTAGTGATTATCGGCCTTCGCATTTATTAGCGTTTATCAGATAAACGTCGCTTTACAAACCAGCCAATAATAATGACAACGATAAGGATGCTAATACCTGTCGAGTAAGGGGCGAGCGTCGATTCAATAACCTCGTAGTTTTGGCCCATATAGTAACCCGCGAGCGTCAGACCTGTCGTCCAAATGCTTGCACCAAGTGCGGAGAGTCCCAAAAACGGTAGCATTGGCATATTATTCATACCGGCAGGAATCGAGATAAACGAGCGGATACCAGGCACCATACGACCAAAGAATACCGCTTTTTTACCGTGCTTATCGAACCATTCATTGGTAGCTTTGATATCGTCAGGTTTTACAAAAACAAATTTGCCATATTTTTTGGTTAAGGCTATCAAGCGCTTTTCGTTAAACACGCGGCCTAAATAGTACAGCGGTAACGCACCAAGTACCGCGCCAAGCGTCCCTGCTAATATGGCAAGTATAAGATTAAGCTCACCATTTGAGGCGGCAAACCCAGCAGCAGGCATAATGACCTCAGAGGGAATAGGCGGAAAGACGTTTTCGGCAAACATGGCAAAGATAATGCCAAAGTAGCCAAACTTCGCCGTAATAGAGAGTACCCAGTCACTGATTTGACCCATAAAAAACCTTTAAAATAGTATGAACAATATTGCTGCTAAGCCGAATCTTTAGGCAAAAGATACTAGCTCATCAGAGGTTTTTCAATTTAGAAGGTTTTATCTGCTGTGCAAGTTTCGTTAACGTATATCTAAATCATCAGCGTAGGCAAATAGCGCCGGCGCGCCGCCGGTATGCCAAAATAAGACGTTATCGGTTGCTTTGATTTGCTCGGTACATATCACAGTGACAGAATTCCATTGGTATTTTATCATATTTACATCCTGATATATGAATACCTCCTTACCATCAATATATTTGGGTGTACCTGCAAATTTTAATTTCATTTTACTGTCTCAGTTAACTTTTCCACGCAGATACTATAGCGCCCCATTCTCTGTTTATAGCATCATATTCTCTTTCTTGCACAGAATCGTGCATATATAGTTAGCTGAATGTAAAACTGTTATGGATTTAAACGCGCTACTGGTATAAATTTTACTTGCGTGCTGCGTTCCCAGGGAAATACCCCCAAATTTAAAACACCAAATAAGTAGAAATAAGCTGCCATATTAAGTTTCTGAATCGGCGTAAAGCCACCATTACCTATATTGGGTCTTTCGTTATTATAGTGATACAGCCAAGCTTCAGCCTGGTGCCGCACTTGATCTAAACTATCAAATAGTTCTTGATTAAGCCAGTCATAACGCACTATCTTATTAAATCGTTCAATATAAGCGTTTTGCTGAGGATTGCCAGGCTCGATGTATTCGATAACGATACCTTGCTTAGTTGCCCAATCCTTTAAATCATTGCTGATATATTCAGGGCCATTTGTAGTGGTCAAATATTTTTAGACAGTACTTAAGATGTTTTTGTTGAAATAAAGTCTCAATGCTCGATCTAAGGCTTCTTGACGGTTTTGACTTCCTCCCCTCCCTAAACGGAGGGTATTCCTACTAAAGACGGTCAAGCCCGACCGCGAGAATGTTTTTTGCTCCATTAACATCTCTGTTATGGGTCGTTTTACAAGAACGACAAAACCATACTCTTATACCAAGACCTTCTCTACCTTTCGGACTGTCTTGGCGGGAGCCGCAACACGAGCAGGTTTGGGTGCTGTACGCTTCATTGACTTCGATATAGTGGCAACCTGCGTTCGCGCATTTGTAATCCAGTTGCCGCTTAATCTCAAACCAACCCGCGTCATAGACGGATTTGGCCAGTTTGGATGAAGTGAATGAGTTTGATTTGATTTTACCAACAACAATTAAGCTGTTGGCTTTAACAAGCTTTGATGTGAATTTATGGATTAAGTCTTGACGGGTATTTTTAATCTTGGCGTGAATGGCACGGACCCGCTGTTTGTTTTTAGCGCGTTGGGCAATGGCCAGTTTTTCAGCATATTGATGGGTGACTTTGATTTGTAGCTGATCACCCTCACTACTGACTGCCGAATCCTTGCAGCCTAGATCAATACCGACTTGACCCGTGCCACACTTAATCTTTGGAAATTCTTTGACGATGATACAGGCGTACCAGTGGCCCCGATTGTCTTGTACCAACTCACAGAGGGCTAGGTTATAGCTGTCCCACAGATCAATGATCAGCTTTTGACGGTTAGCGAGGCTAAATTGTAGGGTGCTTTTTAAAGACTTTTTACTGCTTTGGCGCGTACTGATATGCTTAATCGCGGTCTTTTTAAAAGGAATCCAGCCCAAACTTCTACGTTTGGCTTTAGAATTATTGGTACGCCAGTTGAGTTTGGCTTTTTTGAATTGTTTACGGCTTTTGGCATGGGTTTCAGAGATGGCTTGTAGGGTTTGGCTGTGCAGATTTAAGTATTCGCCACTGCCTTTGGTATAGTCTGCCAAGTCATAAGCTGAAAAGAATTTGCCTGTGCGCTGTAAATGTTTAAAACTAAGCTCATTGACGTAATTCCAGACAAAATTAACTGACCCAGCCAAGATATTGAGCTGAGTGGCGTGTTTGTCTTTGATGCGTAGCTTGAGCGTTTTCATGGAATAATTATGATCTCAATGTATTTGGGTATCAAGGTATTCGCCATACTGGGCGACAATGACTGACGCCTGATGCCTGATATCCACGCCCTAGAAGAATGTAGATATCAGGCGCTGGATGATAAAGTGCGGTACGTGACATAGTCTTTCCATCTTAGCAACGACCATGATGTCGAACCATCATGGTCGCTCTCAAAAATTGAATGGTTGCTCAACTTTATCTTGTCTATACAGGCGAGTGCAGTAACGTTCGTTTACCGTCCTAACTTATCCTACGCTTATTACCGTGATTACCTTCACTAAATATTCATTATATTCAAATTACCGGTTGTATAGTAGTCGACAGTTGGTTATTCTTTGAATATAGAACGTTATATATAAACTCTAGAATAAAGCACAACTTATCGGTTTTAAAAAACAAATTCGTTTTACTAATGATAAGGGTCGAAAAATATGAGCCAAATATCTTTTCCATACAGCACACCGATTAGGCCTGCTAGCGCAGCAGATGAGACATATCATTTGGCACTTGCTCACCGTGAGGAGACAGAAAACCTTAGAAAGATTGCACCCGCTGTGATCGAGCAGCTCTCAGCCCGCCATTTATTTAGGATGGGTTTACCAAAGTCACTGGGAGGCTGGGAAGACAACCCAACCGAGACCTTAACAGTGTACGAAACCTTGGCAAGCGCAGAAGCGTCAGTGTCTTGGATCGTTTGGAACAATCATCTGGCGTGTACCTTTGGACGGTTTTTGGACAGCTCGGCCAGGCAAGAGGTCTTTAATAATCCTGAACATATCTATGCCAATTCGGCGCGTCCTGAAGGCGTCGCCGTCCAATACGCAGAGGGCTACACCGTATCAGGTCGCTGGACGCTGGTATCTGGCTGCGAGCTGGCCGATTGGTTTGTCCTACGATGCCGAGTCACCTCTGACGGAGCGCAAGCCCCACTCAGCTCTGGTGCCAATCTAAAACTGTTTTTTATCCCAAAAGCTGACGTCGATGTGATTGACACTTGGCATGTCGGTGGACTAAGAGGGACAGGCAGCCATGATATTGTGGTCACAGAAGCCTTTGTAAGGCCTGAATATGCAATCGATTTTGATAGTCCTATCGATACCGACAATAAATACAACCGCCTACCTATAGGGTGTATCAATGCTGCTGGCTGTGCAGCGATGGCGCTAGGCGTGCTAAAAGCTGCCACCGATGAGCTGATTGGTCTGTGTCTTGAGAGAGTTACCGCTGGTAAAAACCCAGATCTACGTGATCGCGCCACGGTACAAGCGGCCATCGCCAAAAGCAAGACTCTGCTGGCTGCCAGACGCCTACAGCTACACAGTAGCGTTGAGACATTATGGAATGAAGCTGTGAAAAACAACACTTTTACCGACACACAGCTTGCCGATGTCTGGGCAGCGGCTTGTGAGGCGGCAAGAGCATCTAGAGATATGGTGTCTGAGATTTACGCGGTGGCTGGTACTGTCTCGCTATATAAGACCCATAAAATTGAAAGAGCGCATCGCGATATCTATGCGATTTTACAACACGGTATCGTGCAGCCGCACTGGATGAATCAAGCAGGCATGGCTTATGTTGGCCTGACGCCGACAGCACCCATGTTCCGAATTTGACAGCAGTCTGTCAGCGTTTTTGGGCTGTTTATGTGGCCAAAAATGCGCGGAATATTATCGCTTTATATAGTCGACTCTAAATAAGTCACATATAGTGAGTTCAATATAAAAACGATACAGTGAGACTGGGATAAATTTTACGCAGTACCTATCGGCGCAGGCACAGCACGCAAGGAAAATTTATACCAGCTCCACGTTGATATAGTGTATCTGTTTTATTTAAAACCGACTGACATGATAAAGAAGCAAGACATCAGGTGCCTTGCTTCTCTTTTTTATACTTTATGAAAACAGTATTTTATAAAAACGGTCACGGCTTATTAGTCGAAGTGGAAACCTGCACCAATCGAGCCGCCTGCATTGCCTTGCGTATCTGCAGTACCATTTATTTTCATGACCCAACGACCGTCATTGGAGAGCTTAGAGAAGCCGATGGCCACTGCACTCTCGCCGTTGTAAGTACCGACACCGCCGCTAATCAAAGACTTACCAGAGATATAAGCTTGCGGTAGAGAAGACATCGCCATGGCCGCTGAGATACCTGCGTTTGCATCGTCTTCGACTTCGCCGATTTTGTAGCCTAGATCGCTCATGCTGTTGTTTAGCCTGCTATCGAGTGCACTTAGCTGACCAAGGTTGACAGCATCTGTCGCTTCGACACCATCGGCGACACCTGTAATACTCTTGCCACCTGCATACAGACCATCTGCCGTCATACTTGGGCCGTCTGTGATAGTGACACCGCCACTATTGATGGTCGTATTACCTGTACTGACACTATCTACGCTGATATTGCCATTGAGGTCAAACAAGATGCTACTGCCCTGCGCGGTGGTGGTGATGTTATTACCACCGGTAAAGCTTAGGACACTGTCATCACCAATAGGCTTGTTGATGTTATCTCCACTATCAGCGCCAAAGTTGAGACCGGTATCCAATCTATCCGTATTGCCTTGAATATTGGTCGTATTGGTGCTGATATTGGTGGTGTTGGTAGCGATATCAGCCGTATTGGCCTCAATATTGGTGGTATTGGTGGCTATACTTTCATTGATAATGGTCTCGCCTTGCTTGATCGAGGCAATCGCACCATCAATACTGCTTTGACCGGTACCGCCGATATTGGCATTGGTGAAGGTGCCATCTTCAGGGTTGTAGACGGTATCCCCACCTATTAGGGTACTGATACCTGCACCTTGTGCATAGAGCTGGCTACCATTGATAGCATCTGAGCTACTGGCCGAGACTTCTCCGCTCATCACATTTGTGACTTTGGTGTCAGCGGCATTGATACCCGCTTTGGTCATACTTGGTCCGCCGACGATGGTCAAGCCGTCATTGCTCAGCGTACTATCGCCTGCTTGTACGCTATCGATGGCGATGTCTCTGTTCAGCTCAAAGCTAATGTCATTGACGTCTGCTGCTCGACTTGCTAGAGGTGATATACCATTGCCCGCAATCGTTCTTGAGATCGTGATATTGCCATCTCTACTGTTTATATCAACAGCACTGCCTTGTTTGACCATGGTAGCGCTATCACCTTGTGCACTTAAACCCCAACCTTGATCCAAAGCAAAGGTGGCTGCTTCTAACTGTCCAACCGTAGCAGCATCTGTAAAGTCGATACCGGCGGCGACATTTGTGATTCGATTAAAGCCGTTATCCAAACCATTATTAGTCAATCTAACGGTTCTATTCGGCGCATTATCGGACACAAAGGTAAAGCTATTGTTTGTCATGAGGCTACTACCCACTTGCATACGACCTTCATCACCCAAGTTTAGCTGATTGTTTAGCCGAACCTGAACGCCTGCGGCAGATGCCAGTGTGGTGATATTACCATCACCTGTGACATTGATGGTCTCCCCTAACGCAAATTGCTGGTCGTTAGCAACATTACCATCACCGATTTTGATGCCTTTGGCAATGTCTTGATTAGTTTTAAACAACTGGCTACCGTTGACCACATCTCTACTGCCAGCGTCCAGCAATCCATCAGCGACGTTAGTAATCTTGTTGTTGCCGTTGTTCAGACCATTGTTAGTCAGCGCTACCTGATCGTTATCGCCATTATATACAGTAACACCTGCATTATTCACCTGAGTGTTTCCGGTGGTGACGCTGCCTGTATTACCAAGGTTGATATCTTTATCCAATCTGATGTTCAATGTGTCATCGCCGTCAGCAGTAACGCTGATGTTTTTCGTTGCTGGATCAGCGTTGATGGTATCGTCACCTTTAACAATGAGCTTTTGACCAAGTTTACGGTTGACATCGGTACCACTGTCACCCCCAAAGTCTAAGCCTTGGTTGATAGTCGCATTGGTTTGATTCAGCTGGTAGACATTGACGGCATCAGTATCATCCTCACCAGCAGTAAGACCCGTAATTTTACCGGTATTCTCAGCGTTGATGGTTACCTCACCAAACTTCGGTGAATCAGCCATTTGAATTTCAATACCACCATCTTGTGTCGCAATCGTATTGATATTGCCTGATGAGTATGTACCAACCGCTGTTTTACTACCAACAATCTGCATCTCTTTATTTAGGTTGCGAGTAACATAACCAACAGCTGGGTTGTCGTTACCAGAGAAGCGTAAACCATCATCTTCTAACGTCGCTATGGTACGACTATTACCGTCACCATCTTCGTAACTTAAACGCGTGACGTCTGTGTCATCATTAAATACGTCGCCAGACTGGATTTCTGGACGCATGGTCAGCGTTGGACTCACACCGTCTATCCCTGCAGGACCCGTTAGACCAATAGTGCCATCAGCGCCATTAATCGCTACGCCAGATACACCGTCAGCACCATTCACACCGATGAAGCCATCTACACCATCTTCACCGTTTAGACCTAGTCCACCAACACTAAGGTCGTCGCCTAATGCCACAACCAGGTTATTATCTTCATTGGTTACGCTAATATTACCGTCACCGTTGATCGTAACGACGTCGTCTGGTTTGACATTGCTCTTCGCGCCATCACCAGAATCCGTACGGACAAACCACCCTTTATTGGCTGTTTCGTTGACTTCATTTAATTGATCAAGGTTCACAGCATCAGTACCATTGACACCTTTTCCAAGATTGGTGATTGTGTTGGTTGGGTAATCCTCGTCATCAGTGTTGGAGCCCATATCAATGCCTGAGCTGCTGATAATTGGACCGCCTTCATTGATGGTGATGCTATCGAGATCCGTTAGCTTCTTAGCCATCATTAGATTTAGCTTACCGTTATCACTGTCAACACGTAGGTTAGCACCTGATGCATCAGCAGAGTTAGCCAACGTACCTTCGATGTTCAAGGTTTCGTTGAGCTGCTTGGCGATGGTAGCACCCTTGTTACCCGCAAACTTTATACCATCTTCCATGGTGGCGACTTGAATATCGTCGATAATGATACGTGTAATACCGTCCTCACCATTCACACCGGGTACGCCATTGGTGACACCGATGGTACCTGAAGGACCTTGCTCACCGTGAAGACCTGCAGGACCCGTTAGACCGATAGTGCCATCAGCACCATTGAGAGCAATACCAGATTGGCCGTCAGCACCATTCACACCGATGAAGCCATCTACACCATCCTCACCGTCTAGACCTGGGCCACCAACACTGAGGTTGTCGCCTAAAGCAAAGTCGATTTCATTATCTGCCACTGTAGTGACGATACTGCCATCTGCACTGGTGTATTTAACTGTCTCACCAAGTTTAACTTTATCTTTAGTTTCACCAGGCGCTAAGGAAGCATTGTCAGCCGTGATTTCGAAACCTAGATCAATGATAGTGCCACTAAGGTCTGATAACTGCTCTTGAGTAGCCGCCTGTCCACCAGTATAGGTGATCGTTGGATCAAAGGTTCTATTGGTTAGACCTGAGATTGTACCTGTATCACCATTGATCTGTACTGGATTATCAGTACCAACGTTCACCACTGGAGCTAAGCCAAGCTCAATACCGTCGCCTGTAGAGAGTGGCGTTGTGGTTAAGTTGCTATCTGTATTGAGCTTAATCTCTTCTCCTAAAGCGAAGGTTTTCTCAAGACCATTATTGACGTTGAATTTGATGCCTTTAGCAATGTTGGTAGTGTTAGTAAAGGTACGAGTATCTAAATTACCCAGTGCATCACCGACACTGCTGTAGGTGCCGCCATTGAGTGCATAGCCTGGAGCACTCACCGTTCCATCAGGCTTGACCATTGAGCCACCACCGAAATTATCAGCAATAGATTGTGCGTTATCAAATAATTGGCTACCGTTGATACCATCAGTTGAGGTAGCAGTGATGTCGCCTTTGTCTACGTTAACGACTTTTCTATTGCCAGCATTAACACCGTTAGTTGTAACGCTTGGGCCACCAACAATATAAAGCCCAGTGCTATTTAGATTCGTAATGCCAAGCGGACTTGCTACCGTAACACCAGTGAGGTTGATTGAAGTACCAGCCAATGCATTGCTGGTTGTCATACCATAACGGTTAACGTTAGTCACAGGACCTAGACCAAATGGTGTACTTGTACCCATTTTGATACTACCATTAGTGTCTAGGTCTAGATTGTTATTGAGCACGACTTCAACTTTGCCACTGTCTACTTGTGTAGTAATGTTGCCATTAGAGCCTATGATATCAATTGTTTGACCTAGGTTTTTCTGGACGGTATTAGTATCAGCAGCTTTGATACCGAAGCCTAAGGTAGTCACATCACCAATGGCATTTTTTACATCACCGATGTTGGCAGCGTTGTAATCATCACCAACACCACTGGCTACATTCTTGATTTGTTTGTCACCAGCGTTGATGCCATTAGTAGTCATGCTTGGGCCACCAGCAATGATGAGACCATTAGTGTTAAGTACACTGTTGCCCGTCGTTACGCTACCGTCAGCATCAAGATTGACTGTTTCAGCTAGTTTTATAATTAGACCACCCGTTTCATCTGCTTCGACACCAAGATTGCCAGTCGTTAGATTACCTGTTGCACCACCAGTGACGCTGAGAGTTTGGCCAAGTTTACGAGTGGCCGTACCAGTATCACCTGTGAAGGTGAGAGGAGTTTGTAATGCCTCATTGATAGCTGTAAATGCGTCGCCAACATTATTCACCACAACACCCGTGCCACCATCAGCAACGGTATCTACGTTACTTGGATCAGTAAACACAAAATACTCAGGAGTTTCATAAGTGCCAGCCGCATCCGGGTCATTAGGATCAGGGATATAGTTACCACCAAGGGCGGCCATATTACCTTCAGCCATGATGGTATTAGCAGTGACGTTCTTATTGGTCTGGAATAACTGACTACCGTTAATAGCGTCAGTGCTAGTAGCATCCACGACACCTGGGGCGACGTTTTGGATTTGACGTTCAGCACCCACAGAGCCAACCGATACCGTTCTAGCGCCACTAGTTAAACCTGCAACTGGTTGATTGTTTATGGCAAAAGTGCCGGTATGCTGTGCTGCAGTAACGGATTGATGCCCCAAAGCGACGTTACCTGGCTGCCCTGCGATAGCAGCACGACCTAAGGCTGTGGCATTGCTGACTGCACTCGAGGCCTGACCAATAGCCGTACCGCCAATCTGAGCAGTGGACTTAGAGCCAAGCGCTACTGCGTAGTTACCAGACGTAGCGTCGTCACCTAAAGACGCAGCGTGGTTACCAGAACTTGATCTCACACCAATTGCTAAACCATTTCTGGTACTAGCCGCAGCAGTGGCACCGCGACCAATTGCAATACTGTCCTCGCCGTTAATTACAGCACCTTCACCCAGAGCGATTGAATACTTGTCACTGGCGTTGATTGTGACGTTATTACCTAATACGAAGGAATTGTCGGCATTGATAGTATTGTTATTACCCACCGCATAACTACCTGTACCGCTAATATTATTAGGGTCACCAAAGGCACCTGAGTTGTCGCCATTGACGATGTTACCTGTACCGATTGCGATACTATTGACACCGCTCGCTTTTGCTCCATCACCGATAGCCACACTAGACTTACCCTCAGCTTTGGCTTTCATACCCTGTGCGATTGAGTTTTCGCCGAACGCTTTTGCATCCCGGCCCTGTGCGATCGCACCGGACTTAGTTGCCTTAGCAAAATAGCCTTGCGCCGAGCTGAAGTTACCTGTCGCTTCAGCGTGAGTGCCTTGTGCAATGGATTGACTTCCGGTCGCCTTAGCATTTCTGCCTTGCGCGATTGATTGGTTTCCGGTCGCCTGTGCATTGTCACCTAGTGCGATGTTACTTTCCTTGGTTGCTAGAGACTTATTACCGATAGCCACACTAGACTCACCACTGGCAGTAGTACTATACCCCACGGCTACAGTATTCTTTTCAAGTGCTTTAGCCTCGCGTCCTAAAGCTGTACTATACACATCAGTCGAGACAGACTGACTTCCTATCGCTGTTGACCCTTTTTTGGTTGCTGCTGCCGCATCTCCTATTGCAATCGCAGCATAACCCGCGTTAGCAGCATATCCTATCGCGGTGGAATGTTTTTGATGTGCATTAGCTTGATAACCTAAAGCAATTGCGTTTCTATCTTTAGCTTGTGCTTGGTAACCAATCGCAGTGCTCCGCGTGCCCTCAGCATTAGACTTTGTTCCCAACGCTGTCGCATTTTCACCTGTCGCTGACGCATCAATTCCAGCTGCCATTGCATCAGCACCAGTCGCACCGTCATTATTGTAATTGCCACGAGTTGAATCTGTACTATTGACACTATAGAAATGTGTCTTGTTGGCTGCAACTGTAGTAGTTAAGTCTTTAACAGACTCATTGGTGGCATGCAACTGACTACCATTAATACCATCTGTACTGGTTGCACTCACCTCCCCGCTAGCGACATGCTTGATTTGACGCTCACGCTCTTCTGAGCCAACAGAGACCTGTGCTCCTTTATCATTGGTCGCACCAGCATAAAAATAATCTTTATTACCAATAGTAAGTTTCTCTTGGTAAGTGGCATCATTAAGCGTGGTGGATCCTGCACCTAAAGCAACCGAACCATCTTTACTTGCTGATGACCCCATACCAAAGGCTGAAGAGGCAACACCATCTGAGGAGGACTGTACACCAACAGCAGTAGATAAGTGACCTTTAGACAGCGCTTTTGACCCAATGGCGATGGAAGCAGCGCCACTGGCCTCAGTGTTTCTAGCATAATACGCAGGCTCTACAAGGTTACGGCCAGTGTAAGTCTTAAATACCGTATTCACACTGCCAGTGTTGGCACCAATATTTGAGCTGCCATCCAAGTTGGTTTCAGAGGCGGCGTTTAGATCATCGCCACCGATGGCGATAGCAGAGCCTCCTGTGGTCACCACATTTGCGCCAATGGCGATAGACTGCTCACCACTAGCGCTGGTAGGCTTGCCATTAGCCACACTACCGATAGCGATACTTTGACTACCAGCCGCACTGGCGTTTCGACCCATGGCCATAGCGTTTTCGCCAGTAGCCCCTAGATTGTCATAATTACTACCACCTGTGGAGTTGACGCTGTAGTATTTGGTTTTGTTGGCAGCAATTGCATTGTTTAAATCGCCGATATTGGCAGCGTTGTTATCGTCGCCGGCACCGCTTGCTACATTGGTGATTTTATTGCCACCGTTATTTAGTCCACTATTGCTTAAGGTGACATTGTTGATAGGATTAATTGCTTTGATGGTCATCCCTGAGCTATCCACCAAGGTGTCACCCATTTTTAGGCTACCATCTACGCCTAGATTGACCGTTTTATCTAGCTTTACGGTCAGTGTTTTGCTGTTTTTATTGGCAGTTACATTGATATTTTTGCTGCTTGGATCGCCAGCTACCGTCTCACCCCCTTTGATTGTCACTGTATGATGGAGCCATTCATTGGTATAAATTTTAGGCGTAGGATCGTCACCTGCAAAGTAAAGACCAAGCGCACTGGCTGGCATCGCGACACCAGCAGCCAGCAGACCGAGTCCTATAGCGCTCACATGCCATTTTTTGACAGAAGTGGTAGCTGTGGTATTAATACGAGCATTGGCACTGACGCTAGATTTAGAGGACTTGCCACGTGCTTTGGCATATTCACCAACGGCGACAAAACAATTTAAAGCTTCATTCCATATGACTTTATAGATGCGGTTCATGATGCGTACTCCCTTACATAATTATTAGAGGCCAACTCATAGTCGGTATGTAGAGAGCGAATACGACAAAATGACACGGCGGTAAGCTTTAATGAGACTTTTTGCGCAAATGTAACCATTCTTAGCGTTTAAAAACCTAAAAGTTTCATCGTGTAAGACTATGTACACTCCCTATATATTCATAATATCGAATATATAGGGAGTGTACATGTCACTCTTCGGCTATTTACTACCGCTTATCGGAATATATTCATATAAATAAATATATTCTTTTCATTATCTCTTATTTATATTAAATTACCTCCATTTTTCACAAATTTTCGTTCGTTGTTCTGATACTAAGCACATCTTTTCGCAGGTATTCGTTACTTATTAAAAAGGTGCGGCAACCATGTAGATCATTAATGAGACACTTTATATTTCAATAGGTAACACAATCTGCACTATCAGCCCTTGGACACCATCAAGACGATTACAAACGTCAATTTGGCCTTTATGTGCCAGCACCACCGCATGAACGATTGCCAGCCCTAGCCCATAGCCGCCAGTGTCGCGGTGACGCGCCGAGTCTAGCCTTACAAAGGGCTGAAAAATACGCTGCAAGTCTTGCTCTGCAACGCCGCCGCCCTCGTCTATGATGCGGATTTGAATGGCAGGTCTTTTGCCATCTATCTCTGCTGGTTTAATCTCAGCCATAACCGTTGAATCAGCTGCTGTGTGCATAAAAGCATTACGAATGACGTTTTCAAGCGCACTATGTAACTGTTCTTGGTTGCCCTTTACCGTCGACTTTAGGGTTGGTGGCTGCCAGTGCCAATGGACGTTTTTGTGCTGAAATTCAAAACAAACATCTTGTCCAATCTCACTGATAATCTCAGAAACATCAACCCAGTCATTTTCTACATTATCAATGGTGTATTGCTGCATCTGTAGCGACTGGATATGAATGATTTGTTCGATCAGCTCATTCATCCGCGCAGACTCTTTGTCGATACGGTCGAGGTAACGATTGGCATTGGGGGCAAAGTCTCGCGTCAGCTCGGTCGCCACATCAAGACGCGCTAAGGGCGAGCGCAGCTCATGCGAGATATCACTAAGCATCTGCTTGCGTGCCAGCTCACTCTCAGCCAGCCGCCTTGATAGCTTTGCCACGTCTTTTGCCAATAGACCCAGCTCATCATCGCCCATTTTTGCCAGCTGGGTATCCGCCTGATAATCACCAGCAATCATGCGATGTACCGCATGTTGGACGCGGCGCATACGCTGGGTCAATGTCCGGCTAAGCCAAACACAGACCAAGACACTAAAGAGAATAATTAGCAGCAAACGTACCGAAAAATTATTCCGCTGTAGCGCGACGACATCGGCAAAACGCAGGTGCGGACGCAGCTGTATAATGACAGATTGACCATCTGACAGCGCGATGGTCTTATCCGCCAGCTCAGGGCGCGTCTCGGGGTCTGCTATCGTGCGCTGAGCCATCATCGATTGCCAATAAGGATTGTGAGTATTGTTTGGCATACTGGCAGTATCGTCAGAGCGGTGATGATCTAAGGCGGGTGCGGCGGCTACGTTTGGCATGGCAGGCATTGATGGCATTGATGGCATCGGATGCATAGACTGATGCATGGATTGGTGCATGGGCGCACGCGGCATAACTTGCCTGCCGTCTTGACGGTCCGCTTGGTCTCGATAACGCGGAAAGATAATAGCGCCTTGCCCGTTATAGACTCTGATTTGACTCATCAGCCGCCGATCCTCACGGTACATCTGCCTGACTGATGCAAAATCGCCCGCTTGCAACGCAGTAGCCATCTCTTGACGTTTAATCAGCAACTGCTCAATCTGCGCCTCCATACGCGCGGTCAGCGCTCTTTCGACCAGTATCCGCTCTACCACGATGGATAAAATAGAGGTGAGTAAAATCGTCAGCAACAGGCTCAAGAACAGCCGCCAAAACAGCGTGATTCTGGGTCGAAGTGTAGAAGTATTTGCGGAATATGTCATTACAATACCAGCTGATAGCCTTTCCCACGAATCGCTTTTATCGGCTCATCATGAAAAGGCTGGAGTTTTTTGCGCAGGCGTGAGACATGCACATCAAGGCTGCGGTCGAAGGGCTGTAGCTCACGCTGCAACACATGCTCTGATAGCCATGCTTTACTCACCACCTCGCCTTTTTGCTTGAGCAAGGCGAGCAACAAGTCAAACTCGGTGCCTGTCACTTGTAGCTCTGTCCCGTCTATCTGACAGAGTCGCTGGTTTTGATCCAAATGTAAGCGGCTCTCAGGTAGCGGCATGTGCTCTAACGTACTATCAAAAGCATTAAGACGGGTGCGTTTTATCACCGCATTGATACGTGCCAACAGCTCACGCGGATTGCAAGGTTTGGTAATATAGTCATCCGCGCCAAGCTCAAGCCCAATGATACGATCAATCTCCTCGCCTTTTGCCGTCAGCATAATGACCGGAATATCACTGATGGCCGGCAGTTGCCGCAGCACACTGAGCCCATCGATTTTGGGCATCATGATATCGAGTACCAGCAAATCATAAGCGGTGGCAGTGCTGGTGTTTTTGAGCCTTTGCATGACCGCTTCACCATCGTGCACGCAGTCACAATCGATACCATGATTTTGCAAGTATTCTTGTAATAACTGGGTCAACTCTTCGTCATCATCGCCGAGTAGTATGTTTGGCACTGCTGTCTCCTCTCCTTAAGCCTAAGATCGCTTTGTTGCCTATATTATCAGGCATGAACTTATCATAACGCCATAAACGTTACCTTTCTTAATACTTCATAAAGTATCGCAACCTTTAACTGTCGTAAGATAGCACCTATCAATAACTTATCGTACTTATCGCCACACTGGCAAGATAAGGTATTTATTGTTTATTTACTCAAATTATAAAAGGATTGTATGATGAAAAAACTACTTATGGGCACAGTATTGGCCGCCTCTAGCGTATTTGCTGTCACCGCCTGCACCAGTGTCAATGCAACGACTGACACCGTACCTGCCACCAGCAAGATGCAAAAGCATCATCAAGGCGGCATGAAAGAAGGTATGCACAAAGGTGGCATGCATAAAGGCGATATGAAAGGCGGCATGCGAGGCCCACTGTCACAGCTGGACTTGAGTGCCACGCAGCAAGCACAAATCAAAGCCATCATGAAGGCCAAACATGGCGACCGTAACGCTGAGCGCGCGCAACACAAAGCAGAACGGGCGCAAATGCATCAACAAATGCAGGCATTGACCACTGCCAACACGTTGAACACGGCCGCGCTTAACCGCCTAGCGGATCAGCAAGCGGCTAAAGTCAAACAGCGTTTTATTGAGCATGCTCAGACCCAGCACGCCATCGCGCAAGTGTTAACGCCGGAGCAACGCGCCAAACTTGCCAAACTGCGAAACGAGAGAATGGCAAAAATGACAAAAGGTCAGCATGGCTCTACGCATGGTGAGATGCATGGCCAGCCGCATCAGCATCAAGGCATGTAGTAGTTATTACTGCCCGCTACACCACTCAGAAAAAGCGCATCGTGATAACGGTGCGCTTTTTTGTATAATTCTGATGATAGCTCAACATCTTTTAATCAGTACCGCCCAAACGCTCTTGCGACAGCGGTAGCGCCTTAAATATTATCTTGCCTATCGCCGTGCCATTACCATCGCGATAGTACTGCATCAGCTCGCGACCATACTCGCGCGCATCAACACTATTGCGCGCATTTGGTACTTGTACATCGCTTGGTAAGTTGGGAAATGCAGCGTCTTTTGGACGAATAGCAGAATACTGCTGCATGGCATCCATCACGACGCCTTTATGCTGATTGGTCTCGCTAGGAAACTCACGCCGCAGGTGCTGCCAGATGAGACGGCCACGTTTATCAATGCCGTATAGCGTTTGCACGTTTGGCGTCTCTGCACCAGTATCTACTGTACGGCTGGCGACCGTATCATCAGCGGCGTCTATACTGTTTTTGATTATTGTCAGTACTTGCTGTACCAAGGCCTTACTGGTAAAAACGTCAGTCGCTACATCAGAAGCACTGTCAGCACCATCAGCACTGTTATTGACAAGCTCTGGATACTGCTCGCTTATCCGCTCATAAAAACCACGCATATACTCTTGATATGACTGCTCGTGACTGGTCGCGCTTTGAGTACGGCGGATCACTTGCTCACTTGCCAGCATTGCGGGCATCTGGTGCGCTGGCAGCTTAGGAGATAGCGCAGTCAAAGACGTGGCCGCGACGTACTCAAACTGACTTGCTGGCGCTGCGGCAAATGCGGCATCGAGCGCGGCAAAATGATGGGTGATCACTGCTTTGCCAAAGCCTTTGGGTAACGTGCCATCGTCCAGCGTGACTTTGAGCCATTTGTTTTGCCATGTCGTGCCAAGTTTGTCGTCCAATAGCTTTGAGTTAATCATCGCAAAATTGTCCGCCCATAGATAAATATCACCGTTTTTAAAATCGATATAGACCGGTTGGTTGAGGCTACTTTGATGATTACGCGCTTGGTATTGGGCACTGGCAAGCATGGTCGCTTTGCCCGCCATCGGCTGATACACGCCTTGGGCGTTGATAGACAACGGTTTTAGTAGATAGGCATCGAGTAGCTTTGCTTTTTTGATACCCTGCGCGGTTGGCTGCGCGTCATAATTATCAAACAACTTTTGGTAATCAGCAGGCACACTTACCTCACTGTCGTATTGGCTGTCTTGCCATGCTTGATAGGCATCCGTACAGGCTAGATAGGATTGTTTGATGGTCGCACGCTGAGCGTCATATGTTGTCGCCGATATATCTTGCTTTTGTCCTTCTGCCTGCGCCAATAATGCCGCATAGGCCTCGTCATGCGTATCTTCGCAGTATTGATAGATATCATCAGTAGTGACTGGGTTGTTAGCACCATTGTGGGTAGTGCTTTGAGACGTTATACCGTCAAACTGCTGCTTATTACTAATCTCAAGGTTGCTATGATAACGAAAGGACTGGCGACGCTGCGCTTGTAGCGCGCTTGCGACGGCTGTTTTGGCAGCTACTGAGGTTTGGGTAGCCGTCATGGCATTAGACTGTCCAAGGCTGGTCGATTGACACCCTGTCAATAACGCCGCGCCTGCGACAAGCGCGCTGGCAAATACCGCATGACCATTGATAATAGTAGATGCACGTGGCGGGCGGCTGGTATGAGTTTGCTGGGATTTTTTCATTTTTTATCCTTAATAGGGAGAGTTAACAAGACAGACCTACTGATCCGCTAGCTTGCTATCGATGCCATACTTGGCCGCATCGTCATACAATGCCTCATCGTTGTCGTTCCAGTCCTCACTATTACCACTGTCATAAACGCTACCCTCTTCATCAGTATTATCAACATCGTAACGATTTTCATCATCATACTCGTAGTCATAGCGTGCATAACGAGCGCTTCGCAGTCTGTCTTTTTGTTGGCGTATCTTCGCAAGCCACGCGTTGCCATCGATGGCAGGCTTGGCATTTGCCCCAAAAGACTCGGCCAATAAAGGTGTGAGCGCATGGTCGTTAAAGCTGGCCTTATCATAACGCACTTGGTTGAGTACGCTGGTGGTCGCACCCATCAAATCGCTACCGACATTTAGCCGTTGCTGCTTGGCCAGTAGCTGATTTGCGCGATCCAAATAGTAGTAGTTTGTTTGATTAAAGGAGATGGGACCGATCGCTTCAATCAGCTGTAGCAGTGCGCCGACATCCGCGCTTTGATAGCCTTTATGGTATAGCTGCGCCTTAGCAAGTGCAGCTTTTAGCATCGCTCCATCAGGATACTGTGACGGATTGGCATCGACATGCTCTTGTAGTGACTGGGTCATATATTTTAGGATTTTGCCGACCAGCTCACCGCCTTGCTTACTACCGATATATAACTTGACAGCATGGCTGGCCCCCACTTCTTTGGCAAATGCGTCATTACGTATATCAACGGCGCTAAAATACTCTGGTGCCAGCTCGGTCATACTCTTCTGTATCGCAGCAAGCGCAGCATCATACAATACCGTAGGCGGCAGCTGCTCGGTGATGCTCTTAGGCAGACCAAAGCTGACCGTATGAGAGGCCATCTCCTGAGGCAGCGGGGTATTTTCAGGACTGGCCAGCGCCACAATCGGCATGATGGCCGATGGGTCTACCATGATACGACTGTCATTAAAATCCAGTGCGAGCGGTATCTGTATGGATGAGCTAAGCGTTGGGCTGACATAGTCATAACTATAGACGCTACGTAGCTGGCGCTGTTTGGGCCTGAATTGGCTGACGCTATTAAATGTCAAATGCTGATATTGATAGGCGTTGGTCGCAGCGATTTGCTCAGGTGTGCGATGCAACATAGCAAGCATCTGACCGATGACGCCGGTAGTTGGCATCGGTTTGTCATCGCTCGCCACTGGCTGCTGCTTGGCGGCTTGCATGGCTTCATAGCTCTTTAATAATGCCTTGGGTTTGACATCTTGCACGCCCGGTATCAACCCATCGTCTTTAGTATTGGCGCTATACTCATCATCAGCAAACGCTTCATCTGCATCGTCAGCAAACTCACTATTATCATCAGCAGCCTCGTCGTCTATCGCTTGCTCTTCTTGATACGCATAAGTTTCGATGATGGTTCTTAGCAGACTGCTCGCGCCAGCATCGATACTGTCTGGATCGATAAAGGGTGCCATATGATAATTGGCCTGCGCGACGGCCACGTGCTCACTGGCGAGATGCTGACGAATGGCAGCAAGCAAACGTGTCTTTGCCTGAGTCTGCATATTGGGATAGCTCTGCTGGTCAAACAGTTGCTCATAGCGCGCAGAGCTGGCTTGTAGACGGTCAGTAAAGACGCGCCCCTGTGCTTGGTTTACTGCACTGTCTGCGATCTCAAAGTCGATGAGCGCATCTGATACCGCGCCTGAGGAGACGCCAGCGCTTGTCTGACAGCCCATCAATACCAATGACGTACCACCAAGCAGCAGCGCACAACCGGTCGCCGCCAGTGTACGTGATAAATTTCGATGTTTGTTTTTATGATAAATCGCCACAGGCGCAGTTACCTCATGCAGCTGCGACCTACAACCAGACTGTCGACTGCGATGATTGCTATGAGTAGATGACATAAAAGTCCCTTTATTTAATGGGTAAAATAAGGATAAACGCGTATGATATTTATAACACAAAGCGTTACAATTTAGTAATATTAGCGTGCGTTTCTAGGCAAAAGTCTGTATTGTTTTTATCATCTAACGCCTGATATCCACATCCTTCTAGGGCGTGGATATCAGGCGTCAGTCGTTGTCGCACAATATTGTGAACCCCTTGATACCCAAATACATTGAGATCATAATTATTCCATGAAAACGCTCAAGCTACGCATCAAAGACAAACACGCCACTCAGCTCAATATCTTAGCTGGTGCGGTCAACTTTGTCTGGAATTACGTCAATGAGCTAAGTTTTAAACATTTACAGCGCACAGGCAAATTCTTTTCAGCTTATGATTTGGCCGCTTATACCAAAGGCAGTGGCGAGTATTTAAACTTGCACAGTCAAACCTTGCAAGCAGTGACCGAAACCCATGCCAAGGCTCGTAAACAGTTTAAAAAAGCCAAACTAAACTGGCGTACCAATAATCCAAAGGCCAAGAGAAGAAGCTTGGGCTGGATTCCTTTTAAAAAGACCGCCATTAAGCACCTAGCAACCCGTCAGTCAGGCAAGAAAAGCCTTAAATCTACTATTCAGCTAAGCCTTGCTAACCGCCAAAAGCTGATCATTGATCTGTGGGATAGCTACAATTTAGCCCTCTACAACATCAACACTTGCGAATTAGTACAAGACGCACGGGGTCACTGGTACGCCTGTGTCACCGTTAAAGACTTTCCAAAGATTAAGTGTGGCACGAGCCAAGTCGGTATTGATTTAGGCTGTAAGGATTCAGCGGTCAGTAGTAATGGCGATGTTCTAACCACTAAGCTGACCCATCAATACGCAGAAAAACTGGCCATTGCCCAACGTGCTAAAAACAAAAAGCGGGTTAAGGCGATTCACGCCAAGATTAAAAACACCCGCCAAGACTTAATCCATAAATTCACATCAAAGCTTGTTAAGGCCAACAGCCTAATCGTTGTTGGAAAGATCAAATCAAACTCATTTACTTCATCCAAACTGGCCAAATCCGTCTATGACGCTGGTTGGTTTGAGATTAAGCGGCAACTGGACTACAAATGCGCGAACGCAGGTTGCCACTATATTGAAGTCAATGAAGCGTACAGCACCCAAACCTGCTCGTGTTGCGGCTCCCGCCAAGACAGTCCGAAAGGTAGAGAAGGTCTTGGTATAAGAGAGTGGTTTTGTCGTTCTTGTAAAACGACCCATCAACGTGACGTTAATGGAGCAAAAAACATTCTCGCGGCCGGGCTTGGCCGTCTTTAGTAGGAATCCCCTCACTTTAGGGAGGGGAGGAAGTCAACTATTAGAACCTGCCCTCTCATATTTTGTATTTTTTATATATAGTTAGCTGAATGTAAAACTGTTATGGATTTAAACGCGCTACTGGTATAAATTTTACTTGCGTGCTGCGTTCCCAGAGGCTGCGCAAAATTCATCCCAGTAGCGCTATGACATTTTTAGAGTGTATCGACTATATAAAAAACCTCTTACTTAGACTTATGAAATACCCAAACTTTACCACTCACATAAAAAGGACTTTGCCATGCCAAATCTGTCTGGCCACTCTCAACCACCCATCATCACCACATTAAAATCTGCGATGCTCATTGCTAGCAGTACATTATTGCTATCTGTATCAGCGCACGCATTTGAACCAGTAACACCAACTGCTGCCAAGGTGGTAAA
Source organism: Psychrobacter sp. L7 (assembly GCF_002810365.1). Lineage (NCBI taxonomy): Bacteria > Pseudomonadati > Pseudomonadota > Gammaproteobacteria > Moraxellales > Moraxellaceae > Psychrobacter > Psychrobacter sp. L7. The sequence continues at coordinate 63,538 of NZ_NEXR01000004.1, forward strand.
TAATACCTCAATCAACACCAGTGCGATCAACCTCGCCATCATGAGCGACAATCCGACAGTCTTGTCTGAAACCAAGCGCATCACACCAGCGAAAATCAATACGCTGACATCCACAACCAATAAAACAAAAACCGACCCAGCTATTTACTCCGAGGACGCCATTCATCATCCCGTCTGGGCCAAAAACGGCATGGTCGCCTCTCAAGAAGCACTGGCCTCTGATATTGGCTTACAGATTCTAAAAGACGGTGGTAATGCTGTCGATGCTGGCGTTGCGGTGGGTTTTGCCTTAGCCGTGACACTACCGCGGGCGGGCAACATCGGCGGTGGCGGTTTTATGATGATTTATGATGCTGAGCAAGGCGAAACGGTGGCGCTCGATTACCGCGAAAAAGCCCCAAGCAGTGCCTCGCGTGATATGTATCTCGATAAGGACGGCAATGCGGTCAGTGATTTGTCTCGCTTTCATGGCTTAGCTGTCGGCGTACCAGGGACCGTCGCAGGGCTGCTCAAAGCACTAGAAGACCATGGCACCATGAGCCGCGAGCAAGTGATGGCACCAGCGATCGCACTGGCTGAAGATGGCATAAAAGTCACCGCTGGCTTGTCGGAGTCACTAGAAGCCTTAAGCGATCGCCTGCAAAAATGGCCCAGCACCAAAAAGGTGTTTTTTAAACCTGATGGCAGTGCGTATCAACCTGGTGAGCGCTTGTATCAACCAGAGCTTGCCCGCTCGTTAAAGCTCATTGCCACTCAAGGCGCTGATGGGTTTTATAAAGGTGAGACCGCGCGCAGTATTGTCAAAGCCGTTAATGAGGCTGGCGGTCGCATGAGCTTGCAGGATTTGGCCAATTATGAAGCCATCGCTCGTACGCCTGTGACAGGCGACTACCGTGGCTATAAGATCGTCTCTATGCCGCCTCCCTCCTCTGGTGGTATTCACATCGTGCAGATTTTAAACATTTTAGAAGGCTATCCACTAAAAGACTATAGTCACAATAGCGCGCAAACCATTCACTTGATGGCGGAGGCAATGCAACTGGCTTATGCTGACCGTGCAGAGTATTTGGGCGACTCAGACTTTATCGATGTGCCAGCGAGCGGCCTTACTTCTCAAGCCTATGCCGATCAGCTGCGCACCTTGATTGATCCAGACAAGGCCACGCCAGCGAGTACGATTAAAGCCAACAACCCACTGCCTTACGAGAGCGACCAAACCACGCATTTCTCTATCGTGGATAAAGACGGCAATGCAATCGCCAATACCTATACGCTGAACTTCTCTTATGGCACCGGTCTGGTTGCAGACGGCACAGGCATATTACTAAACAATGAGATGGATGATTTTTCTGCCAAGCCTGGCACGCCAAATGGCTATGGGCTACTAGGCGGTGAGGCAAATAGCGTAGAAGCCAATAAGCGGCCGCTATCCTCGATGAGTCCGACGCTGGTATTTAAAGACGATAAGCCGTATATCGTGACTGGCAGCCCAGGCGGTAGCCGCATCATCACCACCGTCACTCAAATCATCTCCAACGTCATCGATCACGATATGAATATCGCTGAAGCCACGCACGCGCCGCGTATTCATGACCAGTGGCTACCTGATGAGATACGAGTAGAAAAAGCACTGAATATCGATACGATCACAAAGCTAGAATCCATGGGACACACGGTCAGTCCAAAAGCCGCTATGGGCTCAACACAGTCGATTATGATAACGCCAAATGGTGTCTACGGCTCCTCTGATCCGCGTATTGTCGATGCAGCGGTAGTTGGGTATTAAACAAATATTCATATCAGATCTAGCCTGAATCTTACTTATAGTCTTTATCTGATAAGCGTTACGTATTGATAAAAAACCTCGTTTTACTTCCTCTCAAAGCCTTTTATATCAGCATAGTATAGAAGGCTTTTTTCATATCAGCACCTGCCAGCAAAGACAGGCTATTTCGTATGGCACCCACCGAAACTGTAGCTGTCAACAGCAAATAATGCTATGATGTCCTGCTCAATTGAGCATTTGCGACAAAGGCTTTTAAGGCCTAAACCTCCCATATAAACCACGCAAAATCCGCTAATAAAACCTATTGTTATTGACCGCACCAATAAGAGTCCTCTATGGCATTTGTACACCTTGGCATTCACAGCGAATACTCCATCACTGATTCTATCGTGCGCATCAAGCCGCTTATTAAAGCGGCGGCAGCTGATAACCAGCGTGCGCTGGCGTTGACCGATCTCTCCAATTTGTACGCGACGGTGAAGTTTTATCGCGCTTGTCTTGGCGCTGGCATCAAGCCCATCATCGGCAGTGAAGTTATCATGGATGATGAAGACACCAGACTGACGCTGCTGGCCATGGACAACGAAGGCTATCAAAACATCACCCGTATTGTCTCGCTTGGCTTTACCGAAGGCCGCGCCGACCCTAATAATCACGGCATCCCTGTCATCAAGCGCCATCATATCTTAGAGCACGCAGCGGGCGTTATTGTGTTGTTTGGCGAAAAATCAGACGTCGGACATGCGCTAGTCAGCTCTATGCCAGAAAATGCCGATGTGCTGATCACAGAGTGGCAGGCGCATTTTTCTGATCGCTTGTACTTTGCGATCAAGCGTACCAACCGTTCAGGCGAAGACGCTTTTATCAAAGCGGCTATCCACGCTGGTGCCAAGCATCAACTGCCCATTATCGCCCACAATGACGTGCGGTTTCTGGAGCAGGAGGACTTTGATGCTCACGAAGCCCGCGTTTGTATTGCAGGCTCGTACGTACTGGCTGACCCTAACCGTCCGCGCTTGTATTCAGATGAGCAGTATCTAAAAACCCAGGACCAAATGGCGCAATTGTTTGCCGATATTCCGCAGGTGGTCGACAATACCATCCGCCTAGCCACCCGCTGTAATGTGACACTGACGCTAGGCATCAACGTGTTGCCTGACTTTCCTGTGCCAGAGGGCGAGACCATTGAGTCTTTTTTTCGGGCAGAGTCACAGCGCGGTCTTGATCACCGATTGGACAAGCTCTTTCCTGTGGAAGAACGTGACGAGAGCTGGAGCGACTTTCGCAAGCAGTACGATGAGCGCCTAGAGTATGAGCTCGATATTATCTTGTCTATGGGATTCCCCGGTTACTTCTTAATCGTTATGGACTTTATCCGCTGGGCCAAGGCCAACGGCGTCCCTGTGGGGCCAGGTCGCGGCTCTGGTGCTGGCTCTTTGGTTGCGTACGCGCTCAACATTACCGATCTCGACCCCATTCATTACGACCTATTATTCGAGCGCTTCTTAAACCCTGAACGTGTCTCTATGCCCGATTTCGATATTGACTTTTGTATCGAAGGTCGCGACCGTGTCATCGATTATGTGGCGCAAACTTACGGCCGTGAAGCGGTCTCACAAATCATCACCTTTGGTACCATGGCGGCAAAAGCGGTGGTGCGTGATGTGGCGCGGGTACAAAGCAAGTCATACTTTTTGGCCAATAAAATCTCTAAATTGATTCCGAAAACACCTGGCATCACCTTGTCTCAAGCACTCGAGCAAGAACCGCAGCTCAAAGACTTAATCTCCAATCCTGACAATATGGACTATGAAGATGCCATCGAGATTTGGGAGATGGCGGTCAAATTAGAGGGCGTGTGCCGCAACGTCGGTAAGCACGCCGGTGGTGTCCTCATAGCCCCGCATAAAATCACCGATTTTAGCGCCATTTACTGTGACGATGAGGGTCACCGTGTCAGCCAGTTTGATAAAGACGATGTCGAAGATGTCGGTCTGGTAAAATTTGACTTTTTGGGCTTGCGTAACTTAACCGTTATTAATGCTGCAGTCGAAAACATCAACCAACGCCGCGCACGCGAAGGCAAAGACGCGCTGGTACTAGAAGATTTACCGTTAGATGACAAAAAGACCTACAAACTCTTGCAAGAAGCAAAGACCACGGCCGTCTTTCAGCTAGAGAGTATGGGTATGAAAAAATACTTGGCCAAACTGCAACCGACCAACATCGAAGACGTCATCGCCATGTGTGCTCTCTACCGCCCAGGGCCACTCGATGCTGGTATGGTAGAGATGTATATCGACCGTAAGCACGGCCGCGAAGAGGTCATTTATGACCATCCCAACCTCGAGCCAATTTTGCAAAACACCAACGGCGTTATTGTCTATCAAGAACAAGTCATGCAAATCTCGCAGGTCATGGCCGGCTACAGTTTGGGTGGCGCGGATATGCTACGCCGCGCCATGGGTAAGAAAAAACCTGAAGAGATGGCCAAACAGCGTGATATTTTTGTCACCGGTGCCACCGCACAAGGCATCGATGAAGCAACGTCAGGCGGCGTCTTTGACTTGATGGAAAAATTTGCCGGTTATGGCTTCAACCGCTCGCACTCTGCTGCTTATGGCGTCCTTGCTTATCAGACCGCTTATCTCAAGCAGTACTACCCTGCCGAATTTATGGCCGCGGTACTGACATCCGATATGAACAACACCGACAACGTGGTGTTCTTTATCAATGACTGCCGTGAAAACTTTGGCTTGACTGTAGACAATCCATCGGTAAACCGCAGTGAGTGGCACTTTGTCGCTGATACGCCGACCAATATTATTTACGGACTTGGCGCAATTAAAGGCGTGGGTGAAGGTGCGGTGGAGTCTATCGTCGATGCGCGCCGCCGCGGTGGGCCGTTTAAAGACTTATATGACTTCTGCCGCCGTGTCGATATCAAAAAAGTCAATAAACGCACGCTTGAGGCACTGGTTAGTGCTGGCTGTTTTGATGACTTTGCCGCGACGCTGCGACCAGACTTACCAAGTGACGCCGCCTACGAGATTCGCGGCGCACTCATGAGTCAGCTGCCAAGCGCAGTACAGGCCGCGGAGCAAGACCGCCAAAACAATGAGCTTGGCATGATGGACTTGTTTGGCGAGATGGACGGTGTGGTCGCCGCCCCACCGCTCAAAATGACGCCAGAGCTGATCTGGGGTGACAAGCACCGCCTCAAAGCAGAAAAAAACACATTAGGGCTATACCTAACTGGGCACCCGATCAATGAGTACTTGGATGAGCTAAAACACTATACCTCTGGCGCCCGCCTTGATAAGCTCACAGACACAGGCTATAACGGCAGCTGCTACTTTGCCGGCCTTATTATCGATATTGCCAACTTTGGCAATCGAAATGTCATTACTTTAGATGATGGCACCTCACGATTAGAGGTCAGCTGCTATGCTGAGCGTTTCAATCGCGTCAAAGACCAGCTGAAGGTGGATGAAGTGGTCATTATCAAAGGCAGCATCCGGGAGCGTGATGGACGCCTATTTGCCCGTCTTGATAATGCCATGAGTATGGTAGATGCGCGCCTGCGTTGGCTCAAAAAAATCAGTATCAAAATCCACGGCAGTGACACGCGCCTACTCTCACGCCTACAGCCGATACTCAAGTCCGCCCAAGCTGATATCATCCCCGCGCCTAGCTTGACTCAGCAAGATGAGCCAGACGATGCGACCTTCAATGGCAACTACGATCCTGCGATGGGTGGGAGCTTATATGATGAGGATGGCAATGACTTATTGGCGCTAGAGCATGACATGCAACAAGACGCGCTGCAAAATGGCAGCCCTTATAGCAATAATGCGCTGAGTAACACTGACGCCTCCATTCATGATAACTGTCTGCCGCTTGGCCTGAGCATTTATGAAACGTATGGCATCGCCAATGTAGGACTCTCTGAGCATTGGCGCATCTATCCAAATGATGACAATTTACAACAACTAAAAAGCATGGTGAATGAGGACAACTTACATTTTCATTATAGCTGACGCTGGGCTTTTAGCCGTGGCCTCCTATAGCGATGTCTACTCTATCCCTTGACGATAGCAATTTTATTGCTTGTGATTTAACTGATTTAACTGATTTAACTGATTTAACTGATTTAACTGATTTAACTGATTTAACTGACAATATTGGACCTAATACCATGGATGAGAACCCACATAATAATACCGCCGACCAAACTGTAGAGATCCTCAATGATGAGCAATTTGAAGACATGCGTGACTTGCTCGAAGAGGACTTTGCCGATTTGATTCAAGTATATCTCACTGACAGCCAGCAGCGCATCCACAGCCTACGCATCGCGCAACAACAAAACGATAATGCCAATGGTTTTGAGATTGCCCACGCCCTAAAAGGCGCCAGTGCTAATCTGGGGACGACCCAGCTGATGCGTCTTAGTAGTCAACTCCAAGAGCGGTGCCGTGAGCAGCGTATCGGTGAGCAGGCGGCGCTGATCGAGGATATCGCAGCAGCGCTACAATGCGCTGAGCAAACCATCAAACAGCGCATGGAGCAATAAATGAGCCAAAGTCCTTTATCAGTGACAACGTCGCCATCATCCATGCCAATCAACCATCCAGCAACAAGCATAGACGACTACTTATCTTGTATTCAGGTCGTCATGGTCAATACCACCTTGCCTGCCAATATCGGCTCAGCGGCACGGGCCATGCATACGATGGGATTGTCACGCTTGACAGTCGTCGACCCTAAGCGGCCTATCGATGAGACCAGTGTATCGCACGCTGCAGGTGGCCATGAACTGCTGTCAGCGGCTGTGATTGCCCCAACGCTAGAGTCGGCGATCGCTGATTGTCAGCTGGTGTTTGCAGCTAGCAGTCGCAGTCGTCATATGCCGCGCCCTGTCGTCACGCCCACACAAGCGGCCAAAATCATTTTTGATTTTATCGATAGTCAATCCACCTATCAGCCTCAGACCACGGCCGAGACCGCACAGGATAATACTGCTGGCACCCACAAACCAAATATCGCGATATTGTTTGGCCGCGAAGACCGTGGTTTGACCAATGAAGAGCTGGCCTATGCCGATTACCATATCCAAATCGATGCCAACCCTGCCTATCCGGTACTTAATGTCGCCTCAGCGGTACAAGTGATTGCCAGCTTCATCTTTGCTTATGCGCAAACCCACACTCAGACAGCGACGAGCCCAAAGGCTAATGCTGACTCTAATAAAGCCGCAGCACGCTCGATGATTGATATGACATTACGCCAACAGTGGGATGAACCGGCCATCACTCAGCAGCAGCAACAGCAGTTGACCGAGCGCATGACAGCGCTGATGGTGCAGCAGGGGCTGGCAGACAGCACAAATCTAAAATCATTACCAGCGCGGCTATCGCGGCTCGGCTCGCGCTTACAGCTGGATCAAAAAGAGTATCAGCTGTTAAGCGCACTTATCGCCAAGCTTTTAAAAGATAGACCCCAATCATCATAATAAAAGCCACCAGTACAGATTTTTTGGGTTTGGTCGGCCAGCGATAGCCTGCTATTATTAGGGCGTGTTATATTGGATGGCTCAGATTGTAAGTACATAGAAATAAGTGCATAGAAATAAGTATATAGAATAAGCATCAGGATTAGCACCCAACACTGACCACACCGCCATACTTTACCGACCAATAAACGGACCAACAGACCGACCAACAGATAGGACACTTTATGTCATTGCCAGCCAAATTGTTCAAATCGCTTGCCAGCATCAAAAAAGACCTAAAAGAAGATGTCGATGCGGTATTCAACCGTGATCCTGCCGCACGCAATAGTCTGGAGGTCATTCTCACCTATCCTGGTATTCATGCGCTTATCTTGCATCGCGGCGCTCATTATCTCTGGAATCACGAACAAAAACTGGCCGCCCGTGTGATCTCTTACGGCTCGCGTATCGTCACTGGTATCGAGATTCACCCTGCAGCCAAAATCGGTAAGCGGTTTTTTATCGACCACGGTGTCGGCGTGGTCATCGGTGAAACTGCAGAGATTGGCAACGATGTCACCTTATACCACGGCGTCACTCTCGGCGGCGTCTCATGGAATAACGGCAAACGCCATCCAACGTTAGAAGACGGCGTGACCGTAGGCGCTGGCGCAAAAGTTTTGGGGCCATTTACTGTCGGTAAAAATGCCAAAATCGGCTCAAATGCGGTGGTGGTCAAACCTGTGCCAGCCGGCGCTACCATGGTCGGCAGCGCAGCGCGCATGATATCCGATCATCACGATGAAAAAGGCAACCCCATCGCCACTAAAGTCCAAGACGCCAAACAACAAGAGAAAGTAGCCCAAGCAGGCGAAGGCGACACCGGCAAAGACCAAGCGCAAAGCACATCGGCCAAAGCCAAGCGCCGCACTACTTTTCAAGCTTATGGTATCGACCCCTCTTCTCAAGACCCAGTGGCCGAAGCGTTTGCAAAAATGCTTGAGCATATTCAGCAGTCAGAAAATCGCCTAGATCAGCTGCAAACCGCCATGTGCGAGATTGATCCTGATTTTTGCAAAAAGAAGTATGACAAGCTTTGTTTAGAAGATTTAGATGTGATCGGCCTCTCTGACATGGAAGAGCTGACTGACGAAAAAAACAAGTCCTAATGACCTACCGTAGCCTCTGATACTCTTTTAATATAGTCAATCGCACATAAAATTGGCACAATTGATATCACGTGCTACTGGTATGCATTTTGCGCCGCATCGAGCAGCGTTGGCACAGCACACAAGAAAAATGAATGCTCGTAGGACGAACTTATTTTAAAGCAGATGCACTATACTTATAAATAAAATAACACTAGGAGATACCATGGCACGTCTACAAGATAAAGTTATAATCATTACAGGCGCAGCTCAGGGTATGGGCGAGACTCATGCTCGCTTGTGTTTGGCAGAAGGCGCAAAAGTCGTATTGACCGATATCAACGCTGAAAAAGGTGAGGCGCTGGCCAAGGAGCTTGGTGATAACGCCTTATTTGTCAAGCATGACGTCACCGATGAAGAGGATTGGTCAAAAGTCGCGAACGCAACTCAAGAAAAATTTGGTCAAATTGATGTATTGGTCAATAATGCTGGCATCACCACACACAAATCTATCCTAGACACCTCGGTTGCAGACTACCGCAAGATTCTAGAGATTAACCAAGTATCCGTCTTTTTGGGTATGAAGGCCGTCATTCCAGTAATGCAAGCCGCCAAACAAGGCTCGATCATCAACATCTCATCGATTAATGGCTTGGTTGGCGGTGCTATCGGCTATACCGATTCTAAATTTGCGGTGCGCGGTATGACAAAGGCGGCAGCGCTAGAGTGCGCCCCGCACGGTATTCGCGTCAACTCCATTCATCCCGGCGTCATTGCTACCCCGATGATTATGCAAGGCGATACCAAAGATGCGGTTGAGGCCTTTGCCAAGACCATTCCGATGCGGCGGGTGGCGCAGCCAGAGGAAGTAAGCAACATGGTACTATTTTTAGCATCAGATGACTCAAGCTACTCGACGGGCGCGGAGTTTGTTATTGATGGTGGTTTGACAGCGCAGTAGTAAGCGTAATGTCCATAAAAGCTGGGTATTTTGCCCAGCTTTTTTTGGTGTTTGGAAAAGTTTTAAAGCCTTTTAACCGATAAAACCGCTCTTTGAAATCAACTCCTCAACCCCTGCTGTCTCGTGTGCTTTGAATGGATAACGATCCGCCATTATTATCCATTGTTCTGAATCTTTCGTTATTTTTGTAGATATTGATTTATTGCTTAGGCTATTTTTGTTAAGACCAGTTTGTATAAGTAAAATGTCAATATCCATGGTGACTTGCTTTATAGAGGTTTGCGCTTCTATTAAACGCTGCCGATGGCAGTCACTTTCAATGAGTTTAAAAGCCTGCTGTAGCTCCTGCAAACTCATCGCCGTATCCAGAGATAAATACGCACACTGATTGGTATAGTCAGGCTTTGGCTGCTCTTGAGTGGCGGTAAAGTCAGGGTTTTGAAAAGACGTAGAGAGCTGCATACGGCCAAATGTGGCCAGTTTTTCACGTGCATCAGGCAAATAGTAGTCAGCGTGATAGTTGCTGCCCAAAGCCAGTACCACTGCTGTCACCGCGTGCGTTTGCAGCTGTTCAGGCTCATGTATCTCTAGACCCGCAAGATTCACACCAGCCAGACCTTTATACCTCTCATACGTTTTAAACATTTTAGGCGTCTTATGCATCATGACTTTGGCTGGCAGGCTGCTCGCTATTACTGGCTTTTGCAGATCGGGTGATTTGCACCCCAACGGCGTCTGCGTGCTTGATTGCCGTCGGCTTAGCCATGCTCAGCGTGATTTTATGACAAGCGTATTTGGCAAGCAGCTTATCTGCGATTTGTTCAGCCAGATGCTCAAGTAGCCTTGCTTGAATGGCTTGGCACCACTCGCTGACATCATCACAAACCGCCTTATAATTTAGCGCATCCTGCACATTATCTGAGGCGGCGGCAGCGCTGATATCCGTCTCAAGCGCGATATCGATCTGCAGCGGCTGGGTGATAGCGCGCTCCCATTCATAGACACCGATGACGGCCTCTACCCTCAAGCCTTTGACAAATACCACGTCGGACTGAGTATGCAACATGCTTTTATCCTTGTTTACTGGTTTTTTAGGAAGTTTATAGCAGACAGATGATCATGCCTTTTGGCGCAAACGCGCAGCCTTTAGCATCTTACTTGGGCGATGACGCCACAAATCAATGCTAAACAACAATAGACCAACCCAAATCAAGCCAAAGACGGCCAAACGGTGCAAGTCAAATGGCTCTTTATAGTAAAATACTGCCAAAAAGAAAATAAAGGTCGGTGTCAAATAGTTCATAAAACTTAAAATACTATAAGCCACCAGCTTGGTTGATTTATTAAATAACAATAGCGGTATCAAAGTGATGGGACCTGCCAGCATCAATAGCCAAATGTTTGATGACAACCAAAAACTGATCTGACTACTCACCACATCGGCCTGCCAAAACCACCACAGGCACATCGGTACCAGCATCGTCGTCTCCACAAACATCGCATCGATGGCGCTCAGCGGTGTTTGCCGCTGAATGGTACCATATGTGCTAAAGCTAAACGCCAGTATCAGCGAAATCCAAGGTAAGCTCCCAATCATCACCACCTGAATAATCACAGACAATAGCGCAAAACCAATCGCCACCCATTGCAGTGTCCGCAAGCGCTCTTTGAACAAAATCATCGAGAGCGCCACTCCTACCAGCGGCCCGATAAAGTAGCCCAAACTGGCCTCAAGTATGCGGTCATGGTTGACCGCCCAAACATAGGTCAGCCAGTTGGTGGCAATGATCAGACCCGATATCAGCGAAAACACAATCCACCTAGGGTTTTTCTTTAAAGTGTCTATCCAGCCCCAGCGTTTGGTGACGACTAAGACAAGCAGCAGACAAGCAAAGGTCCAGACGATACGGTGCCCGATGATCTCAGTGGCGTCATAGGCGGCCAACTGTTTAAAATATAAAGGAAACCCGCCCCAGATAAAAAAGGCCATAAGCGCGGTGACAATACCACGTCTGGTGGTTTTGATAGGCGTCACGGGTTTTTTGATGACATTTTGAGTGGTCATAAGTCAGTGCAACTTAATTTAGAGCAAAGCGTACTGTTGCAGACTGCGCCTGATGATGAGCGTATTTAGGCGAGCGGCAAAAGCACAGGGTTACTACAGATAGAATAAAAGTGAAAAAGCAATGCATTGACACTCATAACAGTATCAATGCATTGCTGACGATAACGGTATTTGAACCCTTATGGCGTTTAATACCTGGTAAAAGTCCTAACGCTGTTAGGCGCGGCTATCGTGAACCTCAATAGACATGCCTACTTGATTGGCAAGCTCGGCAAATCCTGGAAAGCTGGTATTGACCGTCTCAACGCCTTCGATGGTGATCGGCTTGGATGCGCGCAAGCTAGCAACCGCAAAGCTCATGGCGATACGATGGTCATGATGCGAGGTAATATGTCCACCGCCAAAAACAGGTTGGCTGTTATTTATTTCACTTTGACCTACACCTGCACTACCTTTGCCTTCAATGATCAGACCATCCTCAGTCACTGTACAATCAATACCGAGGGTTTGTAGACCATCTGCCATGACAGCAATACGATCGGACTCTTTCACGCGCAGTTCTTTAGCACCAGTCAACACCGTACGACCTTGCGCACAGCTGGCAGCGATAAACAGTACTGGGAACTCATCAATCGCCAGTGGTACTAGATACTCTGGAATATCGATACCTTGCAGGTTTGAGCTGCGAATAGTAATATCCGCCACTGGCTCGCCGCCGACATGGGTTTCATTGCTTAGGCTGATATCAGCATTCATCAGCTTTAAGATGTCAATGATGCCGGTACGCGTCGGGTTAATACCCACTTGCGTTAGGGTCAGTTCACTACCCTGACTGATGGCCGCGGCGACCATAAAGAAGGCGGCGGAAGAGATATCCGCAGGCACAGCGATATCGCCACCTGTGAGTGTACCACCGCCTTCGATACTGACATGATTGCCATCGACGGTCACAGGATAGCCAAAGGCTGAGAGCATACGCTCAGTATGATCACGGCTAACTTCAGGTTGGATGACCGTCGTGGTGCCGTTTGCCCACAGTCCCGCCAATAGCAAGCAAGACTTCACCTGAGCAGAAGCAACTGGCATGTCATACTCTACCCCTTGCAGCGGCTGGCCAACCGTATCACGGCCAGTGATGCTTAGCGGCGCGGTACCATCATGACCCGTGCTTTGAATCACCGCACCCATGTCACGTAACGGTGCTGCCACCCGCTCCATCGGACGCTTGTTTAGACTGGTATCACCAGTCAACACACTATCAAATGACTGTGCCGCTAAAATACCGGCTAGCAGGCGCATACTGGTGCCTGAGTTGCCCATATACAGTGGTGTTTTGCTGGGTTTTAGTCCGTGCATACCGACGCCGTGAATGGTCAATTTACCTTTATCAGGGCCTTCAATGCTCACGCCCATATCACGAAACGCCTGCAAGGTAGCCAGCGCATCCTCTCCCTCCAAAAATCCAGTAACGTTGGTCACACCTGTGGCCAAACTGCCAAGCATGATGCTGCGATGCGAGATAGATTTGTCTCCAGGAATGGTAATGGTGCCAGAGACGGTGTTGCTAGGGGTGATATTATAAGAAGCTGACATAGCAGAGGTATCCGTATAAGGGGTGCTGGCTAACATATGGCCAAAATGTCGCCGTGCGGCTTGCGCGCGGCCCAAAAGCCCCATCAGGGCGGTTGAATCTTTATCAATGATAAGCTGACGCATGGTCTGTAGATAGACGCCGTACTCATCAAGGGCGCTGATAATCGCGCGCTCGTTGGCAAAAAATATATCATGCCACATCTTAGGATCGCTGGCAGCGATACGGGTAAAGTCGCGGAACCCACCAGCGGCATAGCGAAACATATCCAAATTGTCATCATGACTCGCCAATTGCTCGACCAGATTAAACGCCAGTAGGTGCGGCAAATGACTGGTATGCGCCAATATTGCATCGTGATGATCGGCGGCCATCGGCATGACAGTCGCACCCACTGCCTCCCATAACTGTTGCAGCTTTGCAATCGCAGAAGAGCTGGTGGTGGCGAGCTCACAGATTATCACGCTGTGGTTGACAAACAAATTGGCGCGTCTGGCATGATACCCTGAATTCTCCGCCCCAGCAATCGGATGCGCGGGTACAAACCCTGTTGGCAGTGCAGCAAATACCGATTTTGCTGCCTCAATGATATTGACCTTGGTACTACAGACGTCCGTGATGATACAATCTGTAGCCAGCTGGCCGTTGTCCATTGCAGCTTTGATATCGGTAAATACGGCTTGCACCGCTTGCACCGGTACGGCGATGATCAGTAAGTCACTGCCTGCCACCACGTCAGTCAAGCGTGTGCTACCAGCATCGAGCAAGCCATGTTTTATGGCTTCCTCCACGCTTGGCACATGTCTATCGACCGCAACCAAGCGCTCGCTTAGCCCATTGTCCTTGATGGCTTGGGCGAGGCTTGCGCCAATCAGCCCAAGACCGATCACGCAAACTTGTTTAAATAATAAAGGGGTTTTATCAAAAGAGGATTGCATAGGATTCTTATTTTTTATCTTTTTTATGGCGACTCACGGTAGTTTGTATTTCACAAATTGGCATTAAGTCGCAAAGGCACGCCTGCATGAGTGCCATGATATTATCGGGATTCAGATGGGCTGGTCCGCCCTCTTTATCAGTACCAGTTGCCAGTGATCAGTCCTCGGTCAAAATCGAGCGTAGCGTATCAATCAAACGCAGATTGTCTTCAGCCAGACCTACCGTGATACGCAGCCAGTTCGGGAGTCCATATGCGGCCAAAGGACGTACAATCACCCCCTGCTCTAGCAATGCTTGATGGATAGACATAGCGTTGATGTCTTCCATCTCGACTTCGAACTTTACCATGATAAAATTGGCATGCGACTTAATAAAACCCAGCCCTAGCGCGTCAAACTGTTTTTCTAACCAGCGCATTTGCTCAGCATTGCTCAAGCGAGTGGCTTCGATAAAGTCTTGATCGGCAAGTGCAGCAGCGGCGGCGGCCAATGCCACACGGCTGACGTTAAATGGCTGACGAATACGGTTTAATAAATCTGCGACTGGCACTGAGCTGATCGCGTAGCCCACGCGCAGACCCGCCAGCCCATAAGCTTTAGAAAACGTACGAACGATAACCACATTGTCAAACTCATCAAGCAGCGCCCTATTATTACTCTTAGGGCTATACTCGATATACGCCTCATCGAGTACCACCAGTACCGAAGCTGGCACGCTAGCGACAAACTCACGTAGCTCTTTTTGCCCAAGCTGGGTGCCTGTTGGGTTATTGGGATTGGCAATAAACACAACCTTGGTATTTGGATGGTCGGCGACGGCTTGACGCATGGCCGTTAAGTCATGACCAAACCGCGGCGTGGGCACCTCTATCCCAGTAGCACCTTGTATCTTCGCCAGCATCGAATACACCACAAAGGCATACTGACTATACACAATGGTATCGTCGCAACTGACAAAGCCACGCGCCAAGAGATCCAATAGATCATTGGAGCCATTACCTAGGGTAATCTGCTCAACATCCACACGATTAAAATCCGCCAGCGCTTGCTTGAGATAATAGCCATTGCCATCAGGATAGCGTGCCAGTTGACCCAGCTGCTCGGTAATCGCCAATGTCACATGCGGCGAGCAGCCCAATGGGTTTTCATTGCTGGCCAGCTTTACGACATCTGAAACCCCATACTCGCGCGTCAGCTCCTCGACCGGCTTGCCAGTCTGATAAGGCGTCAGCGCTAAGATACTGTCATACGCAGAGGTAAGCGGGGCTAAACTTGATGATGTCGCTTGAGGTGATGCCATGGTTTATCCTTAGAGATGATGACACATCTACTGCTTAGTATGATCCATTTGCGGCCGATGATCAGCTTACAATACCGCTTTGGGGTATGAGCCAAGTATACGCAAATCTTTTACCAGTGGACGAATATCGGCAATCGCTGCGCTCACATTTGGCGCATCAATATGACCATTCATATCGATAAAGAACACATAAGCCCATTTATTCGGGCGCTCAGGACGCGTCTCGATACTGGTCATCGATACACCATGATAAGACAGTGGCTTTAGGATTTCGATCAGCGCCCCTGCTTTGTCGTGTGCCGATACCACGATAGAGGTTTTGTCTTGACCTGATGGCGCAATCGCCTCGTGACCGATGATCAGAAAACGTGTGGTGTTGCTAGGATTGTCTTCTATGTTGGTATACAGCTTGTGCAAATCATACTCTGCTGCAGCAACGTCCCCCGCGATAGCAGCAGAATGCCACTCGTTTTTGAGGCGACGCGCCGCCTCTCCGTTGCTCGATACCGCCACACGCTCGACGTTTGGAAAGTTGACATCAAGCCAATGACGGCACTGAGCCAGTGACTGCTGGTGCGAATAAATACGGCTGAGACTATCGACCTTGGTGTGCTCCGCGACCAAGAAGTTTTGGTGAATAGGCAGCTCAACCTCACCGATGATTTTTAATGAAGAGGACAAAAAGCCATCTAGCGTGTGATTGACCACCCCTTCTGAAGAGTTTTCAACAGGTACCACGCCATACATCGCTGTGCCCGCTTCGACTTCGCGAAACACATCGGTGATGGTGGTCATCGGCACGGTATCCGCGGCTTTGCCAAAGTGTTTGAGCGCAGCTGCATGGGTAAAGGTACCGACAGGCCCTAAAAACGCAATGCGCTGCGGTGCTTCTAAATCCAAGCATACAGACATAATCTCACGAAACAGACGGGCCATTTTTTCGTCAGCGATAGGGCCAGTATTGCGCTCCATGACGGCTTTTAGTACTTGTGCCTCTCGCTCTGGACGATAAAAAATAGGGTTGCTGTCGGTCGTGGCGGCGACATTACTCGCGAGGTGTTCTTTTTTGACGACAGCCACTTGCTGAGCCAATTTGGCACGATCATTGATCAACGTTTGAATTTTGCAGTCTACTGCATCGATACTTTGACGAATATTATCCAAAAACGCTTTTTCGGTTGCGGCATCGTTTGTGTCTGTCGTGGTTTGATTGGAGTTATTCATATGTTGTTCTGGTGACTGCTCACTCATTACCGCCCATCCTTTTTAGATTTTTTACTGTTGAAATTTTTGGCCAGTTTTTAGCTATTGGGTCTGACATCATCGGTGTTAATAGCTTGCTATAGCGACATGATAAAACAATAGTCTATCAAGACACCGTCTGCTTTTGCTCTTATCCGATTTTGCCAGGCCATTTTTTGACTTATCAATAATATCTCAAGCTGCTCATACCACTATCGCATAACAGCTGGCCGGCTCTACTATAACAAAAACGGTGCGCAGTGCCCACGTGTAATCGTGTGCAATCGCATGTAATGTCGCGCCACTCTTATCAGCTCGCCCATATCATCTCGTCCATAGTATAGTCGATTCAAAATAATTGTGGTACAGCGTCAGCAAGTGAGAAGGCTGATGTCGTCAATTCAGCTAATATTGACCTGACTATAGCACAGTTGTGCCCTTGTCTCTTGTCGTCCATCACACTATGAAGCAACAGAGGCTCAAAACTATGTTACAGTTTAATGCCAATCCCTCATCTTACGACAAAAACAAAACCACCCTGTGATTGATAACATCACGTCACTAAAAAAAAGGATCTCTAATGAGCGCATTACAACAGCTTCGTACCATGACCACCATTGTCGCTGATACTGGCGATCTGGCCGCCATTGCGCGCTTAAAACCCATCGATGCTACCACCAACCCAAGCTTGATCACCAAAGCCCTCATCCACCCTGACAATCAAGGCATGCTGGCAGAGACCATGAGTCGCCATAATGGCGATGTCGATGCGGTCATAGACGCACTGACCGTCCAAGTCGGCTGTGATATTTTGGCACTGATCGAGGGACGAGTGTCTACCGAAGTCGACGCGCGCTTGTCTTATGACACCAAAGCGACGATCGATAAGGCCATGGCGTTTATGGAGGCGTACCAAAAGGCGGGAATCGATCCTAAGCGCGTCTTGATCAAAATGGCCGCCACTTGGCAGGGCATCGAGGCGGCGCGCTACCTCGAAACCCAAGGCATCCATTGTAACTTGACGCTTTTATTCGGTCAGCATCAAGCCATTGCCTGTGCTGATGCTGGCGTGACGCTGATCTCGCCTTTTGTGGGTCGTATTTTAGACTGGCAAAAACGCCAGCAAAACCGCCAAAACGTGCCCTCCTCCGATGATATGGGCGTACAATCGGTCAAGCTGATTTATCAATACTACAAGCAGCACGGCTATGGCACTCAAGTCATGGGCGCAAGCTTCCGCTCTACTGAGCAAATACTGGCGTTGGCAGGCTGTGATTTATTGACCATCGCGCCAAACCTTATCGACGAGCTTGCCGCCATGGACACACAAGTAGAGCGTCAGCTATCGCCCAGCATGTCTATGGCGCTAGACGAGATGACCCGCGTCAGTCTAACTCACGAAGAATTCAGCGCCGCCTACCAACAAGACACCGTGACACAAGACCTGTTACCAAAGGGCATTGATGGCTTTATCACTGCTCGTGATGAGCTGGCCAAGACACTAGCGGCCATCCGTGAGTAACTTGTCAGGCCGTGACCTGTCATAAAAGATATTTGCCTGCCGATAACAACTTGGCTATTATGGCCTACTTCAAACAACCAGAAGCAAGGCTTAAGTATGAAACGGCTATCAGTGTTATTGGCAGGCAGTGCTTTGGCACTCAGCGCACAAGCAGTGAACTGGTCAGAGGTGTCCGAGAGTCATTCTGGCTCGGTTTTTAGTGTGGACTTAGATTCTATCGAGCGCTCTGATATTAGCATCATAGATGAAAAGCATGTCGAAAATATCACCGTCTCAATCCGTCGAACCTACCCAACGCAAGCCAAAAAAAATATAGCAAAAGACAAAGAAGCTGCAAAAGAAGAAAATGCGGAAACAGCGCTTTTTAAAGAAAAACCCATCCATCATAGTGATCAGCAGCTACTGATCTCTTGTAAAGACGCCAGTTACTATCGGCGTGCTTATGTCAATTACGCGGCCAATGACAAAGTCATAAAGTCTTGGCAGTCAGACAAACCCATTTTGACCACAAAAGATTTCAAAATCACCAGCCCTAAGACGATCGGACGCGCCCTCGTAGAATACAGCTGCAAAAACCACGAACAACAAAAAACGGCTTAATTTAGCATGGGCTTTATGCCGTGTGCCTTAAATATCATGTTTCTTAAATGCTATATATCTTAAATGCCATGTATCTTAAATAGCTATGTTGAAAAAAAGCGCGCTGATTATATCAGCATCAGCGCGCTTTTTGATTTTAGGCTTTTAGTACCGTATAAACGGGTACTGGAAACGCTCCATGCAGCGCCGCCAAATCGAGTAATACCAGCGCCCCGACCACGGTGTGACCTGCTGAGCGGCAAAGCTCGTAAGCGGTGTTCAAGGTGCCACCCGTTGCCAAAATATCATCGACCAACAATACCCGCTCAGGCGGTAGATTATTTTGCATCTCAAGGGTGTCTTTACCATACTCCAGCGCATAAGCCTTATTGGCCACAGGTGGCGGCAACTTACCAGGCTTACGCAGCAATATCATACCCTTACCCAAGCGCCCTGCTAGCAAGCTGGCAAAGACAAACCCACGCGCCTCGACCGCCCCCAAACAATCGACCTCATCCAGACAGCCTTCTGGTAAAGCGGCCAACAGCGCATCGATGACCGCATCAATGTGACTGCGCAGTAACGGGGTTATGTCATAAAAATCAATGCCGACTTTTGGAAAGTCTGGTACGGTGCGAATGATCTGCCAAAAAGGATGATCAGTATTGAGCACGGCTGATGGCTGGTTTTCGGTAGTGGTAGAAGTGGCGGCATTGATGCTCATGAGGACCCTTAGCGTGTATGACTTTAATGATAACTGGTGTGAATTTTTCGCCCGTTATTGTAGCATAATTGACCCAATTAATACGTTAAAGCACCGGCTATTATCAGCCTTGATATGCATAAAACCGCGACGTTCGACTTGATAAAAATCTCACAATCTCAATATACAAGTGTAAACTTAACTATGAAAATAACGGTTATATGCTAAACTACGTGCGTTTTTGCTGTCTAAGCGCTGACCGTTATGTGGACACTTGCACACTGTCGTGACGCCCAGTCATTAGCCCTCGCCATGACTGGCGCGCTAAAAAACGGTTACACTAGAAATAATCGATAGGACTTTTTATGAAACGTTATGAATGTATTGTCTGCGGCTGGATATACGACGAAGCACTTGGCTGCCCAGAAGAAGGCATCGCCCCTGGTACCAAATGGGAAGACATCCCTGATGACTGGACATGTCCTGAGTGCGGTGTGGGCAAACTCGATTTTGAGATGCTTGAGCTGTAGTAGACGACCTCTGATTAGGACACTTCATGACACAACCAAATAACATCAATAGCGCCAGATCCCAAGCAAGCCCAGATCCAAGCCTAGATGAGAATGTGGGCCACTATCCTACGCCTGAGTGGCAAAAGTTTGGCGCGCATCAGTGGCATGACTCTGATCTGAGTGACCAGTTGCATCAAGCGATGATCGATATCGGTGACGGTATCGAGCTTTGTGTGGAGGCAGGCGGTAACCCAAACCATCCACCCTTGCTCATGGTCATGGGGCTTGGCTCACAAATGATATTTTGGCCAGAAAACTTTATAAAGCGCCTCATTGATGCCGGTTTTTTTGTGATTCGTTTTGACAATCGTGATATTGGCCTATCGTCTAAAGTGCAAATTGACGGCCTACCGCGTATCAGTCAGCTAAAGATGATGATGCGTCTGCAAACAGGGCTCTCTAACAAGAGCGCGCAAGTGGCCTATAATTTGACCGACATGGCCGAAGACACCGCCCGTCTGATCAAGGCGTTGCAGCTGGGTAAAACCCATCTGCTTGGCGCATCTATGGGCGGGATGATTGCCCAAATCGTGGCCGCTCGCTACCCAAGCTTGGTACAGCGAATGGCGCTGATGTTTACCACCACCAACCGTGCATTTTTAAGACCGCCCAAACCTCGGCAGCTATACACCCTTATCAACCGCCCTGAGAGTCACTCTGAGCGTGATATCGTGCGTCATAGCGTCTGGTTTATGAAGACGGTTGGCACGCCAGGGCATGTCAATGTGCGCATGGTGCGTGAGATTGCCAAGATTCGCTATCAGCGCAGCTTTCATCCGCTCGGGACCGTGCAGCAGCTAAATGCTATTTTGGCATCTGGCTCTATTAGCCGCTATAGCAAACAAGTCAAAGCCCCAACCATTGTGTTACATGGTAGCGCCGATGGCCTCCTGCCAGCATCGCAAGGGCGCGTGGTGGCGAAGACCATCCCCAATGCCAAGTTTTATCTGATCGAGGGCATGGCACACGATATTCCTGAGTATTATCAGCCTTATATGGTGGATCTGATCAGCAGTCATCTGTTGGCGCATCGCTCTTAAAGGCTATTTAAAAAGCGCGTACGTCTGAACAAGCGTGTAAGTTTGACTGTCAAAGACAAGCTTGCGCGCTTTTTTATGCCTGCTTAAGTTGTTTATGTTTGCTTAATTTTTTATGCCCACTGACGTATCGTCATGGTATAAAAAAAACGGCTCAATCACAGCCAACGCTGCTGCCTGTTTTATCAATGCACATTTTATTGCCATTTTTTAGATTACCGATCCATGCTTTGCCATCGACAAACACAAACGAGGGCTTGCCTTGATAAGTATCACTTGCCGACACGCCACTATCTGCAAACCGAAACGGAATCAACAGCTCACCACCAAGATTGACAAAACCCCAATCTTCATTGATACGTACGCCCGCCATGCCTTCAGAAAAGGGACGCACCTCATCAAATGAGTAGGTAATCATGGTGACATTTTGGTCATCGACAAAGCCCCATTTACCCTCTTGCTGACGCGGCTGTAGTGTAGTAAATGGACTGATGGGCGGCGCGGATGGCGACTGGCGCGCTTGCGGCGGCTTGTGGTTATTGTCAGCAGGGTCTTTTGCCACATTGCCGCTTTTATCCAGCCAACTGATGTCGCTGTTTTTACGCACACGGGTGATGCCGCCGCGATAATCAGCTACCTCACTAAACGATGACGAAAATGGCACGACGGTTCTGTTGGCGGTATTGATGACGCCGTAGTTACCGTCTTTTTTTACGACGATACGCCCTTCTGATACCGGCCGCGCCCAGCCTTGACGCTCTTTTAGCATATCGTACATAGCAGGCACCACTTCTCGCCCTTTCATATTGAGGTATCCGACGTGACCATTACGCAGTACGGGCAGCAGCCCCTCTGAGAGGTTATCGGCATCGACCTTTTGATAGCGTGATAGATCGACGATGCGCTTGCCTTTGTCGTCAATCAATGCCACAGGCGCGCCAAAATCTTTGATAGCCAAAAACAAGCCACTGCTGGCGGTACAAGAGACGTTTTTGTAGTAGCTTTTGGGGATTTTACAGCTGGCGGCTTGTGCTTGCGGTATCACCAGTAACGTACTGACAATGCTAATGCCAGCGCCAGCCGTACACCGCAACACCATTGTCCAAAGGTTAGATACTGCAGGGCGCGGTTTTGATAAAGAACATCGAAACATAATAAACCTAAGCAAATGTCATTCATTGGCATAATTATATACACAGGGGTCCTCGTTTAGATAGCTTTGTCTGCTATCTCATAGAATAATTGTCGCTGAGCCATTTCATTTTGGGGGCAAAACCTCGACAATAGCCTAATCGCTGTAAAATGCTTTTTATCATCATCCCATTCATATAAGGAGACACTATGGCCATCGCCGCATCCCGCTCTGCCCCTATCGGTTTAGTCATAGGCTGTATTATTTTTGGTTTAGGTAGCCTGATCGTCGCTCATGTCGATATCGGTGGTTGGGCGATGTCGTTTTGGCGCTTAGCCATCTCTGGTATTGTTTTTGCCGTATTGGCCAAAATCATGGGGCAACGCTTGCCGCGCTCAGGTCGCGCAATTTTTTATGCGTTGTTATCAGGGGCGTTTTTGGGATTGGATTTGGCGCTTTGGCATGAGAGTATTTATGCGGTCGGCCCTGGTATCTCTACCCTACTCAATAGCTTACAGATTTTTTTCTTGGCAGCGATTGGGTTTTTGTATTTCAATGAGCGTCAATCTATCGTACAGCTGATTAGTTTGTTTTTGGCGATGCTCGGTGTGGCGATGATTGGTAGCCCTGAGTTTGCCCATAACAGTGCAGCGACGTGGGGGTTTGTCACTGGTATCGTCTCGGGCGCTATGCTAGCGGCATCGATGACCTTTATCCGTAAGACGCACGATACTGAGCCAACGCCGATATTTATGCTCATGCAGCTGATCAGTATCGGCGGGGTGCTGGCGATGGTTGTGCCAATGTGGGTGTTTGATCAAGGGAGTATCTTGCCCAATACTTGGGCGGAGATCGGCTGGATATTGGTCTATGGTACGGTGATGCAGTGCTTGGCATGGGGACTCATTGCTTACTCTATTCCCAAGCTGTCATTGGCCTTGACGGGGTTACTATTGCTCTCTGAGCCCATCGCTGCTTTGGTGATTGATTATAGCTGGCTGGACAAACCCATCAATACTTTGCAGTGGGCTGGTGCGCTACTCACCATGTTTGCTATTTATTTGGGTTCACTCAAACCAAAGCCACGCGCCCTACGCCGTTATCGTTTTTTTTCACGGTTTTATAAACGTGACTATAAATAATCCCTGTCTGCTACTTATCACCTTCTATCGCTCCTTTAAACGCACTACAAAAAAACGCCCATACTATAATAGTATGGGCGCTTTTGTGGCCGGATACGGCCTATTTGGCCGCTGCACTAGTGTCAGCGGTTTTGTCAGAGCCTTTATTAAACAACGCATTTAACACGATAGCAGCCAAAGTTGCCGTGCCGATGCCGCCCAAATCAAACCCGCCTAAGTGCAAGCTAAAGTTACCTGTCCCCATGATAACGGTAATAGCCGCGATAATCAGATTGCTGTTTTTGCTAAAATCGATGTGATTATCGATCCAAATCTTTGCCCCTGCAATCGCAATCAGACCAAATACTACGATAGAAGCACCGCCTAGTAAGGCCGCTGGTATCGTCTGAATAATGGCACCAAACTTTGGCGATAAGCCCAGCAAAATAGCCACCAACCCTGCCACGACAAATATCGTCGTGCTATAGACCTTGGTTACGGCCATGACACCGATGTTTTCGGCATAGGTAGTGACACCAGTGCCACCAAACCCTGCCGAGAACGTCGTGGCCAGCCCATCTGCAAAAAACGCGCGGCCCATATAAGGCGTCACGCGCGCTTTTGTCATACCCTCAACGGCCTTAAAGTGTCCTAAATTTTCGGCGACTAGGATAAATGCCACCGGCGCGATAAGAATAATGGCGCTCATCTCAAAGCTTGGGGTATGAATTGTTGGTAACCCAAACCACGATGCGGCGGCGACACCACTAAAATCAATCGCCGTGCCGAAGCCCAAAACATTGGTCATCACAAAATAGGCCACATAAGACAAGATCAAGCCCACCAGCAACAGCAAACGGCGCAGCATACCACGGGTAAATACCGCCACCCCACTGATGAGTAATACCGTCAGCGTCGCCATCCAAGCATCAAACTGATTGGCCGACACCCCTTGGATGGTCACTGGCGCTAGGTTTAGACCGATAATCATCACAATAGCCCCTGTGACAATGGGCGGCATCAAGCGTTCAATCCAGCCAGTGCCCGTCTTCATCACCAGTAGCCCAATCAGCGCATAGACGATACCACATGCCATGATACCGCCTAAAGCGACACTCAAATTATCATTGAACCCTGCCCCTGCATAAGCGGTCACTGCAATGACAGGTCCGATGAACGCAAAGCTTGAGCCCAGATAACTTGGCATACGCCCGCCTGTGATCATAAAAAACATCACAGTACAGATACCCGACATCAAGATAGCCAGATTGGGGTCAAACCCCATCAAAAGCGGTGCCAACACCGTCGCCCCAAACATGGCAAAGGTATGCTGCACCCCTAACAAGACGCTTTTTGAAGGCGGTAGATATTCATTGATACCGACAGGATCACGGTCTAAGTCGCCTTTATAAGGTCGCCATGTCGGAAACCAGCGGCCATTGTCAAAATCTGAATGAAACGGCTGACCCATGGCTGCTGGGTCGATACCCGCCGCCTCTAAGGCGTTTTGTGCCGGCTTATCTTGAGCGCTTTTTTGGGAAGATGAAGGATGTTCTGTTGGCGATGACATGCGCGCGTCCTATGTGAGCTGGAGTGGTGAGG
The DNA here is from genome assembly GCF_002810365.1 of Psychrobacter sp. L7. Classification (NCBI taxonomy): domain Bacteria; kingdom Pseudomonadati; phylum Pseudomonadota; class Gammaproteobacteria; order Moraxellales; family Moraxellaceae; genus Psychrobacter; species Psychrobacter sp. L7. The sequence continues at coordinate 88,331 of NZ_NEXR01000004.1, forward strand.
AAAAACAAGGGCGTGTCTCAATTTTAGTCAACAGCTACTTACTGAGCCTAAAATAAAAACACTTTAATAGAATGATACTATGCAGCAATATTGTGATTTATAACATTATGATTTATAACACAAATCGACTCTTTTGCTTTTTTGCTTTTGAGACTTATTCTTTTATATTTCTTGCTAGCAAACCAAAAGTATTATTTGTTATGATGGCTGTGTTTTACTGGATGTGGCAGGGTCGATATGTTGCCGATATGTTCAATAGTTAATTCGAAATAAAACAGATACATTATATGCCAACGTGGAACTGATATAAATTTTACGGGCGTGCTGCGCCTGCGCTGCTCGATGCTACATAAAATCCATCCCAGTCCTACTGTATCGTTTTTATACCGAACTCACTATACTAAATATCTAAGTTGGCGCTGTCCTGCTGTCCATCTGCCTATCAATTACTGACTTACAGGATGTTACACAACCGTTGGCTGGAAGCATAATAACGGAGTTTCTTATTAAATAAAAGTTATTATTCAGCGGCTATTTTTGTTCTTCGATTTCCATACATCCACCGCCACTGCGCCATATGCACCGTATATAGGTGATTATCGGTAGTGGCTGGCTATTATATATTGACTCAAAGTGCGTAAAGCAGGCTATCTTGTCTGCCCAGTCACTGATGACTTTTTGGTAATTTATTATGATTAGTGTTTTTGATTTATTTAAAATCGGTATCGGGCCATCAAGCTCACATACCGTCGGCCCGATGGTCGCGGCCAATCTTTTTTTGACCTCACTGATAAAGCAGGCTGAGTTAACGACCATTCAGCGTATCGAGATTGAGCTTTACGGCTCGTTGGCAGCCACTGGCAAAGGCCATGCCACCGACACGGCCATACTACTTGGCTTACTCGGACATACACCCAGTACGATTGATACGCGTTTGACCAGTGATTATCTAGCGCCTATTTTTTCAGCCAAACAGCTGGCTCTCTCAGGCATGCATACGATTGACTTTGATACAGAGCACGATATTCACTGGTATGATGAGACGGTGTTGCCTTATCACCCAAACGCCTTGACCCTGCGCGCGACGCTAGCAGATGATAGCAGCTATCAGCAGACTTATTACTCAGTTGGCGGCGGTTTTGTCATCAATGAAGAGGACGCCACCAACCCAGACGAAGACCATGCCAGCCCTACGATAGCTAGTGTGCCGTATCCCTTCAATAGTGCCGCAGAGCTACTAGAGCAATGTCGTCAGCATGAGCTTAGTATCAGCGAGCTGGTGCTGGCCAACGAATGCCACTTTCGTGATAAAACAGCGGTGTTTGAATATTTGGATCAGATTTGGGCGGTGATGCAAGACTGCGTCACACAAGGCTGTGACAATGGTGGCATCTTGCCAGGCGGCCTAGATGTCAAACGCCGCGCTAAAGACTTGCACCAACAGCTAGACGCTGAAAAAGACCAGCCGATCGCCAAAACCGACAAGCTCGCTGCCATGGACTGGGTCGATCTGTACGCTCTGGCAGTTAATGAAGAAAACGCCAATGGTGGCAAAGTGGTCACTGCGCCGACCAACGGTGCAGCGGGCATCATCCCAGCGGTGCTACATTATTACCGTGATTTTTTGCCCAACTATAGCCAAGACGGCGTGCGTAAGTTTTTATTAAACGCCACCGCTATCGGCAGCTTAATCAAACAAAACGCCTCCATCTCTGGCGCTGAAGTTGGCTGTCAAGGCGAGGTTGGCTCCGCTTGTGCGATGGCAGGCTCTGCTCTAGCCGAGATTATGGGTGGCTCGCCAGCCAAATGCTTAAATGCGGCCGAAATCGGCATCGAGCACAACTTAGGCTTAACCTGCGATCCTATCGGCGGGCTGGTACAGGTGCCTTGTATCGAACGCAACGCCATGGGCGCGGTCAAAGCGATCAATGCGGCGCGTCTGGCCTGCCGCGGTAATGGCCAACATTTCGTCTCACTAGATAAGGTGATTGAAACCATGAAAGTGACTGGCGCTGACATGCTCGATAAGTATAAAGAAACCTCACGTGGCGGGCTGGCAGTGTATGCTGACAATCGTATACCGACGGCCACTCATGGCGTCAGTGTAAAGTACAGCCAGTGTTAGTCGTCATTTTATGAGGTCAGCATACTAGGGCCTGTCCTCAATTCAACCGATAGCCATCTAAATGGGTTAAAAATGGCTAAATCTGGCCAAACGGTGTCAAATAGCTGACTAATATCTCGATATTATCTGCGCTATTTTCCTTGTTTGACGGCGATTTATCTCATTTTTATCGCCATTTTTAAAATGAGGACACGCCCTAATAAAATAATCATGTTGTGTTAAATATGACAAAAAAATGCCTCTGATCAATCAGAGGCATTTTTTTAGGATAATTATTAAATATCTGTCGTCCGTATAATGGCTATCTACAATAATTGTAGTCAGCTGTCAGCGTCATTACTCAGCCGTCTTAGAAATTACTTCATTTAAGATCCAGACCGGTTGTACCACATTCGAGCCTTCAGCAGTTACGGCTTCTTGGCGCACATCGAGTACATAACGATGGTTTGGCTCATAAGTGAAACCTTGGATATTACCATTTAATGTGGTGTAGTTTTTCTGATGGGTTTGACGATACTGCAAGCATTCAGCTTCAACGGTGGTGCCATCGGTTGCCGTGAGGTCACAGACGGCTTTTCGCGGTGCAATCTCCACCTCAAAGCTTGGGATATTGACGACTTTGACATTCATTGGCTGCCCCTCAACCACCATGGTGCGCTCGCTATCCATCCCCATGGTAGAGCAACCTGATAGGGCAAATGTGGTCATTAATGCTGCAATGGCTAATTTTTTCATTATTCAATCCTCAGTTATTGGTTATGCGTTTTTATTACTTGTTTTACGTTATTGTTTAGCACATTCTATAACTATCGTCGTGTGTCTCACACTTATCAGGTCATGATTACTTGATAGTTTGGTTTAACTGTTTGATTTATTGTTGACTGAAATAAGTATAGGGCGCAGCGCTGCTTCTCCTCTATGACTGCTTTGTAAAGTAACGTCAGCTTTTGCAACTGCTGTTAATAAAGCGTATTAAATCACAGGGTAAATTGCTACTCACCGCACATTTATTTTGAGCAAGCCTCCTTATATTGGCTTAATAAGGCACAAAAAAAAGCCAGAGCGACACCCTATGGGTCACTCTGGCTGTTACGCTTGGCGTTAAGATATCAATAAATAGCCGCTATCAATTAGCTACGATAGTCTGCATTGATTTTGACATAGTCATAAGACAAGTCGCAGGTATAAACGGTATCGCTAGCATCACCGCGTGCCAGATCGATATGAATGGTAATCTCTGGACGGCTCATCACCGCCTTACCCGCCTCTTCTGTATAATCTGGCGCCACGCCGCCGTTTTGGCAAATCATCACTTCATCAAGATAGACATCGACTTGCTCGGTATCAAGATCTTCAATCCCTGCATAGCCCACCGCCGCCAAGATACGACCCCAATTGGCATCGCTGGCAAAAAACGCCGTTTTGACCAATGGAGAGTGCGCGACCGCATAGGCCACATCACAGCATTCTTGTGTGACTTTGCCGCCAGTGACTTTGACCGTCATAAATTTCGTTGCGCCTTCCCCATCTCGTACGATCAGTTGCGCCAGACGGACAAACACCTCTGTCAAAGCAGCAAATACCGCTGAGTAATGAGGGTGCTCAGGGCTATCGATTACCTCCGAGCTGGCTGCCCCTGTGGCGATCAAAACGCAGCAATCGTTGGTCGAGGTATCTCCATCGACTGTGATGCGGTTAAAGGACTGCTCATTGATTTGACCCAGCATCTCTTGTAGCAGGTCGGCTTTGATATTGGCATCGGTCGCCACATAGCCTAGCATGGTCGCCATATTTGGACGTATCATGCCTGAGCCTTTTGAGATACCAGTCACATGATAGCGGCTACCTGCCACCTCGATTTTTTGGCTTGCAATCTTAGGAATAGTATCCGTGGTACGGATACCATTTGCCGCGGCCTGCCATTTATCAGCCGCCAAACCAGCAAGCGCCTCATCCAACCCTGCAATGACCGCATCGCTGTTTAGCGGCTCACCAATGACCCCTGTCGAAAACGGCAAGACCGTCTGAGTATCGACGCCAGCTTTAGTGGCCAATGCCGCACATATCTCTTGGGCGCGGCGTTTGCCATCGGCACCCGTCCCAGCATTGGCATTACCAGTGTTGATCACAAGATAGCGTGGACTGTGAGTGGCAAAGTGCTCACGCAATACGCGTACAGGCGCCGCACAAAAGGTGTTTTTGGTAGTGACAACGGCGCAGCTGGCCCTCTCAGCAATCTCAAGCACCACCAAATCATCACGATCCTTATAACGCACGCCTGCCGCGGTCGCACTTAGTTTGACGCCTTCGATAGGATAAATGGTATCAGGTATTGCAACATTTCCAACAGCCATAGGGACTTCCTTATTTTGCTTGTATTGATGGTTTATTCAGACGGTTTGTTTATTTAGGCTATGTTTGATTCAAATTATACTTTGCTAAGACTAAACGCGCTCCAAATTGGCGCGTGGTCAGAAGGCTTTTCCATACCACGAAGCTCATAGCTGATACCCGCATCCACACAGTGATCGACGAGATCCGCGCTACACAAAATATGGTCGATACGTAGACCACGCTTCGGGTCGTCATTAAAGCCGCGACTGCGGTAATCAAACCAGCTATATAGCTCAGTACTCTCTGGATAGTGCAGGCGGTACGTATCCGTCAGCTCACGCGACATCAAATCGGCATACCACTCACGCTCTTCTGGCAAAAACGAAGTCTTTCTATTTTTTAGCCAGCGCTTGGCATTTGCTTCCCCAATGCCGATATCGATATCTTCTGGCGCGATATTCATATCACCCATAATCACCAGTGAGCGACCTTCAGCTTTGAGCGTGTCGATATATGCCATCAAATCGGCATAGTAGGCACGCTTCATAGGGAACTTGGTGGGATGGTCTTGGCTCTCGCCTTGCGGAAAATAGCCATTTAATACATCGATTTCACGGCCTTGCAGCTCATAACGGGCATGGATAAAGCGCTTTTGGGCATCCACGTCTTCGCCAGGGAACCCCTTTTGGACAAATATCGGCGCAACTTTGGATAACAGAGCCACACCATAATGCCCTTTTTGGCCAAAGTATTCTACATGATACCCCAAACCCTCGACCGCCGATAAAGGAAATTGATCGTCGTGTACTTTGGTCTCTTGTAATCCCATCACATCAGGATCGATCACCTCTCGCACTGCCTCTAGCTGATGCTGACGGGCGCGAATACCATTGATATTAAAACTGACAAAACGGGTCATAAATTATCCTATACTGATTGATGAAAATACGCAGCGATACACTGATGTGACGCACTATGATAGCAGACGTAAATAGGTCTGACTGTTGCACGCCCAGATATCTTAAGCTAGAGTAGTTGCTACTGGTCAGCGGCCATGATACCGCATAATAAATAGCTGACACTTTTTTGGTATGCAACTTTTAGCACTCAACCATCGCACAGACATCCTGTATCACTAGACTGAGCACTCATATGACAACAAGCACGCAAACAACGACAAAAAAAACCGAGCGCCACACCCCAAAAACAGCCACCAGCGATAGTATCTCGCCACTATTTGCAAAAGACTATAACGTCTATATTAACCATACCGATGCTGGCGGTATAGTCTACCATGCCAATCATCTGGTGTTTTTTGAAAACTGTCGCCGTGATTGGTTTGCCAAACTCGGTCTCAACGGTTATTTTTTACAGACAGATACAGGCGACGTGCAGCACTTTGTCGTCAGTCAAGCAGACCTACAATACAAACGGGCGATATTGTTAGATGAAGTCATCAGCGTACGTATCGATGACGTCGAGATAAAGCCTGCCAGCATTGTGTTTTATCAAAGCATCCATCGGCATCTGACAGATAGCGCAGCTAGCAGCAACGCCGGGCTATTAAGCCGTGGCAAAATTGTCATCGCCTGCGTGCAAAACCAGCTAAGACCGACACCCAATACTGGTGACAATGACCATGCAGCCGATACCGCGGCTGCCCCCATGCGTCCCATTCGCGTACCCCAAAAGCTGCGAGCAGCCATTGAGCAAGCCGCCGCACGGCAGACACCAGTTCAGACATCAGCTACTCAAACACCAGCGGCTCAATAGACAGCGCCCAGCGATGAGTGCTGATAACGACGATACTATCTTGGCATTTGAGTATATTGAGGTGCTGACTCACGGTAGTGATGGACAAAAAAAACGACTGATACAACAAGCCAGTGGCACACTATTAGCAGGACAGGTGACCGTCCTGACGGGTACATCTGGTAGCGGCAAGTCGGTACTACTACGGGTGTTGGCAGGGCTTTTGCCCATCAGCGCGGGCACCGTACGGTTAAGACCCACGCACGAGCCGCCCCACGCCCGCTTTTGGGATATACAAGATATCTCGCCTACCAAGTGGCGCGCTCAAGTCGCTTTACTCGCACAGCATCCTCAGCTGATAGAAGGCAGCGTGCTTGATAATCTGCAGCTGCCTTTCCAGTTGCGGGCGCATCAACATCTACGCTTTGATAGTAATTGGCATACCGCCCAGCTTGCTTATTTAGGCCGAGGGGGCGATTTTTTGCACAAAGATGCCTATCACTTATCAGGCGGCGAACGCCAGCTGGTCAACACCTTACGCTTACTACAACTAGAGCCGCGTGTCTTGTTGCTAGATGAACCTACCGCCGCGCTAGATGTCAATACGGCCGCGCAGCTGGTTGCACTCCTTGTCGACTGGGTACAAAAAAGCAAACAACGCACAGTACTGTGGGTCACGCATGATACCCAAGACATCTTGCCATTGGCAGACCAGCATTGGCATATGCAAGCAGGTGTACTGACTAAAATCAGGTAAATGTAAATTCAGCGAACGCATCAAAGGGTACATGTCTGCGTAGGCACAGCGGGCAGTAAAAATAAATGAGTGAGCCAGCATACTTGGCTGATAAAGTGAGCCGCGATGAACACCAGCGACGATATGCAGATATTTCTCACATATGGCGACATTGCGCTCGCCAGCAGCTTAATCCTCATGGTATTGATGGTCTCTTGGCGTTTGCGTCTACATCTGACCAAGACACTATTGATGGCGGCGCTACGTACAGTCGTGCAGCTGAGCCTTATCGGTCTCATCCTAGCGTGGGTGTTTGCGCGCGAGCAGTGGTATGAAGTTTTATCCATCTTGACCATAATGACACTGATTGCAGGAAGTGCGGCCAAAAACCGAGTCAAACGCCGCTATAAAGGCTTGTTTATCGATACGCTGCTTGCCGTTAGTATCTCCGCAGTGCTGGTGACAGCCATTGCCATCATGGTTATTTTAGATGTGCAGCCATGGTACACACCGCAGTTTGTGATTCCTATTTTGGGTCTGATATTAGGCAATTCACTGACGGCTATCTCATTGACCAGTAACCAGCTGATCCATGCCTTTTATGAGCAGCAAGCGCGTATCGAGATGATGCTCAGCTTATCTGCGACGCCCTTTGAGGCTGTCCATGAGCAGGTACGAACGGCCATCATCAATGGTATGACACCGACGCTCAACTCTATGTTGGTGGTCGGCGTGGTGAGCTTACCTGGCATGATGACAGGACAGATCTTAGCAGGCGCTGATCCTACCCAAGCCATTCGCTATCAAATAGTCACCATGTTTTTAATCTGTGTGAGTAGCACATTGGGCTGCACCATCAGCGCCCTACTCACTTACCGCCGATTTTTTAATGAAAACCAGCAATTCTCGCTTCCTTGACTGCCAATTGCTGGCTTCTATGAGGGCGTGTCCTCAATTCAACTGATAGTCACCAAATTTACTCCATCAAGCCTCGCTTCTTCTCATTATCCGTTCATTGTAATTGTCAATTATATATAGATAACTTCTCTGGTACAGGCTTAATCTACCTCATACTTTATGGCTGATGGTTAAATGAACTGATCAGTATCATATACCGTTGTTGCCTTGGCCGACATTCATGCTACTGTATTTCTGAAGTGTATTATTTTTTTGATGCCTTGGTTTTTATGCTTTAATAATAGCGCATGGTTTTCGCTATCACTGAAGCAATCGATGATTACCGTGCAACTTACCCTGTCATTCAAAAAACTGAGCAGCCAGTCAATAAATACGGATGTTGACGCACGCAGCGACAAACTACCTCTGTCAGCGCTGGTGTGTTTTATTGACACGGATAAGACTGCTTTGATACACCCTCCTACCCTATTTTGAAATTCAAGGACGCTGACTATGATGCCGAACAAACCTTGGCTTGCCAATTATCCCGATGGTGTACCTAAGACTATCAACCCTGATAGATATAGCAGCATAATGGAGCTGTACGAGGAATGCTTTGACCGCTTTCGTATGCACCCTATGAGTATCTGTATGGGTGTGACTCATACTTATCATGATGTGGATGAAGCCTCGTTGGCCGTCGCCGCATGGCTACAATCTCAGGGACTACCACAAGGCAGTGTGGTGGCACTGATGATGCCAAACGTGCCGCAATATCTGCCCACGATGATTGGTATCTTGCGGGCAGGCTATGTATGCACCCCAGTCAATCCACTCTATACAGGCCGCGAGCTGCGTCATCAGCTCAACGACTCAGGCGCACAAATTATCTTTGTGGTAGACAACTTTGCCCAAGCGCTCGAGCAGGTCATCGGCGAGACCAAAATCAAACGTATTGTCTTATCAAAAATGGGCGATATGATGGGGCTCAAAGGCATCTTGGTCAATACCATCATTCGCCAAGTCAAACGTCTGGTCCCCAAATACAAGCTCAACGACCCAAAGTATCAAGTCACCAAACTCCCTGATGTGCTCAAAAAAGGCAAAAACCTTCCCTTTCAAAAGCCAAAAATGTCACTTGATCAAAAGGCGTTTTTGCAATATACCGGCGGCACGACAGGATTATCAAAGGGTGCCATCTTGTCGCAGCGTAATATCGTGGCGGCGGCGATGCAATCAGAAGCTTGGACCCGCCCTATCACCTCTGAGATCAATGAGGTATATATCAATATGGTCATGGCGCTACCGCTGTATCATATCTTTGCCTTTATGCTTAGCTTGCTTGGCATGCGCTCAGGCTATACCTTTATCTTGATACCCAACCCGCGCGACATACCAGGGTTTATCAAAACCTTATCAAAACAGCCATTCCATATCTTGCCCGCGGTCAATACGCTGTTTAAAGGCCTGCTGGATCATCCAAACTTTAAAAACCTAGATTTTAGCTCGCTACGTATCTCGCAGGCAGGTGGTATGGCGGCGACCGAACAAACCGCCACTCGCTGGCTTGAGACCACTGGCTGTGCGATGATCGAAGGTTGGGGGATGACCGAAGGCGTGGCGGTCGGTACGGCCAACGTCATCACAGATCGTAAGTTTAACGGGACAATTGGTGTGCCCGTCCCTAGCGTCGATGCCATCGTGGTTGATGATGAGGGCAAGCGCGTCGGTGCAAACCAAGCAGGCGAGCTGTGCGTCAAGGGCCCTAACGTCACCTCAGGTTATTTAAACAGAGACAGCAGTGATGACTTTACCAGCGATGGTTATTTCCGTACTGGTGATATCGTCAGCATGGACGAAAAAGGCTACTTTAGACTGTTGGACCGTAAAAAAGACATGATTTTGGTCTCTGGTTTTAACGTCTTTCCTAATGAGATTGAGTCTGTCATGCTTGACTGCGACGGTATTGTTGATTGTGCAGTGATAGGTATTCCTGATGAGCGCCAAGGCGAGGCGGTCAAAATCTATGTGGTGCCTGCGGACAATAACGTCACCAAAGAAGTCATCAAAGAATTTGCGCTGGACAACTTAACGGGTTATAAGTGCCCACGTCATATCGAGTTTGTCAGCGAGCTACCAAAGAGCAATGTGGGTAAGGTACTGCGGCAAAAACTGCGCGAAAAACACGACGCAGACCATCCAAGACTGTAAATACGTCATTGATAATAAGAACTTTATCAAAGCTTTATCATAGCGCCTTGCCTTTGCAGGGCGCTTTTATGTCAGCGGCCCTATCTTTAGATCTTTTTATTACTTACTATTGTTGATGCATGAATGATGGCTTATCTGTCTCGTTACTATCTATTTATCCGCTTTGACCTCACAGAATTTTTACTCAATCTTTATTCTGTGTTATCGTCACTATTGACGAATCGCCTTCGCCAGCCACTTATCTCTATGATAAGCGGTCACGCCAGACAACACCCTCACAGCTCATCCCTATTTGATGGCCATTTATCATCCAACGCCGTAAAACCACATCCTTCTAGGGCGTGGATATCAGGCGTCAGTCATTGTCGTACAATATTGTGAATACCTTGATAACCAAACGCATTGAGATCATAATTATTCCATGAAAACGCTCAAACTACGCATCAAAGACAAACATGCCACTCAGCTCAATATCTTGGCTGGGTCGGTTAACTTTGTCTGGAATTACGTCAATGAGCTTAGTTTTAAACATTTACAGCGCACGGGCAAATTCTTTTCAGCCTATGATTTGGCCGCTTATACCAAAGGCAGTGGCGAGTATTTAAACTTGCACAGCCAAACCCTGCAAGCGATTAGTGAGGTTCACTCCAAAAGCCGAAAACAGTTTAAAAAAGCCAAACTCAACTGGCGCACCAACAACCCAAAGGCCAAGAGAAGAAGCTTGGGCTGGATTCCTTTTAAAAAGACAGCCGTAAAACACCTATCAACTCGTCAATCAGGCAAGACAAGCCTTAAATCTACCATTCAGCTAAGCCTTGCTAAGGGTRAAAAGCTGACCATTGATGTGTGGGATAGCTATAATCTCTCCCTCTACCGTATCAATACGTGCGAATTGGTACAAGACAGTCGTGGTCACTGGTACGCCTGTATCACCGTCAAAGATTTTCCAAAGATTAAGTGTGGTACTGGCCAAGTCGGTATTGACCTAGGCTGTAAGGATTCAGCGGTCAGTAGTAATGGCGATGTTCTAACCACTAAGCTAACCCATCAATATGCTGAAAAACTGGCCATTGCTCAACGCGCTAAAAACAAAAAACGAGTTAAGACGATACACGCCAAGATCAAAAATACCCGCCAAGACTTAATCCATAAATTCACCAATAAATTAGTCAAAGCCAACAGCCTAATCGTTGTTGGCAAGATTAAATCAACATCATTCACTTCATCCAAACTGGCCAAATCCGTCTATGATGCTGGTTGGTTTGAAATAAAACGGCAACTGGATTACAAATGCGCGAACGCAGGTTGCCACTATATCGAAGTCAATGAAGCGTACAGCACCCAAACCTGCTCGTGTTGCGGCTCCCGCCAAGACAGTCCGAAAGGTAGATCAGGGCTTGGTATAAGAGAGTGGTTTTGTCGTTCTTGTAAAACGACCCATAACAGAGATGTTAATGGAGCAAAAAACATTCTCGCGGTCGGGCTTGGCCGTCTTTAGTAGGAATCCCCTCCGTTTAGGGAGGGGAGGAAGTCAAAAACGGAGGCGCGCCATATTATGCTTGGTTATTGTAGTAACTCTCCTCTGCGTTGTACTAATGCACGGACGATGCAGCTATTAAATGAAGTAGATGGCTGTTGTCCTGAGTGCCATCTGTTTTTGTTGCCTGCTCAAAATATCAGCCGGCAGTTAAAGGTTGATGAACGGTTTTTACGATTGGCCATCTTGGCAATTGCCTTTACGCTGCTGATAACTGTCTATATTTACTATAAAAATTTTGTATAATCTGAGGGCACACGCTGGCTGTGGATAACACGCAGCAGCCGATCGACGCCTTTTAGGTCAGCTTGGGCATTATGGTGGTCACGGTGATGTTTTTTGCGGCAATGGCGATTTATTTTATTTATCCACGCGCGGGTTTTACCGCATAAGGTCAGCATGCTATTCCAATCTATACGGCGCTTGCGTTTTTTTGTTTATGATATTTTGCAAAACGATGAGCATGACACTCGGTTTAGCCGTTATGTGGACTACTTCCTGATTTTTTTGATCATGACCAATGTCGCCGCTGTGATTGCCGAGTCTGTAGACAACTGGTATTACCCTTATCAAGACTATTTTATTTGGTTTGAAAATTTCTCTATCGTTATTTTTTCTATCGAGTATTTGTTGCGTCTGTGGAGTGTGGCCGAAGCCAAACCAGATAATACCACTTGGCGTCAGCGCTGGGAGTGGCTCAAAAGCCCGTCGGCGATGATCGATTTGATTGCAATCGTCCCTGCCTTTTTAAACTTCTTTGTCTCTATTGACTTACGCTTCTTGCGTATCTTGCGTCTATTTCGGATTCTGAAACTCACCCGCTACTTTGCCTCTATGCGTATCTTGCTGGTGGTCATTAGTAAAGAAAAAGGCTCGTTTCAAGCGGTTATCTTTATATTGATTATCATGATTGTCACCGCCTCTAGCGGGATTTATTTGGTCGAAAATCACGCACAGCCAGATGAGTTTGAGTCGATACCGAAGGCGATGTGGTGGGCGGTGGTGACGCTGACGACTGTCGGCTATGGTGATGTCACACCGATCACCAATGCAGGCAAGATATTGGGTGCCGTCATTACCATATTGGGTGTGGGTCTGGCGGCATTGCCAGCTGGTATTTTGGCGACTGGTTTGGCCAATGAGCTGGCTCAGCGCCGCGAGGAGTTAGAGCAGCATTTTCGTGAGCAGCTGATTGACAGTGATTTTGATTTGGTGCAAAACCAGATGATGATTGACAAGATTCGCCGTGAGCTCGGGCTGGATAAGGAGCAGGCGCAAAATATCGTTTTACAAGTACTGCGTGAGCAAGAGCTTGAGCGCCGCGAAAGAGAGGTGAAAAGGCGGCAAAAGAATTACTGCCCGCACTGCGGCGAGCCGTTATAGAGCAGTGCACTACTCAACACGCCCTAGTCTTTTTTATCCGTTTTGTGTTTGAGAGGTTTTTACAGCTTTATTTCGACAGCTTCATTCCTGCGATTTCATTTTTATGGTCTCATTTTCTGGTTTTAATGGCTGCAGTCAAACGCTGTGGCTGATTTCTCTTTATAGGCTTTTTATAGACCTTGAGGGATAGGAAGGGCGCGCGCCAGTTCATAGGCGACTTGCTGCGCGGCTGTGGCCAAATCCTCTGCTGCCAGTGGTAAGTTTTGCAAAGTTAGATGCCAGTCATCTACTTCTCGGCGCAAATGAGCGACCCAAAGTGTTTGGCAGTCGCGTGGCAGCTGTTTGAGATTGACTTCAAAACAGCGATTGCCTTCATCATCACTCAGGTGTATCTCGCCTTTTTTGACTCGAGAAAAAGGATGGCCGTGATAAGAGTTGGCCATCATGGCGATATGGGTGATATGCGCAGGAATTTTGTCTAAATACAGTCTGATCTGCTCTTGATCAAGCGGTGCCAAATACATGGCCTGCTCACCGCGATCTTTGCCATTTAAGCTATCGCCTTGATGGCGTACCGACTCCGCTTTGTCTCGCAGCTGCTTAAACCAAACGATATCGCTGATGGTACAATTGTCATCGTATAACGCGCACGCGATGTCGATATCTATCGCGCCTTGGTTTTTTTTAAAACGTTTTAGCAGTCCCTTTGGCTCAATTCTGGTAAATTCGTAGTTTAGCGCAAAAAACAAAGTCCCCGCATCTAAGCCTAGTCCTCTTAAGCTGTCGGAAAGTAGTGGCGATGGGGTTGTGGTCGACATAGTGTTCCTTTTACAATGGTTCGAGTTGCAATGGTTCGAGGATGTTATCGTGGTTTGAGTCTGTAACGCTTAAGACAAAATAACACCAGTTAATCAGGCTTATTATCAGTGGCGTTATTGGCGCTGTTATCCAAGACGGCTCGATATAGCAGCTCGGGATGAGCATTGAGCAGGCCACTACCAAAGCCGCGTAACCACCAAACCAGCTGTGAGGTTAGGTTGACCGTGGCTTTGATGGTTAGGGTGTCGTCATCATTGACGGTGACGACTTGATCGTCACTAAGCTTACTTTCTGTCAGACTCTTGCCAGCTTGTTTGGTGAATTGTAGCTCAATGGCCGTGTTTTTGCCACGCTCAGGTAGCTCGCCAAACAACGGATGACTAAAGCCCATACTGCCTGCCTCCAAATAGGTATCAAGCTGAAAATCCTCTGGCGTTTGTGCCGGACTCTCTAAAATCTCAACGCTATCAAACCGGTGCAGAGCAAAGGTGCGAATGATGGCTTCTGGGTCATCGGTACGGGTCGCTAATAAATAGATAATCACGCCGCGCTGAATGATGGCAATGGGGTTTAGCGTATATTCGCTGGCCTCATTTTTGTTGCTACGGGTGTAGCAGGCTTTGACCTGCAATTGATAAAAAAGCGCGTGATACAGATTGTCTTTGCTCTCGAGGTCAATGTGCGGGGCGATTAAGGGCTGAGTAGCAGGCTCAATGCGTACTCGGTCGATCCAAGAGTGCGTGACTTTACTGTTTTTTAGCTGTCGTCTTGCTAAATCAAACCAAGGAAACAGCTCGTCTAAAATCACGGGCGGTAATAGCTGGGTGAGATTGGCCTCTACCATATTAAAAGCCACCGCTTGTGATAGATTCATATGCGGTAGGCTGTGTAGCGGGGCATCGTCACGCCAGCGCCAGCCTTGCGGGTTGGCGTTGTTTTTTTCGATGGGAAAGCGTTTGGACAAGGCGTTTAGGTCGCGCTGTACGGTGCGCAGACTGATGTCAAATCCTGCAAGTTTGAGCTGCTCGTAAATGTGCGTCGTTCCCACCCAGCGATTGCGCTGTAGCTGTGAGAGTACTTGCCACTGCCGCGCCGTGGTTGCCGCGCCATGACGATTATTATGATGAGTCTCTGCAGCAGGGGCATCGGTGCTCGTGCGCTGCTCGTCTATTCGCTCATCTGTGTGGGTATGATGTACAGTCATTCAGAGATAACCTTTATGAAGTCGTAAATCAATGTCGCAATCGATATGGATATTTTAATGCTGGTATTTTAACGAGTTCGTCGCGGGTTATCATGGCAGAAAAGCAGCTTGACGTCTATCTTGACATCTATGTTGTGTCTATCATTGATGAGCAGCGCATGATAAACGACGGTAGCAGGTCGTCAGTCCATGATCTGATGCCTGTCACCATCAGGGCTGGGCGATATCAGGCGACTCATCAGCTGTCGTGATATCCGCGCTTGAGTGGCCGTCATTGCCTTTTTTGCCCTTATCCTCTTGACGTTGACGTCTTTTTTTCTTGTCTTTTTTCTTTTTTGCCTTGCGCTTTTTTTGGCTGGTTTGCTTGGCATCTTTGTCCTCAATATCGTCATCGACGTTTTGGTTTTCGTCCCACAGCAGTAAGCGATTTAATACTTTGCCAAACAACGTGTCTTTACGATAGCGGCCTTTTTTATTCATGGTGTCGATAGGCAGTCCTGTCATCAGTGTCAACGCCTCACTTAAGCTCTGCACTCCATAGATATGAAACTTACCAGCTTTGACCGCAGCGATGATGTCGTCACGCAGCATCAGCTGCTGGACGTTGGCAATAGGGATGACCACGCCTTGCTGGCCTGTCAGTTCTTGCTCGCGGCAAGCATCAAAAAATCCAGCGATTTTAGCGTTGATACCACCGACAGCTTGTACCTCGCCTAATTGGTTCATGGAACCAGTAATGGCTAAGGACTGATCGATTGGCACATCGGCTAAGGCTGAGAGCAGCGCGCAGCCTTCGCTGACTGTGGCGCTATCACCATCGATCTGCGCGTAGCTTTGCTCAAAAGCAAGTGAGGCACTAAAGTTAAGGGCGTGGTGTTGACTAAACAGCGCCCGCAAATAGCTGGTCATAATCAGCATACCCTTAGCATGCAGACTACCGCCCAAATCCACATCGCGCTCGATATCGAGAATCTCACCTGCGCCGATGTTGGGTTGAATGACGGCGGTGAGGCGTGCTGGCATGCCAAACTCGCTATCGGCATAACTGACCACGGTCAGGGCGTTGACTTGCCCGACCGCATGACCTTGGGTTTGAATGAGCTGCTGGCCGTTTTTTAGCTCATCCCAATATAAGTCGCGCAGATACCCTGAGCGCTCGTCCATATCGTCAATGGCTTGCATGACATGATGGGCATCAACGATATGCTGGCCATCTAGGCGCGCATGACGATCAGACTCGTGCAGCAGTTTGATCAATAAGTCGCTGTGTAAGCTTAAGCGGTCTTGGTCTTCGGCTTGTAAGCTCAAATGCTCAAGCAGCGCCGCCTGTGCATTGCGATCAAATGGATAAAGGCTAGCATGATCGATGATATCAGCCATTTTTGCCACCAATGCCAACTCGTGCTCAGGGCTGCGCGTCACATCGTCGTGGAAGTCGGCACGCACCTTAAAGACGGCATCAAACTCAGGCTCGAGCTCCAAAAGCTCGTAATATAGGTCAGCTTCGCCCAGCAAAATCACCTTGACATCAAGGTCAATGGGAGACGGTGCAAGCGATAGGCTACCTGTCAAAGTCAGCATTTGCTCAAGGCTAGAGAGTTTGATTTTGCGTGATTGCAGAGCGCGTTTGAGACCTTGCCAAGCATAAGGATGCTCAAGTAAATGACTGGCCTCCAACAACAGATAACCGCCATTGGCACGGTGTAGAGCGCCCGCTCGAATCATACTGACGTCAGTGGTGACTGTGCCCAACTGGGTGATTTGCTCGACATGTCCCAATAGGTTTAGATGCGTCGGCAAATCCTCAAAGACCACAGGTGAACCACTGTCTGGCGCGTGACTGACGATGACATTGACCGCATAACGACTGGGAGTGGTGGCCAGCGCTGCTGTGACAAACTCTTCATCATCGCCATTGACGATGCGCTCGGCATGCGTGACCATATCTGCAGATACGGCTTTTAGGTAATCGACGACTTGTGGCTGAGCTGCAAACTGCTGATAAACTGGGGCAAATAACGGCTGTAGTGCACGGCGTGCAATGTCACGATGCAGCGCTTCGATGGCGTCATTGGCTTCGTCTTCTAATTGCTCTAGTGCGACGGTGAGCTGACTTAGGCGCTTTTGCATGTGGTTTTTTTGTACGAAGTTGTCGAGCTCGGTTTCGTACTCGTCATCGCCATAGCTGTCTTCGTCTTGCTTGCCACGACGATGCGCCGTCTCATTGGGCTTGGCCGCGGATTGCGGATTATCGGATCTAGGGCTGGCGGGAGTGTGCTCAGCGGCGGTATCGGCGGCGCTGCTACTCTCCGTTGGCAGCTGACTCGGATGGACAAACACCGCTTTGTTATCAAACGAGCGAAACGTCAAAGCCAAGTCGTATTGCTTGCCTTCGGCATTGAGCACATCATAAGCCTGACTTTCTTTTTGATGGGTGGCGTTTTTGATGGCTTCTATTTTGCTTTGGTATTGATCACTGCGAAAACGCTGACTGAGGCGTTTTTTGGCTTGCTGCCACAATTGACTCACCTGCTGCTGCAATATCTCTGCTTGTCCAGCAGGTAGGGATAATGCTTGCGGCGTACGGGGATCAGCGAAGTTATGCACATAGACCCAGTCATCAGGCGTTGATGCATCGGCGGCGATGCGAGTCAATAAACGGCTGATGACCGTACGTTTGCCCAAACCGTTTTCGCCTGCGGCAAACACATGATAGCCACTGGCTTTGATGTCTAGGGCAGTTTGCAATGCTTTTAGCGCTCGCTGCTGGCCAAAGCCCACGTCCAAATCAGGGGCAGATCGGGTGTCGCTTGGCAGTGCCGCAGGATCGCTATAGCGCTTCAATTGCGCAGCGCTTAGGTGGCAGTGCTGCTTCACTTCTAAAAAACGTGGATGCAGCTGCGTTACCTTTTTTGCGTGTTTTGTCTGTTCTTTGGTGGTGTCTATTGCTGGGTCGGTCAGCTGAGTCGAGGGTGTTACCATATCATTAGTGTCTTGTTTGGTCGCGTTTTTGATGATTGGGAAGTGTTGCTATGAGGCGGTTTGATTATCGGTGTCTAGGATGCGGCCTTTAAAAATGAGCGATTGGTTTTTTAGTATATTTCATCATAAAGCCGCGGTATTTGCTGCGTATGATAGCAGTAAACCCCCAGCGGTTTGCTATGATTAAAGAACAATAAGCCTCAAAGACTGCGCAGATAGTATAAGATGTCTCACATTGGGGCAATCTGCAACTATTCAATACGCGGAGTGCGTGATAAAATAGACGGTTCACATGTCAAAACTGGATAATGCGCCTTATGTCAGCTTCTGCCAAAAAAACCTCACCATCTACCAGCGTGGATCATGCCGCTATCGATCCGGCCGGCTTTGTTAAACTTGGCACACAGCTGCCAGCACTGGCCGATACGTTGGCACAAGCGATCAATGAGCTGGGTTTGTCTTTGAGTGAGACGCAGCAGCGCACGCTATTATTGTACTTAGATCAGCTTTTATTGTGGAATAAGGCGTATAATCTCACCGCCATCACTGATCCCAAAGAAGCACTGATCAAGCATGTGATTGATTGTTTGGCTATTATACCGCATTTGCCGTCAGGGTCACTGTTAGATATCGGTACAGGGGCAGGGCTGCCAGCCGTTATTATCGCGATTTGCCAGCCTGAGCGCGCTTGCACAGCCTTAGACAGCAATCAGAAAAAAATTCGCTTTATCAAACAAATCAGTAGTGAGCTTGGCCTACATAATATGCAGCCTATTGCCTCTCGTATCGAGGCGCATGAGGCCAGCTATGAGGTGGTGACCTCGCGGGCCTTTGCCAGCCTGATTGATTTTGTCCACGTGGCACAGCCAAGACTGGCCGCAGAGGGGTGCTTGTGTGCGATGAAGGGCAAAGCGCCAAGCGATGAAGAGCTGCAAGCGCTCGAGCACGACTGGCGTATCGACACCATAAAGTTAACAGTGCCACGTTTACATGATAGTCGTCATTTGATTGAATTGTCTGCTAAAAATGTCTAAGCTATGAGCCCGTGCGGTCGTGAAACATCGTTTACCTTGATATCCAAATAGCATATATTGACGAGTATCAAGGCTGCAGGGTGTTGTGATTGCAAGCGATGTCTGCAAGCATCAGTAAAACATAGAATAATAGTAATAGATCCTAATAAAATTGAGTGAGTGTATGGAAATCATAGCAATTGCCAATCAAAAAGGCGGCGTGGGTAAAACCACGACGGCGGTAAATTTGACCGCCAGCTTGGCTGCTAAGCGCAAGCGTGTCCTGCTGATTGACCTAGACCCACAAGGCAATGCGACCAGTGGTACAGGTGTCGATAAAAACGAGCTGTCCTTGACCATCGCTGATGTGCTGCTCGATGGCGTCTCGCTGGCTGATGTGATTGTCTCAAGTCCTGCTGGGTTTGACGTGATTGGTGCCAACCGAGATTTGGCAGGTATGGACATCACTTTGATGAACAAAACAGACAGTCATGAGCTGTTTAAAAATGCCATGGCAGCGCTGGTAGAGCAGCAAGCCGCTACCAACACACCGTCTTATGATTATGTGATTATCGATTGCGCGCCGAGTTTGAATTTATTGACAATCAATGCTTTGGTGGCAACTGATGGCGTGATTATTCCGATGCAATGCGAATACTATGCGCTAGAAGGGCTGGCCGACTTGTCGCAGACTATTGAGCGTTTAACGGAGCTCAATCCAAATCTCTATATACGCGGCGTCGTAAGAACCCTATATGATGCACGTAACACACTCGCACGCGATGTCTCAGCCGAGCTTGAGGCGCATTTTGGCGATATCATGTACAAAACCCACATTCCCAGAAACATTCGTCTGGCAGAGGCACCTGCCCATGGTCTGCCGGTGATTGCGTATGAGAGGTGGTCAAAAGGGTCGCGCGCTTACCAAAAACTGGCCGCTGAAGTGATTAAGCAAAGTGCCTAAAAACGCGGCGTGGCCAGCGTTAGAGTAGATAAGCAGTAACTATCATATTTATAAGTAATGAGTAAGCCGCATTTGTAAAAAATGGGCTTTTATTTTAGTGTTAGAGGATAGGTAATCATGGCGAAAAAGAGAGGGTTGGCGGCCAATCGAGGCTTAGATGCCTTATTAGGGTCAATCAAAAAAGAAAAGCAAATTACCGCCTCTGCCTTGCAAGACGATATGGCTGCGCGTGGCAATGCTGCGCCCGTCGACACGTCAGATACCTCGCCATCAAACACGAACGCAAAAGCGCCTAGTGTCGCGACTCGCTCTGAGCGTACCAATGCTGCTAAAACCCAAACGCGCGCTGCTGATAGCAGTGGCCGAAAATCACGGGCTACAAACAAGGCAGCGGCCAAACCGCGTGCCACAGGTACAGACAACAGTGCGCTTGAAGATCAAATCAGCTTGGTGCAGATCGATGTCAAACGCCTGCAAGCGGGTAAATACCAGCCGCGCCGTGATATGAGTGAAACGGCGCTGGCAGAGTTGGCATCGTCTATCGAGCAGCATGGCGTCATGCAGCCTATCGTGATTCGTCCACTACTGGCCAGTGAAGATAAGAGTGAGGATTTTGTCACGCACGAAATCATCGCAGGTGAGCGGCGCTGGCGTGCGGCCAAGATGGCAGGTAAGCCAGTCATTCCAGCGATTGAACGCGCTTTGTCTGATGAGCTGGCGATTGCGCTAGCATTGATTGAAAACATCCAGCGTGAAGACTTATCCGTGATTGAACAAGCCGCTGCACTGCAGCGCTTTCATACCGAGTTTGGTATGAGCCATGCGATGATCGCTGAGGTAGTCGGTAAGGCGCGTACAACTGTGTCAAACTTGCTGCGTCTCAACCAGCTGCATGACACGGTCAAAGATCATTTGGCCAACAATGCGCTTGATATGGGGCATGCGCGTACCCTGTTGGCGCTCTCTTCTGAGCAGCAGCCGATCATCGCCCAAAAGATCATCGATGGCGGCATGACGGTACGCGAAGCTGAGAAACTGGTAAAATCTATCCTCCAGCCTGCGCCAAAAGTCAGCCGCGCTGAGCAAGTGCAATCACGTGACGTCGAGCGTTTGACCCAGCGCCTGACAGATATGCTCGGCGCTGAAGTAAAGCTTAAGCACAAAAAAGACGGGCAGGGCAGTGTCGAGATATTTTTTCATAGTCAAGACCAGCTGGCCGCTTTGATCAAACAGATAGAAGCGCAGGCTTAACAAGCGCCATCTTTATAACAACTATTTAAAAAAAATATAAAAGAGAAGCAATATGTGGGAGTTGGTAAAGGCAGGTGGTTGGTTGATGACGCCGATTGTGTTGTGCTCAATTTTGGCATTGGTCATCATTATCGAGCGTAGTCATACCTTACAGTTTAACAAAATCGTTCCAAGCAGGCTGCGTGAGCAGCTAATCACACGCTTGCGTGAAAACGGTGATATCGGCCGCACTCAGCTGATGAACGTTAAAGAAAAAACCCCATTAGGCGATATCCTAGCGACAGGGCTGCTCTATCGCCAATATGGGCTAGACTCGATGACCATGCACATGCAAAACCGTGCCAGTGTGCAAATCCATCAGTTAGAAAAAAACATCAATATGCTCGGCACCATCGGCGCGATTGCCCCACTGCTTGGGCTATTGGGTACTGTACTGGGTATTATTTCATCGTTTTTGGCGATTACTGATGGCGCGATGCAGGACCCGACGATGCTAGCTGCTGGGGTATCACAAGCACTGATAACCACAGCTGCAGGGATGATTGTGGCCATCCCTGCACTGGTGGCCTATCGCTATTTTCAGCGCCGTATCATTGATATCAATGCACAGTTTGAGACCCAAGCGGGTTTGATGATTCAAGAGCTATACGACTATCACCTGTTAGCAGATAGTAATCTGGCGGATATGCGTCAGTTTCCTTCTGCTGCAGTAGAGGGCGCGGCAGACTCAGCGCCTGCTATGCATGGGTTAGAGGTCAATGCTGAAGCAGCCATGACCTCATAATCTGCGTCAGTGGTTATCAGTATTCTACGTTATCAGTATTCTACCAAGTGTGGTATTGAGTCAATTAAAGAGAATGGTATGCGCTTTAGAAAACCGACGGTCGAGCCCCTTGAAATCAATCTGACACCGATGATTGATTGTTTATTATTCCTAATCGTGTTTTTGTTGTTGGCCACCTCGTTCAATCATTTTAGCCGTTTAAATATCATTCTCCCTGAGGCAGAAGGGGTGGCGCTGACAGAGCAAAACAGTACCATCGAAGTGGCAGTGCAAGAAGATGGCAATTATCTTGTCAATGGCATCACACTTGCGAGCAGCAATGAAGCGGAGCTGACCAGTATGCTTCAGCAAGAAGCCGGCAGCAATCGTGAGATGCTCTTTGTCATCGCGGCAGATGCCAATGCCACGCACCAATCAGTCGTGCGTGTGATGGATGTCGCTGGCAAAATGGGGTTTTTGAACCTAAATATCAGTACGGTTGTGCCGCTTGGCCAATCGTTACCGCAATAATATATGGCCTGCTCGATGCCGCACTTATCTGTACAGCTGTAGTTCTGTGAAGGTGCAGTATAGATGCAGTCCATTCATGTTATGACACCCAAATTGAGGCTTTTATGAGCCAAGCTTATTCATCAAACGCTAAAAAACCGTCTGCAAAAAAACAGTCGGCTGCGCCCTCAGGTACGCCAAAATACCAGACATTGCTGCGGCTGCTACGCTATCTTAAGCCGTACTGGTGGGCGTTGCTGCTGACGGTTGTGGGGTTTGCGATCAATGCGGCAACCGAGATTTGGATTGCCAAACTGCTGCAATACATCACTGATGCCATCAATCAAAATGACCAAAGTAAGCAAGATTTGTTTCCACTGCTTATTATTGGTCTGTTCTTTGTTCGCGGTGTGGGTAGCTTTTTGGGTAACTATTACTCCGCGTTGGTGTCGCGCAACTTGGTGTATGAGCTGCGTGTGGAGGTGTTTAATAAGCTGCTGCGTTTGCCGAGTGCGTTTTATTTGGCCAATCCGGCTGGCACTATCTCCTCAAAGCTGATATTTGACGTCGAGCAAGTCACCGCTGCCAGTACCGACTCGATGAAAACGGTGTTGCGAGATGGTTTGACTGTGATTGGTCTGATTGGGTTTTTGCTTTATAGTAATTGGCGTTTGACCTTGATTTTGTTTGTGGTGTTGCCGCCCATATTATGGCTGATTCGCATCGCATCCAAGCGTTATCTCAAGTTGTCAAAAGGCATCCAAGAAACCATGGGGGATGTCAGTCATATCACCAATGAAGTCATCGGTGGCTATCAGGTGGTCAAAAACTACGGCGGCCAAGCTTACGAAGCCGAGCGTTTTGATAAAACCTCCAAAAAGAACCTGCGCCAAGGTATGAAGGTCGTCGTGACCAACAGTATCAATACCCCAGCGGTACAGCTGCTGATGGCCATGGCGATGTCGGTGGTGGTTTGGCTGGCCCTTAGACCATCGGTAATCGACAATATCTCTGCCGGTGAGTTTATCTCGTATATCGCCGCGGCAGGACTGCTCAGTAAGCCGGTTCGATCCCTGACCGATGTCAATCAAAAATTGCAAAAAGGCATTGCCGCGGGTGAGTCCATCTTTGCGCTACTTGATGAGCCAGAAGAAAAAGACACCGGCACAGTCAGCCCAGCGTTGTCTGGGGAGATATCTCTGGACAATATCAGTTTGGTGTATCCCGATTCGACCGTAGCGCTGCGCGACTTTACGCTGGATGTGCGAGCAGGGGAGACGGTAGCCTTGGTAGGGCGCAGCGGCGCTGGTAAGTCTTCATTGGTCAACTTGTTGACGCGTACCTTGTCGACCTCCTCGGGGCAGATTACCTTGGATGGACGGCCGATTGAGGATATCAAACTTGAGAGTCTGCGCGCGCAGATTGCGATGGTCAATCAGCAGGTGGTGCTATTTAATACCACTGTTTTTAATAACATCGCTTATGGCAGTTTGGCCAATAAAAGCCAAGCAGAGGTAGAAAAAGCAGCCAAAGATGCGTTTGCTCATGATTTTATTATGAAGCTACCAAATGGCTATCAAAGCGAAATCGGTGCGGAAGGTCTGCAGCTGTCAGGTGGTCAGCGTCAGCGTTTGTCTATCGCTCGGGCACTGCTAAAAGACGCACCGATTCTTATACTAGATGAGGCGACCAGCGCGCTGGACAATGAGTCAGAGTACTATATCCAGCAGGCACTTGATAATGTTATGAAAGACCGGACGACATTGGTCATTGCTCATCGATTGACGACCATTGAGTCCGCTGATCGTATCGCAGTCTTAGATGGTGGTCAGCTTGTAGAGCTGGGCACCCATGATGAGCTGATGCAAAAGCAAGGTCATTATGCCCAGATGTATGCCCGCGATTTTGAGTAGCCATTGGTGCGTGCAAAGCTTCAAATCAACGAATAAGTGAGCAATCAGCCTTGAGTATTGAGACGACAGTGACGCGTGCATGGCAACGCAAAGCCGCTTGGCTATGGCTGCTGTTGCCTATTAGTTGGCTGTATGGTCTCATCATCACGCTGCGCCGCCAGGCTTATCGATGGGGGGTGTTTGCCAGCTATCGGGCGCCCATACCTGTCATGGTCATCGGTAATATCAGTGTGGGCGGTAGCGGCAAGACGCCATTGATTATTGAGTTGGTGAGCCATCTACAAGCGGTACATCGTATCAAGGTGGGGGTGATTAGTCGCGGCTATGGCGGCGACACCAGTCAGATGCCAGCACTGGTCGATGCCAGCAGCACCCCTAGCGTGGTCGGCGATGAGCCGTGTTTGATAGTCAATATGACAGGCGCACCGATGGCGGTCAGTCCCAATCGGCAGCAAGCGATCACAACGTTATTGGCCGCTCACCCAGACTTGCAACTGATCATTGCCGATGATGGCTTGCAGCATTATGCACTGCAGCGTGATATAGAGTGGATCGTCGTGGACACCGCTCGCGGTTTTGGTAATAAGCAGCTACTACCGACAGGGTTTTTACGTGAGCCATTGTCTCGGCTTAAGGGTGCTACTGTGGTATACCATAGCAAGCAACAGATAAGTCCAGCCCCCGAGCACGCAAGCAAGCAAAAGCAGGCGAATCAGCGCCTGCTTATGTATATGCAAGCGGACAGCATGCAGCCTTTATGGAGACCTGCATTGGCGAATACCCAAAAACCAAACGCTGCGAAGGCCGATATACAGACGAGCGAGCAGCAAGACCCTCTGGTAGCGCCAAAGACAGGCAGTCAAGTACATGCAGTCAGCGGCATCGGTTATCCGCAGCGTTTTTTTGAGACGCTCACAGATTTAGGCTTTGAGGTCATCGCTCATCCTTATCCAGATCACTATGAATTTACTTTGGCGGAGCTGCTACAGTATCGTCAGCATCCTATTGTCGTTACCACAAAAGACGCTGTAAAAATCAAAGCATTACTCTCAAAGGCCATGGCTAATAATGCGCTAGATGATGACTACCAAGCGCTGGTGAGTAGGCTCTGGGTATTGCCAGTCACCGCCGTGCTCTCTGATGATTGCTACCGCTTATTGACAGAGCAATTACAGAGACTGGATATCGATATCAAATCTCATCAAGCCCTAAAATAAACAAAAAAATAAAGCGGCTCTAAAAACAGTCATTATCAAAGATAGCCATTATCAAAAACATATAAGACGGTACGTCACATCAAACCTGCTAAGGAAGTAACCATGTCTAACATTGAGTCTGTCATTGACCCTGCTACTGCGTCTATGGCTGCTGCCAAAACTCACATTGTGATTCCTGCCCGTTTTAAGAGTACTCGATTACCTGGCAAGCCGTTGTTAGCTATTCATGGCAAGCCGATGATTTTGTGGGTCGCTGAAAAGGCGCAAGCGGCGCATTTTGCTGATGACATGTGTATCGCAACTGATGATGAGCGCATTGCTCAGGTGTGTATGGACGCAAGGTTTGAGGTGGTGATGACCAGCCGCGAGCATGCTTCGGGTACAGATCGCTTAGCGGAAGTTGCAGCCATCAAAGGCTGGGCCGATCAGGATATCGTCATCAACATGCAAGGCGATGAGCCGCTGGTGCCGCCTTTATTATTAGAGCAAGTAAAGAATCTATTGGTCGCGGATAAAGCCAGCGTCATGGCCACCTTGTGTGAACCGATCGATGATTATGAGACTTTTTTGCGTCCCTCAGTGGTCAAGGTCGTCAGTCAATATACTAATGCACTGCAGCGCGCGCTATATTTTAGCCGCGCGCCCATTCCTTGTGACCGTGATGTGGTATTGGCAGACGAGCCAAACAAACGACCACCCAAAAACGCTTATCGGCATTTGGGGCTTTATGCGTACCGCGTGAGCTTACTACAGCAGTTTGTACATTGGCCACAGACCCCGCTTGAGACCTTAGAGAGTTTGGAGCAATTACGCGTACTAGAAAACGGTGGTCATATTGCCATCGCGACTGCAGCGTGTCATCTGCCGGCTGGGGTCGATACCCAAGAGGACTTGGATCGCCTCAATGCGATGGCGTTCACCGACTTTCAGAGCCCGAGTAGCATGACTAACTAAAATAGCCTAAGCAAAACTACCATTAAGCTTTCAAGTCATTTTATAAAGCTGGAGCGATAGGTCATACAATGGAAAATATAGGTGCATCAAAGACTGCAGATGATATTTACTTTGCGCCATTATTGCCATGGCAGCAAGCACTATGGTCGCAGCTCACTGACCGCGTCACTCGGCAGCAGACTTTGCCGCATGCTCTACTGGCCGCAGGCATGCAAGGCATGGGCAAACGTGCTTTTGTTTGGCGTCTGGTGGCGTGGCTGTTATGCCGCGAGCGTGCAACCCATCCGCAAGGAGCGTGCGCCACGTGTGAAAGCTGTCAGTGGCTCAGATCTGGTACACATCCAAGCTTGCAGACATTGCCGCTCATCAGTATGCCAGTCAGTATCGACAATACAGAAGCTACAGAAAAAGCCGGTAAAAAAAACACCAAAACCACAAGCAATAGCGCCTTAAAAATAAAAGTAGATGACATCCGCGCGCTACAGCCCTTTATTTATCAAGGCGGCCAAGGCCTGCGCATCTGTGTGTTAGACCATGCAGAGCAAATGACGGTCGCTGCCGCCAACGCGCTGCTCAAGACCTTGGAGGAGCCGCAAGCGCAGGTACATTTGTTTTTGATTAGCGACAGTCCAGCCCAGCTGTTACCCACGATCAAAAGCCGCGTCCAGCAATTGGCGTTACAGACGATTGAGCCTGCAGTCGCCATGGATTATGTAACGCAAGCACTTGGGGCGACGGTCAACCGTGAAGCCGTGAGCCCAGCCGCGCTTCGCCAGCTTATACAACTGGCCAATGGCGCGCCGCTCGCTGCGATCGCCTTGGCC
This sequence comes from Psychrobacter sp. L7, assembly GCF_002810365.1. Classification (NCBI taxonomy): domain Bacteria; kingdom Pseudomonadati; phylum Pseudomonadota; class Gammaproteobacteria; order Moraxellales; family Moraxellaceae; genus Psychrobacter; species Psychrobacter sp. L7. The sequence continues at coordinate 115,720 of NZ_NEXR01000004.1, forward strand.
AACGCCCCATGGTATAGCAAGCGTGCCTTATGGCTGACGACTTGGCTGGCGCTGCGAGGCGGCAAACGTAGTAGCGTGGCGGCTAGTGACTATTGGCAATCACAACTTAGTATTATAGAGTTTATTCAGCTCTCTGAGCTGATGCTGCTCGACATACGCCGCGTCTGTTTAGGTCTAGCAGTGCTACAGCAGGATATCAATTGGACAGCGCTTACGAGCGATCAGGCTGATGGCTGTACCCCTGACGACAGTGCTATAGAAGTATTTTCTAATCGCTTGCAGCAAAGCAAAGTTGCGCTACAACAAAATGTGCAAGAAAAATATGCCTATGATAAGCTGATGCAAGAATTGGCGCGTTTATAAACCAACATTTAAAACGAGCGCTCACTCATAAACATTTAACCCAATGACTAAAGGAAGCTGACTATGGCCATGCCAGGACGCGGCGGGGTCTTAACCTGCCATATTGAAGACATCGAAACGCTATATGCCAGCTACTTATCTTTTGTGACCAATGGAGCGTTATTTGTACCGTCTGATCGTCCACAGCAGTTGGGCGATGAGGTGTTTATTGCCATCACGTTGCCAAACTCCAGCGAGCGTTTACCGATGAATGGTAAGGTGGTATGGATCAACTCTAAAACCCAAAGTGGCCGGCCAGCCGGTTTTGCGGTACAAATCGGCACCGATATCGCAGGGCAAAGAATCAAAAACGAAGTAGAGCGTTTATTGGCTGGCAAAATCGACAGTTTGCAGTCTACTTATACCATGTAGCTGACGCGTTATGGTGATGACTGGCACGCTATGCTAGGCGTATAAAAAAGGCCGCGGTATCTCATTTAAGATACCGCGGCCTTTTTGTTTAAGACAGAGTAGGGCAAGATAATCATAAGTCGTTAATAACGCGGCGGCACGTACATATCATCTGGGATAGGCTCGCGGTAGTATTCATCATCGCGTTTGCGCTCTGGTAGCTCGACTTCATCACGCGGTACTTCTTTATAAGGGATTTGCTCGAGCAAATGGGCGATACAATTGAGGCGCGCGCGTTTTTTGTTATTGCCTTCTACCACCCACCACGGCGCTTCAGGAATATGAGTGCGCTCAAACATGGTTTCTTTGGCTTTGGTATAGTCCTCCCAGCGTCGCCGCGATTCCAAATCCATTGGGGAGAGCTTCCACTGCTTGAGTGGGTCATGAATACGGCTCATAAAGCGTGAATGCTGCTCGTCATCGGTGATCGAAAACCAGTATTTGACCAAGCGAATACCCGAGCGCACGAGCATGCGTTCAAACTCAGGCACCGACTGAAAAAACTCCTCATACTGAGCATCAGTACAAAACCCCATGACGCGCTCAACCCCGACGCGGTTGTACCAGCTGCGATCAAACAAGACGATCTCGCCAGCCGCTGGTAAGTGAGCGACATAACGCTGAAAGTACCACTGCGACTGCTCACGCTCTGTCGGTGCGGGCAGAGCAGCGACGCGGCATACCCGTGGGTTTAGGCGCTGGGTGATGCGCTTGATCGCGCCGCCTTTGCCCGCCGAGTCGCGTCCTTCAAATATCACAACGATACGCTCGCCGCGATCGACCACCCAGTCTTGTAGCTTGATAAGCTCGCGCTGCAGGCGCACCAGCTCCTGAAAGTACAGTCGGCGATCCAGCCTTTCTTGTTCGCTCATCTCCCGCCCATCAAAACGAAAATCACGCACATAATCATCTATTTCGTTTTCTAGCTCTTCATCATAGGTGTCGATAAGGTCTTCGTGCATTTTACGACGTAGCTCATCATCAAACACTTCCTTGTCCATCCGACTGATAAAGCTGTTTTGCTCGGGTGGGCTAAGCTTTTGACGCTCTTGTGTGGTTAAGAGTCTTGGGTCAATCGCCGAAGGAATTTTACTCATAAAAAGCTCCTGCCAAATATTATTATGATTTTGTTTGTTGTGGTCTTTACTTTAGCACATCTGGCAGGGGGACTAGGCGGTAGGTGCGTTTGATTATTGTGTGAAGTGGTCTTTGATAAGACAACGGTCATCGGTTTTATTGGCTGATTGTATACACAAAAAAACACCCATTAATCGCGTGATTAATGGGTGTTTTAGACAACCGAAGCTATCTGTCTGTTAAACAGGCAATGGCGGTATTATTTTTCTAGGATGCACGTGACGCCTTGGCCACCTGCTGCACAGATAGAGATCAGAGCGCGGCCTGAGCCTTTTTGATCCAGTAGCTTAGCTGCAGTGGCTAGGATACGGCCACCTGTCGCTGCAAATGGATGGCCTGCTGCCAATGATGAGCCATTGACGTTTAGCTTGCTGCGATCGATGGAGCCAAGTGGTGCATCAAGACCCAGACGTTCTTGACAGAATGTCTCATCTTCCCATGCTGCAAGCGTTGAGAGTACTTGTGACGCAAACGCTTCGTGGATTTCATAAAAGTCGAAGTCTTGCAGCGTTAGGCCAGCACGCTCCAGCATACGCGGTACCGCATAGGCAGGTGCCATTAGCAAGCCTTCAGTAGTACCTGACTTGCCGATGAAATCAACAGCTGCTGTTTCTTGGTGCGCGATGTACGCCAATGGCTTGAGGCCGTGTTCTTTTGCCCATTCATCCGTACCGAGTAGGACACAAGAGGCACCATCAGTGAGGGGGGTAGAGTTGGCCGCTGTCATGGTTGGGTTGGCGTTCTTTTTACCAAATACTGGCTTTAGCTTGCCCAACTTTTCAAGCGTGGTGTCGGGGCGCAAGTTGTTGTCACGAGTCAAGCCTTTATATGGCGTGATAAGGTCGTCAAAGAAGCCTTCGTCATAAGCACGTGCTAGGTTTTTGTGGCTGTTAAACGCCAGCTCGTCTTGGGCTTCGCGGCTGATATTCCACTCAAGCGTGGTGATGGCTTGGTGCTCACCCATTGATAGGCCGGTACGCGGCTCACCGTTTTGTGGGGTGTCGATCAAATCTTTCGGGTTTAGCCCCATTAGTGCTTTTAGGCGCTGCTTGTTGTCTTTTGCCGCACCGAGTTTGATAAGGACTTTGCGCAGACCATCACCGATAGCGATAGGCGCATCAGAGGTGGTATCGACACCGCCTGTGATGGCTGAGTCAATCAAACCAAGGGCGATTTTGTTGGCAGAGGCAAAGGTCGCTTGTAAGCCAGTACCACAGGCTTGTGAGATATCGTATGTTGGCGTATGAGGGTTTAGGGCTGTGTTTAGCGTCGCCTCGCGCGTTAAGTTGATGTCGCGGCTCAGCTTCATGACCGCACCAGAGACGACTTCTCCGATGATTTCGTCTTGTAGGTTATAACGCTCGACCAAACCATCTAATGCAGCGGTTAGCATGTCCGTATTGCTGACGTCAGCGTAAGTGCCGTTTGAGCGGGCAAAGGGGATACGGTTGCCGCCCAAGATTGCGACGCGGTTTAGGTTTGAGGCTGGTTTGGCCTTTTTTGATTGGGTAGCAGCTGCTGTTTTGCCGACGGCTGCGGCAGTGCCCTCAGTGGTTTTTTTGCTATCAGCGCCTTTGGTTGTAGTGTCTTTTTTGCTGCTATCGGTAGATTTTACGACAGTGCTTTCAACGACTGGACTATCAGGGTGATTGTTTTTATTACTCATAATATTATCCTTAAAGAGTATGGGTACAAAAGAAAAAGGGTGGCTGCTGGCCATTATTTATTACTTACTATGGTCATCTATGATAAGACGTTTTTACCAGCATAATGTATGTCTTTGGCAAACGATGTGACGCTTATTTGTCGCCGCTTGGTCAGGATTTTTAGAAGCAAAAGAGCGGCTTGAAAACCCAGACTATTTTTGTAAACTCAGGCGTCTCGATTATTATCATTGCATAATAATGCATTTGATAATATATTGTTATCGATAATTGCATTTGCCATAACTTATGGGTCTGATTTTAACACAGTATCAGGCACGGTGACGCGAAAAAAAGTTGCCATCTTGTATACTGGCTTGTTTACAGATTGTTGTAGACTTTGTCAGTTTTTGGACTTGTTTATAGTGTAAGTGTATAGTTAAGCCAGATTTTAATGCATTTACTAAATATCAATAATGATGCGTCCGGTGAGTCTATATAATAGGCGCATTGTATTTTTAATTATTTTAACCATTTATTATAGGGATTATATTATGTCAGACCGTTATGGTGATTTTGTTCAGTCGTCTATTGGTAAAAAAGTGGCCAAAAATTTGGGTCTACCACTGCCAGTGACGTTAGATCGTTTTGAGAGCGGTGAGCCTTTGGTACGTGGCAGTGTGTTGGTCGGTCGCGCTGATGGCGACGACAAAAGCGTAAGCGCTGCAGTGGCCCGCATCTTATCAGAGGTCCATGCAGATGTGTACGTCAATAGTAGCGACGATATCAAAGATGCGCTGGCTGATGCTGGTGTAGACGCAAAAGCCAATACTGGCGGTGATGATAAGTTCAAAGTACTACTGTTTGATGCCAGTAATATCAGTAATGCCGATCAGCTAAAAGCAGTATATGCGTTTTTTCATACAGTGGCGCGCCGTGTCGAAAAATCAGGCCGTGTCATCATCATTGGCCGTACGCCAGAGAACCTCACAGACATAGAAGCTGCCTTGGCGCAGCGTGCGCTTGAGGGTTTTGTGAAGTCTGTTGGTAAAGAGTTTAAGCGCGGTATCACCGCCCAGTTGGTCTACGTCGAAGAAGGTGCTGAGCAAAATCTTGATTCAACGCTGCGTTTCTTTACCTCAGCGCGCTCAGCGTATGTATCAGGACAAGTGGTACGTGTCAGTAAAGGTGACACAGTAGATGTCGACTGGACACAGCCTTTAGGTGGCAAAACCATGCTGGTGACAGGTGCCAGCCGCGGTATCGGTGAGGCAATCGCGCGCGTATTGGCTCGCGAAGGCGCTCACGTTATCTGCTTAGATGTACCTCAGCAGCAGGCAGATCTACAAAAAGTCGCAAGCGAAATCAGCGGCTCTGTGCTGACAGTCGATATCACCAGCGAGGATGCAGGCAAGCAAATCGCAGAGGCGGCACAAAAGCGCGGTGGGCTTGATTCAATCATTCATAATGCTGGAGTCACGCGCGATAAGACGTTGGCAAAAATGGATGAAAAAAAGTGGGATATGGTCATCGATATCAACCTAGCTAGCATCGCACGCCTCAATCGCTATCTATTAGAAAATGATGTATTAAAAGACAACGCACGTATCGTATGTGTGTCATCTATCTCAGGCATCGCAGGCAACATGGGACAAACCAACTATGCCACTTCTAAAGCGGGCGTCATCGGACTGGTCAATGCCACCGCCAAACAGTTAGAAGACAATGCCAAGGGTATGACTATCAACGCTGTGGCACCAGGCTTTATCGAGACGCAAATGACAGAGGCCATCCCTTTTGCTATTCGTGAAGCAGGTCGCCGCATGAATTCCATGAGCCAAGGCGGTCTGCCAGTAGACGTGGCCGAGACTATCGCTTGGTTTGCCTCTCCTGCATCGGGTGGCCTAAATGGCAACATCGTTCGCGTTTGTGGTCAAAGCTTACTGGGTGCTTAATACAAGCAATTGTCCGTGCATAGCTAAACTGTGGCAAAAGTAAGTAAGGTAAGTATCGCTAAAGAATAAAGCGGTGCTCACATCATAATGTGAGGTTTTTTCTTGATTGCCTAACATATGCTTACGAAAAAATTGCTGATAAATTGTAATAAAGCTGCCCAAGGGTGGCTTTTTTATGATAAAAACGTAGAATTCATGATAACAATGCCCCAAAAGGTTTGCTCCAGCCCCACTTAGGATTTATTTATGTCAGACAAACACTATGATGCGTTGCCAAAAGCGCATACAACTTATGCCAATATCGTCAAAAGCTTATTGCCTATCGGCAACAGTGGCAAAGTCAGTAAAGATCAGTTACCACAAGCGACTTACTACGTCGATGACCTCCATATTGATCAAGAGAATTTAGACGATTATCGTAAGATTTGTGGTTTTGCAGATAATGGCAAAGTGCCTATTACTTATTTTTCTGTGTTATCGCAGACGCTGCAAATGAACATGATGGTCAAAGAGCCGTTTCCCTTTGCGATGCTCGGTCTCGTACACGTAGACAACAGTGTGACGCAGTATCGTCCTATCGGCGAGCGTGAAACAGTGGCGATGTCTGTGACTTTTGATAATCTGCGTGACCATGCCCAAGGTCAACAGTTTGATTTTGTCACGACCGTCAAGTCAAAAGATGAGGTGGTGTGGGAGGGGACATCAACCTACCTATCACGTGGCAAAAAACCCAGCAGCAGTAAAGACAAAAAAAGCAAACCGCGTCCGGTTACCGTAAAACCGACCGTCGATGACAATGGGACTCACAGTGTTTTTGAAGTACCAGAAGATATTGGCCGTCGTTATGCGTTTGTCTCAGGGGATTTTAACCTCATTCACTTGCATCCACTATCGGCACGGGCCTTTGGTTTTCCAAAAGCGATTGCTCATGGTATGTGGTCGAAAGCCAAATGTCTCGCGCTGATGGATGAGCTGCCTGATGCCTGTACTGTCGATGTGTCTTTTAAACTCCCTATCTTTTTGCCTGCTGAAGTAGAGCTGATTGCCGAGCCGGTATCACAGCTACAAAACGCGGATGATGGTTGTGAGTTTGGTCTATTTAGTGCCAAAAACGACAAGCCTCATCTAGCGGGTTTGGTGACGCTCAAGACCGCTAAGTAAATACAGCTGGGGCTCTCGCGTAACTGCTATCGAAAGTTATGGCGAACGGATCAAACGCGTTTAAAAACTAAAGCGCGTTGGTCTTTATATATATCCTACGTAGACAGACTAACGAATCTTTTTATTATTATTATGACCTCACATACTACAGTAACAACCCCAAATCCAGATCAAATCAATGATGTCGCAGCGACTAACACCGCTGCTGCCAATGACGCTGCAGCAGGCGACAGCGCCATAGCTGATGCGGACAATGTGGACAATGGCATTGAGCTTTCGACCATCTTTGAGCCTTATTTTCGTCCTGATGCCAATACCATCGTATGCGGCGCTCTGGATGAACAAAAAGTTGAGGCATTGGCAAAGGCTGGCGTCGAGCTGGTCATCAACTTGCAGCCTGATGACGAGCTGAGCTTCGATGAAGCTGCCGCCGTCAAGCGCGCAGGCATGTATTATGAGCAGCTGTCTATCAGCGGCGCTGCTGATTTAAAGCAGCTAAAAGTATTGGCCTTTGATAATATCCTGCGCCAGTATCACGGCAAAAAGGTAGCCCTACACTGTGGCTCTGGTAATAGAGTGGGCGCGGTGACGGCACTGCGCGCCGGCTGGCTACGCGGCCGCAAAATGGATACAGCCATGGCACGGGGACGTAGTCACGGTCTGAGAAAGCTAGAAGATGAGGTGTATAATCGTTTGTTGGTCCCGCGCTAATAAGATATACCCTAAAGTAATCGGCTAATAGAACAAAAGGCGACCAGACGGTGGCCTTTTTATGATAATAGAGTAAGGCTGCCATGACTGAGACAATGAACAAAACCAACGAACGCGATGACGCTCGAATAAATACTACCCTGCAGCAGCGTCTACAGCAATTGCTGACAAAATTGCAGCTTGATGATGCGCCAGCTGGCGGGGCGCTAGTAGTCTATCAGGCGGGCGAGTGTATCGCTCGTGCTAGTGTGGGCTTGGCGCGTCCAGAGATGGCATGGCAACCGCAAACCCTAGCGATTAACTTTTCGACCGGTAAAGGGGTGCTCGCGGCTCTGGTTCATGTATTGGTCTCCAAACAGCTACTCGCTTATGACGTCCCCATTGCCCAGTATTGGCCGGCATTTGCGGCTAATGGCAAAGTGCATGTTACGCTGCGGCAGGTGATGTCGCACCAAGCTGATCTCTTTGCAATTACCAGTATTGAGGCAGATAGCGAGGCGGTACTAGACTGGTCGTATATGCGCAAAAAAGTTGCCGACATGACCATGACTCAACCTGACCAAGCCGACGCTTACGACTCTGCTTATAGTGCGCTAATCTACGGCTGGGTGCTGGGCGGCTTGGTAGAAGTCGTCACCAAGATGCCGCTTGCGCAAGCGCTAAGCCATTATTTGACAACGCCATTAGGGATTGCCGATAGCTGCTATTTTGGGGTGCCAGATGATAAAGTCGACCTTGTCGCCACGCTGGCCAAAGACTTTGATACAGACGAGATGGCAACCCCTAAGCTGCGGCAAAAACGACAAAAACCCACATTAAAACCAGACTCGGCAAATACCTTATTTGTCTATAATCATCTACCAAGTGCGGCGTGTTGGCAGCAGCAAGCCTTGCAGATGCAGCGCTCTGTAGCTGCTTCTGGGACGGATAAAGGAGATCACCGCCAGCCGGCGTTAACCACTGCAGGTATCAGTCGTCTGTATTTTGATACCAGCCATCTCAATCTAAAAAACTACAAATCAGCGCTTATCCCAGCCGGCAAGCAGCCTATTGATTACTATCAACGACAAACGCTACAAGCCGTTATCCCTGCTGCTAACGGGGTTGCATCGGCTGAGGCGCTGGCGACGATATATGCCATGCTTGCCAATGGCGGGGTATGGCAAGGTCAGACGCTAATCGATTGCGCTACTTTTGAGCAGTTATCCACGCCCCAAGTCACAGGGTTAGATGCAGTCATGCCAGCACCCATGTATTGGCGCTTGGGCTATCATCGTCTGTTTAGTGTCTGTGCTGATACTGCGGCGGGTTTTGGTCATATGGGCTACAACGGCTCAGTGGCGTGGTGTGATCCATCACGGCAATTGTCGTTTGCTTTTATTCATAACTTCGATACTACGATGCTCAATGACGTTCGTCAGTTTGCTTTGACCGAAGCAGTACTCGCGTTGATAGCGCCTTAGTAGCACGTAGCTAGTGTATAAGTTGCTAACATGTTCGATAATGCTTATGTCGAAGGCGGCTTACTGGGTGTTATTTTGAGCAGCTTTGGCGCACTCAAACCATGTATAAAGATAGATATCAAAATTACGATAGAGCAGACCACCCATAACTTGAGCGCATCATCATCTGCAAAGTAGCCGTGATTGAGCGCATAGGATAAGTAATACAAGGTGCCGATACCGCGTATACCCAAGGCTGAGATTGCGTATTTTTCGGTATGAGGTAAGCCTAGCCCCGATAAAGCGATAAACCCGCCGATAGGACGTATCAGAAGTAAAAACACAAAGCTGACGATATAGACTCGCCATGTCAGCTCGATGCCTGACTGTAAGCCTTGACCGAGCAGCATCCCAAACACCACCAGTACCAGCGACATGAGTAAGCCTTCTGACTGCTCAGCGAAATCATGGAGTTTTTGATGGTAGGTATGCTGGTGCTCTGAGCGGCGAAAGGCAAAGGCTGCGACAAACACCGCGATAAAACCATAGCTCTCTACATACTCGGCCAGTCCATAAGCGACCAGCGTCAGAGCGATCACCACATAACCTTGCGAGATGGGCGTTTCTTGACTGTATTTAGAAAACACAAGCTTGGCCATGGCTTTGCCAACGACGATACCCACCATCAATCCTGCGCCTATCTTCCACAAAACATCGTGGGTAAACCATGACCATAGCATCTCGCCATCGAAATGCTGACCTGCGCTCAACGCTTCTGCCACCTTGATGGCCAAATAAACAAACGGAAACGCCAATCCGTCATTTAACCCTGCTTCTGAAGTCAAGGTAAAGCGCGGTGTGTCCTCACCGCCAGTGTTTGGTGGGCCGACCTGAATGCTAGACGCCAAGACAGGATCGGTCGGTGCCAACACCGCACCCAACAAAATCGCCGCCCCCAAACTCAAACCAAAAGCATAGTAGCCCAACGCTGCCATGGCAAAAATACCAATCGGCATGGTGATGAGCAGCAGCCTGATCGTCGGTCGCCACAGCCGCCAAGAAAGCTCGGTATCAATCTTGATCCCCGCGCCAACCAGTGATACCAAGACCACGATTTCTGTGAGTTTTTCGATGATAAGGCCATTGTCAATCGGATCCAAAAACGATAACGTCGTCCACCAATAACCCATGAGCAATCCAAAGCTTACCTGCAGCATCGGCAATGAGATCGAGGTGCGTTTAAACACGATAGGAAACAGCGCCCCAAACAAAAAGGCGATACCGCAGACCAATAAGAAGACGTTATAGTTCTCAATCATAAAGGGGTGCACGCGACTATGTTATAAAAATATGTTATAAAAATTCTTATCGACAACTATTTAAAGATATTTAATGTATGACAGCCTAATCGATAACCAGCTCACCTCAGTTATCTGTCACCTAAGTTATCTGACCGGTAGTTTGTCCGAAGTCGTCAGCGCCGCTGCTCTGAGTCAGTCTTATCATGACGCCAAAAATATATTATTACCGCAAAAAATCGTTATCAAAACGCGTGCTGCGTTGTTTTTTGGTGAAAAAAAGCCTGCACGATGCAGGCTTTTCTCAACAGCTTGAGGTTTTAGAGAGTCGGGATGTCGTTAGCGCTCAACTTGACTCACATCGCGTATCGCCCCCGTATCTGCACTGGTGGTCATGGCAGCATAAGCGCGTAAGGCTGGTGTCACATAACGCTCACGGCTGACAGGCTTCCACGCATCACGGCCACGTGCTTCCATTTCTTCGCGGCGCGCCGCCAGCTCGGCATCACTGACTTGCATGTTGATGGTGCGATTTGGGATATCGATATGAATGGTGTCGCCCTCCATAACCAAACCAATCGCGCCGCCTTCCGCCGCTTCTGGGCTGGCGTGACCAATAGAGAGGCCAGAGGTGCCACCAGAGAAGCGGCCGTCAGTCAGCAGCGCACACTCTTTGCCCAAGCCTTTAGACTTAAGATACGTAGTAGGGTATAGCATCTCTTGCATACCAGGGCCACCTTTTGGTCCTTCATAGCGAATGATGACCACATCACCTGCGACGATCTCATCTGCCAATACGGCGGCGACGGCCGCGTCTTGCGACTCAAAAATACGCGCGCGACCTGTAAAAGTCAAAATACTTTCATCAACGCCTGCGGTTTTGACCACACAGCCACGCTCAGCGATATTGCCATAAAGCACGGCAAGGCCGCCATCTGTTGAGTAGGCGTGCTTGACACTACGGATACAGCCTGACTCGCGATTGACATCAAGGTTTGGCCACTCTTTCGCCTGCGAAAACGCTTGAGTGGTACGTACACCGCCCGGTGCTGCAACATATAGCGCCCGTGCTTCGGTGTTGTCAGGATTCATAATGTCCCATTTGTCGATGGCTTCTTTCATCGTAGCACTATGGATGGTCGGTATGTCGGTGGTCAATAGGCCTGCTCGATCAAGCTCGGCGAGTAGAGCCATCACGCCGCCTGCACGGTGGACGTCTTCCATATGGTACTTTTGTGAGGCAGGCGCGACTTTAGATAGGCAAGGCACACCGCGGCTTAGGCGATCGATGTCCGCCATTTTAAAATCCACTTCTGCTTCGTTGGCGGCCGCCAGTAAATGCAAGATGGTGTTGGTCGAGCCGCCCATGGCGATATCTAGGCTCATGGCGTTTTCAAACGCAGCTTTGGTGGCGATAGAGCGCGGCAAGACAGACTCGTCGTCTTGCTCATAGCGGCGTTTGGCCAATGAGACAATCGTGCGGCCCGCTTCTAAAAACAACTCGCGGCGCAGCGCATGGGTTGCAAGCAGTGAGCCATTGCCGGGCAATGATAGCCCCAGTGCTTCGGTCAAGCAGTTCATGGAGTTGGCAGTAAACATACCAGAGCACGAGCCGCAAGTTGGGCAGGCAGAGCTTTCGATAGCCAAAACGTCTTCGTCACTGATGGTGTCATCAGCGGCATCCATCATGGCATCGACCAAGTCGAGCTTGCGAATGGCGTTGCCTTTATTATCAGTGGTATGAACATCGCTGCCGCCATCATTGTTATGACTATGAGCCACAGTACTGGCTATGACTTTACCAGCCTCCATAGGCCCACCAGAGACGAACACCACAGGAATATTAAGACGCATCGCGGCCATCAACATACCTGGGGTGATTTTGTCACAGTTAGAGATACATACCAAGGCATCGGCGCAGTGGGCGTTGACCATGTACTCCACTGAGTCGGCGATCAGATCGCGGCTGGGTAATGAGTACAGCATGCCGCTATGGCCCATGGCGATACCATCGTCGACTGCAATGGTATTAAACTCCTTTGCCACACCGCCTGCTTTTTCGATTTCACGTGCGACCATCTGACCCAAGTCCTTTAGGTGTACGTGACCGGGTACAAACTGAGTAAATGAGTTGGCAATGGCAATGATTGGCTTGCCAAAGTCGCCATCAGTCATGCCAGTTGCACGCCACAGTGCGCGAGCACCTGCCATGTTGCGACCACCGGTAGAGGTTTTTGAGCGATAATCCATGTGATTTTCCTTACAAATAGGCGAGGTTTATAAAAAAGTGCAGCCTCAGCTGTGATGATAGTGTGCTTTTTATACTAAATAACGACCAATGAATAATACTAGGTCATGACCATACCATTAGATATGAATGACAAAAATATGCCATGATCATGTGGTATTCATCGTATCGATAAAATCTTATTTTAATAGCAATGTGCCGTCCTGCAAGCGCATCAACGATAAATCATAAGAAGGCATAAGGCGGCCCAACACGACAATTTATGCTAGGCGCTCTAAGATGGCTTTGTCAAACCAAGGCAGATCGGTTTTATCCGCTTCTAGTCGGGCGATAATCTCTAGAGCGTGAGGCGCTGGCAACAGCTGATACTCAGCGCTGGCGGCGATGGGTAATATCCGCTCGTTTGCCGCGGTTTGTGAGTCAGTATCCTCTAAAACAGAGACAAGCGTTTGTTTGTCGTTTTTGTAGAGCACATCGACGCGGCCAAAAAACTGCCAGTCTTTTAAGGCGGTGCTCAGCGCATCCACCGCCTCTTTGGTATAGATCTGCTCGGTGTCTTTGCCCGTATTGGTCCAGTGCAGACGCACAGCTAACTGCAGCGCCTCGCTAAACACCACCAGTGAACCGATGACCTTAATGTGCCAAGGACTGCTGATGAGCGCGGCCTCAGTCCCAATGAGCTGCGCGGCTTCACTGGCACTCATCGGCCTATTAAACTGAGCCAGTAGGGCAGGTGTGAGCGGGTTGGCTTGCTTGATGGCATCGTCTAAGCTGTCGTAATGATATAAAAAAGGCAGCGGCAACTCCTGCGTCACTGTTTTTTTGCTGACTTTGCAGTTGTGTATTTGCCAATGAATGCTGCTATCGGTCAGCGCCTCGGCCAAAATCACGCTATTAGGCGGCAGGCTTTGCGCTGGGTGCTCAGTACGCGTTTCTGCAGCAGAGCTGGCGGCTAAATGGTCGTTTAGGTTGTCGTTTGATAAAGGCGTCGGCAAGGTAGGCGAATCCATAAATATAGCATCATTAAAGTAGAGGGTTAATATAACATTTAAAGTCTATGAGTCGCCAATAAATTGCTGAGCGAGTCGGCGCATATTGGTATGGGCGTTTTGATTGACAAGTCAGCAAGCGGCTTGTACTCAGGCGCTATTTCGTCCACTATATAATACTTGTTGTGAGCAAAGCTTCCGAGTCATTCACTCACCACACTGGCCAATGAATAAAGGAATAACAATGAATCAAAACAATCACGTTCAGTATGACGACAATAACATCTTTGCAAAAATGCTAAAGGGCGAGATTCCGTATCATAAGGTTTTTGAAGACGATAAAACCCTTGCCTTTATGGATATCATGCCACAAGCAAAAGGCCACGTACTGGTCATCCCCAAACAAAACGCAATCGATTTGGCTGATCTGGAGCCAGAATATGCGGCAGCGGTACTGATGACTGCCAAAAAAGTCATGCAAGCGCAGCGCCAAGTGTTTGAGCGCGAAGGTATCATCCAAATGCAGCTAAATGGTTCGCAAGCTGGGCAGACAGTGTTTCATTATCATGTCCATCTGATTCCATCGAGTATTCATGAGCTAGGCCGTCATGCCGTCACCCAAGCGGATCAAGGCGAGCTGGCAGATCTGGCGCAACAGCTTGCCGCAGTTATTGCAGGATAATATTGCCGTTGTAGACAAACAAATATATCTTATACATTAAAGGCGGCTAACAAGCTGCCTTTTTTGTTGCTTGGTAATAGTCATGTAACAATCGTTAAAGTAGTGTTACAAGGACAGAGATTGTCTGGGGTTTTTTAAAAGAGTGTGATAAATATCATAATGGCTGACTGTTGGTTAAGCAGTTTTGTCTTTAGAACCCATTCATCAAACCAGTGCCCATAAGCAGACAATGTCAGAAGTAAGAAGTCAAAAATGCAGTATCAAGTATTTATCAGACATGTTATGCAAAAAATATTTTAATAAGCACGGTTGATCGGTTTTGTCACTTTTTGAGGATATCACTTCTATGAGTAAATTACCTCGCTCCACTATTTTGTTGCCAGTTTTCGTCCCAGCGGCGGCTATCATGCTGCTATTGGTGATTGGTACTGCTATCAATCCAGAGGCGGCCGGTGAGCTATTTAGTACCGTCCTGGCATTTACCACCGAGACGTTCGGCTGGTTTTATATGCTGGCAGTTGCTATATTTTTGATGTTTGTCATCGTGTTGGCGTTTTCGCCTTATGGCAGTATCAAATTAGGCCCTGACCATGCAGAAGCTGAATATCAGTTTCTTGAATGGTTTGCTATGCTGTTTTCGGCAGGTTACGGCATTGCCTTGCTCTTTTATGGTGTTGCCGAGCCGGTCTTACATTTTGCCAGTCCACCACTCTCAGAGCCGCAGACGATTGAGGCGGCCAAAGAGGCGATGCAGATTGCCTATTTTCATTGGGGGTTTCATATTTGGGCGATATATGGCGTCGTGGGGCTGTCATTGGCGTATTTTTCCTTTCGGCACGGCTTACCGCTGTCGGTGCGCTCAACCCTCTATCCCTTAATCGGTGACAAAATCCATGGGCCTATCGGACATACGGTGGATGTGTTTGCGATTTTGGGTACCATGTTTGGTATCGCCACCAGTTTGGGTCTGTCTGTGGCTCAGATTAATGCAGGCTTGAATTACTTATTGCCCGATATGATTCCAGTGAGCACCACCGTACAAGTCATCATCATTGCGCTGGTGACCACCGCAGCACTGGTGTCTGTGCTGGCTGGGATGGATAAGGGCGTCAAACGCCTGTCTATCTTAAACATGGTGCTGGCCACGGCTTTGATGATCTTTGTGTTTGTGGTCGGGCCGTCGATATTTATCCTAAATGCCTTTATGGAAAATACAGGCAGTTATTTGGGCAATATCGTTGAGCGTACCTTTAGCTTACAAGCTTATCAGTCGAGTGATTGGATCGGTAGCTGGACGCTATTTATCTTTGCATGGACGATCGCGTGGGCGCCTTTTGTCGGACTATTTATCGCCAAAATCAGTCGCGGCCGTACCATTCGTGAGTTCGTACTGGGTGTGATGCTTGTGCCAACGCTGTTTACCTTCTTTTGGTTTTCGGTATTTGGGGATACCGCGCTGCATATGATCATGGTCGATGGTTATGAGGCGCTGATCGGTGAGGTACAAAACAACCAAGCCATTGCCTTATTTAAGCTGCTAGAAAACTTACCCTTTACTCAAATTGTCTCGTCATTAACCGTCCTACTGATTATTACTTTTTTTGTGACGTCATCAGACTCAGGGTCATTGGTCATCGACTCGCTCGCCGCTGGTGGTCGTAGTGATACGCCGTGGTGGCAGCGCTCATTTTGGGTAGTGACAGAAGGCGCTGTAGCAGCGGTGCTGCTGATCGCAGGTGGCCTAAGCGCCCTGCAGACAGCGGCTATCGTCAGTGCCTTGCCTTTTGCAGTGATTATCTTAATCTCGACGTTTGGTATGTGGCGTGCGCTACGTATCGAGGGGCATCGTAATCAAAGTCTGGCCACTGACAACCATTTACCGCCGCATTTGCTCAAATTAGACGCATGGCGTGATCGTATTGATTATATTACCAATCAGCCAACGCGCGAAAAGGTGCTCGGCTATATCAAGGGCACGGTGATGTCATCGATGCAGGAGGTTGCAGAAAAATTTGCCGAGACAGGCTGGTTGCCTGAGGTCAACTATGATGAGGTAAACAATCGAGCGGTATTAGAGCTAAGACGCGGTGACAATGTCGAGTTTTGGTACGAGGTGCGCCTATCAGAGCATGAGGTTCCTGACTATTATACTGAAGATATGGCAGGTACTCTGCCACAAGAGCACCATCACCGTGCCGAGGTCTATTTGCGCCGCGGTGGCCAAACCTATGACTTGTATGGTTATCAGCCAGAGTCGGTGATCAATGATATCATCGATCAGTTTGAAAAATATCTGCATTTCGTCAATGTTTCGCCCGATATTTTGCCTTGGCGTATGCAGGAACATGACGATGATATTACCCTAGAGCAGGGTAGTGTGTTTGATAAGTAAGCGGCGCATCGCCTATTTGAAAGTCGTATTGGAAGTCATAGCGGCAAAGGATTGACGTGAATGGCTTGCAATATGCGTACGAACCCTTAGAATAACGGCTTGTTTTCTATGCAAATCAAGCCGTTTTTTATGTCTATAAATACTTCTGCGAATTCTGTGATGGCTGATTCTTCAGCACCAGTTGCCGCTCAGCATCCCTTATTACAGCCGCTTGATATCGGTGGTCTGAGTATCGAAAACCGTCTGATGGTCGCGCCCATGGCCGGCGTGACGGACAACCCTTTTCGTAGACTGTGCAAATCCTTTGGCGCAGGGCATGCAGTCAGTGAAATGATCATCGCCGATACCGCGCTTTATGCCAGCAGAAAGTCTTTGTACCGTGCCAATTTTGATAATGAAATTGCGCCCATCTCGGCACAAATAGCAGGGGCTGAGCCTGATAAATTGGCTGAAGCGGCGCGTTATCAGATTGACAATGGCGCGCAGATTATTGATATCAATATGGGCTGTCCTGCCAAAAAAGTCTGCCGTAAGCTGGCAGGCTCAGCCTTGCTGCAAGACGAAGATTTGGTGGCACGTCTGCTCGATGCGGCAGTAGGTGCAGTCGATGCTCCCGTCACCCTAAAGACGCGACTGGGTTATGAAAATGGCCGCGAAAATATCTTGCGAGTGGCACGCCGCGCTGAGCAAGCTGGTATCGCAGCGATTGCGATTCATGGGCGGACGCGTGAGGATATGTATACAGGTACGGCGCGTTATGAGCTGATACGCGAAGTCAAAGACAGTATCAGTATCCCTGTCATTGCCAATGGCGATATCGATAGCCCTGAAAAAGCCCAATATGTCTACGAGATGACAGGCTGCGATGCCGTGATGATAGGGCGCGCCGCTCAAGGTCAGCCGTGGCTGTTTCGTGATATCGGTCATTTTTTGCGAACAGGTGAGCGGCTATCAGCACCAAGTGTTCGCGAGATTAAAGAGATTGTGCTCGCGCATCTACAAGAGCTGTATGATTTTTATGGTGAATACTCAGGCTGCCGTATTGCGCGTAAGCATATTGCGTGGTATACCACGGGCATTCCAAATTCTAATGCCTTTCGCCAAGCGATGTATGGCGAAGAGAGTACCGCAGGACAGTTTCGTGTGGTCGAGGATTTTTTGTGTACGCATCAGTAGTCACTAGGGCGGGTAAATAATCATCAATCGCGATGTTTGTACTGACGATTCATTCACCTCAGGCCATATTTTTTGCTATCCTACAAAAGAACATAAAACAAACAAAAAGGACTTTTTATGGCCAACCCTTCAAAAAAAGCAATCGCTAAAGCGGTTAAAGATAAGCATATCGTAATCACGGGTGCCTCAAGTGGTATTGGCGAGCGTACTGCTTTTTTGCTCAGTGAGTGCGGCGCCCATGTGATTTTATTGGCACGTACCAAAGACAAGCTAAAAATTGTCGCGGACAACATCGAAACACTCGGTGGCAGGGCCAGTTATTATTCATGTGATTTGACCAATATGGATGATATCGAAGACGTCAGCAAACGGATTCTTGCTGATTTTGGTCATGTCGATGTATTGGTCAATAATGCGGGGCGCTCGATTCGCCGTTCAGTGCATGAATCAGTCAACCGTTTTCATGACTTTGAGCGCACGATGGATGTCAATTACTTTGGTGCGGTCAAGATTATTTTGGGACTACTTCCGACGATGATTGGCAGGAAGAAGGGTCAAATTGTTAATATCTCCTCCATTGGCGTACTGGCAAACAGTCCGCGTTTTGCCGCTTATGTCGCCTCAAAATCAGCGCTTGATGCGTTTAGTCGCTGTCTGGCAGCAGAGGTCAAAGGCGATAATATCAAAGTCACCAACATTTTTATGCCACTGGTGCGCACGCCGATGATTGCACCGACCAAGCTGTATCGTTATATGCCAGCATTGATGCCTGATGAGGCGGCGATGATGATCGCCAAAGCGATCGTTCATAAACCAAACAGTATCGCCAGCAACATGGGTAGATTTGCGTCTGCAAGCTACTCGTTGGTACCTGCATTTAATGTGGGGGTGCAGTCTATTGGTTATCGTATATTCCCAAGCTCGACGGCTGCCCAGACCACCGATAGTAAGCCGAATTTAGCGCAGCGTATTTTTGCAAAAATACTGCCTGGTGAGCATCACTAGTATAAGCGCTCAGTAGGGAGTGCAAGAAGGCTCCCTACTGAGGCTTGATTCTTACTTACTGCACCCCATCTGCAGATGTTTTATCTAAGTTGGGATTGTTTTCATTGACCGTCACCGTATCATCAGCTTTTTGGTCATTTTCTACACTGCCGCTGCTAGAATAGTACGCTGTACCTCCTGCACCTTCCTCATCTTCTGTAGAGTTAGGAGTAGAAGCTTGGTCCTTATCTTCGTTCGCTGTTTGCACAGGCGTCATCTCGCTAGATTCTATATTATTATTGTTATCATCTGGCTTTTGGGTCTCATTGCTGCAAGCACCAAGACTCAAGAGGCTCAGCCAACATACTATCCAGAATTTATTTTTAAGCGATTTTGCCGCTATAGATGTTTTCATTTTAATATCCTTATTATCGTTAAGATCAAACCTTGCGTAAAATTCATCCCAGTCCCACGGTATCGTTGTTATACTGAACTCACTATAACAAGCAAAAATAACAGACAATTTTTTTGTTTTCACGAGGCTGATGGTAAGGATTTGTTAGCGTTTGTACTACCACGTATTTTGTTAAGCACAGCTGGTAAAAGGGATATCCTAATAAAGCCCGCCATGTCGCCCTAACCAAACACTCGCCACAATATCCAAAACAATCCTGCCATAATCACCACAATCAGCAATAAACGTTTTGTCCAATATGGTATTAAGGGTTTTTTGTACCCCAAGTTATTTAGCTGGCTATCAACCCCCTGTTGTAAGTCTTTAAAACCTTGAGTCTGCTTGGTGGTTTTGACGCGTGTTTTGATCAGTTTGCCAGATTCTAGCTCTTCTTTTGTTTCTTGCTTTCGATCAAAGCTAATGGCGTGATTAGAGATGCCTTGTTTGTTTGCGATGGTATTGAGTTTTTGTTGCTGCTTTACTTTTAACGCGGTTTCATAAGCGTCTATTCGCACCTTGGCTTCATCCATACTGATATTTTCATCTTGCGCCAATGTTTTGATGGCCATGACGAGGTTGTTTTTTTCGACCATCATGATCACATCTTTTGGCAGTTTTGGATTGACTGGCTTTGAGCTTGGGTCGGGGTTAAACATGGTTTTCCTTATTGTCGATGAGCATATAGCATGTAAGCATGTAAGCATGAGTTATTATAACCATTTTAACCGAGCACCATTCAAGCGGTGAGCGGTATTTGAGCAGCAGATAAACAAAAAAATACCGCCATCATTGTTATGACAGCGGTATATTGCAGTGAGATTATCTGAGTCTCAGTGGTGGTTTATAGGTCTTTCCAGCGCTGGATAGACTCTTTGATAACTTCTTTGGCTTCAGCCACGTCGCCCCATGATTCAACCACAGTGGTGCCCGCTTTTTTCAGGTCTTTATAATGGCTGAAGTGGAACTGTAGCTGGTTGATCAGCTGTTTAGGTAGGTCTTCTAAGCTGTTGTACGCATTGCCGGTATCACGATCGTCCGCTGGTACGACGACGATTTTGTCATCGACTTCGCCATCATCTACAAACTTCATCACGCCGATGACTTTGGCTTTTAAGAAAATACCAGTCGGCAGTGGCTGCTCTGTGATGATCAGCGCATCCAACTCGTCGCCATCTTCGTCTAGCGTTTGCGGGATAAAGCCGTAGTTACAAGGTTTGGCAAAGATTTGTGGGTCAATACGATCCAGCTCAAACACAGCCAATTCGCGGTTCCATTCGATTTTATGGCTGCTACCGGTAGGGATTTCTACTACCACGTTGATGATGCCGCCGTCTACGTCGCCTGCGTCCAAAATTTTGTTAAAATCTGCCATAAAATACTCCGATTTGCTTTTGTTTTAAATGTCTAAATACAATAAGAAAAGCTCAAAGGTTGAGCTGAGCTGTCATATAGGTATGACAGCTGTCTGTACCGCCAGCGATTATAGCAAGTTTGCGACAATTTTTCTCAAAATGCTTAAGTCTAAGCGTGCAAGATATTATGCAAAAAAAGACTCAAAGGCCACAAGCTTTAGCGACTTGGTTTGGGAGCCAACGCGCGCAGTGCTATCTGTCCTGCATGGCGCTGAGCGATATTGTCGATGAGTTTTTGTGTGACGCTCTCATAGCTCAAGGGTTCGCGGGTTTGCTCTGCGCTTCGTGTCTTTGGGGAGGGGGACATGTTGATAAAATCAGCTAACCTAAGCATCTGCATGCCAGCATAGCCACATGGGTTGATGGCATTGAACGCGGATAAATCACAAGTTAAATTAATAGCGATACCGTGGTAACTAAAACCATGCTTAATCTTAAAGCCTAATGACGCCATTTTACCTAACATGATGGACGACGGCTGGATATCAGTCGATACAATGCCTTTATCGGTAGGGCTGTCGTCATGCTCTGCGCTGGTATCGGCATAGAGATAGACGCCTGGCGCATCACGGCGCGCTTGGGCACGAATGCGCGTATCACCAGCTGTGTGGTTTTGTAAGCAGTCATTGATCACATCTTCGATGGCTTGCTCAGCGTGTGAGACTAAATTGCGCACACTCCAGCCCAAGCTCTCTAAATCAAATAACCAATACAGCACCAATTGCCCATGACCATGCCAAGTCACTTGACCACCGCGATCGGTTTTGATAATTGGGGTGTCTGTACGCTGTAAAATGTGCTCTTCTTTACCCGCTTGTCCTAAGGTATAGACATCATTGTGATCGACGATCCACAGCTCATCAGGCGTGCGCTGCTGTTTGGTTTTTTTTAACTCAATACGTGTCAGCGTGCGCGCGAGCATCGCATCCAAGGTAGGGACATAATCGGCCGCGGACAAAGACTTACTGATCAGCGTGTCACTCAGGGGTTGTATGGCGTTTTGCATGGCAGTCACAACGTATGGTAGATATATAGAATTGGCAAAAGGTATGAAGGCAAGGGCGTGTCCTCTTCAATAGATAGCCATCTAAATGAGTTAAAAATGGCTAAATCTGACCAAACAGTATCAAATAGCTAATGAATATCTCGATATTATCTGCGCTATTTTCGTTGTTTGATTAGGGCGTGTTGAATATTCAACACGCCCTACAGTGTTTGGCGGCAATTTATCTCATTTTTATTGCTATTTTTAAAATGAGGACACGGCCAAGTAGGTCAGTTGCCTAAAGTGTAGCAGTTTTTGGCAGTGTCGCCCAAACTTATCTGCTTATTAGATACCGCCCAAATAAAAATTTGGAAATTAAAAAGTTTGGCCGCGGCGTAAGCGATGACTTTTGCTCTATTAAAAAACGCACTAGTCAGTTTAAAATGCTATTCATTGCTCAGTCGATGCGCTACATTAAAGTGCCCGTCGGAGCGTCTACAAAGCGTAAGGGATACAATTTTATGACTGTTTTTATGACGGATTTTGGTTGGGTCTGCTAAAAACGAAGACAGGCAGGATGTGTGCTAAAAATACAGCGCCGCTCGCCCAAAAAAGTATATCAGTCCCAACGCATATAACAAGGAAGAGACATGACAGACAATACCCAAAATATCAATGAGCATATGCCGCATCAAGCCTCTAGTATCGCGCACACTGCCGAAGAGATGCGAGCGCAATTCGAGCATCTACAAGCGCTGAGCCGTACGCAGCCGATAAACGACTGGGCCACACGTGAGACGCAGCTGGATAACCTTGAGATGATGCTCAGCGACAACCAAGCCAGCTTTGCCAGTGCCATCAGCGCTGACTTTGGCCATCGTAGTGAGTCTGAGACGCAGTTTGCTGAGTTGTTCCCGAGTTTTACAGGGATTAGTCATGCCAAAAAACACGGCAAAAAATGGATGAAGCCCCAGCGTGCGCCGATCTCGGCACTGTATATGCCAGCCCACAACGAAATCCAGCCGCAGCCGTTAGGTGTGGTCGGCATCATGGTGCCTTGGAACTATCCGCTGTTTTTGGCCGTAGGTCCGATGATAGATGCGCTCGCCGCGGGCAATAGAATCATGATCAAAATGAGTGAGGCGGCGCCAAAGTTCGCGCAGACGTTCGCCGATGCTGTGGCTCGTTATTTTTCTTCCGACATGATATGTGTGGTGCTGGGCGAGGTCGATATCGCGGTGGCTTTTAGTGAGCTGCCGTTTGATCATCTGCTGTATACTGGCTCGACGGCGGTCGGCAAAAAAGTCATGGCCGCTGCCGCCCCCAATCTGACGCCAGTGACATTAGAGCTGGGTGGTAAGTCGCCGGTGATCGTCTTAGATGATGCCAATCTAGAGTCAGTGGTCAATCGCGTGATGATGGGCAAGACACTAAATGCCGGCCAAACCTGTATCGCCCCTGATTATGTGCTGATTCCGCGTCGCTATCATGAGTCATTTATCCAAGCGGCAAAAGACTGGATGGATAAGCATTATCCTGATATTGAGCATAATCCTGACTACTCGCGCATCATCAATGGCGCTCAGTTTAAGCGCGTAAAAGGCTATGTAGACGCGCTACCGAGCGAGCAGGTGCATGCGCTGACCCCGATTGAGGCCAACAGCGAAACACGCCTGATGCCACCTGTGATCGTTCGGGAGCCTGCGTTAGACAGTGAGGTCATGGACAATGAGATTTTTGCGCCGATTTTGCCTTTGATACACTACGAAACGCTAGATGATGCCATTCACTTTATCAATTCGCGCCCGCGTCCGCTGGCTTTGTATGTTTTTGGCGAACATCAAGGCGATATAGAGCAAGTGCGTAATCGCACGGTTTCAGGTGGTCTGTGTGTCAACGAGGTCATCATGCACGTGGCGCAGCATGATTTACCCTTTGGCGGCGTTGGTGATTCGGGCACCGGTGCTTATCATGGTAAGGCAGGATTTGAGCGTCTTAGTCACATGAAGCCTGTGTTTGTACAGGCCAAGCTCAACGGCATGAATTTACTACTACCGCCTTATGGTGGACTGTTTAAAAAAGCCATGGCTCTATTTTTAAAGTAGCACTCAAACACAGTCGCCTTGTAAGTCACTGTATCCGATATAGTCATGCTCAGTGTAGCCATGCCTGATACAGCCTTGTGGCGACACGTTTTAAGCATACTTATGCATCTACCTAGGTAGGTGCTTTTTTTCGGTCAAATAGCGGTAGGCAACACGTGGGTAGTGAGCAATAAGCATTTGTCATCTGTGTGAGAAGTCGCTACACTTTGTAGTACCTCTAAACAACGGCAACCTATCATTTAAGCCAATCGCTCATTCGTGCTACTGACGCAAGAGATGTGTTCATACTAAGGCGTAGGGCATAAGCGAGCGGCACCCATCATAAATAGGACTGAGCATGCGCCAATGGATTGCGTTAAGTTTACTCTGTATGAGTACATTACTCCTGCCCGTGGCAGCATCGGCAGCCTGCCAATCACCTGTCAAATTTGGCGCGCTGACATGGGAGAGTGGTCAGTTTATCTCTGGGGTACTCAAGTATATCGTCGAAGATGGCTATGAATGTGCGGTCGAGGAGGTGCCAGGTGCTGGCCCTGCGCTCGAAACCGCGCTGTCGCAAGACGATATTCAAGTCATCGGTGAGCAGTGGGTTGGGCGCTCACCGATCATGGAGCAGGCCATTGCGCAAGATAAAGTTGCCGTCATCGGCGATACGCTAAAAGGCGGCGCAACCCAAGGCTGGTATGTGCCCAAATACGTGCTAGAAGAAAATCCGGGACTGCGCAGCTACCAAGACTTGCCCAAGTATGCCCATTTGTTTGAAGACCCAGAAGACCCAGGCAGTGCTCGTTTTATGAATTGCCCTTCTGGCTGGACTTGTGAGGTGTTTAATACGCGGCTACTGAAAAATACAGGATTGGATGGTGTGTTTAACAACGCGCACCCCGGTACGGGTGCGGCACTCGATGCCGAGATATCGTCTGCATTTGAGCAGCACAAACCCTTATTGTTTTATTACTGGCAGCCGACAGGGCTGATGGCGAAATACGACTTTGCCGCGCTTGAGTTTCCCGCGCACGATGATACTTGCTGGCAGGATTTGCTGCGTGCAGATGGCAGCGCTGACTGCGTCTCAGGCTTCCCCGTTTCTCCTTTGGGGATTGCTGTCTCCACCCCGTTTATAGCGTCCCACCCAGCGCTGGTTGATGTTTTTAATAACGTACAGTTTAGTGCCGATGCGCTCAATGGCGCTATCTTAGAGATGAGTGAAAACAAACGTAGCGGCGAAGAGCAAGCGTTGGTGTTTTTGCGCGAGCATCCAGACGTCTGGCGCAGGTGGGTGACTGACGAAGCGGCCACCAATCTAGCAGCGCAGTTAGGCATTAGCCTCACAGGTGCGGCAGCCAACGATAGCACTATCGCTCATGATGATGGCATCAATAATCACGCATTTGGCCTTGCATCGAGTTTCCCATCATGGTCGCTTGAGACTCCGCTCAATAACACCTTGGCAAGCGTGGTAAAAAACTACGGTGAGGTGTTTCGTACCATCAGTACTTTGGCACTTACTTATTTATTATTACCGATTGAGCGGCTATTGACCGCGATGCCGCCATGGCTGCTTATCTTACTCGTCACGGTGTTGGGATGGTTTGCGGTTCGTAAGGTGTGGTTTGCCTTGGCATGCGGCGCAGGGCTGTTTTTGATCGGTGCTTTTGGGCTGTGGGGCGCGCTGATTGATACTTTTGCCCTGCTAATCGTCTCGGTGCTGGTGACCGTGGTGATTGGCATTCCGATCGGGATTGCGATGTCGGGCAGTAAGGTACTGCGTAAGATAGTCACGCCCATTTTAGATGTGATGCAGACCATGCCAAGCTTTGTATATTTGATTCCGGTGCTGATGCTATTTGGAATTGGTAAGGTGCCAGCGCTGTTTGCTACCGTTATTTATGCCTTGCCGCCGCTGATTCGCCTGACGACGCTGGGTATTACCCAAGTCGATCATGAGATGATCGAGGCAGGGCGCTCGTTTGGCAGTACGCATCGTCAGCTGCTGATTTGGATTAAGCTACCACAAGCATTACCAAGTATCATGGCGGGGATCAATCAAGCGGTGATGATGTCACTGTCCATGGTGGTGCTGGCTTCTATGATTGGGGCGCCAGGTCTTGGTGAGGATGTGCTGCAGTCTATTCAAACGCTAAATATCGGTCAAGGGCTACAAGCAGGCACCGCGATCGTCATCGTCGCCATTATCATTGATCGTATCACTCAGGCATTTGGTCAAGGCAAGCGCGCCCGCCAAAAAACCATCGACGCTGGCAAGCGTCCGATAGGTTGATAAGTAGCGGCTGCATCGAGCTAAGCTGTGCTAAACCGCATAAAAACCCCATAGCGAGAACCATGATGAACCATATTCAGCTTGAAAATATCAGTAAGATTTATAATGCCAGCCCGGCGCAGGCGCAGGTAGCTTTATCGCTATTGGCGCAAGGGATGGACAGTACCGAGGTCAAAGAGCAGACAGGGTATTCGGTCGGGCTTTATGACATCAACCTCGCCATCAAAGCAGGGGAGCTGCACTGTATCATGGGGCTCTCAGGCTCAGGCAAGTCGACTTTGATACGGCATATCAATCGTCTAATAGACCCAAGCTGTGGCAAAATATGGGTCGATACCAGCCTGCATACAACAAACCCTAGTCGCGCGCCTGCTACCGCAGTAGCAGAGGAGACGCAGACTACAGCGCAAGCAGGATCGTCTGCTATCGATATATTGACGCTCAATGATAAAGCGCTGCAGCAGTATCGTCAGCATACCGTCAGTATGGTGTTTCAGCACTTCGGCCTAGTACCGCACATGACTGTCATACAAAACGTTGCCTATGGCCTACGGGTACGAAAGATGAGTACCAAAGCGCGCCATGAGATTGCACGGCATTGGCTCAATGAAGTCGGACTGCCCAATCTAGAGCACAGCTACCCTGACGAGCTATCAGGCGGTATGCAGCAGCGGGTTGGGCTGGCACGGGCACTGGCGACAGACAACCCAATCTTGCTGATGGATGAGGCGTTTTCTGCCCTTGATCCGCTGATTCGTGCTCAGCTACAAGACCAACTGCTGGAGCTGCAAGATCGGCTGAACAAGACCATCGTTTTTATTACCCATGATATCGATGAGGCCATCAAGGTCGGCCAACGCATCAGCATCTTAAACGGTGGTCGTTTGGTACAGACGGGCACCCCGCAGCAGCTACGTCACGACCCTGCTGATGATTATGTGGCGCAGTTTATGCACACTAAGTCGTGATGCTGATTTTGGCGTTTTTTATCGACAGCAAAGGCATTTTGCACGATAGAGTGTAGGGTTTGATCGGTGATACAGTGGTTAACAAAAACTCAATATGAAACCGCTGTTTTTAATATTGTCTGAATTGTATTTAGACAAAGATGGTCGTACCATAAAAATATCTGCCACTCATAGCAGTGTTAGTTAAAGGACCTATTATGTCAGACCAGCCTACCGATAAAAACGATCAACCGCGCCACTTAAATTGGTACAAAGATCAGTCAAGTATCAGCCACTCTATAAGTAACGTTGCCGCCAACCCCTCATCACAGCATTTAGTAAAACAGCCCTCTCGCTCAAAACCATCACGTTACCTAAAAAACGCCAGCCGCTATGGCGTGATGATGGTGCTCAGTGCTGGGCTGCTGATGGCTTGCGGACAAATGAGTAATGCTGATAATAGTGCCAGTAGTAGTGCTGGCAGTAGTGCCAGTCAGCAAAACAGCGGCGTGACCAGCTCACGAGATATGCTGCCATCTGACATGCTTGGGCAGATGCAAGCATTGCCGCAATTGACCACAGGTCTGGGCGAGACAGGCGCGGCAGTGATCGACCCTGATAAGCCGACCTTGGTTAAGTTTTGGGCGAGCTGGTGCCCGCTGTGTTTGGGCACGCTGGCTGAGACCGAAGCGTGGCGCCTCGATCCTAAGTTTTCTGGTTTAAACGTAGTCACTATGGCAAGTCCTGGTCATCTCAATGAGAAAGCTGAGGGTGAGTTTGCCTCATGGTATGCAGGCGTGCAGTCAGCGTATCCCAAACTACCGGTATTGACTGACCCTTCTGGCGCCATTATCAAGCAGCTGGGCGTGCAGGTCTATCCAAGCTGGGCGATACTGGATAAAAACGGCAACTTGGTACACTTAGTCAAAGGCAATATATCGCCCGAGCAAGCGTATGCGCTGGCGGACAATGCCGAAAACGACTTTGCCGAGCTAAAGGCTGGCAGTAGCAAGCCTGCAACCGCCCAAGCGGCAGCCAGCAATAGCAAGATTGAAACCATCAAGCAAAAAGATGGGGTGTATTATAATGACAAAGGCAACGCCATCAATACCCGCTCTATCTATCTGGCAGGCGGCTGCTTTTGGGGTGTTGAAGCCTATATGGAGCGTGTCGATGGCGTGGTCGATGCGCTATCAGGCTATGCCAATGGGGATACTGCCAACCCCAGTTATGAGCAGGTCATTCGCGGCTCAGGGCATGCTGAAGCAGTAAAAGTCACTTATGATGCTGATAAGATAGATCTTGATACGGTTTTGCAGTATTATTTTCGCGTCATTGACCCGACCAGCCTAAACAAACAAGGCAATGATCGCGGTGTGCAGTATCGTACTGGGGTGTATTATACCGATCAAGACGATAAAGCGGTCATCGACGCGGCGCTAAAGCGAGTACAGAGCCAATATAAGCAAAAAGCTGTGGTCGAAAATGAGCCGTTAGACAACTTTTATGTGGCGGAGATGTATCATCAAGACTATCTGGCAAAAAACCCCAATGGCTACTGTCATGTCGATCTCAGCCTTGCCGATGATAAGCTTGAGAGTACGGCACCACCCAAGCTTGCGCCTGTTAGCACTGTCGCAGAAGCGCTAGAGCCCAAGCGTTATGCTGGGTTTGATAAAGGTGCGCTACAGCAGACGCTCACCAAAGCTCAGTACAATATCACTCAACAGGCAGGGACAGAGCGGGCGTTTAGTCATGAGTATGATGACTTGTTTGCCCCTGGGATTTATGTCGATGTGGTCTCGGGCGAGCCTTTGTTTTTATCCACGGATAAGTACCAGTCAGGCTGCGGTTGGCCAAGCTTTACCAAGCCCATTGATATGCAGGTGATTACCCAGCACGAAGACCGAGCGTTTAATATGGTGCGTACCGAGGTGCGCTCGCGGGTCGCGGACTCACATTTGGGTCATGTGTTCCCCGATGGGCCAAAGGATCGTGGTGGCCTACGTTATTGTATCAATGGTGGCGCGCTGCAGTTTATCCCCGTCGATGTGATGCCGCAGTCAGGCTATGCGCCTTTGGTCAAACTGATTACATCGTAGTGGTATCAACAGCGTTGTACAATGTTATACACTGTTTTGCCATTTTTGATCCATTTAGCTGACTCTTAGCTGACTATCAATTAAATTGAGGACACGCCTTAATAAAAGCACCAAAAAAGCATGAACTCTGAAAAAAGCAGCAAATTTCGTTATACTTGACGACTGATGAATGCGCGCTGCAAACGTGCTGTTTGTGCGCCATATCTGGTTGTTTATCATATTGTATACTGTGTCGCTTTGAGTATTAGGTGACGTTATTTTTTATTTCTGTGTTTTTAAGGCCATAGTATGACCGTTACCTATGCACCTATTATTACCTCGTTACTTGATAACGATTTGTACAAATTCACCATGCTCCAAGCCATGCTGCATCAGTTTCCACAGACGCATGGGGTTTATCGTTTTCGTTGCCGCAATAATAAGGATACTGTCTATCCCTTAGCCGATATCAAAGACGCTCTAGAGCAGCAACTAGATAGTCTGTGCGAGTTACGGTTTTTGGAAGATGAATTAGAGTATCTGCGCGGTTTGCGCTTTATTCGTTCAGACTTCGTCGATTATCTTGAGCTGTTTAAGCTCAAGCGCCGTTTTATCACCGTCAGCACCGATGAGAAAGACAGACTGTGCATCGATATCGAAGGACCGATGATACAGGCGATGTTTTTTGAAGTGTTTGTTTTGGCCATTGTCAATGAGTTGTATTTTAGTGCCTTATCAGATTCTCAAGTCTTGGCAGAAGGCCAGCGCCGGCTAGACGCCAAAGTTGAGCTATTGCATCATTATGCAGCCGAGCAAAGCAGCTATAACCCCGATACACCGCCTTTTATCGTGGCTGATTTTGGTACGCGTCGCCGCTTTAGCAAATCTTGGCAAGCGCATGTGGTGGAGACCCTACACAAGGCTGCCCCAAAGATAGTTGGCGGCACCTCAAACGTTTATCTAGCAAAAAAACTGGGAATGACGCCGATCGGTACGATGGCGCACGAGTTTATGCAGGCATTTCAGGCATTGGATGTGCGTTTGCGCGATTCACAAAAAGCCGCGCTGGAAGCGTGGGTCCATGAGTATCGCGGCGACTTAGGAATCGCGCTGACAGATGTCGTCGGTATGGATGCGTTTTTGCGTGATTTTGACTTGTATTTTGCCAAGCTGTTTGATGGCTTGCGTCACGACAGTGGCGACCCCTATGTGTGGGGTGACAAGGCCATCGCGCATTATAAAAAGCTCAAGATAAACCCCAAGACTAAGATTTTGACTTTTAGTGATGGTTTGGATTTAGACAAAGCGTGGGAGCTGCATCAGTATTTTAAAGACCGTATCAAAACCAGCTTTGGTATCGGCACCAACTTGACCAATGACATGGGCATCACCCCAATCAATATCGTGTTAAAGCTGGTCGAGTGTAACGGTCAGCCTGTGGCAAAATTGTCTGACAGCCCAGGCAAGACCATGATTAACAACGATACTTATCTTGCCTATCTTCGCCAAGTGTTTGAGGTGGATACGCCATAATAAAGCGCCATTAGCGGTTGCTATTTTGATCACTACTCTCTGTGCGATCTTCTTCAGCAAACGCCGCATCTAGCGCTTGCTGTACGGCATTGATGCGGGTTTCGCAGACGCGATACGCGGCGATTGACTCTTCGACCGTGGTCATAAGGTTGTCGATATCGGGTTCATCTTGCTGCTGTAGCTGCTCGGCATTGGTCTTTAAAATATCGTAAGCCGCCTTAAAGGTTTTTGGGGCGGCTTTTTTGCGTCGGCGAGTCGGGGTGGTCATAAGGTATTCCTAATCTCTGGTAATGATTTTGGTAGATAACAGGGTTTAAGTAATTAGTTCTTAAACGTTGTTGTCTGATTCGGTTAGCGTATTAGCAGATTCTGTTCTCTTGTGATTGTCTTTAATCTCAACAATCTGTGCCTGTGCTTTGCCATCTTTTAAGACGATATGAATGGTTTGCTCAGGATAAAGCTGCGTGCTGCTGGTCAGAATTTGTTTGTCTTTGGCATCAGTGAGCATGGTATAGCCTTGCTTGAGCACACGAGAAGGACGGTGCAAAAGGACAATGTCGCGCAGATGCTCGCTGTTACGCTGCGCTTGTATGACACGCAGCTGGGCGGTTTGTATCATTGTTTTTTGGTAGTTTTGACTATAAGTAGAAGCGGCTGCTAATTGCTGATAAGCCAAGGATTGAGTCTGCGCACGCAGATTGCTGGTGAGTCTGGCGGCTTGCTTAACTTGGCGCTGGGCGCTTTGCTGAATGCTACGCCACGCATAATCACTGTCTTTTCGCAGTGCGGTCAGCTGGCCGATGGTTTGCGATTGGATATGGTTCAATTGTCGTGACGTTTTTTGCTCAGCCATCGTGAGCTGCTGTGTGGCCGCTTGTTTGATTTGTGCTTGGTATTGCAGCGTTTGGGTAATGAGCTGAGCCAGATGACTGATAATCGCTGCGATGACTTTTGATGGCGTATCAAAGCTGGTATGCGCCACCTCATCTAGAATGACTTTATCCCGCTCATGACCGATGCCGACCCACACAGGAATAGGCTGCTCAGCCACCAATGCTGCCAGCTCATAGTCATTTAAGTAAGCCAAATCGCCCACCGCGCCGCCGCCACGGATAATTACTAATAAATCTGGCAAACGCTGATAGGTATCTTGGAATTGCTGCTGCGCACTGACGATGGCTTGGCGAATCTCGCTTGGCGCATGATTGCCTTGAAAGGTGGCATGATGGTAATGAAACTGACAAGCACCGGTAGTGGCTAAGCGGTCTGCATCGGCTTGAAAGTCGCCCAATCCTGCGGCTTTTTCGGGGGCGATGACCAGCACATGCTCGATATCAAACGGTGTCGGTAGCTGCTGATTGAGGTGCAGGAGTCCTTCGCCCGTTAAGCGGTCGACCATCTCAGCATACTGCCGCGCCAAATCGCCTAACGTGTAGCTTGGATCGATATCCTCGATCGTGAGCGAAAAGCCATACTGCGCATGAAAACCTGCCGATACTTTGAGCAGTACGGTCAGATCGCGCTCAAGTGGCATGCCCGTTGCGCGCTCAAACTTCGCCAAAACGCGGGCGGCCTTAAAGCGCCAGAGGTTGCCGCGGCAGCTGGCCACGACCTTACCGTCGTCATCTTTTTCGGCCAACTCAAAATAATAATGTCCGCCTTTGCTCGATAAGTTGCGAATCTCAGCCTTCACCCACACGCGATGGTTAAAGGTTTCTTTTACCACCATCTCTACCGCCGACAAGTAGTCACTTAAGCGCAGCACCGTGTCTTCTAAACTGACTTCTAGGCTGTTTTCTTGCTCAGCAAGCTCAGCTTCTAACGTCGCCAAGTCTTTGGCAGGGGCTAGGACTTTGGCTTGTTTGATATTTGAGAGATTGGGTTTGCGCATAATAGGAGACCAAAGCCGACTAAGACATAAAAGTATAAAGTGGGACAGAAAGGTATGAAATGGTTGCTATCAAAACTAAAGAAACCATATTGTAAAAAGCAATGCGGCAAAAAACGCGGCAAAAAAACAACCAATCCTATCAATCAGAGAGCAAGGCAAGTTGACAATCCGCGAAATAGCGCTGCGTGTATCGCTTGAGGTTTTAAGCTGATGATAGTTTACCTCAAAAGCGCAGTCACAAAAAGAGAAGCCAACCGATCTGCTGCATAAATGCTGTGACAAACAGAAGGGCTGGCGAGTGGCTAGCGGCGGTGTTTGCGCATCATCACGTTATTGGCAGCGAATCATTGGCAGCGAAAGCTGATGGTGTATTCATAGTCGTCATCACGCGATAAATCTGGTGAGCCGGTACCAAAGATACTACCGAGCACCGCGCCAGCTTGTCCAACCATGCGGCCTGTGCGCTCATCTAAGATACCATTGTAGTTGACTGTGTCCTCAATGATAATCACTTGCTTGCTGCGGCACGTTTTTTGAGCGCTATCGATGGCATTTTGTTGTGCTTTAACTTTTGTATCGGCGATACCGGTGGTTTCGTAGGTAGCGTTGGCGCGTTGAATGACCGGTGATGACGGGGTGCTTTGGCAAGCGCTCAAAGCAAGTGCGGCGGCCAATGTGGCACCAAAAGCGGCGGTTT
Source organism: Psychrobacter sp. L7 (assembly GCF_002810365.1). Lineage (NCBI taxonomy): Bacteria > Pseudomonadati > Pseudomonadota > Gammaproteobacteria > Moraxellales > Moraxellaceae > Psychrobacter > Psychrobacter sp. L7. The sequence goes on from NZ_NEXR01000004.1 coordinate 148,737, forward strand.
TATTCATAGTAATCATAATGTATTCCTCAATTTAGACGTTGAGTATTTTAATGATGATAAATGGCACTGACACTTTGCCAGTCACCACTACACAATCAGTATGAATCTAACCCATTCGGCGCTTTGGTGTCTAGGTAGTTATTGTGTGCGCTCTTACCGTTGTCTTACTTGTAGGCATTTAGGCGTGAGATATTAGTCAGCTATTTGACACCGTTTGGCCAGATTTAACCATTTTTAGCCCATTTAGATGGCTATTGATTGAATTGAGGACACGCCCTAAGGCGTCTGTACAGCAAATCACTTGAAATATAAACCATATCTAGGATAATTGAGACATTCATTCTTAATTAAGTAAGTAACAATATGCACCTGATTCCTGCTCCTGCTGGCGTGCTCGAGGTCGATGCGCTCTGGCAACAAGACAACCCTAACGATCCCAATACCGATACGGTGGCGCTGCTTTGTCACCCCAACCCTTTGTTTGATGGGACGATGAATAACAAAGTGGTCACGACCATGTACCGCTTTGCCCGCGATAGTGGCATGCATGTGGTGCGGTTTAATTTTCGCGGTGTCGGTCAGTCCACAGGCGAGCATGACTATGCCGATGGCGAAGTCGTCGATGCGATGACCGTGCTACAATGGATCGCTGAGCAAACCGGCGCGCGCAAGCTGTGGCTAGGCGGTTTTTCCTTTGGCGGGTATGTCACCGCGCGCGTTGCCGAACAAGTGCTTGAGGCCTCACATATCTGGGACGTGAGCGATTTTGAGCTTATAAATATCGCGCTTATCGCGCCATCGGTAGAAAAAAACGACAGTAGTGATATCGACTTACCTGCTGACAAGACCTTTGAGATTTATGGTAATGCTGATGAGGTGATTGACCCTGCTAAGATGCAGGCATTTGCGGATCGTCTGGGTATCGCCGTCAGTGTGGTCGATGGGGCGGGGCACTTTTTTCATGGGCGTTTGTCTGAATTAAAAAAACTGCTTGAGCACCACAGTATTTCTGGACGATAGCTAGGATCGATTGCTATGAGCGCCGCGTCAGCTATATACAATGGTAAAAATACAACCATTTGATTTTATTAAATAAATTTTATTAAACAATGAGTCGCATTATGAGTTTATCCCCGTTGCAACGCTACGAGCAAGCCATCAGCACAGGTGAGTTTACGCGAGATGAACAGCAATATCAGGCCATGAGCTATCTCGATGAGCTGTATCATCAGCTCAGTGACAGCGTGCCACAAAAAAAGCGCTTTTTTAGCTTTTTGAAATCCAAGCCTGCTGCCCCAAAGGGTCTGTATATGTGGGGCGGGGTAGGCCGCGGTAAGACGTGGATGATGGACATGTTTTATGACTCGTTGACCATCGAGCGTAAGATGCGGCAGCACTTTCATCATTTCATGCAGCGCGTGCACCAAGAGCTTAACGCGCTCCAAGGTCAAAGTGATCCACTCGAAAAAGTCGCTGATATTATTTACAAAGAAGCGGTGGTGATTTGTTTTGATGAGTTTTTTGTCTCCAACGTCTCTGATGCCATGATCTTAGGCGATTTGTTTACCATGCTGTTTAATCGCGGCGTGACGTTGGTCGCCACCTCCAATATCGAGCCAGCAGGTCTGTATAAAGATGGCCTGCACCGTGACCGGTTTTTGCCTGCGATCGCTGAGGTCGAGCACCATACTACGGTGATGAATATCGACTCAGGCATCGACTATCGTTTGCGGGTACTGCAGCAAGCTGAGCTGTATGAGTCGCCATTGACCAAGGCCAATCATCACTGGCTGGCCAACCGTTTTGCCAGCCTGTCTAACAACCAAAAAATCAGCAAAGAGCCCATCGTCATCAATGGCCGCTCGATTAAGGTCAACGCCCGTACCGAAGATATCTTGTTTTGTGACTTTAGACACTTGTGTATGGAGCCGCGCTCTGCTGCAGATTTTATCGAAATCGCCAAACAGTTTAGTACGGTGTTGGTCGATGTGGTGCCAGCCTTAGACGATGATTTACGTGATCCAACGCGGCGCTTTATTTATCTGGTCGATGAGTTTTATGATCGCCGTGTCAAGCTACTGGTGCGTGCCGAGCAGTCTATTCTTGAGCTCTATCAGGGAGAAAAACTGGCTTTTGAGATTGAACGTACACGTTCGCGTTTGCTTGAGATGCAATCAGAAGACTACCTGCGTACGGAGCATCGCACCGAAGAGACTGCGTAGCGGCAATGGCTGTTAAGTACAGTAATAGCTGTTGAGGGCAAGGGTGTGTTAAAGGTATCACAAAGGCATGATATCAGTGTGCGCATGCAATGGTTTTTAGTCGTTTTGAGTAAAAATAGCTTCAAGGATTATCAAAGCTTGACGCAACCCGTCTGTGACCACAAAATAAATAAGGAGCGATAATGACTACCTCTGATAAAAATAATAAAAAGCAGTCTATACAAAGTATCGACACGGATGAGATGCCAGTCAATAGTGAAGCGATGATCGGCTGGATTGGCTCGAGGCGCAGCATGGGCAATCTAGACACGCCTGCACCTACCCGTGCTCAGATAGAAGCAGCAATCGCCTGTGCGGCCACAGCGCCTGACCACAAAACGCTGCAACCGTGGCGGTTTATCGTCACCGAAGGTGAGGCGCGTCGTCAGTTGGGCGCGGCATTGGTGAGCGCCGCAAAGGCACAGGCTGCACAACAAGGTGAAGTGCTGACCGAAAAAACCATCAAAAAAACTCATACCATGCCGCTACGTGCACCTGTTATCATAACGGTCGTGACCAACATGCAAGCACACAAAAAAGTGCCGCCTTTTGAGCAGCTGCTCAGCGCAGGCGCCGCTGTCCAAAATATGCTACTGGCTCTAAAGGCACAAGGCTTTAGTACGGTATGGCGGACAGGTTTGCTTTGTAATGAGCCTGCGGTCAAGGCATACTTTGGCGTGGGGGCAGATGATTATATTACGGCTTTTGTTTATACTGGCACCAGTCCTAAGGATGAGCCTACACGCAAGCCCATTGACATTGAGCCGCTCATACGTTTTGAGTCATAAGGTTTACAGGCGCTTTGGTTTAGATGCCCACAATATACAATAAACACGGTCGGCATCTTGGTTTTTAATCACGATAATGCTACTTATAATGAGTCAGTCAACACGGATACCAGAACATGACTAGCCCTAACGACAGTAATAAAGACACCAATAACGAGCACAATGACACGGATAAGCAAAGCTCTGATAAACAAAACAGTCTGCTGGCAGGCATCATCGAGCGCGCCACCAAATCAGGTCTGGGCCGCAAAAAGCTCAATCCTAGTGCGGTAGAGTCTGCCGTTGCAAAAAACATGGCCAAAATCCATAGCAATCCGACCAAGCTACGTTTGGCGTTTTTGGGCGGCGGCAGTTTTGGTACTGCCATGGCAAACCTCGCGGCGCGGAATGGCTGTGATACCACGCTTTGGGTGCGCAATAAGCGCACTGTTAAGGCGATGGCAAAAACCCAAACCAACAAAAAATATTTGCCAGGACATAAGCTTGATGATCGCTTAAAATACAGTCATGACTTGGCCGCTGCAGTCAAAGACAAAGACATTGTTTTTATCGCGGTGCCTGGTTTGGCCTTTCGTGAGACACTAAAAAACATCGCGCCTTTTATCAGTGGGCAATCCATTGTCTCTTTGACCAAAGGTATGGAAAAAGATACGTTTGCCTTGATGAGTGACATCATCAAAGAAGAGTTGCCAGAGGTGAATTTTGGCGTGATGTCAGGGCCCAATCTGGCCATAGAAATCATGAAAAACATGCCCTCTGCTACGGTGATTGCGAGTGAGTCTGAGCCGCTGCGTCATGCGGTGCAAGCCGCGCTGCATAGTGCGTTTTTTCGGGTATTTGCCAGTGATGATGTCAAAGGCGTAGAGCTGGGCGGCGCGCTCAAAAACATTTATGCGATTGCTATGGGTATGGCGGCGGCCTATGAAGTCGGCGAAAACACCAAGGCCATGATATTGACTCGCGCTTTGGCTGAGATGAGCCGTTTTGGGGTCGAGGCGGGGGCCAATCCATTGACCTTCTTAGGCCTGTCAGGTGTTGGCGATTTATACGCAACCTGTAACTCAGAGCTCAGTCGCAACTTTCGTATCGGTAATATGCTTGGCCGTGGTATGAATATCGATGCGGCAGTCAAAAAGCTGGGTCAGACCGCGGAAGGGGTCAATACCATCCAGCAAGTGCACGAAAAAGCCACCCGCGAGGGCATCTATATGCCCATTACTCATGCCCTCTACGCTGTCATTTATGAAGACAAGGCCGCCTTGGGTGTGGCTTTGCATCTGATGGAAGCTGGGTTTCGTAGCGATGTCGAGTTTGTGATGGCGCATGATCATAGCAATGCAGCGCTGACGGCACATATGAAAAGCTCAGCCAGCAAAACCGCTGACAAGGATAGTGATAAAGACAAATAATACGCCAAATAAAAAGCCGACTTGCTAAAAACTCGCAGTAGGTATGTAGCGCTTAGGCGGCATTAAGGAAGCTTATGAAAATTATATTGGTACGTCATGGTCAAGCAGAGAACGACACGCGGCCAGACAGCGCGCGTCAACTGACAGATCTGGGTAGAGAGCAGGCGGCGCAAACGGTAGAGTTCGTGATGACGCGCTATCAGCCAGATCAGTTTGTCGTGAGTCCTTATGATAGAGCGCAGCAAACCTTGGCCGCGTTTCAAGCCTGTGCGCCAACGGTGCCCTTTGTCATACTAGATAACATTACGCCAGCAGATGATGCGCATCAAGCTTTGATCGACCTTGGTCATATTGAAGCCGAGTGCTTGGTTGTGGTGTGTCATATGTCAATCGTCGCTCACATCGCAGGACTGCTGATAGGGGAGTATCCTGAGTCGTTTGCCTTGGCAGAAGCACGAGTGTTTGAGATGGACTTTGTGATGGCTGGCATGGCGCGGGAAACGGATCGCTTTGTACCAAAGCAACCTTATTAGCTTGTTTGATGTGATGCGTGTTTTGCCCATGACTATGATCGTCACCCAGTAGCAGTTGTCTACACAATAACGCCACCTACCTTTGATAAATGCTTTAATGATTAAGGACATGCTTAGTGATACATGTTTGGTTACGGGCGCAGCATAGCCCACTGGCTGTCTGGCATGAAGACCTTCAACACTGGCAAAGCGTTGAGGGGTGGCAGCAGCTACAAGAGCGGTATGGGAGTTATAAAGCCAATGGAAAAAATGCGGTCTGCCTGTACTTTCCATCCAGTCATGTATTGCAGGTAGATACTGAGCTAAATACTGCCCAGCTCAAGCAGCTGGGCAATAGTGGCAAGCAGTATTTGTTTGAAGAGATGTCCTTGACTCCTGTGGAGCAGTTGGCCGTTCGCCAGATCAGTCACGCTGAGCGTCATCAATTGTATGCCTTGGCACAGAGCGATATCGACTCATGGCAACAAAGCGCGCAGTTGGCTGGCATGAGCCTCATCGCACTATTGCCTGATTTTTTGTTATTGCCTGCGCCAACGGAGCAGGCCGGTCAGCAAATCACGCTTTATCAAGACGAGCAAACCACTTTGCTGCGCCAGTCTGCATGGCAGGGCATGGCGGTCAGTTATTTACCGCTGATTTTTGAGCGTTTTCCGCACTTAAGCGAGGTGAGCGTTTTACCGCCTATCACCGCTATAGAACAGCCAGACGAGCTGGACGCTCGGTCTGATTGGTTTGCCTGCACCGCTGCGCTTATCGCTGATCATCAGCTGCTGCTGACGCCGCTATCTGACCCCCCAGTACCACTTGAAAACCCTGAGCGCCATGCGCTAAATTTCTTTGTAAAATCCGCAGATTCTCAGTTATCGCCGTATTTGCGGGTGGCGATGATGGTGGCGTTGGCAGCGCTAGTGCTACAAATAGCAACCGATGGCGTGCAGTGGTATCAGTACCAGCAGGCAGCCACGGCGACCAAAGCTGAGATTGCAAATCAGTATAATTCTTGGTTTGCCAACGAGCCACTGAGCAGTCGCAACAAGCTACAAATACAGCTGCAACCAAAACTGCGCCATGACAGTCAAGCACAAGCGTCTCATATGGCGACACTGGCACGGATATCGCCATTGATCAAACAGTCTTCATTGCATGCACAAGCTTTGGTGATGCAGCCCTCTGCGCTGAGTTTTACCTTGATTGCTTCTGATCGTGGTAGTCTTGACCAGTTTACCAGCACCTTGGTCGCCCAAGGCATCGATGCAAAGCTGGCTCAGGTCAATAGCACTGAGCAAGGGCAGTTCAGTGGTCAGATCACAGTAGCGGTCGTAGAGAGTGCGGACTTGCAAGCGGCCACGGCGACCTCATAGTCTAAGTCTTTCTTACTTATCGCAAAATCAGCAAAAGGTAGAAAATGAAACGTTTACAGCGCCGTGCCAAGAGCCGCAACAGCATTGCTGAGCCGAGTAAGCTGATAAAGGACAATGCTTTATTGGAGCGCTTTAGTCATTACCGAAACACCTTATCGTCGCGCTGGCATGCCTTGCCATCACGCGATCAGCTAGCGCTAACGGTACTGTCTGTGTTTTTATTGGTGTTTGTGGGTGGTTATGGTGGCTATAGTATGCATCAAGCAGCAACAGACAGTAAAAACGCCTATCAAGCGCAAGTGGCTGACTATTTTTGGCTGCGTGCTCAGGCAGGCAATATCGACAGTCAGGCGCTCACTGCATCTGCTGCTCCAGACGGCGCAGCGGCCATGCCGCCTGCCAGCCGCGTCAGTACGCTACTTGATCACTCAGGCATTGCCAACGCGCAAGTCGTCGCGGCGGGCGATGCGGTACAGCTCAGCTTTGATCATGCTAGTCAAGCGGTAGTCAGTGGCGCACTTGCCAAGCTGCAGCAGCAAGGTTGGCAGTTTACTCAGCTATCGATGCAACAGGATTTGACCAGTCAGCTGATACAAGTACAAGCGACCATCGCTCAGTGAGTCATCTACAGCAGGCTATTGATAGATGCACCATTGAAAACCCCTTTGTTTGACACAATGAACTAAGTATCAGTCACTGTCAGATATGGATGCGTACAATGGCCAATTATCCTATGAATAACAATAACAATCAGGCGAAGGATACTATGAATAGCGACAAACGCCGCTCCTTAATCACCTACAATCACATCACTTATCTGCTCTATGTGGTCAGTTATTTTACCGCAGGTCTGCTGTGGATTGTGCCGATCGTGATGAACTATGCTAAGCGTCATGATGCCGATGGCTCATGGCTTGCTACTCATTTTGATTGGCAAATCAAGACTTTTTGGTACAGTATTGTTTGGTTTGTCTTGGGCATTGTTATTATTGCCTTTGCGCTCGGTGGATTTGGGGTGAGTATGTTGGCCGATAGTAGCAACAACATGGCCATCGGTTCGGTACTACTGGCAGGGGTGGGATTGCTAATAATGCTGTTTACTTTTATTTGGCATCTTTACCGAATCATCAGAGGCTGGATTGCACTCACAGACAATCGCCCTGTGCCTTAATATAAAAATTTAGCCCATGAAACTTTGCTCTTATTTCTGTTAAGCTGATATAATCGCAGCGCTTGATCTTATTCGCACTTTTCATTCACCATAACTTTCGAGCAGGGTCTGCCACCATTATGTCTTATGCCTTACTTCGCCCTTTTTTGTTTAATATGGATCCTGAGCACGCCCATGAGATGACACTGTCTTTATTGGACAAAGCGCACAGAGCGCGTGTATTGGGGTTGGCCTATGGTCAGTTGATGCAGCCCACTGACTGTATGGGATTGCAGTTTTCCAACCCTGTAGGATTGGCCGCTGGACTGGACAAAAACGGCGATTATATCGATGCGCTGGCGGAGCTGGGTTTTGGCTTTATTGAGGTCGGGACCGTCACGCCTCGAGCGCAGGCGGGCAATGAGAAGCCCAGACTCTTTCGAATCAAACAAGCCGATGCGATTATCAATCGTATGGGGTTTAATAATCAGGGCGTTGATTATCTGATAAAAAACGTTAAGCGGTGTAAATACAAAGGCAATATCGGAATTAATATCGGTAAAAACGCCGACACCCCTGTAGAGCAGGCGGCCGATGACTATGTATACTGTCTTGAGCGTGTCTATCCGCATGCCTCTTATATTACGGTCAATATCTCCTCGCCCAACACCAAAAACTTACGCGATTTGCAAAGTGGGGAAGCACTGACGCAGCTGCTGCATACGATCAAAAACCGCCACAGTCAGCTGGCTAGCGAATATGGCTTTTATGTGCCATTGGTGCTAAAGGTCGCTCCAGATTTAGAGCCATTACAAGTTGACTATATATCGCAGCAATTAATAGACTTTGAGATTGACGGTCTAATCGCAACTAATACCACGCTGAGCCGAGTCGGGGTTGAGGATCTGCGAGATGGCGATCAAGCAGGCGGGCTATCAGGTCGTCCGGTGAGCCATACCAGCACCCAGATATTGCAGCAGTTCTCAGATCAGCTAGAGGGCAAGGTGGCACTGATTGGGGTTGGCGGTATCGACAGCGGTGCCAAAGCGGTCAAAAAAATCGAAGCAGGAGCCGATATGATACAGCTATATACTGGGCTTATCTATCGTGGGCCGGGTCTGGTACAGTCTTGTATTCAGGCGATCGGCGGCTATTATGACGCCATGGAAAGCTAAAGCATGTCATCAGCGGCACTCTCTCACCATACAGATGATACAACCAATGAGGCATAGGACATGAGTGGTTTGGATATCGTGATTGCTATCGTCGTCTTGGTTGGACTTTGGCGCGGCTTTCAGGTAGGTCTGATTAAGACGGCAGTAGGTTTGCTGGGCTGGTTTGTCGCCCTGATCGCCGCCACTCGGTTGGCAGGTTCGATTGCTCCGCAGCTGGTGGGTGTGGTACAGAACCCTGTTTTGCAGATAGCCATGGCGTTTTTATTGGTGGTGATTGTTATTTTGGCCATTATGCACTTGGTTGCTTTTATATTCTCCGGTGTTCTTCAGACGCTGCGTTTGGGTGTGTTGGATAAAATGGCAGGCGGCGTACTTGGCGCGGCAAAAAACGTACTGATGGTCTTGGTGGTGCTGAGTGTCAGCGCGCCTCTGCTGGTACAAATGCCGCAGTGGCAAACGTCCGTCCTCGCGCCAGAGCTATTGCCTTATGCACCGATGGGTAAAGCCTTGGTGTCAGATGTACTGGGCATGGCGTGGGATCAGGTCAATCAGTCTTAAGCGTTCGATATCATCGGCCAATTTTGGTTAGACCAAATTTTATGACATTATCTTCGTATTCTTCCTTGATAAAAAATGATTTGATAGCAATTACAGCTCATAAACGGGCAATCGACATTCTAGAGTCGATAGCGGGCGTTTTTGACAAATAACACATCAGTGTAGTAAGAGATATCATCAGGTAGATGGCAAGGCGATGCTGGCTGTTAAACAGGCCGCTCTAAAGTCTCGTCGTCATTGTAGTACTAATGTATGGGTCAAAATAGGATAAAACTATGTGTGGAGTCGTTGGGGTTGCAGCTCATGAGCCAGTCAATCAGATTCTTTATGATGGCTTGACGATGCTACAGCATCGCGGGCAAGATGCAGCAGGTATTGTGACGTTGCAAGATGGACGACTCTATCTGCGTAAAGAAAACGGCATGGTCCGTGATGTGTTTATGAACCGTCATATGATCAAGCTGGTCGGCAAATTTGGTATCGGCCACGTACGCTATCCAACAGCGGGCACCTCTAGCAGCGCAGAAGCTCAGCCATTTTATGTCAACTCGCCTTATGGCATCACCTTGGCACACAATGGTAATTTAACCAATGCTGAGAGTTTGGCAAAAGAGCTGTACATCGAAGATCGTCGCCATCTAAATACCGACTCTGACTCTGAGGTCCTGCTCAACGTACTAGCGCATGAGATGCAAAACTTGGGCAAAACCAACCCAAGCGCTGACGATATTTTTGAAGCGGTAAAAGCGGTATATAGCCGCTGCGAAGGCGCTTATGGCGTGGTCGCTTTGATCACAGGTCACGGCTTATTGGCGTTTCGTGATCCAAACGGTATTCGTCCGCTGATTTTTGGTAAGCGCATGGCACCCAACGGTGGCACCGAATACATGGTGGCATCCGAGTCTGTGGCATTGACAGGGTCAGGCTTTAGCATCATTCGTGATGTCAAACCAGGCGAAGCGATTTTTATCGATTTGGATCACAAGCTGCATACCCATCAATGTGTTGAGCAAAAAGAATACACACCTTGTATCTTTGAGTATGTTTACTTTGCCCGTCCAGACTCTATTATGGACAACATCTCGGTTTACAAATCACGCTTGCGCATGGGCGAAAAACTGGCAGACAAAATCCTTGCAGAGTGGGGCGATGATCACGATATCGACGTGGTGATTCCTATTCCAGACACCTCGCGCACCTCTGCGATGGAGCTGGCGCTAAAGATGAACGTCAAGTACCGTGAAGGGTTTATGAAAAACCGTTATATCGGGCGTACCTTTATCATGCCAGGTCAGCAGCAGCGCAAAAAATCTGTCCGTCAAAAGCTCAGTGCAGTACCGCTTGAGTTTAAGGGCAAAAACGTACTGTTGGTAGATGACTCTATCGTCCGTGGTACGACTTGTCACGAGATCATCCAGATGGCGCGTGATGCTGGTGCCAACAAAGTGTTTTTTGCCAGTGCCGCGCCGCCAGTCAAGTATCCAAACGTGTATGGTATCGATATGCCGGTGCGTAGCGAGCTGATCGCCTCTGGTCATACGGTAGAGGAAGTGCGTGATATCATCGGTGCTGATCGTTTGATTTTTCAAGATTTAGAGGATTTGATTGACGCGGTCAAGGACACCAAGCACAGCAAAGTAGAAGGGTTTGATTGTGCCGTGTTTAATGGCTGCTACATCACAGGTCAAATCAACGAAGCCTATCTTGACCATCTACAAGAGCAGCGCAGCGACACTGCCAAAACAGGTAAAAAAGGCGTGCAAATCGTCGCTGATACGCCAGTCGATATGATGGGCGTCGAAGAGCTATAATGTCTCACTGAGCAGCCGCTCATAGTATCTAATAAAAAGGCTGGACTCTTATCAGAGTTCAGCCTTTTTCATCACAAGATAAAGATAAAGCGGTGCTGCTATAAAACTGTTAGCCCAAAAACTGAGTAAACAGCCATAGCAGCCCATTAATGGCAGCGATACCAACGACCATACTGACCAATAACTGACGGCTGATATGATAAACCAGTAGCACCAACAGTAGCGCGCCAATCTGTGCCATCAGCAAATGTAGCTCTGCGCTATGCATACCGGTGGTCACTGATAAGTTTTGATAAGAAAGGCTGGTGAGGATAAGCAGCACCATCACTGATAAGGGCAGGCTTTCGTTTAAACGGTGTAGCCACGGCGTGTCCAGCAGCTTTTTTGGTATCAAAGCGGGGAGTGCACGCGTGACAAAGGTCACTGCAGCCATCGCAAAGGTGGCTAAAATCAGATAACTACTGCTCATGAGCGTCTCCTTTTATACCGCGCTGTACCCAAAAACCACGTGCCAAAATCATCAACATACAAATAAAAATGGCCACCAATAATAACCAGTTACTGGTAAATAGTGAGGCAATCAGTAGCGCAACAATGGCAATGCCAATAGGAAAATAGCGTTTGATGCTCTGAAACTGCTCATAGGCCAATATCGCAAACAGACAGACCAGCGCAAAATCTAAATGCGGCACCATATCACTAAGGGTGCTGCCGATCATCACACCGATCGCGCCCGCCAACACCCACCAGCTTTGGTTAAACAGACTAATGGGTAAAATGAGCGACCGCCTTGACTCCTGAGGTAGGCTGGTCATCACCGAAAATGTCTCGTCGGTCAAGGCAAACAAACAGTAGGTTTTGGCGATTTTATTTTGCGGAAGAGAGTGGAGCAATGGTATGCCATAAAACACATGACGCAGGTTAATTGCGGCAATATTGGTTGCCATATTGCCAATCGGTAGGCCGGCACTTAGCATGGGCAAGCAGGCGTACTGAGCGGCGCCTGCATAGAGTACGACACTGAGCATAATGGTCGCCCATATAGGGACGCCCGCCACCTGCGCGAGCACACCAAAGGCTATCCCCGCTGGCAGATAACCCATTGCCACAGGCAAACTTTTTTTAAATCCCTCGGCCCAGTCGTAGTGGGTCCTATGCTGCTGATGTAATGGTTTTGATTGAGTAGTCACGTGACATCCTAATTTTCTTACTGACTTTTTTTATTAACTTGCTATAACGTTTTTATATTGAACTGACGATATCAACATCGGAGCAAATACCGCCTTACGCGTCTATTTGGAGCTTTTCATACTCGCCTGTCTGATGAGCCCGATATAAAAAACCTATTAAAATGATAAGTCTGAGTAGCAATAGGCTCCAGACACTGAGCCAAATACCAGTCATATCCCACTGCTGATAGAGTAGCCAGCTCAGCGGAAAAAATACAGCTGCTAATATAAGCGCGGCATTCCGAATCACCTTACCAGCAGTCAGACCAAAAAATATGCCATCCAGCCAATACGCGCCCACACCGACTAAGGGTAAGAGCACCGCATACCAGTGATATTGGTCAGCTAAGCGAAATACAGCCTCGATATTGGTCATAAATGGCAGGTAGATAGGCATGGCCAGCCACCAAACCGCGCTTAATAAGATAGCCAGTGTGTAGCTGACGACCCCAGTGCGCTTGATAACGACGCGAAAGCTTGCCCAGTCGCGTCGCCCAGCTGCCTGTCCGCTCAGCGTCTCAGCTGATACAGCGACGCCATCTAAAGCAAAAGCTGATATGCTCAATACTTGTAATAATATGGCATTGGCAGCCAATATAACATCGCCACTTTGAGCAGATAGACGGGTAATCCAAGCAAAGCTTAACGTGAGAATCAGCGTACGTATAAAGATGTCTTTATTCAGCGAAAATAGCCTAAGCATTTTTTCTTTGGTAAAATGCTGGCGATCAGCACAAATCAAGGTTTGCCAAGATATCTTTAGGTGCCGACAGCTCAGCCATAAAGCCAGCAATACACCTGACCAAAACGCAATGGTGGTGCCCAGTGCCACACCGACCAGCTCCATCTGTAACCCAAAGACAAAAAACAGCGTTAGGACAATATTGAGCACGGCGATAAAGCCCTGCTGATACAGCATATAACGGGTTTTGCCTTGCCCTGCAAACCAGCCAATAAAAGCAAAGTTCATCAGCTCGGCGATGACACCCCAAAAACGCACATCCAAATACGTCTTGGCCGCGCGGCCACTTTCAGGATTGGCCGATAGTGCCTGTAGGCCAAAGTCTATCAGCCATGGTTTTGTCAGCAGCAATACCAAGCCGATAGCCGTGGCCAACAATAAAGCACGCTGTAAGATGGACAGCAAAGGAGCGATAGTATGATAAGCAGACGTGTTTTTATCTTCGCTTGCTCCGTCCATACGGCCCGCCAGTTGCCCCAGAGCTTGCGCGGATAGCCCAGACGATGCATATTGCAAAAAGTTAAAACTGACTAGCAGTAAAGACAGCAATTGTATTGCAAGCCCCATACCTGCAAGCTTAGCAGTATCATTCATATTGCCGACGATGGCCGTATCGATCACGCTTTGTAGCGGCATGGCCAGATTTGCCAGCAAAACTGGCAGCGCAATTGCGATGATGCGCGCGTAGCGGGTATCAATCGGTGGTAAGGCGTTAGCAGAGGAGGCGGTAACTGACATTTTTGACCCGTTTTATGCCCTTTGTTAAAGACAGTGCGCTGTCGTAGGTGATGCTAAATAAAATCGACATACAATATGATGATACGTGATAGGTACACGTCTTTTTGCTGGCTGAGGCTGTCTTATATTGACCTGATTGTGGTCAGCAGTCCGTAAACGCAGCAAAAAGACAAAAGCACCTAGACTCACAGCTGGTGAGTCAGGTGCTTCTTTTTACACGCTATTATTGTATTAAAGATACAAATTTTGTGTTTATGTTGTCAGTTGGCCATGAGATAAGAGAATGCCATCATAGCCAAATACGGCTTTATTCGTACATTTTTGGATCGTCAAACGTCACGATTTCTTCTTCAAACTCTGGCTTTACCTTTACAATAAAGTCGTCACGTGACAGTCCCATACGTAGTGGGATTGAGCTTGCGATGTAAGTCGATGAATACGTACCAGCCAGTAGACCGATAAATAGCGCTACTGAGAACCAGTATAGTCCATCACCGCCTAAGAACATCATGGCCAATACCACAAGTAACACGGTTGAGATGGTCATAATCGTACGGCGCAACGTCTCTGTCAAAGACAGGTCAATCGTCTGACGCGGTGAGATACCACGGACGCGGCGGAAGTTTTCGCGAATGCGGTCATAGACGACAATCGTATCGTTCAATGAGTAACCGATCAAGGCCAAAATAGCAGCCAACACCGTCAAATCAAACGGAAAGCCGAATAGGGCAAAAACACCAATAGTAACGATGGCGTCATGAAACAGCGAAAGCACCGCTCCCAATGATAGCTTAAATTGGAAACGTAGGGCCACATAACCGAGCATACAAACCAGTGCCAGCGCCAACGCCATGACGGAGTTTAAATACACTTCGTTGCCCACTTGGCTACCGATGATATTGACGTTGCTGATATCAGCAGCATTATCGGGCAGTGCCAATGCTTGGGTCAAGCTGGCATTTAGTCCATCGACATTATCAGACTGCGGCGGTAGGCGTACCAGCAGCTCTTCTCGAGTACCCAAATACTGTACCACAGCATCATCAAAGCCACCATCGGCTAAAGCCTGTACGACCTCTACTTGCTCGACAGGTTGCTCATAGCGTACGTCTGCTGAGACGCCTCCGGTAAAGTCAAGGCCTAGGTTTAGGCCATTGACCGCAATTGCAATGATACTACCGATGACCATCAAGAGCGATAAAAGCGCCATTGGCTTTTCTATCTTCATAAATGGAATGATGCGCTGATCGCCTATCGCTTTGATACCGCCTTCTGCTTGCGCTGCTGCATAGTCCTCTGCATCACCTATATCCAGATTTGGATCGATGGCTTGGGTGCTGAGCGTTTGCGCGGCGTTATCACCGCTATTGCCGCGGCGTGCTTTTTTTGATTTGGCTTGGTTGTTGCTGCCTTTGCCATCACGGCGTGGTTTTTTGCGGCGGCGTGTGCTGCTAGCGTCTGTGTTTGAGCCGCCTGGACCATTTCGATCTGGATTGTTTTGTTCTAAAGGGTTGTTCTTATCGATCGCCATAGTGTTCTCCTAACCGATGCTCAAACGTTTGATAGATTTACGCTTACCATAAGCAATTTGTACCAGCGCACGTGTCACCAAGATGGCGGTAAATAGTGAGCTGACAATACCGATAGCTAACGTAATCGCAAAGCCTTTGATCGGGCCTGTACCGATGGCAAACAAGATAAACGCCACCAACAACGTGGTGAGGTTGGCATCAAAAATACTACTAAAGGCGCGATCAAATCCTGCCACGATAGCGGATTTTGGCCGTACGCCGTTGGCTAGCTCTTCGCGTATGCGCTCAAAAATCAGGACGTTGGCATCGACCGCCATACCGATGGTCAAAACGATACCTGCAATGCCTGGTAGGGTAAGCGATGAACCTAAAATCGACATAATAGCGATGATAATAATGACGTTTACCGCTAGGGCCACGTTGGCGATGACACCAAAGAGGCGATAAAAAACAATCATAAAGGCAAAGACCAACAAATAACCAACCTGCGTCGAAAATAAGCCTTTTTCGATGTTTTCTTGCCCGAGTGATGGGCCAATGGTGCGCTCTTCGACGAAGTACATCGGGGCCGCTAAGGCACCTGAGCGTAATAACAGCGCCAGCTCAGCTGCTTCAGCACTACTATCTAGCCCCGTGATGCGGAAAGATGAGCCAAGTACCGCTTGAATATTGGCGCGGTTGATGACCTTTGTCTCAGCGTAAGGCGTACGTACTTCGACGGTCTCGCCAGTCTCTGGGTCTTCTTCATAGGTGATTCTTTGTTTGTTTTCGATAAACAAAACCGCCATCTGTTTGCCAACAGCAGTACGGGTGGCATTTTGCATTAGCTTACCGCCAGCACTGTCTAGCGTGATGCTCACTTCAGGCGAGCCGTTTTCGTCGACGCCTGTCTGTGCATTGGTGACTTTATCACCTGTGACGATGGCTTGACGATCTAGCAGTACTGGAGGGCCATCGAGCGTCTCAAAGGGAAAAGCCTCAGTGCCTGCTGGTGGAATGCCGCCTGTGTAGGTATCAGCGTCTTCAGCGACCATACGAAACTCAAGGTTTGCCGTACGTCCAAGGACACGTTTGGCCTCGGCTGTGTCCTGTACGCCAGGTAGCTCGACCACGATACGGCTAGCGCCTTGTGACTGTACCAAGGCTTCAGTCACGCCCAGCTCTGCAATACGATTACGTAGGGTCGTGAGGTTTTGATTGACCGCGTAGCTGTTGATCTCATCGAGAGTGGCGTCATTGTATGCCAAGATTAGCGCTGGGCCTTGCTCATCAATCGAAGACTGCAAACTAAAAGTATTGCCCATTGAGCCTTGTAGGATGTTTTGAGCACGGTTACGCGCGTCGGTATCGGCAAAATGCAGTACGACACTTTGGTTTTCAGTTTTGATGCCCTTGACCGCCACTCGTTCAGCACGTAGCTCACGGCGCATATCACGGCTCGCACTACTTAAGCGCTGCTCGAGAGCCTTATCCATATCGACTTCGAGGACAAAGCGCACACCGCCGCGCAAATCCAGACCAAGCTTCATCGGTTTTGCGCCGATGCTACGTAGCCACTCTGGCGTGGTCTGTGCTAAGTTGAGCGCCACAACATAGTCCTCGCCCAGATTTTGGCGCAGTACTTCTTGCGCCTTGAGCTGATCGACTGGGTTTTTTAGGCGTACCAGCGCACTGTTGCCCTCAAACGTACCATCATGACTGTCCAGACCTGCCTCAGTAAGGAGGCTTTGTGACTCGGTCAAAATACCTTCAGACAGCTGAGTACCTGCGGCGGCACTGGTAATCTGTACGGCAGGTTCGTCAGGGTAGAGGTTGGGGGCAGCATACAGACCGGCAATGATAAGCACGACGGCGATGAGTAAGTATTTCCAAGCGGGATATTGCATAATCACTTCTTTAGGTTGATAAACGACTGGCGACGTAGGCCACAAGTTAGCAGATGGGAAGTTAGCGATAGCAATGGTCGAGTGCCGTATTTAGCAGTCGTTGTCATGTACCATTGCGATCATCCGCGATGATAATAAAGCATAAAACAATAAAGCAAATAATACAGATGACGCTTTGCGCCGTCATCTAAAATATCTGTTATCGAAAGATTATCGATAACATAAAGCTGACAACTTATCGCCGTCTTTGGCATTATAAAATGCAAGGTTTTGCTACTTTATAGCGAAAAATGACCGTAGACAAGGTACGGTCATTTTTTAGGCACGTACGTATTTATCAGTACGACGAGCGCACGATCATAAATACAGCACGGCTGATAATTATACGCTCTCGATAGTGCCAGCAGGCAATACTGAGATGACAGAAGCGCGCTGTATCTTTACATCTGTGTTGTTGTTCAAGCTGACGACAGCATAGTCGCCCTCGATGTCTTTGATACGGCCCATCAGACCACCGGCAAAGATAATCTCATTGCCGACACTCAGCGCATTGACCATAGCACGATGCTCTTTGGTACGCTTAGACTGCGGACGAATGACTAAAAAATAAAAAATCGCAAAAAAAGCGACAGGCAATAAGATCTGGCCAAATATTGACGCAGCGCCTGCAGTTTCTGGAGCCGCATGGGCGGCTTGGATAAATAGCAACATAATTTACTCTCAGTAAGTCATAGACAATAATAAAATTAGACGCATAGTAACAAAAAATCCCAGACTTGGTAACTGTTAATCATAAGCTGGGTGTGTTTTCTCTGGTATATCGGGCGATTGACCGCATCAAATGCTAGCCAAAAACCCGTATGACGAAACGTAAAACCTCGGGGATAAACGGCGTACCTAAAAAATCGCACTTAAAAAGCGCGGCTTATTGTGAAATATTATCATCAATGCTACTATCAAATGGCAATAATTGCCGCCACACGATACCCAGAGGGTAGGGCTGGTAAGCTGTCCTTATAAAATGTCACGCACAGCAGCCAGATGTTGGTTGTTGACTGACTGGGCTATTAACTGCTTATAAGACAAGCTGTCAGGCAAGGTGGTGGGCATCGATGAGTGCCTGTTTATCGAGTATTAACCAGCTTTTATGCGGTAGATGTTTGGCGGCGCGTACTCATGATATTATCTTTTTTCTTCTTTTCTGTTTAGGTTACCTAACTTGTCCACCTCTTTTATGTTTGTACCTCGTTTAAATCGTCCGCGGGCTTGTCGTCAAGATGAGTCAGCAGAACCTCCCCCAAAGATGTGTCGTCCTGCTCGTTTTGGTCGGCCGTTACTCGCGGTGCTGCCGTTGCCTGCCGTCTTGCTACTACCGCAGCTGGCTTGGGCGGCTGATGCGGCGGCTGCTCCAACAGCGCTGAGTGTGATGCTGCTGATATCTTTTGTCGTACTGGCTATCGGCGTGTCTTTTGCATGTTCGTTAGCCGAGTCTGTTTTGCTGAGTATGACGCCGTCTTTTATCGCGGACGTACAAGAAAGCAACCCCAAAAAAGCGGAAATGCTTAAAAGCCTAAAAGTTGACAATATCGATCAGTCGCTGGCCGCTATTTTGACATTAAACACAGTGGCGCACACGCTTGGCTCTATCGGCGCTGGTGCCCAAGCGACTATCGTCTTTGGTAGTGCTTGGTTTGGACTGTTTTCGGCGATTATGACGCTGGCGATTTTATTTTTGTCTGAAATCATTCCCAAGACTTTGGGCACGCTGTACTGGCGTCAGCTTAGCGGTCTGGTTGCTTATTTTGTCCGCGGTATTATCTTACTGCTGTATCCACTGATTTGGATATCAGAGCGCCTCACCAAACTGCTGGTGCGCGGTAAAGAGCCGCAAACCTTTAGCCGCCGTGAGTTTGCTGCTTTGGCCAGTATCGGTGAGGAGTCAGGTCAGATAGACCCGCTAGAGTCGCGCATTATCCGTAACTTGCTGGCCTTTGGCGCTATCAAGGTTGAGGATATCATGACGCCGCGCTCAGTGATGCTCGCTTTTGAAGAAAATAAAACCGTGGCTGAGCTGCTGGTGGATCGCCCTAAGCTGACGTTTTCGCGTTTGCCGATTTATGATGGTGATTTGGACAATATTACCGGTTTTGTGCTAAAAACAGATATGCTGCTGGCCAAAGTCAACCACGCTATGCACAAACCGTTGACCCAGTTTAAACGAGAGATCACCTTTGTATTCTCAAAGATGAAGCTGTTTGACTTGCTAGAGCTGATGCTAAAAAACCGTGTTCACATTGCCATTACTGTGGGTGAGTATGGGGAAGTCAAAGGCTTGGTGACGTTGGAGGATGTGTTTGAAACCTTGCTCGGGCTGGAGATTGTCGATGAGATAGACCGCGTCGAGGACATGCAGGCGCTGGCACGGCAAATGATGGACAGACGCGTAGAGCGCCTCGGTATGAAGCTCAGCGATGATGAACAGTCTGAAGACAATGGCTCAGAAAATGCTAAGCGTGACTGATTACGCTGCCGCCGCGCTGCTCTGAGTCTCCATCGTTATCAAGTCTTATTGTGATAATCAGTAAGGCTTGATATGACTGTAGACTTCAAGATAGTCTATCGTTATAGATATTCGCAATAATTACACAGGGTGTCACATGGCTGTGAGAATTGAATGATAGTCTCACACTATGATACGAGTCTGCCGTGTTTGGACTAAAAAAATTACCAAAATGATTCGTAAAGTCAATATTAAGGCGTCAATACCTATACTTAGTATAGGTGGCCTATTTAGTCAGACGATAAATGCGCTTGTGGTCTCTATATCAATACATAGATAAATATAAAATGTATGATAAATAGAAAATGTATGACCATAACGCCGATAATATCGCTAAGGATTATCATGAAACGAGTATGGGGAAACGGGCTTTTGGCTCTGATGATAAAAAGTGCCAGTGTGGCCGCTGTCGTTGCTGCTGCAAGCACCATCACGATCAATGCGCAGGCGGCGACCATGACAGAAGCATTGGTAAAAAACTACGCCGCTGCCATGAAATCATCAGCGAACAGCCAAAATATCAACCAAGTTGCACGTTTGGTCTCTGATGATGCGCTGATTTCGTTATCTAGAAAAGGAAAATCAACCAGTCTGGACAAAGAAGCTTATCTAAAACTGCTGCAAAACAGCTGGAACGACACCTCCAATTATCGCTACGATATCTCTGTCGATAACATCGTCATCACAGGTGGACAGGCTAAAGCCAATGTGACCACCAATGAAAGCTGGGTAAAAGATGGTCAGCAGGTCTCGTTTGTCACCACCTCGCGGGTGACCTTGACGCTCTCGACGGGCAATGCTGTCTTATTGCGTGCGGTCTCACAAGTGACTATTAATTAAGAGTATTTCATTAATAGTATCTGATTAAGAGTAGCTAGTTAAGACCATCGAGCATTAAGATGGTGAATAAATACAGCTCATCCATGATATATAACCATTCCTTATAAGGTTTTGTTTATATATCTATGCTTATATTCATAAAAGTCACAAAAAAGAGCGGCCGTAATTTTTGCTTAAGGTCTTTACATCAGACTGGTCTTTGCTTTACATTGCAGACTATACTATCAAGCAACTTATCTCATTACTTCTTGTCGTTAGGAAACCTCCAATATCATGTCTACTGTGCTCTCAAACCCTCGCTCATTTATTGCGTTACCATTGACGCTTGCGGTATCGACGTTACTCATCAGTGCTTGTAGCAATACCTCGCCGGTAAAAAACAAAGGCGCGACCAACACCTCAGCGACGGTTGCCAAGCGTGCTGGTAAGCAAGCAGCAAAATCTGCCACCACGGATTACTCTACCGCTTATCTTGATGCTGAAAGCTTAGATGAGTTAGCGGATTTGTTAGAAGCGACAGACATGACCATGGTAGAAGGCAACAAACTTGCCATTCAGCAATACGGTGATTTGTGGAATCGTTTGCGTGCCGGCTACCGTATGAACGGCGGACAGCCAATTTATAACCAGCGTATCGAAGCACAAAAAAGCTGGTTTACCAGTCGACAAGAGTATCTAAACCGTTTGACTGCGCGTGCCAGTCGTTATATTTATCACACAGTGCGAGAAGCAGAGCGCCGTAATATCCCAACCGAGCTGGCGCTATTGCCTGTGATCGAAAGCTCTTATGACCCAAGCGGGACCAGTAGTGCCGCGGCAGCTGGCTTATGGCAGTTTATCCCTAGTACGGGCCGTATCTATGGGTTAAATCAAAGCAGCACTTATGATGGTCGCCGTGACGTCATTGAGTCGACGCGCGCCGCCTATGACTTTCTGACCGCATTGCACAACCAGTTTGGTAGTTGGGAGCTGGCGTTAGCCGCTTATAATGCAGGGCCCGGTCGTGTGCAAAAAGCCATCGATGCTAATGCGGCTCGTGGTCTGCCCACGGATTACTGGTCACTTAGACTGCCCACCGAAACCATGAACTATGTGCCACGCTTTTTGGCAGTGGCCGAAATCGTTGCCAAGCCTGAGCAGTACGGTGTCTATCTACCAGCTATCGCCAACCGTCAGCATTTTCGCAGTGTGCCCGTCAATTATGGTGTCAGTTTATCGGAAGTATCACAAATCACAGGCGTCAGTTATGATGAGCTCGAAAGACTCAATACCGCGCTCACCTCAGGGCGTGTCGATGCCTCAGGCCCGCAGCGGGTGATTATCCCTAATGATGTGAGCCTCAACCTAGACGCCAAGCTCAGCTCGCTACGTGGTAATGGCATGGGTAATGTGTTGACTGCCAGTAATAACAGCACCACCACTAGCAGCTCAAGCTCACCAAGCTATAATAGTAAACCTTATACCAGCTCTGCTTTGCCATCTACTGGCAGCGCATTGGCAGACTATGCCGCTAATGCCAGTGTGCCGCAGCAGACGACGAGCTATATCTCGCCCACAAAGACACAGACGAGCAGCTCGGTCTATAGCAACAACGCCGCCGTACATACTGAGCCGCCGTTGACCACCGCCGAGACCAATAAAATCAATGCTGAGCTAAAAAGCAGCAACAGCCTACCGACCACGTCTGCAAAAATCACTCAAAACAATACCATCGTTCAAGAGCCGCCTTTGAGCAAAGAAGAACGTGATTTTATTGCCAAGCAGATACGCAGCAGCACGCCTGAGACCAATGTCATCAACGCCGATGGCAACATCAACTTATCAGCGGTGCAGACGCAGCAGTCTATCTTGGAGGCGACAGGCGATGAAAAAAAACTGAGCTTTGCAAAAACGCCAGTCAGCAAGCCAAAGCCACAAGGCACACGTAGCACCTATACGGTAAAACGTGGTGATACGCTGTCCAATATTGCCAGTCGAGCTGGCGTGAGCTGGCGCGATATCGCCGAATGGAACCAAATAGATGCCAGCGCCAAGCTGCTGTCTGGCAGCACCTTGTATCTATACAATGCCAAGCCCATCAAGCCTCTGAGCAGTGCGAGCAGCACAGCGGCCAACCAGCCAGAAAGCTATATAGTACAAGGGGGCGATACGCTGATTGGGACGGCCAACCGCTTTGGTCTATCGGTCACGCAGCTGGCCAGTTATAACAACCTAAGTAGTCGCGCGGATTTACTCAGAGGTCAAAAACTGTGGCTGGTACCTGGCAAAGTCACTGCACCTGCAACGACACCTGCCGCGCCATCATCCAAACCCAGTAAATCTGCCACGGCGACCCAGAGCTACCGAGTAAAAGCAGGGGATGGCTTGATCGCTTTGGCGCGTCAGTTCAATGTGCCAACCGCTACTTTGGCCAGTCTCAACGACCTTAACAGCACAGACTCTCTATATGTCGGGCAAACCCTAAAAGTACCTGCCAACGCAGACATAGACGCGGCCTCTCGTACTAGCAGCAGTAGAGCGCAGAGTAGTGCAAGCTCAGTGGCAACCACCAGTTATAAGGTAAAATCAGGTGAGACTTTAATTGGTATTGCCAACAGTATTGGCGTCAGTCCAGCAGAGCTGGCAGCGGTAAACAGTAACTTTGATGCCAAAGCTCGCCTGCAACGTGGTCAAACGATTAAAGTGCCTGCGTCCAAAGATATCGTCGATCGTCAGCTAAATGATAAAGCGGTCAGTTATAAGGTCAAATCCGGTGATACCCTAACGGGCGTGGCAAGACGTTATAATATCGGTCTGAGTGACTTGGCTGCCGCCAATAACCTAAAGACCAACTCAAACTTGATACTAGGCCGTACCATTACGATTCCCGCTAGTGGTAGCCCAGTGGTCTCTCGTGCCAGCAGCCAAAGCAGCAATGCGACGAGCAATACCTCAACCAGTACAGTCAGCAGCGGCAAAAAGCTGGGCAATACCGAAAACTACAAGGTCAAGTCAGGCGATGGTTTGATTGCGCTTGCCAGAGAGTTTGGTGTGTCGGTAGAAGATCTGGCGGCGACCAATGATTTGGCAACCAATGCCCAGCTGCAACGCGGACAGACATTAAAAGTACCAAAAGCAACCGTCAGCTATACTGTGGGCTCAGGAGATAGTCTTATCGGGCTGGCGCGTAAATACGGAGTGTCGACCCAAGAGTTGGCAGATATGAATAATATCGCAGCCGACACCATGCTACAGCGTGGTCAGCGTCTGACGGTACCCAATCGTTAATAGCGTATATAGTCATCACACAAAAAAGCGGCTCTTATCATAAGAGCCGCTTTTGCGTTTTTTGAGTGTCATGTCATTAGACAGTTTGCGTCTTAATGGTTTCAAGATAGCTTCTGATATTGCTGACATAGTGCATCGCTTGACCATAGCGGCTGTTAGAAGCTCTGTGTTCTGCGAGATAGGCATAGACGTTGGCCCAGCTCTTATCATCGATGCCTTGCGCGCGCAGTTTACGCTGAATGCTTTTGACCGCATTTGGACCCATATTGTACCCTGCTAGTGCAAACCAAATTCGATCAGACTTTGGCACATCAGCGAACTCATCTTTCATTTGTTCTAAATAACGCGCGCCGCCGCCGATGCTTTGATACGGGTCCACACGGTCTGATACGCCCATCGCTTTGGCGGTATTGTTGGTAAGCATCATCAGGCCGCGTACGCCGGTGGGCGAGACCGCATTGGCATCCAGATGTGACTCTTGATAGCCCATCGCAACCAACAGCTCCCAATCATGATTGTAGTTACGTGCTTGCTCCTCAAAAGACGACTGATAATCAGGCAGCCTCTCTGTCAGTGTTTTTTTAAAGTGATCTTGACTATAAGCGTCTTTTAGTAGGGTTTGATTATAAAACGCGGCCAGCTTTTGGGTGTTTTTTAGCTTAATACTATCGCATAAAAAATAACTGGCTTTTTGTGACAATGGATCATCAGGGGCATTAAACGACCAACTGACCTTTGGATGTAGGCCGTTTTTGGTCAAACTGGCATCATAGCCGCAGCTGACGTTGATGGATGACAAATTTAGCTGGCTTTTTAGTTGAGTACTGGCGGTAGTCAATGCCATGTCCGCCTCACCAGATTTTAGAGCATGTAAGGCTGCTTCTTCGCTGGCGTAGGCTTTTAGGTCGATATCGACACCGAGCTCGTCAGCATAAGTACGTACCAAGTCAAACCCAAAACCATGCTGAAACCCATCGGTCGCAAAATACGTGCTATTTCCTGGAACAGCAGCGACGGTCAGGGTATTGTCTAGCATGACATGGTCATAGGCCGGTACGCTTGCCTGCATCGTCGTTAGGCTCTCAGCAGGTAGCGAGAGCAGGGCGATACTAGACACTTGCACCAGTTTTTTGGTCTTGGCAAACCGATTTGAAGTAGTAGGGGTAACGGATGAAACGATGTTACTTTTGGTGTTTGGTAGGCGCTTAGATGGACGCAGTAGATAAGAAATACGGCGTTTGGCCCCTTGCGCTGATACTTTCACACGATAAGTAATACGCTGCATGGATGTCTCCTGATTTTAGCCATCCTACTTACCGTAAATGCTCGCTTGTGTATGCCAATAGCACATATACCGAGGTTGCATTTCAACTGAGGGACACGGTTAAATAACTGTCGTGTGCGCTCAGTTTGTTTATTAAAAAGTCGTGCCGCGTGTGAGTTTTCTATAAACACGTGCAGCGCTGTCACAGTCAAGTATCTATTGTCAAAAAAAGCTTATCAAAAAAGCCATGCCTGCAAAAAACAGACGCAAAAAACCCAGAAGGCGATAAATCAGATGATTCCTTCATCGACAATAGATAAGACTGAACGTAACGACTCCCTAACAAACACAGGTAAGGTCATGATTAAATTATTGAAGCAAGCACGTAGATACCTGTATCAAAGCAGCGCTAAACCATGCGTCTCAATGATAGGGTCAATACACTACGCTAATATCAGCAGCGGCTTACTCTTTATATCGTTTAGGGTAGAGTAAACCGCCGATCATATTTGCTGTTCAGCGATACAGGGTTATTTATTTTTACCCAGTCATAACACCGACTGACAAAAAACATCAAACCACCATCGCAACACCAAGATAATAAGTCGTGCGTAAATCTCGCAAAACTTAAGCCATAGATAAATAGTAACGCTAAATGGCTGTCTATTATCTATTTGTTATCTATCTTGGTGCCATAACCGGAAGCTGTAATAATGGGAAGTTTCATGACAAAACATTCTTTGTTACAGGTAGTAATATGCGGTTACTGGTTTTATTATTCAAGTAGAGTTAAGAAATTAGCGATAAAACTTAACAATTTGCTTATAAACGGTCAAATTTGGCTGTATTATAAAATAGAAGGCCAAAAAACGACTAAGTTTTATCGTTAGATAGTCATCAAATAACCATCAGTGACTTATCGAGCTCTTAATACCTTAAACCAAGAGTCTTGGTGTTAACTTTACTTATGCTGGGTTGACGCCGAATCTAAGCGGGGTTATTGATATCGATAAAGCGTACAGACAGACCAAATTGTTGAGCGATGATGTCTCCGAGGGCTTGAATCCCTGCGCGTTCTGTCGCGTGATGGCCACATGCAAAATAATCAATCCCAAGCTCACGGGCGCTATGGGTCGTGCGCTCTGATATTTCGCCTGAGATATAAGCATCACAGCCCATGGCTGCGGCTTGCTCGATCATATCTTGTGCGCCGCCAGTACAGATGCCGATACGTTTCAACAGTTTTGGGGCTGCTGCTGCATCTGCCAAATACTGATAATGACCTGAGATATGTAGCGGTATGCGTCCTAGAGCTTGCGTGATGGTCTGAGTTAGGCTTTCGGCGCTTTGCGGCGGGCACGTGGCGATATTGCCAACAGGGTGCGACTCATGAGGGTATAGCGCCTCTGTAATGGTCAGCCCTAACATCTCGGCGAGCTTGGCATTGTTACCGATTTTTGGATGAGCATCGAGCGGCAAGTGATAGCCAATCAGCGAGATCCCGTGTTGCATCAATTTACGAATACGCTGGCCTTTCATGCCAGTGATGGTCATCGGTTCGCCTTTCCAAAAATATCCATGATGGACCATAATCGCATCGGCGTCCTCGGCGATGGCAGCGTCGATGAGTGCCTCGCAAGCTGTCACGCCAGTCACGATGCGTCTGATAGGCCGGCCGCCATCGACTTGTAGGCCATTTGGCGCATAGTCTTTAAATGCGCTGGCAGACAGATAGTCATCACAAAACTCAGTCAGCGCTTGGGCAGTAATCGTCGTATCGGCAGAGAGCGGGGTATCGTGCGCGGTCATGGTGGTTCCTTGTCGTTATTTGCGTTATTTGATTGGCCCCAGTGAGGCAAATAATCTGCATTTTAGCATGACAGTGCCAAAGAGTAGACAAGGCCAATAACTGAAATGGTACACGATGCGTTACTATTCGGTAGAATGGGCAGTTATAATTTGCCTATGGTGGGTCAGCTTTAGAACTGACGATACCCAAGACCACTTGAGCGATAGCGTTTTGCTGCTGATGTTTGTTATGCTATTGCTCACAGTAGGCCAGTAGTAACTGGCCTGCGATTTGTCCCTGTCTTATTTATCATTGTTTTTTTATTGTTTGTGTGCATCAAAATTATAGAGGTTTTTATATGTCGCCATCCCCGAACACCAATAACAAGGCGTCTGTATTAAAGTGGCTTCCTTGGATCTTATTGCTGCTAGTATTGGCAGCGTTTATCTGGTTGTTCATGAGTATGAAAACGACGTCAGAGGCGACGTGGGAGCCACCGAGGACGCCACCTGCTGAGCAGCAAGCATCGGCTCCTGTCGCTGACACGCCTGCACCGATCTCCTCTTATCATAATGCCGTCGCCCGCGCGTCACAGTCGGTCGTCAATATCTATACCACGCAGACCATGGCCGAGCATCCATACATGAATGACCCTGTCTTGCGCCGTTTTTTTGAGTTTCACGGCGGGCCATCGCAGGATCAAGGCTCTACCAACTTAGGCTCTGGGGTGATTGTCTCAGAAGACGGCTATATCGTGACCAACGCCCATGTCATCGAAAAAGCCGATGAAATCACCGTCGCGTTTAATGACGGACGCAAGAGCCGCGCCAAGATCATCGGCACCGATCCTGATAGTGACTTGGCGGTGATCAAAGTCGATATGACCGGACTGACGCCGCTTGGTTTTCGCGAGGATCCTATCCGTGTCGGCGATTTGGCCTTGGCCATTGGCAACCCGTTCGGTGTCGGCCAAACGGTGACGCAAGGGATCATCTCCGCTACTGGGCGTACTGGTCTTGGGGTCAATAAGTTTGAAGACTTTATTCAGACTGATGCGGCGATCAACCCGGGTAACTCAGGCGGCGCGCTCGTCGATGCGCATGGCGAGCTGGTCGGTATCAATACTGTGATATTCTCCCGCTCTGGCGGCTCGATGGGCATCGGCTTTGCTATTCCGACCGCCCTTGTCGAGCAGGTGATGAATGCCTTAATCAAAGATGGCAAGGTCAGTCGTGGCTGGCTGGGTATCGAGATTCAGTCACAGCTTCGTGATCCTACGCAGCTTGAGACCTCGACCGGCGTAGAAGTATTAAACGTCATCGACCAAGGTCCTGCGGCCAAAAGTGGCCTACAAGTGGGCGATATTATCTTGACCATCGACGGGGTCGAGATGACCGATGCCAATACCTTGATTCAGTATGTGGCCCGTAAGCCGCCCAATACGGAGCTCAATGCCCAGATACTACGCCAAGGCAAAAACGCGCAGGTAAAAATCGTATTAGAGGAGCGTCCGGTACAAGAGCCAACCCCGCGTCCCGTCATCATCCATGACGAAACGCTCGGCGGTACCGGTCAGCCACACTTACCAGATGAAGAGGTACCGATGATGTCAGAGGCAGAGCGTGATCGTATGCGTGAGGAGCTACTCAAGCTGTTTGAGTAGGGTATAGAGGTTGGTAACTGCCACAAAAAAGCGTGCTGCCTCAAAAGGTAGCGCGCTTTTTTTGGCTGCTGATTTTAAGGTGAGCCGTCTTTATTTAATCACGGGCTCATGATTGATATGAATGACCCCTTGCACACGGCAACAGCAAGGTAGGATCTCGTCTTCATCTATCATCGCCAGCGGCTCAAATGGATAGTCGACGCTGTGTGAGCTTGAGATACGCTTGACGCGGCAGCTACCGCAGTAGCCCTCACGGCACTGATAGCTGATATCGTGCCCGGTGCGTAGCAGGCCATCGAGTAGGCTTTCATCATCATGCAGATAAAACCGTTTTTTACTGGTCTTTACCCAAGTCATTATAAATCCTATTCACTGGTGATCGTGCGCCAGTCTCTTTAAATGTCTTTTTAGCGTTACCTTATCTGTATAGGGCGCACGAGGCGCCCATCTGCGTTTAATAAACATCGCTGATATAGTCGTCTTATAGAAAGCGACAAAACCAGCAGCTATAGCTCAAAGTCATCAAAGTCGCTGTCTGATAGGTCAGAGTCGATCTGACCGACCAAGTATGAGCTAATCTCTGTCTCTTGCGGTGCCACTTGTACGTTGTCAGACGACAGCCACGTATTAATCCATGGGATAGGGTTGGATTTTGAATTTGGGAACGCCGCTGGCAAGCCGACCGCTTCCATGCGTAGGTTGGTGATGTATTCGATATACTGACAAAGAATGTCTTTGTTTAGACCGATCATCGAGCCATCTTTAAACAGATAGCCTGCCCATTGTTTTTCTTGCTCGGCAGCCTTACGGAAAATCTCGATACTTTCCTCATAACAGGCTTCAGCAATCTCGACCATCTCAGGATCGTCACGGCCATTACGCATCAGATTGATCATGTGCTGAGTGCCGGTCAAATGCAGCGCCTCATCACGCGCGATCAGCTTGATGATCTTGGCGTTGCCTTCCATCAATTTACGCTCAGCAAAGGCAAATGAGCAGGCAAATGATACATAAAAACGAATGGCTTCTAGGACGTTGACCGCCATGATGCACAGATACATTTGTTTTTTGAGTGACTTTAGATCGACGGTGATTTGCTCGCCATTGATATTGTGCGTACCGGCACCGTATAGGCTATACAGCTGCGAGCTGCGGTACAGATCGTCATAATACTGCGCAATATCAGAGGCGCGCTGCAAGATATGCTCGTTTTGCATGATGTCGTCAAAGATAACGCCAGGGTCATTGACGATGTTGCGGATGATATGGGTATAGCTGCGCGAGTGAATGGTCTCGGAGAACGACCACGTCTCGATCCAAGTCTCCAGCTCAGGGATAGACACCAGCGGGAGTAGCACCACGTTTGGGCTGCGGCCTTGGATAGAGTCGAGTAGGGTCTGATACTTGAGGTTGCTCAAAAATATATGCTGCTCGTGCGAGGAGAGGTTGCTAAAGTCGATACGGTCGCGTGACACATCGACTTCCTCTGGACGCCAAAAAAACGACAGCTGTTTTTCGATCAATTGCTCAAAGATTGGGTGCTTTTGCTGGTCATAACGTGCCACGTTGACTGGCTGACCAAAAAACATCGGCTCTGTTAGCGCATTGTTTGGCGTTTGAGAAAAAATCGAGTACGTCATTGTTCTACCTTTATCAGTAATACGGTTATTGGTTTATACGGAGTTGAGTGTTTTATAGGTTTTCTAGCGATATTTGTTCTGGGGTTTGTCCGTCATTCATATAGGCTTTGAATATCTCGCTTAGCTCTGCATCGTCTAGGGCGTCTAGCTCGTCGATTGCGCTTTTGCGTCGGGTACTTATGCCGTCGTCATCGGTGCTTTTTGGCGGTTTTTGCTCAGCCTTTTTATTGGCTCTTTTGGCGGGTTTTTTGGGTGTTTTGGTCTCGATTGTGCTGGTGTGCTCGCTTAGCTGCTGTCGTACTTCTGCGATGTCGACGTCTACTTGTACGATATGCGAGCTACCATCGTTTAGGTCAGAAAACACGTTTGGGATAAAAAGCCCACCGTCTTTGATGATTGCGGTATATTGCACGTCTATGACCTCCGTCATTTTTATTCTTTATATTATTCTATCTAGTATACAGCTTTAAAAAATATTAGCATTTAGGTATAAAGATGATAACAGCCAATAGGCTATTATCACTTCGAAATTATCAACTGCAAATGCTAGCTAAATATTGATAAAATAAAGCTTACGAACTGTTTGCCGATATCAGAGATTAAAGCATATTTAATAAATAATACTAAAATGTCTACTGTAATCTTTATGGCAAGTTGATATAAAATCATATTTAATAACCTCGTTAGGAACATCAATGATGAAAAATAAGAGTGATTCCCGAGGTAGACAAGAGGTGATTATGAATGTTAAACTTCGCAGGTACCCTTCAGAAGTACAACAAAGTTTAAAATCGGTGTTCGTCCCGTATCTATATCAGGATATCATCTAAAGATTTAAGCTGTAAGATTGCCTGGCTCATGCTGAATTAACAGCTTTGCTGGGCTTTTTTTTATTTTTGGCGCAGTGTTACCCTCCTTGTTTTAGTTAACTCCTTTTAAAACCTATCTTCTTTAAGACAACTTAGCAGAGAACATGCAACCCCTTTGGTCACATGCTCTATAGCCGAGCCTTTATTTTTATTCAAAATACTGCTGGGTATCAGGTTTAGGCATATGCTTAAATCTTACATGCACCGCCTGCGCAATCATCTTCCATATCCGCTTGCGCATCATTGGCACCATCACGGGTGTTATGGTAATACAAGGTTTTTACGCCAAGCTTATACGCATTGAGCAAGTCTTTGAGTAGTACCTTCATCGGTACACGCTGACCATCAAAGCGCGTCGGATCGTAGTTGGTGTTTGCCGAGATACTTTGATCGACGAATTTTTGCATGATAGAGACAAGCTTGATATAGCCATCATTGTTTGGCATTTGCCATAGTAGCTCGTATTGACCTTTTAGCTTGTCAATCTCAGGCACCACTTGCTTGAGGATACCGTCTTTTGACGCTTTGATCGACACCAGACCGCGTGGTGGCTCGATGCCGTTGGTGGCGTTGGCGATCTGACTTGAGGTCTCAGACGGCATCAAGGCCGTTAGCGTAGAGTTGCGTAGGCCATGCTCGGTGATCTCCCTACGTAGCGCTTCCCAATCAAGATGTAGCGGTTCTTGGCAGATTTTATCCAAGTCTTTTTTGTAGGTATCAATCGGCAAGATACCTTGCGAGTACGTGGTCTCATTAAACGCAGGACAAGCGCCTTGCTCTTTGGCCAATTTGTTTGAGGCTTTGAGCAGATAGTACTGTAGTGCTTCAAAGGTTTGATGCGTCAGACCCAATGCTGAATCATCTGAGTAGCGCACGCCATTTTTGGCCAAGTAGTACGCATAGTTGATCACGCCCACGCCTAGGGTACGGCGACGCATACTGCCGTTTTCAGCGGCTTTGACTGGATAGTCTTGATAGTCGAGTAGGGCATCTAGTGCACGGACGATCAGCTCTGCTGGCTCTTCGATGTCGCTGACGCTCTCGACTTTACCCAAGTTGACTGCCGATAGGGTACATAGGGCGATCTCGCCAGTCTCGTCATTGATGTTGTCAAGTGGTTTGGTCGGTAGGGCAATCTCCATACAGAGGTTTGACTGGCGAATCGGTGCGACGGTCGCGTCAAACGGGCTATGGGTGTTGCAATGATCGACGTTTTGGATATAGATACGGCCAGTGCTGGCGCGCTCTTGCATCATCAAGCTAAACAGCTCAGAGGCTGGGATCTGGCGGCTACGAATGCTCGGGTCTTGCTCATACTGGGTGTATAGCGCTTCAAATTTGTCCTGATCTTCAAAAAACGCATCATACAAGCCTGGGACATCCGAGGGCGAAAACAGCGAGATGTCTTGGCCTTTGATCAGGCGAGTATATAGTGTTTTGTTGATTTGCACGCCATAGTCCATATGACGGACGCGGTTGTCTTCGACGCCGCGGTTGTTTTTGAGGACGAGTAACGACTCAACTTCTAGATGCCATAGTGGGTAAAACAGTGTTGCAGCACCGCCGCGTACGCCGCCTTGTGAGCAGCACTTCACCGCAGTTTGAAACAGCTTATAAAAAGGAATACAGCCAGTATGCTGCGCTTCACCGCCACGAATAGGGCTGCCAAGGGCACGGATACGACCAGCGTTGATGCCGATACCAGCGCGCTGTGACACATAACGCACGATGGCGCTGGTGGTGGCATTGATAGAGTCTAGGCTATCGCCGCATTCGATCAAGACGCACGAGCTAAACTGACGAGATGGCGTACGCACGCCCGACATGATAGGCGTTGGTAGGGAAATCTTAAACTGTGAGGTCGCATCATAAAAGCGTTTGACATAGCTTAAGCGGCTGGCCTTGTCGTAGTTGGCAAACAGGCACATACCGACCAGCATATACAAAAACTGCGGGCTTTCATAAACGCGCTTGGTGACGCGATCTTGTACGAGGTATTTGCCTGCCATTTGCTCAACCGCAGCGTAGGCAAGATTCATATCGCGCCAGTGGTCGAGGTACTCGTTTAACTCGTCAAACTCTGCGCGGCTATAGTCGGCTAGGATATGCTCATCGTATTTGCCTGCCTCTGTCAGTGTCGTCACATGATCAAATAGGTGCGGCGGGGTAAATTTGTTATACGCAATCTTACGTAAGTGAAAGATAGCAAGGCGCGCGGCCAGATACTGATAATCAGGCGTCTCTTCAGAGATCAAATCTGCGGCAGACTTGATGATGGTTTCGTGAATGTCACGGGTTTTGATGCCTTCATAAAACTGAATATGCGACTTTAGCTCAACTTGTGAGACAGACACATTATCCAAGTCATGAGCAGC
Organism: Psychrobacter sp. L7; assembly: GCF_002810365.1. Taxonomy (NCBI): domain Bacteria; kingdom Pseudomonadati; phylum Pseudomonadota; class Gammaproteobacteria; order Moraxellales; family Moraxellaceae; genus Psychrobacter; species Psychrobacter sp. L7. The sequence continues at coordinate 182,177 of NZ_NEXR01000004.1, forward strand.
CCATTCGATTACCTTATGAATTTTATCCAAATCAATAAGCTCTAATCGTCCGTCACGTTTGGTCACTTTGATCTTGTCGATGTGTGTCATGTTGCCCTCTTAAGTTGATTGCTTATTGTGATGCGAAGCGGAAATAGCCCGCTGGCATGCTTTGTGACGCTATAGCTGTCTTGTGATGGTAGGGTGTTTTTTTAGGCAAAACTCTACCGCTACTCGTAGCAAATTAAAAATTCACTGAGCACTACATATAGCGTATTTGTTAGTAGGTAGGCACAATATAGCGGGAAATTTTTGAAAATGCTATATTGATTTTAGTGGCAATCTATGTTGCCAAGAGGTTGCCGATGCCGCCAATTTTGGCAAAGGGTGATGGCATAAGGGTTAGGCGCGAATAGCCTCGTGGATAATTTTTTTTGTAAAAATGTGGTAGACATTTACTTTTTATTGTCGCCCAAAAAATTGATCCATGGCCTTGTTTTGCAGCTGCACGATGCGGATGCAGATTGTACAGCAGACCATAAAAAATCGCCACCCATATGAGTGACGATTTAGACGAAAAACGGACTGGTTTTTTTAAAAGTCCATCAGCTCGTCGGTTAGCAGCGCTTATCGTGACAAAAAGCCCTACAACACCATGCGGACGGTCTTGGCGCTATCAAGAGCAGCATACAGCGTGTTTACTTGCTCAGCCTCGGTCAGATACAGATTGACGCGTGCTGAGTGAAAGCGGCCTGTTTTTGAGGGTTTGACATCTATCGAGGCCAAATCAAAATCAGGGAACTGACTACCGAGGATAAGCTTGACTTCGTTAAGTAAGCTCTCATGCTCGCCTTCATGACCGATGATACTCATCGGGTAGTTCATCGGAAAGTCCCACAGCTCTGGGTTTTGGATATCGGTTTTTTTGCCTTTTAGCACACCGTCATTAGGGGTTAGGTCAGTGACATTGACCGCTCGGTGAGCAGTCGGGTTTTGGTCGTTATCTTTTGGGTCGTCACTCATAATGTTGCCTCGCTGTTATAAAAATACATTGTGCTGTTTATGATGGCGCAGCTGGTATTATTCAAGTGCCTCTGGCCACAGCTACTTTTTATAACCACAAATAGCCACATAATCACCGCGATCATACCCTTCGATGACCTCTTGTACTTGGTCATTTGCATACATAGGGTGGGTCAGTAGGGTCTGTGCGTACTGCAAGTCGGTAAAGCCATTGGCCTGCATCAGCTCGATTTTTTCATCAGAGGTGCGCCAATTGGCAGAGCGGACCAGCTCGATAGGATAGGGGTTGGCAGGGGAGATGTGCGCGAGCAGGGGATGCGCCCAGCTATCTACTGCACTGGCCAGATTGTAAAGACTGGCAAAACCGCTTTCTTTTGGTACGTCAATGAGGATAAGTTTGCCGCCAGTCTTTAGCGCGTCAAAGGCTTTTTTGATACATAAGTCCAAGTCGCTGATATAGCTGACACTGCCATTAAACATAATGATGTCAAATTTGTTGGGCGCAATCTCACTGGTTTCGGCAGGGCTGATATCTACTTGCAAGCCGCGCTTTTCAGCGATTTTTGCCATATCTGTTGACGGCTCGATGCCGTGTTTGATATGGATGTCATAATCCTTGGCCAGTAGCATCTCAAACAGACCGCTACCACAGCCGATAGACAGTATCTCGCTGTCCTTATCCAAAAAGTGCGCCACCAGCTTTAGCTCGCTGGCCAGTAAGTTTTGGTTGTCCAAAAACCAGCTGTCGTATGCGCTGGCATGCTCATCAAATGCTGCCATAAAATCTCTCCTTGAGGGTGGTTGTTGTTTTATTATCAATATTAAATAAAATGAATGTATAAGATACGATGCGAGTAGAACTATCGCTGATTTAAAGTCAATAAATCATACTATAAAAGGTACAGTCTAAGACAAGTCCAACGCCTGCTGCCAAAAATTGACTTCCATCCGTGCGGCGGTGTCAAATAAGCGCTGGAACTTATTGGCCTGTGCTGGGCTGGCATCTGCCAATAGCAGGTCAATCTGTGCTTCGTTTTGCGCGGTAATGGCCTGAAAGTCATCACTAGAAAAGACATCAATCCAAGGCTGATAAGGGTTGCCGGCGATAAATCCAGCTTCTTTAATGTGCTTGCCAATCTCTCCGTAACCCATCAGGCAAGGCGCAATCGCGGCATACAGCTCCGCCAGCGAGCCTGACATGGCCGCGTCTAATATATAGCGGCTGTAGGCGATGGTAACAGCAGATTCAGGCGCGTGCTCGACCTCGTGCAAAGGGATGTCCCAAAGACGGCAAAAGTCTAGATACATGCCGATCTCCATATCGAGCATGGCGTTTAGTCCTGCTTGACCGACGCGCATTTGTGCCAACGTGTCGCTCTTATACACGCTCAGCGCCATCACGCGAGCATAGTGAATTAAGTATAGGTAGTCTTGGACAAGGTAGTGGCGAAAGCTATCAGGGGCGAGGGTGCCGGCGGCCAATTGTTTGACAAAGTCATGCTGAATATAGTCATCCCACGTAGGGCAGCGGTGACGTAGTGTTTGGTAGTTCATGGTTTTTACTTACCTTTATAAAATACCAGTAAGCAAAGCGTAGGGCGCATAGGTGAAAAGACATGACTCATGTACCAGTCTAAATAATATAGATTGGCAAATTGTGGCGTCAATGTGACTTATATATCGGCACGCTTGTTTCCTACGTCAGTGCTAACTGCATCAGGTTCGCGGGTAACTCTCAGCCATGATTTTGATTGACGACAAAAAAATCAAAGCACCCCGACAAGGTTTGTTTTTAAGGTTTATTTTTTAATAATAACGATAAAATAGCGTTTAAAGTAAATCCGCTCTATGATAGGCGAGAACAGCCACCATTAGCAAGTGATGCTCAAATAACCATATATAAAAATGACCTAGATTTAAAAATCTATTTTTTTGTCAGCTGCTTAATAGCAGTGTGATAAAGCATGAGCATGGCTTTAAAACGCCGCTCATACAGTCCTTCTGCATACAGCAGCTCCACACTCAAGCTATCGATCACGCCCAGATACGCATCGGTATACAGCGCTAGCTGTGCAGAGTCGAGCTGATAAGGCTGCAGCGCTTGCTGTATTTGCTCAGTCAACGCGGCAATATAGACATTAAACGTCGCTGCACTGCTATCGGTCAGGTGTACAGGCGCCGCATAAGCCATGCGAATTAAAAACCGCAGGGTAATCGCACTTTCATAACGCGCTTCAAACGCGTGGCAATAAGCCTCGCCAGGCACAGAAGGCTCACTATCTGCTGCAAAGCATGATTTAACAAACGCGCACTCTGACTCGAGCGCGTCTTGTAGTAACTCTAAAAATATGGCTTCTTTGCTGGCAAAATGCGTATAAATCGAGGCTTTGCGGATACCCACAGCCTTGGCAATGTCACTGAGTGACGCGCCCTCATAGCCATGCATAAAAAAAAGCGCAAACGCGGCATCTATAATACGCAGCTTTGCGCTTGAGCGCGGTTTATGGCTTTGCATAAGCCTCCTCTAATGATGGAGTCGCGGCAGTGGTGTGTGGCTTTTGAGTCTTCAAGCCCAGATATACCAATGCCAAAATTATCGGTCCCATAGCCCCTAGCAAGAGCAACCAATATAACGTATGACTCTCGACCAATTGTCCAGCGATGGGTGTGGCAGTCGATGAGAGTAACATAGGAATGGCGCCCAATAAAGCCGCACTCGACCCCAAAGCGCTACGCTGTGAGTCCATCGCAATCGCCATCAATGTCGCCTCTAGTACGCCAAGACCGAAGAGTCCTAAAGCAATGCCAGTTACAATACCGATCAAACCCAGCGATAGTAGATAGGCTGCGATACAGACGGTACTGCCGAGCATCATGACCCCAGCGCCGATTAGGGCCAGATGCGATGACGATGTTTTTTTGACCAAATACGCGGTAGAGGATGCGCCCAAAATCAGACTGATGCTGGTCAAACCAAAGACAAAGCCAAATTGCTCTAGGCTCAGGCCGTAATCAGTTTGGTAGACATACGCAGAGCCGCCAATATAAGCAAACAAAAAGAAATACACCGCAGATAGAGCAAACAAATTAAAGACAAAGGTTTTGTTTGTTAAGATACCGACATAAATGCTCGTGATGTTTTTTATATTTAACTGAATACGCTGGTCTTTTGGTAAGGTTTCTTTGATTTGGATGAGAGTGTTGATAAGCACCAGCAGGCCCAATGCCGCCAAAATAAACATCACGCCGCGCCAGCCATGATGCGCGCCAACGATACCACCGATGGCGGGTGCCACAATGGGGCCAAGCGCCACAATGGTATTTAGTACTGCATAAATCTGCGCCGCTTTTGGCCCATCGACGAGATCACGCACCATGCTCATCACCACCACGATAGCCATCGACGCGCCAAGACCTTGCAGAATACGGGCAAAAATTAGGCTCTCGATGCTGTGCGACCACATCGCCCATACAGAAGCGCCGATATATGCGAGCAGCCCTATAAACAATGGTGTGATGCGCCCGATGGCGTCAGAGACAGGGCCAAAAACCAACTGCCCTAAGCCCATAAAGATGAGAAAAACGGTTAAAGTGATTTGAGTAGTGGCGTAGGAGGTCTGGAGGTCTCTTGCCATGTTTGGCATAGAAGCCAAGTACATATCAATCGCTGCTGGGCCGAGCGCCACGATGATGGCAAGAGAGATGACGGTTTGGGTACTGATGTGTTTTATATGCGTTTGCTGATTCATAAAATTGTACTATTCACTATTAAGTTGTATAACTACCGAACGGTAGGTAGTTATACGCTCAATAATACATAAAGGCAATAATTTTTTGAATTAAGTGCTTTTGAGAGGATAGATGATGAGATGCAAAGACGTTTTATTGATGAATGGGCAAAAGCTGTCTGATGTCCAACACCCCTAGAGCGACACAATGTGTAGACACAAAAAAAGCTGAGATATACTCAGCTTTTTTATGTTAGCAAGTTTAGTGTTAGCAAATACTCGAAATCTATTAGCTAGACTCCGTATATCCCTGATAACTTAGTCGTTCTCTAAAAAAGAGCGCAGATGCTCAGAGCGCGAAGGGTGGCGCAGTTTACGCAGGGCTTTTGCTTCGATCTGACGGATACGCTCACGGGTGACATCGAACTGCTTGCCGACTTCCTCTAGTGTGTGATCGGTTGGCATATCGATACCAAAGCGCATTTTTAACACGCGCGCTTCACGTTCGGTGAGATTGCCCAATACATCACGCGTGGCTTCTTGTAGGCCAGCTGCTGTGGCATCGTCAACAGGGCTTGAGATGGTACCATCTTCGATAAAGTCACCTAGGTGCGAGTCTTCGTCATCACCGATAGGCGTCTCCATCGAGATCGGCTCCTTGGCAATTTTGAGCACTTTACGGACTTTAACTTCGTCCATCTCTAAGCGTTCGCCTAGCTCCTCAGGCGTCGGCTCGCGTCCCATCTCCTGTAGCAGCTGACGTGAGACACGGTTTATCTTGTTGATGGTCTCAATCATGTGCACAGGGATACGGATGGTACGCGCTTGGTCAGCGATAGAGCGGGTAATCGCCTGACGAATCCACCATGTTGCATAGGTCGAAAACTTATAACCACGACGATATTCAAACTTATCGACCGCTTTCATCAGACCGATGTTACCTTCTTGAATTAAGTCCAAGAATTGTAGACCACGGTTGGTGTATTTTTTGGCGATAGAGATGACCAGACGCAGGTTGGCCTCGACCATCTCTTTTTTGGCGCGGCGCGCTTTTGCTTCACCGACGGCCATACGGCGGGCAACGTCTTTCATATCGTGGATTTTCATGTCGAGCTTCTGCTCGTAGTCACGAATGCGGCGCTGCAATAAAATTACATCGTCGGCGACTTTTTCTAGGGTGCCGGCAAACGCAGGTTTACCTTTGATACGCTCAATGAGCCAATCGACGTTGGTTTCGTTGCTAGGGAAGGTCTTACGGAACTCGTCACGCGGCATACGACCACGGCGAATCACCAAACGCATGATTTGGCGCTCCAGCTTACGCACATCGTCATAGACATCGTGCATGATGGCCATGACTTGATCTGATAGGCGGTTATTGAGCTTGAGCATCATAAAACGCTCAGCCAATAGCGCATAGGCAGCATCTGCTTCGACACTACCACGGCCATAATCAAGCAAGGCTTGTTTGGCTTTGATAAATAAGTGCTCGATCTCTTCTAGGCGCAGACGGACTTCTTCTGGATCAAGGCCGCTGGTTTCTTCTTCCGCTTCTTCCTCGACGTCGTCTTCGTCTTCTTCATCGTCGTCATCTAATGCCAGTTTGGCATTGGTTTTTGCTTTGATAGGTGGCGGGTTTTCTTTTTCTTCTTTGATGCGCTCGCGCTCTTCTTTTGCTGCGTCTTTGGCTTCTTGCGCGGCGATTTTGTCCTCTTCGGTTTCAGGGTCTAAAAACCCTGTGATGACATCAGAGAGTTTTTTTTCGCCATCTTGGACTTTTTGATACTCGTCAAGGACGAACTGCACCGTACCCGGCCAGTAAGCCATGGCATGCTGCACGTCGCGGATACCTTCTTCGATACGCTTGGCGATGGCAATCTCGCCTTCGCGGGTCAACAGATCGACCGTACCCATCTCGCGCATATACATACGCACCGGGTCAGTGGTACGACCAGGCTCAGTCTCAACAGAGGCGAGTACAGCCGCTGCTTCGTCTGCTGCCATGTCATCATCACTTGAATCATCGTTCATCAAGATGTCATCGGCATCAGGCGCAGATTCGAAGATTTTGATACCAACGTCTGTCAGCATTTGCACAATATCTTCGATTTGATCGCTTTCGGTAATAGAGTCTGGCAGTTGGTCATTCACCTCAGCATAGGTTAGATACCCCTGCTCTTTACCCATTTGGATTAAGGTGGCCAGTTGAGATGTGGACTTGGAAACTGACTTATCGTTCATAAATACTCGCTTACTTGCATCGGACATTTTTATATTGTGACTCACTATCGCTTACGGGGTGCGTTGATCTTATCAATGGAATGATCAAAATAGGGCGTAGAGGTTGTCAATAATATCAAAAATGAGTGGATATGAATAAAGGCTCAAAACACTACAATAATTTTGCTAAAAACAGCTAAAAACTCAAAAAACGTCAAGTGTTAAAACAAGACGTAATATCGGTACTAGGACATACCCTCAATTCAGTCGATAGTCACATAAATGGGCTAAAAAATGAGAATGCGCCCTAAAATCTATCTAAAGACACCTGCCAATCGGCAGATAGCAAACAAGGCTGTCAATACGCAGCGCCACAGTTTACCACAGACCGCAGTCATCAAGCACGAGGTAGTGATGGTGGCCAACGGTTTTTTACCGATTATTTGCGGTCTTTTTATTTAGCCGCTCATCAAGTCGTGCGCCGGCTATTTGGCATAATCACTAGTAGTGGGGGCGGCGGCCTTGCTTTTAAAGGGGATGTGCTTTTTTAATAAAAACCAGCGGTCTTTAGTAGGTCTAATTATTATTTTAAAGAGGCATTTTTAAATGCCATTATTTTTAAAAATGACATTTTCAAAGCTGTCATCCCCCATACATCAATCAACCCTAGACCGTGGTCATCTGTGCTGACTGCTCTGCTTGCTGCGCGCGTAGCCAGTCATTTAGCAGCTGGGTCTGCTTACGGACAATCGCCAGCTTGATATGGTCAGGGTTTTTTATCAAATCTTGTATTTTTTTCTTCATGCTGCGCTCAAGTAGCTGGCTGACCAGCTCTTCAATGAGACCATCGAGGCTTAAGATATTGCGAGCCGTCAAGGCGCGATAAAAACCGCTCCAGCTACGGCTTAGGTTTTCTTGCGTGCCGGGCTGGACATTGGACATGACAAAATGAGCTGCCGCGTTTACATCTGCAGGCAAGTACTTTAAGCAGCGCGTGATGGTACTGACAATATCCAGCAATTCGTTATCTTGCAAGTCTTGCCACGCCAAAGGCCGCAGGGTATCGGCTGAGGTTTTTTGTCTGATATGGGCAGGTAGCTGTAAATCATGAATACCTGCCTGCCGCCAAATCGACTCTATCGGGTCATCGAGCAACGCCCGCGGCTGAAACAAAAAACACAGCTGCAACTGCTGGCTGATGGTCATCTCACCATCAAAATCTAGCAGCGCGTCTTTGGCGTCTTTGTTTTGGTTGCGTCTGCCGCCAAGCTTTTGGTAAATATCGTTGTTTAGCAAGTAACGAAAGCTACTGCCTTTAGGCAATGCCGCGGTCAATGAGCGTACTTGCGACATCAGCTTGGCTTTGCCTTCTGCCAAGGATAAATCGTGGCGCTCACTGAGATAGGCAAAAATATACTGCGACAATGGCATGGCGTTTATGATTTGCTCGCGCATGGCATCGCTGCCCTGAGCCTTGATAAAGGTATCAGGATCATGGCCATTGGGCAGGGTCAAAAAGCGCAGCTCTTTGTCGTCACTGAGTACCGGCAGTGCTACCTCAAGGGTGCGCCAAGCCGCTTTTTGTCCTGCGCTATCGCCATCGAAGCTCAGGGTGAGGGTCGGGTTGAGCGTTAGTAATCGCGATATCTGGCTTTCATTAATGGCGGTGCCCATGGACGCCACCGCGCCATAGATGCCAGCTTGGTAGAGGGCTATGACATCCATATAGCCTTCGACCACCAGCCAGCTGTCGGCGCGCTGCTGGCGAGACTCATAGTAACCATATAGCACATGCTGCTTATGGAATACAGGCGAGTCTGAGGAGTTGATGTATTTGGGTTTTACCTCGTCATCGAGCGCTCGACCGCCAAAGCCGATGGTGCGCCCTTGGTTGTCTCGAATCGGAAAAATCACTCGATCACGTAGTAGGTCGTAGTCGCGGCCAGACTCAGACTGCCGCACCAGTCCTAGGGCTTTTAGGCCTTCGATATCCTGCGGGAACTGATGTTCAAGGTGCTGCCAGCCAAAGGGCGCGTAGCCAAGACCAAAGGTCTCAAATGTATCTTCTGTGATACCGCGTGACAAAAAATAATGCTTGGCATGCGGATGTGTGGTCAAATTGCGCTGATAAAACTGCTGGATTTGTTCGAGCAGGTCGTACAAGTTGCCTTCTTGGTCAAGCGCCCCGTCATTGATACTGTTGACACTATCAAAACCCATGCCACTATCTGAGTCGCTTAGCCAAGCGGGCGGGTAGCTGGCGTCGTTTGGGTAGTCTGAGCCATAGTCCTCTGCTGCATAAGGGGCCAAGTCATAGGCTGCTAAGGGTGGATAATCGTCATAGCCATGGCGAGCTTGGTCGGGCTGTTCGGCATAGTGGGTATGGTTTGCTTGCTCTTGATTATCAAAAGACCTATGTGGTGACGAGGGGTTGTCAGCTTGTGACTTGCTAATTGGCCGCGCCGCTGATTTAGTAGTAGGCGGCTGCTTGGTGCGCTGATAGCTCACATTTCGCTGTTCTTCTTGCGGGACTTCAATGCCCGTTTGTTTGGATAGCTCATTGACCGCCTCAATAAAGGTAAGGCTCTCATAATCACGCAAAAAACTGATGGCATTGCCACCGACACCACAGCCAAAGCAGTGATAGATGTTTTTTTGTGGATTGACATAAAACGACGGCGATTTTTCGCCATGAAAGGGGCAGCAGCCTTTATACTCATTACCTGCACGTTTGAGCGTGGTATGACGACCAATGATGCTGATCAAGTCAGCTTGGCTGTTTAGTTGCTCAAGGATATGGTTAGGGATGCTCATACAAAAAACAGTTTACCATAGGTCAGTGGTTTTGATGGATATATGTGTCTATATGCGTTTATGCGCGTCTGGCTATCATACAAAAACAGAAAAATAAGGCCAACAATGTGTTGACCTTATTTTATGATGTCAGAGACTGTGGGCTAAAAAAACAGCCTACTCTACGGGTGTCGTACGGCGTACTGGATTGGTGTTTTGCGGATCGACGTTTGCTTCTCTGGCGGTAGAGCCTGTGCTGGCTTGATCGGTCACGCGCTCCGTTTCAGCTTCAGGTAAGCCCAGACCTATATTGATACCGCGATTACGGGTAGGCGCGCTGCTAGTCGATGCGCTGCTTGGCGCTGTATTGGTATTTGCTGTGTTGTTCGCGGGCAATCTGAGCTGATGGGCATTGCGCACTAATTGGGTTTTGGTTGCGCCATTGTATTCACCTGTCGCCACCGAGGTGTCTTTCATGCCTGAGCGTCCAAGCTGACCAAAGGTAAACTTATTAAACCAGCTACGGTCGCGTTTGGTGCTTAGCTTCACGCGGCCATCACGAGTCAGCCACGTGGGGTAGTTGATCTGCAACAGTGTCTTATATTCACTTGCCAAGTCGGTCATGCCAAGCTTGTCATAGCTATACGCAAGGACAGCGATGGCTTCTGGAATAGATTCGCTGAGTGGATAGTATTGAAACACCCATTTGGCACGGTTGGCTGCTGCCACATAGGCTTCGCGCTCGATATACCAGCTGGCTGCACTCATCTCACTTTCGGCAAACTGATTATAAATAAACGTCATGCGCTGCACGGCATCTGGCGTATATGGGCTGTTTGGGTATTTGTTGATAAGCTCTTGAAAATTGGCAAAGGCCAGACGGAAATAGGCCGTATCACGTTCGGCTTGATTGAGCTTAAACAGCTTAAGACCCTCAGATGAGCCTTGCATATTGGCGACGCCGCGCACATAGTAAGCGTAACTGACCTGTGGGTTAGAAGGATACAGACGAATAAACTGCTCAGCACTGGCCGCCGCCATCTCATATTTGCCGCTTTCGTATTGGGCATACATCATGTCGAGCAGCGCTTGCTCTGCATACTGACCGGTGGGATAAAAAGTGCGCAAATTGGTCAAATCTTCGATCGCTTGAGTATAGCGTCCTTTATCAATCTGAGTAATCGCATCGTTATAGTAAGCTTGCTCGGATTTTTCTGCCGTTTCTACCGCGTCGACGTCTTTGCCGCCAGTCAGATTTTTAAAGGTCTGACAACCTACAAGATTTACGCTCAGCGCCAGTAGGGTGATTGAGGACAGTTTGATAAACGTATTGCCAACAGCTTGCATACTTTTTCTCCGACACAGGACGCATAATAGTAGCGGCGCTACCATGCTATATAATATAAAAGGTTAATAATAAAAAACGATGCTTAGGCACCGGCTCATGGTCTGTTATTGAGCATGCCAATATCAAAAGACAGCCCCATAGCATACAGCAAAATATGGTTTACTTTATATAATAACTTGTGCTTCGTCTATGGTTTATCTTTATGCTCATCACCATACATGCCATGTTTTGGCGGCTGCGTGCTTGTGCTGCGCCTGCTCGACACCGACAATATAGCAGACCCTCGATGATTTTTGCAGTTTAGCATGAGCGGCCTTAGCGAGCGATAAGCAATATCCCTGACGATGGTAAATATACAGTAAATTACAGCCATGTTATATTTCAGAGAGTTAAGCGATATTGCTGACTGACCTATGAGGCGCAAAATCTGACAGATACTGTACTGCATCTATAGGGCTTAGGCGCTGAGCATGATACACTATGATGATATTGTTTTTGCTTTTTTTTGTGAGGTCAGTGCTTTGGTGATAGTCGATACACTTTAAAAATGACATATTATTTTGAACGAACGATAGCCTGTAACAGGCAGTTAATATAGGGCTTTATCAGAGTATCTGAGCCAAAGTATATCCACAGTAAATAAAGAAAGCAGATAAAGACCGCCTGACAAAATCGACTTATCGGCCTATGTCAGCGGTATGACCATATGATGAATAATGATGCTATGACAAACCCTTCCACCCATCCAATATCGAATCACTCGCTCATGACTGATTCAACAGCGCAAGAGTCACCTAACCCGATGCCAAATGATGTTTTGAATGATAGTAAGCCAACTGATGACACGCAGATGACACTCAATGAGCCGTTACATGCTAGTGTAGCAGCAGAGGACGCAGAGCCCGAAGACAGCGAGATATTCGCGTATGAAGAGGGCGATGACAGCGATGACAGCGACAATGGTGATGTCATTGACGATAGTGAGGATGATGATGCGCCAGCCGCTGACCAAGCCGTGGTGAATGTGACCCATACTGTCACAGAAGATGAGGCTGGTCTGCGTATTGATAAGCTGGCTTCTCAAGTCTTTACGGATTTTTCGCGAGTGCAGTTACAAGGCTGGATCAGTGATGGTAGCCTGCTACACAATGGCCAAGTCCAAAAACCCAAAATACGTGTCAAAGCTGAAGATGTGCTACATCTGTCCACGACTTTGCAGCAGCACAGCGAAGATCAACCAGAGAATATCGCCATCGATGTCGTCTACGAAGATGATGATGTGCTGGTGATTGACAAGCCTGTCGGTATGGTTGTCCACCCTGGCGCGGGCAATCAGACGGGCACCTTGGTCAATGCGTTACTGTATCATTATCCTCAGCAGCACCATCTGCCGCGTGCAGGTCTGGTGCACCGTATCGATAAAGACACCTCAGGGCTACTACTGATAGGAAAAACCAAACCTGCCCAAATGGCCTTGATGGAACAGTTAAAAGACAAGTCTGTCTATCGTCATTATCAGTGCGTGGTCGCAGGAGATGCGGCAAGCCTGCTACGTCATCGCCGTATCGATGCGCCAATCGGTCGCCACCGTAATCAGCGTACAAAAATGACTGTGATGACAGCAGGGCGTGAGGCGGTCACTCATTTGTTAGAGGTGACCCCGCTGAATGAAAACTACTGTCTATTAGACGTCGGTCTGGAGACGGGTCGTACTCACCAAATACGTGTGCATTTGAGTCATATTACTTATCCGATAGTTGGTGACCGTGTCTATGGCGGGCGTCGTCAATTACGCGCAGGTTTAAGCGATGCCCAGCGTCAAGCGATTAGTAGCTTTCCGCGTCAGGCTTTGCACGCCTATGCGTTAGGGTTCGTCCATCCGACCACAGGCGAGGATATCGAAGTCACCACACCGCTGCCAGAAGACATGCAAACGCTTATTTCGGTATTAAGTGATGGTTACGATGACGAGTAACCGTCATACTATTGTTAACGCGTGCTAAGAGACAGGAAGCTGCTATGACAAAAAACCTGCCAATGACAGTGCTGGCACACATTGATGATGTGGTGGTCTTTCAAACGGCCGCTTGTCTTGAGACAGATACAGATATTAGTAGTGATTTATATCAAAGCCAGCAATCAACTGCTCAGGCAAACTACGGTGCGCTGAATTTAGGCCTGCATGTCAATGATCATGCAGTTAGGGTACTAGGCAACCGCATGCGCGTATTGGCAGCCATCAACGAGCAGCTCAGGCCAGTTGACGCTTTAGCGACTGACCGTGCCCAAGGCCGCTATATTAAGCGTTTGCATTGGGTCGATCAGGTTCATGGCAAGCATATTTATGATGTCGATGCTTGTCCGCTAAGTATGCAGCCCGCGGCAGCGGACGCCATGGTCAGTCAACAAGCAGGGTTAGGGCTGGCTATCATGACCGCTGACTGTGTGCCTGTGGTACTGTACCAACCCACCAGTGGTCAGATTGCTGCGATTCATGCTGGTTGGCAAGGGCTGGCGGGCGGTGTCATTCCAGCGGCGGTGCAGTGCTTTACGCAGGCAGGAGAAATTCAGGCGTGGATAGGGGTGTGTATCAGCCAAGCCAACTACGAAGTAGACAGCCGCGTGCGAGACAAGCTACTGGCAGGATGCCGAGACAGTCAGGCATTACCTGCGCATACCCTAAGCGGTACGGAGCGTTTTGATCAGTTGTATGTGGCCACGTCAGCGGCGCATCAAACCACCGATTCTGCTGCCTGTAAAGATAAGATCACACTAGATTTGCCTAAGATAGCCGCCGACCAGCTCAGCCATGCGGGCGTGAACCTAGCAAACAAAGCGCCGATTAGCTGCAGCTATGCCGACTCGCACTATTACTCCTATCGTCGGCAAACCCACTTGCAGCAGCCTGCGACTGGGCGGATGGCGCTGATTATCGTGCGTGGCGCTGTGAGCCATACGGGCAGCGAGATGTCATAGACGATACGCTGTTTAATTGGTCACTGATTTGGCCTTTATTTATTTTCGTTTTTTTATTTATCATTATAGAGTTTGTATGAACACATCAACCAAAGCTGCCGCTCCCCAAAGCCCGCCTAACGTAACGATGGCGGTTATTTATCATAGTAACTATGGTCATACCAAGCGCGTCGCAGAAGCGATCGTACAAGGTGCGCGTACTCAGTTGCCCGCCGATCAGGCACGCGCGATTGATGTGCACGACATCGATTGGGCGTTTGTTGATCAGGCAGATTTGTTGGTATTTGGCAGTGCGGTCTATATGGGCAGTGTCACCGCTGAGTTCAAAACCTTTATGGACGAGACCTCAAAGCGCTGGTACCACCGAAAATGGGAAGGCAAGTGGGCTGCCGCTTTTGCCAACTCGGGCGGTTTAAGCGGGGATAAGCTCGCAGTCTTACAGCAGATATCCTTGTATGCGATGCAGCATGGTATGAACTGGATTGGCTTGCCGCTGATGCCAACGGGCCACGAAGCGACAGACCTCAACCGTTTGTCGAGCTTTTTGGGCTTGATGACCCAGTCGCTTGATGGGCCGCCTGAAACGACGCCAGGACCCGGCGATATCGATACCGCTATTTGGTTTGGTAATCATTTGGCTAAGACTATTATCAAACATCAGCCAGCCGATAGTAGACCCTAGTATCAGCTTTGCCATATCATATGGCTGTTTATATCATACAGTCGATTTATTCTAAAGATGACAGGGCGCTACTGGTACAAGTTTTATGTGCGTGCTGCACCCACAGAAGCGGCGCATCATACATTTCTAACAATGTTATTTTAAACTGATTCTATCGGTTTGAGGATGGTTCGAGTATCAGTGATTATCCTTTCTTAAAGCAAATTATTTTCTCTGAACTTAAATAGTACCCAAAAAGCAGACAGCCAATGTTGTCTGCTTTTTTTGGTTTTATACCCAATCGACTATAGAGATTTTTATTTGGCCTCATGAACGTGAGCGTGCAGAGTGGTAGGCGCAGAGACAACAGGAATAGGACTTTCGACAAACTGAAACGACTGGCAGCCTGATAGCAGCATCGTCATGCTCAATAAAGCAAATAGTGACTTCATAATAAAATCTCAAAAAGAGCCCTGCCTGCGACAAACAAGCAAGCGATATCACTGTATAACAGGTCTGATAGGGGATACAGCATCCAGCAATGTATCTATTATGTACAGTAAAGGCAGGACAAAGTAAAAAATAACGCCAGTTTTTTAGCATTATACAAGATTATGGCGCGTTTTAATAAAATATAAAAATGAATGTTTAAGATAAGCTATTGTTTTTGATGTTATATTTCTGAATTGTTTTATAAAATATTTTTTTATATATTATTTAAAAAATACAGCGAGTTGGCGCAGGTGGTTTTTTTAACTTTTGTAAAAAAATGGAGGTAATAAGTTACTACGCAAGCAATAGTAGAAAAATAGCTTTACATTAGTAAGGGAGTAGAGAGTATCGAGTAACCATTTATAACGCTGATTTAGACCAGATATTAATCAGTAAAAGATATTAGTCAGTAAAAGATAACAACTAAGCGCAATATACTGGCCATGAGTGTGTTATCTGCTGCTTTAAAGAAGATGTACAGTGCCAAATAAGTGATGGTCAACGCAGATGTATAGTCAGTTCAAATTAAAATTGTTATAAATCTAAATGCGCTACTGGTATAAATTTTACTTGCGTGCTGTTATCACAGAGGCTGCGCAAAATTCATCCCAGCAGCGCTATGTCATTTTTAGAATGAATTGACTATATTATCTGGTCAAAAATTATTTGATAAGTCATATGCTGGAGAAATGGATTTTTAAGATACGTCAGGAAGCCAATATTAAAAGATAACAATAATGAAAACATCTTAGTGAATTAAAAATATTAAATCATTAAAACTAGATGCCAGCTATAAGAGGATATTATGAAGCCACTGTCTATGATGTTGTCGATGCTCGTCATCGGTATGACCTCTGGTACCGTCATGGCGCAAGGCAGTAACGTTGCCCGCGCCACCCTACCAAATGCCAGCTTGCCCAATGTCAGCCCCGCCAATAGCGAGCTGGTCAATCGCGGCGCTTATATCGCACGGGCGGCTGACTGTATGGCCTGTCACGGCGAGGACTATACAGGTGGGACCGCCATAGAGACTCCCATGGGAGATATTTACTCTACCAATATCACCCCCTCAAAACGTCATGGCATCGGTGATTATACCGAAAAAGACCTAAAAAATGCTTTGCAAAAAGGCCGTGCTCCTACGCATATGCTTTATCCTGCTATGCCATATCCCTCTTATCATGGTATGAAGGATGAAGACATCAAGGCACTATTTGCGTATTTGCAAACGGTGCCCGCTGTCGATGAGGCGCCCAAACAAAAGACTGATTTGCCGTTTCCCTTTAATATCCGCGCCCTAATGTTGGGCTGGAACTTCTTAAACGTGCCATCGACCGAAAACCGTGAAGGCCTGAGCCCAACGCAGCAGCGCGGTGAGTATTTGGTAAATAATCTCGAGCATTGCGGTACTTGTCATACGCCGCGTAACAGTACCATGGGGTTTGATAAAGAAAAATACCTATCTGGTGCCCAGCTCGGGCATTGGTATGCACCCAATATCACCCCTGATGAGTCAAGCGGTATCGGCAGTTGGAGTGAGCAGGATATCATCACCTATCTACGGACAGGGGAGCTCGATCAGCGAGCGTATGCTGGCGGTCCGATGGGCGAGGCCGTGGCTCATAGTACGCAGTACCTCACACACGAAGATTTAAGCGCGATCGCCTCTTATCTAAAAGCCATCCCAGCGGTGCAGACAGATGACAAAGTATCAGCTGTCGATGTGGCACGCTTGCCAACCCCTATCAATGACTCGATCACTCATGATCTTTTGGCACAAAAAGATTATCTGGCTCAGGCCAAAGCAGGTGCGGGCAATAGCAGTAATTCGCCTGAGTCTTTGTACCTAGCGACATGTGGTAGCTGCCATGGTATCAATGGCTATGGTCAACCGGATGCTCAGTATTCTCCTATCGTTGGTCTGAGCAGTATTCGCCGTGATAACCCTGACGCGCTTGTCAATATCATCTTGCATGGGGTAGTCGGCAGCACCAATACCTCACCGATTATGCCTGGGTTTGCCGACCAGCTCGATAGTGAGCAGGTTGCTAGTATCGCCAATTATGTGCGCGTAAACTTCGGCGGACTGACAGACAGCGACGTCAGTGCTGCTGATGTCGAACGTATTGCGTCGACCGGGAATGAGCAGCCGTTTTTAATAAAATACGCAGGTTTGCTGGCGATTATTGGCATCATTGTGGCGATTTTGCTCATCATATTCATAATACGAGCCATCATGCGCAAAAGACGCCATCCGTAACCTTGCTGTCTTTTGTCATGGATGCTACTAAGTAACGCCAGACTATTTAGCAAAACCAATCACAAATAATAATAGGGCAGACGGCCGCGCACACGCTGAGTATCGCATAGTAGCATCATCAGTCTGCTACCAAGCTGATAGCTTTATAGGGAAACAGCCTATCAATACTCAAACTGGCGGTGCCACACAGAGCAAAAAACCACAAGCGGACCGTCATGCACCAACTTTAAGGATATGATTATGAAAGACATGCTCCAATCCCCAACACGGCGCCAATTGCTCTCCATGATCGGTAAAACAGCCGGAGCAACGGCGATGTATCAGGCGATGACCACGCTAGGGTTTGCCTCTGAGTCGACATTTCAAGAATCCATGGAGCTTGAAGGGGCACCTCCGGGCGCTAGTATTATCGTCCTTGGAGCAGGTTTGGGTGGTCTGACGGCCGCTTATGAGCTGCGTCAGGCAGGCTATAATGTCAAGGTTTTGGAGTTTCAAAACCGCGGCGGCGGGCGTAGCTGGACGCTAAATAGCGGAGATAGATATACCGAGCTTGGCGGTGCGGAAGTGACATGCGACTTTGAAGAAGGCAATTATTTTAATGGTGGGCCTTGGCGATTACCGAGCCATCATTATGCAGTGTTTCATTACTGCAAAAAATTTGGCGTAGAAATGCAGCCGTTTATCCAAACCAATGATCGAGCTTACTTGCATCGGACCAATCACTTCGGCGGTGTCCCTCAGCGTCTAGGGGATGTCAAAAACGATATTCAAGGCAATATCGCAGAGCTGATGTCCAAGGTGGTCAACGTCGGCGGCCTGGATCGCTCAGTCAATACCGAAGATAAAGAAAAGCTACTAGAAGGCTTAAAAGGTTGGGGCGTGCTGGACAAAGACTATCGTTATCGCGCGAGCAATGCCACCAGCAAGCACCGCGGCTATAGCGTCTTGCCAGGCGGTGGACTTATGCCGACAGAGACACCCTCAAAACCATTACCGATGAGTGAGATACTAGACTCAGGCATGTGGTCTGATATTTATAGCAATCATATGACATATGCGCATCAGCCCACGATGTTTCAGCCAGTGGGTGGCATGGGTAAGATAGGCGACGCCTTTACGCGTGAGTGCCGCGATATGATCGAATTTAATGCCAAGGTCACTAAGATTCACCAAGATGAGACGGGTGTGACGGTCAGCTATGTAGATAGCAATAACCCAGAGGGGGCAGTGAAGACGGTACGGGCGGATTGGTGTGTCTGCAATATTCCTCTGACCGTTTTGACCCAGCTTGATATCAATGTCTCAAAGCCTATGAAGCAGGCGATGGCGGCGGTGCCTTATGATACTTCTTATAAAGTCGGTTTAGAGTTTAAGCGCCGTTTTTGGGAAGAGGATGAGTGGATCTATGGCGGCTTAACTTATACCAATATGCCAATTACCCAAATCGCTTATCCTTCTGAGGATATGTTTAAGGATGGCACAGGCGTTTTATTAGGGGCGTATGGCTTTGGTGCGACTTCTTATAAGTTTAATACCCTAACGCCGCAGGAGCGCATCAATGTCGCGCTGGCTTATGGTAAGTACATCCACCCACAGTATCCCAAAGAGTTTCGTGCTGGGACATCAGTGGTCTGGCATCGCATTCCGTGGACTTTGGGCTGTTATGGTATCTGGAGCGAATCTAGCCGCAAACAGCACTACGATACGCTGTGCAGCATAGACAATCGTATCGTCCTAACTGGCGAGCATTGCTCTCATATCCCAGCATGGCAAGAAGGCGCTATTTTATCTGGCATAGACGCCGCCAATCGCCTGCATAAAAAAGCAAAAATGCTTGGTTAATATTGATAACAATAAAATTCAGAGGCTATCATGGACAATGCAATCGTAAAAAAAACAATCAGGGAGAATACAACATCAAAAATGCTGCCTGTGATGTTGCTGAGTGTGATGAGTGGCGCGGTGGTAATGGGCTGTAGCCAGCAAGCAGATGATGTGGAAACGGTGGCCAGTGTACAAGAAGCTGACCTTGCTCCAGATTATCAAGCCAGCCGCAATACGGGCAGTTGGGGCGGTGTCTATATGAGTCGCGACGAGCTAAAAGCCCCGAAGATCAACGTCGTCGATGACAGCTCGTTGCCAAGTATGACGCAAGATGCCAGCCTTAGTAAATGGGAGGCAAAGTTTGAGGGCACCAATGCTTTTGTCACCACCGATGGCAAAAAGCTATACCACGACTCCTGTGCAGGCTGTCATATGCACGAAGGTCAAGGCGCGTACGGGGCAGGATATTACCCGCCGCTGGCGAATAACAGCAAGATGCAGTCAAAATATTATATTATCGATATCTTGATTAATGGCTTTCGCGGTATGCCGTCTTTTCATATGATGATGGACGATGAGCAAATGGCTGCTGTCACGCAATATGTGGTCAGCGATCTCAATGGGTTTACCGATACGGTGACCGCCGCCGATGTTGCCAAATTAAGACACGCCAATCCACCAGGCTATGATCCAAGCGAGTAGCTCGCTGGCATAAAAAAACGTTTCATCTCGCTGTATCGTTTTTATAGCGGATTGATGATATGAGAGTCTATTGCGGACTGGCTGACCAAACAGGCGAGCGTATCACGCCTTGACCAGACTTGCCAAAGGACTCGCCGCCGTTTAGGGACTTGATGATTAGCACTCCTTTGCCACCTTGGGTAGCGGCATATACCACACGCTTACCATTTGGCGAAAAGCTTGGCGCTTCATCGATGCCCGTATTGCCTAAATTGGCTGTCACCGTGCCATTGCTATTCATCACCGCTGCGGCTCGCCCACTCAAAAAGGCGATCTGCGTGCCATCATGACTGAACTGCGGACTGGTGGCATAGCTACTGTTTGAGACTTTGGTCGTGCGTCCTGAGTCAAACTCATAGCGATAAATCTGCGGCTTATTAAAGCCTGCACGGTCACTGACAAACACAAACGATTTGCCATCTGGGGCGTAGCTTGGCTGTACCTCGCTGCTTGGCCAGTTGGTCAGTCTTTTGGGCTGACCACCACTGGTACTCATCTCATAGATATGCGCACTGCCTTCAAAGCTGCTAGAAAACAGTATCTTGCTACCATCGGGCGAAAACGACGGGCTAAGATTGCTGCCTTTAAATGGAGTAAGTGCGCTGGCACCGCCGCCACTCACGTTTTGGATATAAATCACCGGATAAGACTGGTCGCGTTGGATAGCATAGGCAATGCGGTTGCCATCAGGAGACCAAGCAGGCGAGAAGATAGAGCCTGCCACTTCGGTGATGGTCTTGGCGTTTTCGCCATCGGCATCCATCACTTTTAGGCGTGAGACTTTTTGTTTGCCGGTGCCGACTTCTTCGATATAGGCGATGCGTCCTGAGAAGTCGCCTGGCGTACCGGTGATCAGCTCATACACCTTATCAGCGATGACGTGACCGGCATAGCGCATGCTGTCTTTGTTGTTGTCAGCGCTGAGGCTTTGCTTGCCTTGTAGCACCCGACCTGATTTGACATCGATGACCTCATACTCTGTGATGACTTTACCGCGATTGCTGCGAGTGCTGCCCACCACCAAATAAGGAATACCCATGCTTTGCCAGACCGGCAAGCTACCTGCCAGCTCGCTGCTACTATGCGGCTGCTGCGGCAAGTCTTTGCTGGTGACTTTTAGCTCTGTTTTGCTCAAGTCATTGAGAATAATCGGCGATAGTACCGAGTCTCCTGCAAAGGGTACAAACGCGACTTGGTTTTGTTGTCTTGGCGCAACCACCGTGACATCGATCTCCATAGGCGCAGCAGTAGCAGAATATAAAGGAGCAAACAGCAATGGAGTAACCAATAGCGAAGCCGAAGCGAGGTTTAACGCGGAGAAGGTGGTGATCTTTGAGGTTGGTAGCTTTAAAGATAATGGTTTCATAGGTGAATACCCTAAGTTAAAAATTTTAAAATAATCGGCGGTATGAGATAAATGTCAGAAAGCTCTAATGTCGCCCTCTTTGACACTAGCCCTCAAATACTTTTTACCTTAATCTATTGAACCATAACGTTGATAGTTAAAGCCGCAAAGCTGGCAGGGTTGGTCAAATCAATAGGTAGGGGGCTTGCGGCAAAAGCGGCTTCTACTGCAGCATCATTAACAGCGCTATTAGCGCCAGTAGCTTTGGCGGATAATACGTTACCTTGATTATCTAATCTTAAAGCTACTTTAGCAGTAATACCTTGGGTTTCAAGCGGTGCTTTTAAATTTCTCTGAATTTCAGCGGCTATGCTGTTCTTAAAATCATCCGCAGAAGCCGAAGCGCTACTACGGGTACTAGCAGGCTTGCTATCAGCCGTTGATTGACCTTCTGAAAGGCTGAAGGTCTTAGCACCGCTACCAGTATCAATTTTCAGATTTCGGTCGGTCGGCGTAGGACGAGTAATCTTGGGTGGGTTGTTTTGTTTTTGATGAAACTCATCCAGCCGTCTTTGTTCCTCTATCAGCTGCCTTTTTTTATCTTGTTCAACTGCTTCGTGTTCTTCTAACACGGCTTCATCAAGCTTGGCTGCCCACTCTGCCATACGGCGTTCATATTCTTGATTTTGCTCAAGCAGACGTTGGTGCTGCGTCTCACTCATGAGAATTGGTGCACTCGCAGGATCATCAGAGCGTGTGAATACAGGTGCTCGCTGCGCATTCGGTTGGTCAGTGCTTTGGCTGGTAGAGCTACTATCAAATGTCTGAGGCGGCAAGGTGCTGGATATACCGTTTGTACTACTGTCGGTTTGCATGGCCTCTGCAGCGGCAGCTCGGTTGGCCAATATCTGTCCTTGCATCTCAGCGAGCTGCTCTGGCGAGACCATGACCGTCTCGATACTACCTGCTGTCTCTACATCGGTATGTTGATACGCGTATACCAAGATGCCCAGCACCAGCCCATGTGCGAGCAAGCTCAGCAGCATAGGCAAGGTGAGCCCGTTACCTTCAGGCTCGGTGGGCACATAAACGACAGGAGCATTATGCATGGTGTGATTACTCATGAGCGTGGTATATCAGATTGTTTGCTATGGTTTGCTGTATCATTGCTTGGCACTGTATTGGCACAAATAGCGAGACAATCACAGCGATGGGGCCGGTAAAGGCGCACCAGTGAGTAGTCCGACTTTTTCGATCCCTGCTTGTTGTAGGCTGGCCATCAATGTCATGATAGCGCCATACTGATTGTTTTGATCGGCATTGATCATCACTTGTATCGGTGGCTCGCCAGTATTGCTGTTTTGTGTTTGAAGATTGGACAGCGTATTGATCAGCTCAGGCTCACTAATCGGCATATCAATGTTGTTTTCGTAGCTGATAAATAGCTCGCCGCTCGCCGTCAAAGACACAATGATTGGCAGCTGACTTTGGCTCATGGTGTTGGTCTGCTCTTTGGGCAGATCCACGTCGACACCAGTGATGAGCAGCGGCGCGGTCACCATAAATATCACCAGTAGTACCAGCATGACGTCGATATAAGGAACGACATTCATCTCTGCATTTAGGGGTTTTTTTTCACGGCGATAGGGGCTTTGTCTCATATACTTAGCGTCCTTGCACCTGACTGGCACTCGATGGTGCCTCTGAGCTTGGGTTGTTTTCGCGGTTTGTGCTGCGCTCAGCGCTGGTCTCACGCTGGAGCATACCAGTCATTTCATCACAAAACAGCGCGCGCGACTCATACAGACGGCCAGACTTGGCGGTGAAATGGTTGTAGGCCAGTACAGCAGGAATCGCAGCAAATAGACCCATGGCAGTGGCGATCAGTGCTTCAGCAATCCCAGGAGCGACCGCAGCGAGGGTGGCTTGTTCAGTTTGTGATAGCCCCAAAAACGCATTCATAATGCCCCAAACCGTCCCAAACAGTCCAATATAAGGCGCCACTGAGCCAATACTGGCAAGCGTGGTCAGTCCTGACTCTAGTAATAACTGCTGACGACCCAATCCGACATGTAGCTTGCGCTCCACACCATCGATGATGTCGTCTTTGGGTTGGCGTTTTTTATGCATTCTTAAATATTCAGAAAACCCAACATAAAAAATCTGCTCAAGCCCTTGCCGATCAGGGGAGCCTTGCACGCCTTGATAGAGCTTGGCCAAGTCTTCACCCGACCAAAACCACGTCTCAAATTGTTGGTCGAAGTTTTTGGCAGTACCCAGCCGTGCACTCATACGAAAAATAATCACCCAGCTAAGTAGCGAGGCCAATAACAACAACGCCATGACGATTTGTACCAGCAAACTGGCTTGGGTAATAAGGTCGATAATGTTTAATGATTCAGGCATGTATTTGACTCATGAGTGATGAATAACAACTGGTAGGACACGTCCTAGTGTAGTGTACTGTGAAATGAAAAAAAGGTCATTTATTAAAGTGTTAAACGGTAAATAAAACCGGTACAAATGATACGTTGCTATTTTCAATTGATTTGGTGATTTATCACATGACCTAAACCACAAAACAGTCATAAATAGAGCGAAAACGGCTGTTTGCACCCATCAGGCACGGGTAATGATTGAATTTGTACGCCAATTTCTCTAAAATGTTGCACTTTATTACCGCTGCCTTTTTGATAATGACGTCGCAATCTATTTGCTGACGTCATATTTATTTTAGGCACCAATAAATTTGTTCTTTCTCTAAGATATGGTCTATTTATATATTTTGATGTTTAAATAAGGCCATACCTTAGCAAGCTGGGCGCGACACTTATGAATGCAATTGAACGCTATTTTGGGATCAACGGTGAAAACACCACGGTCAAAACGGAAATCCTCGCCGGTATAACCACCTTTTTGACGATGGCTTATATCATCTTTGTCAACCCCAACGTATTGGCAGAAGCTGGTATGGACAAAGGGGCAGTGTTTGTTGCTACCTGTTTGGCAGCAGCATTAGGCTGCTTTATCATGGGTATCTATGCCCGACTGCCTGTGGCATTGGCTCCTGGTATGGGCTTAAACGCCTTTTTTACCTATGGCGTCGTTTTAGGGATGGGCTATGCGTGGGAAACCGCGTTAGGCGCTGTTTTCTTATCAGGTTGTTTGTTTATTCTCTTAAGCCTATTTAAGATTCGCGAGTGGATCATCAACGCCATTCCAGCCAGCCTCAAGCAAGGCATCGTGGCGGGTATTGGTGCGTTTTTGGCCTTTATTGCCTTACAGAGCTCAGGCATCATCGTTGGCCGCGATGCGACATTAGTGATGCTAGGCGATATGACCGCGTTTGCACCGATGATGGCGGCGCTGGGCTTTTTTATTATTATCGGTTTGGTCTACAAAAAAGTCCCAGGCGCGGTGACGATTGGTATCTTGGCGATTACTCTGATCAGTTTGCTCACAGGGCATACACAGTTTACAGGCATCATGTCGACGCCGCCATCTGTCGCACCAACCTTTATGAAACTCGATATCGCAGGTGCCTTTGATATCGGTATGATCAGTGTGATTTTTGCTTTCTTGTTTGTCGATTTGTTTGATACTGCAGGCAGTCTGGTGGGCATCGCCAACAAGGCAGGTCTGATCGATAAAGACGGTAATATCCCTAACATGGACAAGGCGCTGCTTGCTGACTCAACAGCGACGGTCGCAGGCGCTATGCTAGGTACATCATCGACGACCAGTTATATCGAGAGCGCCTCAGGTGTGGCCTCAGGTGGCCGTACAGGCCTGATGGCCGTGACCGTGGGCGTGATGTTTGTGCTGAGTATTTTCTTTGCACCCCTTGCTGGGATGATTCCTGCATATGCGACTGCTGGCGCAATTTTTTATGTCTCGGTATTGATGTTGTTTACGCTAAAAGATATCAACTGGGAAGACTTAACCGAAGCGGCACCAGTGGCGGTAGTCCTGCTACTCACACCGCTGACGTACTCTATCGCTGATGGTATCGCGCTTGGGTTTATCACCTTTACTGCTGTCAAGCTGATGACGGGTAAGTTTTCAGAAATTAGCATCCCTGTATGGGTGTTGACGGCTATTTTGCTTGCCAAGCTGGTACTGCTATAAGTATTTGGCGTTATCAATACGTTTGATACAAATACGCTTGATATAACGGCTCAATATGGCGTTGTAATCCGTAAAAACCCTCTTTATCTGATATGGATAAAAAGGGTTTTTTTATGTGGGTGCAGTAGAGGGTTTTTAGGGTGCAGGTTTTAGCAAGTGGCGCGTCCAAGTATTTGATTAGAAAAACAATTAACACACAATAGTAAACACAAAAATATAACTCAGGCGTCATGATGGCAAATGTGCTAGTAACTGATTGTTTTTTAGTAAGATATTAATTGTCAAAAATACGCGATATCGTTAGTTGGAAAATTTTTTTCATGATATTATAGCGACGTTAAGCGCATCACCTCAATCAACGCCGTAGAGGTTTTTCTTACAGTGAATTTGCGTTATCTTAGATGACAGGGAATCGCCATATTTGACACGTCGATGTTTGATGTCGCTATCGCAAAACCTGCTCATCGCACTCCTTTCACTACTAACAAGAAGAAGGCACTAATGCCGCTTAACTTTTCGTTGTTGCCTTTGTATTGTTAACGTAGCCCGTTTAACACTCGAACGACCTACTTAACCGTTTCCAGCCTATGCTGGATTTTCTCGTTTTGTGATGGTGCCGTTTGGTCTTTTGATTATCGCTGTATGCATATATTGTGATTGCTATTTATTTAACCGCTGTCATTAGCGGTGATACAAGACGATCAGACTTCCTAAAACCCCATTTATGATGGTTTTTAAACGATAGTTATGGAGTTGTTATGAACCCAGTAGACCAGTTTACCCCGCAAGAGCCGATTTTATTTAAGCCTGTCGATTTGCTAGCGCCAGAGTATATTACCCAGTCGTCAAAAGCACTATACGCGTGTATCTCACCTTTATATTGTGTGGATGAAGAGCGCTGGTTGTCAGAGCTGTTGCCACTTGCTAAGCCCAGCGACAAAGAGCGTGACGACGCTGCTGAGCAAACACGCCAGCTGGTCGAGCATGTACGCAATGATGGCAAAGCCGTCAAAATGGTCGACTCATTATTGCTTGAGTATAGCCTTGATACCCAAGAAGGTATCTTGCTCATGAGCTTGGCTGAAGCCTTGATTCGCGTACCAGACAATTATACGGCTGATGCTTTGATCCATGACAAGATGAGCGTGGCTGACTGGAAAAAACACATCAAAAATGACAATGGTTTTATGGTCAATGCCTCGACATGGGGCATGATGATGACCGGCCGCGTCGTGAGTATCGATAGCAACACCACGGCCACAGGGTTTTTGGATCGTATGACCAAAAAAATGGGCGAGCCGGTGATTCGTAGTGCCATGCAAAAAGCCATGCGCATCATGGGGCATCAGTTTGTATTGGGGGAAACCATCGAGGGCGCCAATAAAAACAGTCAGCCGTATCGCAATAAAGGCTATACCTATTCATTTGATATGCTGGGTGAGGCGGCCATCACGCATAAAGATGCTGAAAAGTACTTTAATGATTATCTGCACGCCATCAAAGCCACCGCAGATATCAAAGTGGCTGAGGGTATGCCAAAACCGTCAGTATCTATCAAGCTGTCGGCGCTGCATCCACGCTATGAGGCCACGCAAGAAGCGCAAGTGATGGGACTACTGCGCCAGCGCTGTTTGCTACTGATCGAAGCGGCGCGCGCTGTCAATGTCGATATCAGTATCGATGCCGAAGAAGCGGATCGCCTTGAGATTTCGCTAAAACTGTTTGAGTCTTTGTATCGTGACAATTTGACTGCCGGCTGGGATGGCTTAGGGTTGGTGGTGCAGGGCTACTCAAAGCGCGCGATTGCGGTTTTGGCATGGCTGGCGCAGTTAGCGGCAGAAATGGGTGATCGCATTCCAGTACGTTTGGTCAAAGGCGCGTACTGGGATACGGAGATCAAATTGGCTCAGCAAAAAGGGCTGGCAGGTTATCCTGTCTGGACACGAAAAGAAGGCACCGACACAGCCTATCTGGCGTGCGCGCGCTTCTTGTTATCAGATCATCTGCGCGGGCTGATTTGGCCGCAGTTTGCGACGCACAATGCGCATACGCTAGCATCAGTCATGACCATGAGTGCGCATCGCGACTTTGAGTTTCAGCGTCTACACGGCATGGGCGATGCGCTTTATGATCATATCTTGCAGGCCTATCAGATTCCGGTGCGTATCTATGCGCCAGTCGGTGCTCATAAAGACTTGCTACCATACTTGGTACGTCGTTTGCTCGAAAACGGTGCCAACAGCTCGTTTGTCCATCAGCTACTAGACAAGTCTTATCCGATTGATAAGCTGACTGTACACCCTTTTGATAAGCTACTGGCCAACGCAACATTGCACAATCCAGAGATTCCTTTGCCATTAGATATCTATGGCGAGCGCCGCGCCAGCTTTGGTCCCAATATCTTTGTAGAGTCGCAGTGGCTACCGTTTAAAGCGGCGATTGATAGCCACTTGCACAAGACATGGTCAGCGACTTCTATCATCAATGGCACTGCGATTGATGAGTATAAAGCGGATGATCAAGTCAACAAGCTTGAAGCGCACACAGTACGCGCGCCTTGGAATCACGATGTGATCGCTGGTGAAGTGGTTTATGCCAATGCTGGTCTGGCACAACAAGCGACCCTAGCGGCCGTGGCAGGACAAGCAGCATGGCAAGCGCAGTCAGCGGCCAAGCGCGCAGCCATACTACGTAAGATTGCTGATTTGTATGAAGAAAACTACGCTGAGCTCATGGCACTGTGCCAAGTAGAAGCGGGCAAAACCATGCAAGACAGTATCGATGAGATCAAAGAGGCGGTCGATTTTTGCCGTTTTTATGCGGATGAAGCAGAGCGCCTAGATGAGGTGGTGCACGAGTTTACAGACTTGTCTGGTAAGCCTGCACGTCAAGTGTATAAAGCGCGCGGTACCTTTGTCTGTATCAGTCCTTGGAACTTTCCGCTGGCCATCTATACCGGTCAAATCGTGGCGGCGCTGGCCGCAGGCAATACCGTGGTCGCTAAACCTGCTGAGCAAACCAGCCTGATTGCGCATTTTGGTGCACAATTGATGTATCAAGCAGGGGTGCCGGTAGAAGCGTTGCAGTTGGTAATAGGCGCAGGTGAGGTAGGCGGCGCATTGACGGCCACTGACAATATCGCAGGTGTGATATTTACAGGCTCTACCCAGACCGCCCAGCGTATCAACCAAAGCTTAAACAGTCATGCACAAAGCAGTGGTGAGCTACCAATACTAATCGCCGAAACAGGCGGACAAAATGCGATGATCGTCGACTCAACCGCCTTGCCTGAGCAAGTGGTCAAAGACGCTGTGCTATCTGCCTTTGGCTCAGCGGGTCAGCGCTGCTCAGCATGCCGTATCTTGTGTGTACAAGAAGAGATGGCTGATGATTTGATTGAGCTGCTGCAAGGCAATATGGCGGAGCTGTCGGTCGGCAATCCGCTGTACGCCGCCACGGATGTCGGTCCGGTAATCGATGCCGATGCCAAAAATGGCCTAGAAGCACATATCGAGCGCATGCGTGCTGAGCCAACCGCGACGATCTTGGCACAGACGCCCATGAGTGTCAGCTCGGTCGTCAGTCAAGAAAAATCGACCTTTGTCTTACCGACAGCGATAGAAGTAAAAAGCATTGATGTGATAGGCGGTGAGCACTTCGGTCCTATCTTACACGTTTTGCGTTATCAAGCACGTGATCTAAACAAGCTGATCGATGCCATCAATAGCACCGGCTTT
Source organism: Psychrobacter sp. L7 (assembly GCF_002810365.1). Classification (NCBI taxonomy): domain Bacteria; kingdom Pseudomonadati; phylum Pseudomonadota; class Gammaproteobacteria; order Moraxellales; family Moraxellaceae; genus Psychrobacter; species Psychrobacter sp. L7. The sequence goes on from NZ_NEXR01000004.1 coordinate 211,432, forward strand.
GGTCTGACATTAGGTATTCATAGCCGTATCGAAAACTCCGCTGAGCATATCGAGCGCCGCGTGCTGGTGGGTAACACTTATATCAACCGCAACCAAATCGGCGCGGTGGTCAACGTCCAGCCATTTGGTGGCTGTGGCCTTTCAGGTACTGGCCCCAAAGCAGGTGGCCCGCATTATGTGGCGCGCCTGATGAAATTAGATAACGATAATCAACCTTCAACATCCACGCAATCAGCAATCGCATAAGGAGTAGCAAGATGGCGACTGAATTTAAAAAAAATCATGCCCAAGTTTGTGAGTCTTGGCGATTACTTGGCGCGGTCAATCGCGCCGCTTATCTGCAAGCAGCCATTCCTCGGTTGGCCTTGTTGACGGGCGATGCCAATAAAGCCAAGCGCTTATTCAACCATTTGTTGAGCGCTGCGCCAAGCTTAGATGAGGTGCACCGCATGACAGGCGCGACAGGAGAGTCCAACGATTTGTACGTGACGGCTCGTGGCAAAACCATGGTCATCGGTAGTGAGTCAGCGCGTACGATGGCAGTGCTTGGTCAGCTAATCGCCGCCCTGCTGACGGGTAATGAAGTGATACTGCACTGCCCAAGTCAAGCGGAGATGTGCGATGAAGCGGCAAAAGTGCTTTATGAGATAGGAGTAAGCGATGATGTCTTAAGCGTCGCCAACGACTCACAAACCATCACACTGTTATACATCGATCGCCTCGCGCAGGTCGCAGTGGCAGGCAGTAATAGTGAAGTGCAAGCCATCAGCCAAGAGCTGGCCAACACCGATGGTATCTTGACGCAAGTCATTAGTGTGACCGATATGGACGGCATGTCAGAGATGCTCACGCCTGACTATCTGCATCGGTTTGTCACTGAGCGCGTCAAAACCATCAATACCACCGCGATTGGTGGTAATGCCAGCTTGCTTGAGCTTGGTACCGACTAGGGTTGTTTCTTGCATCGCGGCTTAAATCATATAGATAGATGATGCTAAGCGGTGAGTGCGCAAGATAAAATCAACAGTAATAATAAAAACCGATATCTGAAAGCCTAGGTATCGGTTTTTTTATTGAGGACAGACTGAGATGGCCTATATAAAAAAACTTGTACAAAACAATGAGCAGTTACTCAGCATAATCAAGCCAAACCCAGCCGTTTTCTAGCCACTCGCTCAAGTCGTCTGGATCGATATCGGTCACATCTTGATAAGTCAAACGCTCGCCATTTGCCAAACGAATGAGTACCGTCGCTGCTGCCTCATCAATGCCATCGAGGCGCTGGCCATTGGCATATAATATGTCGCCTTTGTCCGTTTGGCGGTAGAGTAGGCGATTGCTATAATCCGCTTGCAGCGCTGCGCCCTCTGATAAGGCCTGTATCAGCTCATCTGTGTCCAGCGTCTCCTCTGGTACCAGCGCATCATATTGGCGTTTGCTGACGACCTCAGACACGGCTTGACCAATGATGTCGTCGCCGCGCTCAGACTGCAGCAGTTGTAATAGTTTACCCTTAATCGCCTCAATACTATCTGTTTGTAGCTCGCCGGACGCTTGCAGCGCTTGCGGCAACAGCATCGGGATAAATAAATCGCTGTCGTTGGTGGCGATATCAGCCAAGCTATCGATGATTTGCATAAGGTTGGGACGACGACAGCCAAAAGAAAACGTCAGGCAGTCATCTTGCGCCACCCCAAAATGCGAGAGCTTTGGCGGTACATAAAGCACATCGCCCGCTTCTAGGATCTCATCAAAGATAATCTCACCCATATCGTCAAACACCCGAATCGGCTCATCTGCCACAAACTCAGTGTCTGTATCACAAAACTTACCGAGCTGCCAGCGGCGTGAGCCAAACCCTTGCGCCAAAAACACATCATAATCATCATAGTGCTTGCCAACCGAGCCGCCAGCAGGCGCATACGAGACCATAATGTCATCACGCTGCCACTGCGGGATAAAGTCAAACGCTTGCCACAATTGCCCAAGCTCAGGTGACCATTGCTCAAGGTTTTGCACAAGGACTGTCCACTGCGCTGGTAGGTTGTCAAAGTCGGTTTGGCTTAAGGGGCTTTTTTTAAGTTGCCACTGCGGCTCATCGACAGGCTTAGTTGCCGCTTGAGTGAGCAGGCGGGCAGAGGCTTCTTCTTCAAGCGCTAGGCCGAGCATATCTTCTGGCTCAAACATACCGATTAGTTGCGGCAGACCTTGCTTGATCAGCAATGGCTTTTTTTGCCAATACTCGTTTAAGAATTGCTCAGGGGTCATATTATCAGGTAAACAAAGGGGTATAGCGCTCATTGGTAAATCCATATAAAAATTAGGAAAAATTAATAGTCAGGATGACTTTATAGGAGAGTTTTAATCGTTTATGATGACTTTTCGATAGCTTAATACAAAGACTATCGGCTTATCTTAAAATTATAGGAAGTTTATGAAAAAGTTGCATTTCATCGTCATTATCGCCAGCGTATTTGTCCTACAAGCTTGTGTCCACAAAATTGTCACTGTACCTGCCAAAGTTGCTTATAAAACCACCAAAGGCGTAGTCAAAGGCACGGTCGCGGTCGGCAAGGCTATCATACCAGGCGACAGTGATGACGATGATGATAAAAAGGATAAAAAATAAAACCTTACTTATCACCTATGAGTTTTTAAGATCATCATAGCATGCAAAGTAAGGTTGTCTTTTTATAGACTTAGGCGAATGTATAGCCAGTTTGAACAAATAGAGATGAGGCAATTGTGCCTTATCTCTATTGCTTTAAGGTATTCAATTCACCTTAGCAAACTTTATCATCTAACGCCGTAAAACCACATCCTTCTAGGGCGTAGATATCAGGCGTCAGCCATTGTCGCCCAGTATGGCGAACCCCTTGATACCGAAACCCATTGAGATCATAATTAATCCATGAAAACCCTCAAGCTACGCATCAAAGACAAATACGCCACTCAGCTCAATATCTTGGCTGGGGCAGTTAATTTTGTCTGGAATTACGTCAATGAGCTTAGTTTTAAACATCTTAAGCGCACAGGTCAATTCTTTTCAGCCTATGACTTGGCTACTTATACCAAAGGTAGTGGCGAGTATTTAAACTTGCACAGCCAAACCTTGCAAGCGATTAGTGAGGTTCACGCTAAATCCCGTAAACAGTTTAAAAAAGCCAAACTCAACTGGCGCACCAACAACCCAAAGGCCAAGAGAAGAAGTTTGGGCTGGATTCCTTTTAAAAAGACCGCTATTAAGCACCTATCAACTCGTCAATCAGGTAAGAAAAGCCTTAAATCTACGATTCAGCTAAGCCTTGCTAAGGGTAAAAAACTAATCATTGATATGTGGGACAGCTATAACCTAACCCTCTACCGCATCAACACGTGCGAATTGGTACAAGACGCACGTGGTCACTGGTACGCCTGTATCACCGTTAAAGAGTTTCCAAAGATTAAGTGTGGTACTGGCCAAGTCGGTATTGATTTAGGCTGTAAGGATTCAGCAGTCAGTAGTGATGGTGATCAGCTACAAATCAAAGTCACTCATCAATACGCCGAAAAACTGGCCATTGCCCAAAGAGCTAAAAACAAAAAACGGGTCCGTGCCATTCACGCCAAGATTAAAAACACCCGCCAAGACTTAATCCATAAATTCACATCAAAGCTTGTTAAGTCCAACAGCTTAATCGTTGTTGGTAAGATTAAATCAACATCATTCACTTCATCCAAACTGGCCAAATCCGTCTATGACGCTGGTTGGTTTGAAATTAAACGGCAACTGGATTACAAATGCGCGAACGCAGGTTGCCACTATATCGAAGTCAATGAAGCGTACAGCACCCAAACCTGCTCGTGTTGCGGCTCTCGCCAAGACAGTCCGAAAGGTAGATCAGGTCTTGGTATAAGAGTATGGTTTTGTCGTTCTTGTAAAACGACCCATCAACGTGACGTTAATGGAGCAAAAAACATTCTCGCGGTCGGGCTTGGCCGTCTTTAGTAGGAATCCCCTCCGTTTAGGGAGGGGAGGAAGTCAAAGCTTTGCTATCCAGTCTTGAATAGCGCGTGCTTGCTCAGCAGCGTTACCCGTATAAGTAGCTGGCGTCAGCTCGCGCAGGCTTGCTTTGTCGCTATCTGAGACAGCAGCCAACTCATCGCTCTCTACAAAGGTGAGCATGGCTTCGCGAGTCATAGCATTACCACGAGTTAGGGCTTTTAATTTCTCGTATGGGTTTTCGACGCGGTAGCGACGCATGACCGTTTGAATCGGCTCTGCTAATACTTCTTGTGCCTGATCCAAGTCATCGTTTAAGCGCTGAGCGTTTAACTCAAGTTTGCCCACGCCTTTTAGGCAAGCATCAAATGCAATCATGCTTTGCGCCAAGCCCACGCCGATATTACGCAGGACGGTAGAGTCTGATAAATCGCGCTGCATACGTGAGATTGGCAGTTTTTCGCCCAAATGCGCAAGCATGGCATTGGCCACGCCCAAGTTGCCCTCAGAGTTTTCAAAATCAATAGGATTGACTTTGTGCGGCATGGTTGATGAGCCGACTTCACCGTCTTTTAGGCGCTGCTTAAAATAGCCTAAGCTAATATACTGCCAAATATCACGGTTAAAATCGATCAATACTGTGTTGAAGCGTTTGACAGCATCAAACAATTCAGCGATATAATCATGTGGCTCAATTTGAGTCGTATAAGGATTAAACGTCAGCTCTAAGCTTTGATTGATAAACTGCTCAGCATGACTTTGCCAGTCGACTTCTGGATAGGCTGATAGGTGAGCATTGTAGTTACCGACTGCGCCATTGATTTTACCGAGTAGCTCAACCTGACCGATTTGCTTAATTTGACGAGCTAAGCGATAAGCGACATTGGCCATCTCTTTACCTAGCGTCGTTGGGCTAGCAGTTTGACCGTGCGTGCGTGACAGCATGGGCTGATCAGCGTGAGTAATCGCCAAGTCAACGATGCTATCGGTCACTTGCTGCATTTTAGCAACCACAAGCTCGCGGCTGTCTTTGAGCATAAGCGCATAAGACAAATTGTTAATATCTTCACTGGTACAAGCAAAATGGATAAACTCCAAGCTGTCTTCTAGCTGCTGATTGCCGCGAAACTTATCTTTGATAAAGTACTCAACCGCTTTGACGTCGTGATTAGTCGTCGCCTCAATATCTTTAATCGCCTGCGCGTCACTTTCACTAAAATCATCAACGATACTATTCAAAAAGGCATTGGTATCTGCATCAAACGCTGCCAACTCACCGATGGCGCTGTTGTCCGCCAATGACTGTAACCAGCGAATTTCGACGGTGACGCGCGCTTTGATCAAGCCAAATTCAGACAAATAAGGGCGCAAGCTGTCGGCTTTCGATGCGTAACGACCGTCGATCGGGGAGAGTGCGGTAAGTGGAGTCATAAGGATGCCTCGATAGTTATGAAATGAAAAACTGCAAAAGTTATAGCCAATGAAAATCGCTATATAAGTGAATGGTTAAATTTGATGTGCGTAATATAGCAGAAATACAGACTTAATAAAGCAATCTATTGGTGTCAGCCTCTAATTAGGGCGTCATGGTCGAACCATATTTGGTATTAAAATAAAAGCTACGCTGCGTCTGCGGCGCTAAAGACAAGGGAATTGTCTTGACCGTACCATTGTTGCCGATGGCGACACTATCGGTCGCATAGTCAGCGGTATTATATGCAGGGTTGCTCAATCGTGATGTTACCGTCGCACTGTTTTTTCTTGCTTGCTGCAAGATATCCTGCATGACAAAGTTATCGATGCTTTTATTGGCGCGATTGGTTGCGGTAATTTTATAAGCGATACATTATCAGCCATATACTGACGAGAAAAATGACCAGTCCAGAATAGTATAGTTAAAATAAAACGATCAAAGCCCACAAGGCGCATCAATAGACTCAATCACGCCGCCACCCAAACAAACCTCATCGATATAAAACACCGCAGACTGACCCGGCGTCACTGCGCGCTGCGGCTCATCAAAAACAACTTTGACCTCAAGGCCTTGCTCATCGATAGCAAAAACTGTGCAGGCTTGATCGGGTTGACGATAACGCGTTTTTGCCATGCAGCGTAAGCCCTCAGCGCTAAAGCTATCTTTTGGCGCAAGACCATCAACCCAGTCGAGTTTGTACGCTTGTAGCTCATTACTCATCAGCATAGGATGCTCGTGACCTTGACCAACGATTAGCTGGTTTTTCTCTAAATCTTTAGCAAGGACAAACCAAGGTTCCTCAGGACGATCTTTTACACCGCCGATACCGATACCGCCGCGCTGACCTAAGGTGTAGTACATTAGCCCATCATGCTGACCGATAACATGTCCATCGTCAGTGATGATATCGCCTTTTTGGGCAGGCAAGTACTGCTGCAAAAAGTCCTTAAAGCGGCGCTCACCAATGAAGCAAATACCGGTTGAGTCTTTTTTCTTCGCGGTCACTAAATCATGCTTTTCTGCGATGCGGCGTACTTCAGGCTTCTCTAACTCTCCGACTGGGAATAAAGTCTTGGCTATCTTGTCGCCGCCAACTGCATGTAAGAAGTAGCTTTGATCCTTGTTGTTATCAAGGCCGCGCAATAGCTGCGCTACCTCCATACCCGCGCTATTTTTATAATTTACGCTGCGGCGCGTGTAATGACCGGTGGCGATATAATCAGCGCCAAGCGTCAGCGCATAGTCCAAAAACGCCTTAAATTTGATTTCTTTATTGCATAAAATATCAGGGTTAGGCGTGCGTCCGGCTTTGTATTCAGCCAAAAAATGCTCAAACACACGGTCCCAGTATTCCATCGCAAAGTTTGCGGTGTGCAATTTGATACCGATTTTGTCACAGACCGCTTGCGCGTCGGCGAGGTCGTCCATGGCTGTGCAGTATTCGGTGCCGTCATCTTCTTCCCAGTTTTTCATAAACAGCCCTTCTACCACAAAGCCTGCTTGCTGCAAAAGAACGGCAGATACCGAAGAGTCGACACCGCCTGACATACCGACAATCACATGCTTACTGCTAGGATTGTCGATGTCGGCAAGCGTCAAAGGACGCTGGGCGCTAAAAGCATGAGAGACAGAAGTGTAAGGGTAGGCGGTGGTTGACATAAGACGGCTCAACTATTTATACGTGATTCAATATCAAAGAGGGCAGCAAAATACAGACAATCACCAAAACCAATCAGCGTGGCAAATGCGCTCAATGTTGCTGCCGTCTCATCTTTTGAACGGGGTATTATGTTAAAATTAAGCATCGTATTATACCAGTTAATTGAAACTGGTGGCGAGCTATGGCATCTTGTTGCTGGCAAAATCACTTTAAAAATTCAGATAGTGGTTTTGAATTATTTTAATCCTCTGTTTTGTATTTGGAATAATAATGATAAAAATTGGTCAAGGTATCGACGTTCATGCGTTTCATAATAATGGTCAGCAGCAGCAGTATGTCATACTAGCGGGCGTACCGATTGAGCATACTCACAGTTTGCTGGCGCACTCTGACGGTGATGTGGTGCTACACGCACTTGCTGACGCGTTATTGGGCGCACTGGCGCTCGGTGATATCGGGCAGCACTTCCCTGATACTGATGCCGCGCATGCTGGTCTTGATTCGAGAGTGCTGCTACGTTATGTCTATAGCAAAATAGTCGATGCAGGATATAAAGTGGGCAATGCCGATATCACTGTCATGTGCGAGCGCCCAAAACTTGCGCCGCATAATCAAGCGATGCGCGCCAACATCGCCAGTGATGTGCAAACCGATATCAGTAATGTCAGCATAAAAGCCACGACCACAGAAAAACTGGGTTTTACCGGCCGTCAAGAGGGCATCATGGCCAGTGCCGTGGTATTATTGCTCGCCGCTGAGCCTCGGTAGCGTGACTGTGATGGGTGATACAATGATGAGGGATATAATATTGGCACTTCTTTTATGAGAACTGACAATGTTTAGGCGATGGATCAAACGCTAGCAAGCCATGCTTGTAATATACGGACCATCGCCCCATGTATCAGCCATAGCCTTTATTTCTTTGTTTATCTATTTGTCTATCTATTTGTCTATCCAATGAATGATTGGCAATACCGTTACCCCACAAACCTTTTTAATAAACCGCTTTATCAATAGGAGCCTTTTATGAGTGAGCAAACCCCAAACACCGCTGCAAACGATGTCGAACAACTGATTCGTGATCAGATCCGTGACAACAAAGTCCTTATCTATATGAAAGGCACGCCACAATTTCCGCAGTGCGGCTTTTCTGCACGCTCGATCGAAGTCTTGACGCAAATCGGCCGTCCATTTGCCTTTGTGAATATCTTAGAAAACCCAGAGATTCGTGCGACCTTGCCTAAGATTGCCAATTGGCCTACGTTTCCGCAGTTATGGATCAATGGCGAGCTGATGGGCGGCTCAGATATTATTTTAGAGATGTATCAATCAGGTGAGCTTAAGCCATTGGTTGAAGCCAACAGTCCTGCAGCGTAATATCTGTATGAAGATGTGGCCGCTAAGGTCTCTATAACGGCGCAACATCTGTCCAAGACCCGAGTCTGCCTACGCACGGCTCGGGTTTTTTGTGGGCGTGATGCGGCATTTTGCATTGTTTTTAGCGGTTTTGGCCCCATATAGGGCTTAGGATAAATGCCATTTTAATAATAAGAGATACTTATGAATCATCCCGAAAAAAGCACCGCACCGCAAAATGAGCAAGCCGCTATTGAAAAGCGCCGCGAGCATTTAAAAGCTGAGTCGCAGCGTCTGATCGATATGGCGAATAATGAGCCACACTCGGCACTTAAGTGTATCCATCAGCTCAGTGTGGCAGGCGGCGCCACTGAAGCGACTTATATCGCTATTGAGCAGCGTATCGTGGCCGATCAAGACGCAGCAGGTGCTTATCACCTGGCCTTGTTGGCACAAAACACGCCTGATTTGCCCATCGATGCGCGCCAGCTGATTGAGTTGGTCGTCAATAAGGGTGACAATACGCAGCGTTTGGCCTTACTCAAAAATCTGCCGTTACCGCCTGTCGATCATATCAAAGAGACCATCTTGGCCAGCAACGATGGTGAGGCGATTGGACAAATGAACGCGTATTTGCAAATCAACCCAGAAGGCTATGGTAGTCACCATATGCTTGGTAGCAGTCAAAAAGATCGTATCGTGCCACTAAGCCCTGGCAATAGCATAGAATAATGGCATTTAGACGGCTTTATGAGTAAGTAAGCGGTAATTATTTGCTTTGGCTTCCTCAGTTATTTGCTATAAATAGTTTTTGTTTGAGCATTTTTTACACATCAAAAAATTGTTATAATAATGGGTCATCTATTCCCTGATCAGCGGCTTATCTGAGCCGTTGTCTCTTTTTATTTTTTCTTCGATTTTAATTCGACTGACGTTTGTGGGCTGGGCGTTTGCTACGTGACAAAAAAGTAGTGAGCGAGGGCCGCGTTATGAGTCAAGTGAGGCATACATGCAATACCCAAAACATTACGACGTGATAGTGATCGGTGGTGGTCATGCTGGCACAGAAGCTGCGCTGGCAGCCGCACGTATGGGCGCGCAGACCTTGCTACTCACCCATAATATTGAGACGCTCGGACAAATGAGCTGTAACCCCGCGATTGGCGGTATTGGCAAGTCGCACCTAGTACGTGAGATAGATGCGTTAGGTGGTGCGATGGCATTGGCAACCGACAAGGCGGGTATCCAGTTTCGGGTGTTAAATAGCCGTAAGGGTGCTGCTGTACGTGCCACGCGCGCACAAGCGGATCGTATCTTGTACAAAGCCGCCATTCGTCATACGCTTGAGAACCAGCCCAATCTTGATTTATTTCAACAAGCGGCCGATGATATCTTAGTAGAAAATGGCCGTGCGACAGCGGTGGTCACCTCGACAGGTATTGTTTTCAAGACAGAAACAGTCGTTCTGACGTCAGGGACGTTTTTGGGCGGTGTCATTCATATCGGACTTGAAAACGCAAAAGGTGGCCGCGCAGGAGACCAGCCTTCTATCAAGCTGGCTGACCGCTTGCGTGAGCTCAAACTGCCAGTCGGCCGCCTAAAGACAGGCACGCCTGCGCGTATCGATGCGCGTACGGTGGATTTTAGCGTTATGACGGTACAGCCGGGTGATACACCGCTGCCCGTAATGAGCTATATGGGGGATGTCTCTATGCATCCTGAGCAAGTCAATTGCTATATCACCCATACCAATGCGCGTACCCATGACATCATCCGTGAAAACCTTGATCGCTCGCCGATGTTTTCTGGCAAAATCGAAGGCGTCGGCCCGCGTTATTGCCCGTCTATCGAAGACAAAATCCATCGTTTTGCTGATAAAGACAGTCATCAAATCTTTATCGAGCCTGAAGGCCTGACCACGCATGAGTTGTATCCAAATGGCATCTCAACCAGCTTGCCCTTTGATGTGCAGTTAGACTTTATTCATAGTATGAAGGGGCTTGAGAATGCGCATATCACTCGTCCAGGGTATGCCATCGAATACGACTACTTCAATCCACAAAGCCTAAAACCCACGCTTGAGACCAAATCCATTGATCGATTGTACTTTGCAGGGCAAATCAACGGTACGACGGGTTATGAAGAAGCGGGCGTGCAGGGGCTGCTGGCTGGTACTAACGCGGCACTCGTCACCACCAATAATAGTGAGTTTGAGACGTGGACACCGCGCCGTGACGAGGCATATTTGGGCGTACTTGTCGATGATCTCATCACCCATGGTACCAAAGAGCCGTATCGTATGTTTACCAGCCGTGCTGAATATCGTTTGCTCCTGCGTGAGGACAATGCCGATCAGCGCTTGACCGAGACGGGCCGCAAGCTCGGTTTGGTTGATGACGCTCGCTGGCAAGCATATCAAGACAAAATGGAAGCCATCGCGACCGAATCTGCTCGTCTAAAAGACATGTGGGCCACGCCTGCCAATGCGCTCGGAAAAAAACTTACTGAGCAAACCGGTGAAGTCTTATCCAAAGAAGCCACGGCGTTTGACTTGCTAAAGCGTCCGCAGATTCACTTTGCAGATATTGCTGCGATGACTGACTCGCAAGTCGATGAGCAAGTCGGTGAGCAGATAGAGATTTCGGTCAAATACGCCGGCTATATCGACCGTCAATCCGAAGAGATTGAGCAAATGAAGCGTTTGGAAAGTACGACATTACCGATGGATTTTGATTATAGTGTGGTCTCAGGCTTATCAAATGAGATCGTACAAAAGCTATCGAAAGTACGGCCTGCGACGCTAGGTCAAGCTGGTCGCATCAGCGGCGTGACGCCGGCGGCGGTTCAGCTACTGGCCATGACGGTCAAAAAACAAAAGAAAGCACAGGCGACGCTTAACGTTTGATGATGACACAGATTTGTTATTCAATATAAGACGGCAAGAGGCTCGCCCTAATACCCATAATGATTCGTCATTATGGGTTTTTTGTTGCTAAAGGCTTGGCGGTTTTTGGCGACAGTAAAAATAGCAGGTAGAATACTGTATCGGCAATGAAGCCAATGAATGACAAAAAAGGAGTGCGATGATGCCTTACAATACCTTATCAGAGCTGCCAGCGGCAGTAAAAGACCATCTACCCAAACACGGACAAGAGATATTTCTTGCGGCATTTAATAGTGCAAGCGAGCAATACGACGACGAGTCACGCTGGTTTGCCACGGCATGGGCGGCGGTCGAAAACGTCTACGAAAAAAACTCGGACGGCAAATGGGTCAAAAAACCAGATCATAAATAACGCTTTTGGCCTGTAGCGAGAAGTAGTTACTGACACTCAGAAGTACGTAGCACACAGTATCTTGCCTGCCAGCTTTATGCGGGATTGACTACAGCCGCATTACGACAGACCAAACGTCAGCCGATTTTATGCTAGATTAGGCGTTTATCTGATTTTCTAGTCACCTTATCACCTGATATAGAGGCATGGCGGCAAGCGTGCTGCTGTGCGTCTATGGTGTTTTTTGAGTTTTTTATGATAGAAGCCATCATTTTTGCGATTACTATTGTCTTACCTAACTTAGCGCTGATGGGGTTGGGGTTTTTTATGCAAAGACGCGGTGAGGCCAGTCAGGTTTTTATCGATCAGGCCTCAAGCTTTGTGTTTAATTACTGCCTGCCGTGCTTGCTTTTTTTTAGTGTTGTCGACAGTGAAGTGGACTATGCTAAGCAAATCACGCTGATCGTGGCAGGTATTATCGTGACCTTTATTTTGTTTGTCGGTGCAGAGCTCTATGCCAAGCGTTTCGTCAGTCGGCCTATCGATCAAGGGGTCTTTGTCCAAGGTGTCTTTCGTAGCAATATGGCAATCATTGGCTTGGCGACCGTGGCAAACGCCTATGGCGAGCGCGGCCTGAGTATCGGTGCTGTTTATATGGGCGTAGTGACTATATTGTTTAATATCCTCGCTGTCATTACGCTCAGCCGTGTGTCGAAAAACATAGACGATACGTGGGTGAGCCGCAGTGTGATGATCAGCAAAAAACTGTTTACCAACCCACTGATACTTGCTTTACTGGCGGCGTTTACCTACAAGGCGCTGATGCTACCACCGCTGACGGGGGTGATTCATAAGACAGGCGATTTGTTGGCGGCTGTGGCGCTACCACTGGCGCTGATATGTGCTGGCGCGAGTATTGATTTAAAATCGATGCTGCATCCATCGGGCTTGTCCATGCAGGCCAGTATCGGCCGTATCGTGATAGCACCTATCGTTGCTATCGCCGTTGGACTGAGCTTTGGGCTGTCGGGGATGCATATGGGCGTGCTGTTTTTGATGGTGGCGTCACCAACCGCCGCCGCCAGCTACGTGATGGCAAAAGCCATGGGCGGCAATGATGTGCTCGCGGCCAATATTTTAGCCTTTACGACAGTGGTGGGGATGTTTGGTATGGCGATTGGGGCGGCGATGCTGCGTATATTGGCTTTGATCTGATATAGACGGTCTGAATGAGGCGCGTGCGCTATTTGAGGCAGTCCATACACACCGTCTATATCAATGCCATCGTCAAGTATTGAAATTAACAAATGTGAACAATGGCATACTGCAGGCATAGGCCTACTCGTCTTTTGCACGCTTATTATCGCGGCGCTGCTTGCGTTTGGGGCTGGTACGATACGTCAGATAACCGCCAACGACCAGCACAGCAATAAATGCTGCAATGTATAAAAATATCGATGAACCAATAAAAGCAGAGGGTTCCATAAATATGATCTCATAGTGGTTTATTAATAATTATGCAAGCGCCCTATCTTATTGTAAAGTAAACAAATTTAGCTCAGGTGTAAGTTCAAGTGAACGCAAACGCGCTGCTTGATCATAGACGTTGGCCGTGACGATTAGCTCATCTGGCTTATATTGTGCCAAAAACTGAGCAAGCTTTGGTTTGACTGTCTCAACCGAACCGATAAACGATACTGACAGCGCATTATCCACCATCATTTTTTCAGCCGCACTCCAGATACTATCCATATCATGAGTGGGTTTGGGCATTTGTCCCGTTTCGCCCCGGCGCAAACGTACAAAGCTCTGCTGCGCTGAGGTAAAGTGGTACTGTGCGGTCGCATCATCATCAGCGAGTAGCAAATTGGCGGCCAGCATCACATACGGCTTTTGTAAATATGCTGAAGGTGTAAACTGCTCGCGGTAGGTATTAATCGCTTGCGCTAGCATCTGCGGGGCAAAATGCGAGGCAAACACATACGGCAAGCCTAAGTGCGCCGCTAATGTCGCGCCAAACAGCGATGAGCCTAAGATCCAAATGGGCACATTAGACTTGGCTCCAGGGAACGCCTGTACAGGGCTGTTGTCCGTATCGTTGCCCAAAAAATACTGCAGCTCTTGTACATCCTGCGGAAAGCGCTCAGCATCTTTCATCTGCCGGCGCAGCGCCTGAAATGTCGCGCCATCAGTACCAGGAGCGCGGCCCAAGCCGAGATCAATTCGATCGCCATAAAGCGCTTGTAAGGTGCCAAACTGTTCGGCGATGACCAGCGGGGCGTGGTTGGGCAGCATCACACCGCCTGCACCGATACGGATACGGCTGGTCTGGCTACCAATATGTGAGAGTAGCACCGAGGTGGCGGCACTGGCGATACCTGGCATGTTGTGGTGCTCTGCCATCCAGTAGCGGTTGAGGCCGACTTTTTCTGCTTGCTGAGCGGTTGCCACGGTTTGGGCGATACCGTCAGCGATGGTTTTACCTTCGGGTACGGGGGCGAGATCCAAAAACGATAAAGGGATGGTATTACTCATAAGTCACCTAATATTTGTGACCGCCTTTAAGCGGTATGATTATATTTATAGTTGACTGTATTAGGGCACATCTGCAATTTAAAAGTGGCAATAACAAATCTCAAAATTTTTTAATATGCTCGTTGAGCTGATAAAAATACAGAGCACCGCTATATATCAATAGCGGTGCCCTGTATGGAGGGGCGGTGCCTTGTATAAAGGTTTTTTGTCTTGTTATATCTCGGCTAGGGGAATAGCGGGTATAGGCGCTTTTTTAGCAGCTGCTATAGCGATTGACTAAACTGCTGCTGACAGAGCGTCATAAAGGCGCGGCCATATTGGCGAATCTCAGCATCATCGCGTACAGCCATCCAACTGGTAAACCGTCCAAAATGATCGACGGGGATGGCGGTTAGGTTTTGATAGTGACTGGGCTCAAACGCCATCTCGGCGATGATCCCAATGCCCAGCCCTAGACCCACGTAAGTGCTAATCACGTCGGCATCGAGCGCGGCCAAAACGATATCAGGCTCAAGACCAGCATTGTTAAAGGTCTTGTCGATAGCGCCGCGACCGGTAAAGCCGCCATGGTAAGTCACAATCGGATAGCTGGCCAGCGTCGGCAGATCAATGGACTCTAAGCCTGCAAGCTCATGATCGCTTGGTACGATGACGCGGTGTGTCCAGTCATAATAACGATAACAGCGTAGGTAGTTATTATGGAGCAATGACTCCGTTGCAATACCAATATCGGCCTGCCCACGAATGACCATCTGTGCGATGGTCTCAGGATCCGCTTGCTGCAAGATCAAGTTGACTTTTGGAAATCGCTCTTTGAACTCTTTGACCACTTTTGGCAGTACGTATCTGGCCTGCGTGTGCGTGGTGGCAATTGTCAAAGTACCGATATTTGGATTATTAAAATCCAGACTTAGGTTTTCGATGGTGCGGATTTCAGCAAAGATAGACTCAATATGCGGCATCAGCGCCGTACCCATTGCCGTCAGCCCAGTCAGACGTTTGCCTTGACGGATAAACACTTCGGTCTTGAGCTGGTTTTCGAGCGCGGCAATATGTTTGGATAAGCTCGATTGACTGGTGTGTAGTACGGTCGCAGCCTGGCTTAAGTTATAGCCATTAATCACCGTGTGCCACACCGTCTCCAACTGTTTGAGCTGAATTTGTAGATGTCGCTGATTGACCACTACGTCGATTGCCATAACTAAATCCTATTATATAAATACACAGACCCTGCCTGTATATAAAATGCTTGTATATAAAAATGAAAACGTACGAATACGGCCTAGTGTAAAACAAAGTTATTATTCTTGTATATAATAAATAGCTATCAAATTATGATAATTATGAATATAGGCTGTAAACATAGGTTGTGAATATAGAAAGTTTCGTCACATTCAGCTTTATTAGCTGTCATACCATATTTGCGATAAAGAACTGTTTAAAGAAGCAAGATACAGCGTTGAATAAGAAATATGATTAACAATAAAGTAAGGTAGAAGCGGTAAAGGGATACAGTGATTGATAAAGGGACAACATAAAGCCTCAATATTAGATTTACTTGCCAGCCCATACAAAAATATCTAGTCAAGGTCAGCGTTCTCAAGTACCATAATTCAATTTTGTTATTATGACTATCGTCATACAAGCCCAATGCGCGTGTGGTGCTGTATGATGGTGTGTTATCTGTCCTAAGTGCTGGTGAGTTATTATGTCTGCTGTCAAATCTGTGCCACCCAATCAACCGAGTGCAAAAAAATCATGGGGCGAGGCCGCCAAGGCTTATTTGGACTCGCGTGTCATTGTGATGCTGTTTTTGGGGTTTTCAGCCGGTATTCCTATCTTGCTGATATTTTCTAGTCTGTCGTTATGGCTAAGAGAAGCGGGTATAGATCGCAGCGTGGTGACGATGTTTAGCTGGGCGGCACTTGGTTACTCGTTTAAGTTTATTTGGGCGCCTTTGATTGATGCGCTGCCGGTGCCTTTTTTGACCAAGTGGCTGGGACGGCGTCGCAGCTGGATGGTGGTGTCGCAGCTGCTTATCGTATTGGCGATCTTTTTGATGGCGACCGTCAACCCTGTCAGTGAAGATGTGCTGATTTATATGGCAGGTGCGGCGGTATTGCTGGGTTTTTCGTCAGCCACCCAAGATATCGTCATTGATGCCTATCGTATTGAGCTGGCACCGCCGTCTATGCAGTCGATTTTGTCTTCTATTTATGTGTCAGGCTACCGTATCGGTATGATTGTCGCTGGGGCAGGTGCGCTATATTTGGCGGACTATTTTGGCTCGACGGAGGCTTTTTATAGTTATGAAGCATGGCGCAATACCTATTATATTATGGCAGGGGTTATGACATTAGGTATCTTGACGACGTTTGCCAGCTATGAGCCGACCGCTGAGATATTGCAAAGCAACAAACAACATCGCAATTTAAAGGTTTTTTTGATTTATTCAGCGTTGCTGCTCATACCAGGGCTGTTGTTTGGTGTGGTTTATTTACTCAATATGCTGATTAACTTGGCGCTCGATACTCCTGTGGCATTGATACCGCAGGTCGCTCTGCCCAGTATCAAGTTTTACTTTTTGGCATTGGTTGCTTGTGCGCCCCTGCTGCTGCTGTACTTTATTATCAATCAGCCAAAAATCATCAATAAAGCACCGCTGGTGGCCGAGACGCGTGAAGACTATGTCAGACTTGTATTATTGTTTGTCTTTGCTGTCATGGCATTTATCGCCGCCTATGTATTGACAGGGCAGCTCTTGCCGGCGTTTGACGGGGTGTTTGTCAGCTTTGTTAGTGAGACGCTGCATTTATTGATGAGCTTGGCGGTCGCTTTAGTAGCAGGCTTTGCGCTGGTGCAGGCGGGGCTAGTCAACAAACAAATCGCCATGGCGACATGGATTGAGCCGATTGTTGATTTTTTTAAACGCTATGGTATGAAAGCGCTTTTGCTACTGGCGCTGATCGGTCTATATCGTATCTCTGATATCGTCGCTGGGGTCATATCCAATGTGTTTTACCAAGACATGGGCTTTAGCAAAACCGACATCGCCAATGCGGTAAAACTGGTTGGGGTGATTATGGCCATCGCTGGTGGCTTTTTGGGTGGACTGTTAGCGCAGCGATTTCGTATCATGCATGCCATGATGATTGGTGCCATCTTGGCATGTGCGACCAATTTATTGTTTGTGGTTTTGACTTATAATCCAGGCAGCTTGCCTATCATGTATATGGCGGTGATATTTGATAATTTGGCGGCAGGGCTGGCCAGTGCTGTGTTTATCGCTTTTTTGTCTGCTTTGACGTCCATACGTTTTACGGCTGTGCAGTATGCGATTTTTTCCTCATTGATGACCTTGATTCCTAAGGTAATGGGCGGCTATTCTGGCTCTATCGTCGATAGCATGGGTTATCCATTTTTCTTTATTTTTACCTTTGCCATCGGTATTCCAATTTTGGCGCTGATTTATTTTGTCGATAAACACATCGTCATCGGTGATAATGATGATATTTATGATAATGACGATGATGATAATGGTGCGGGCGTGCCTTCATTGACCAAGGCAAACCCTAACTTGACTGACACCAAAGCGCCGCCTCGTGCATCAGAGTAGTGGTCATTTATATCGTTAGGGCTCTGTAGTTAATGTCGGCGTTTGAGAGTATATATGAAAAATATAAGCGGTAGTCATGTCTAGTATTAAACATCTAAAACAGTACATTCGCCAGCTATCGGATGAGGCTGACAATAGCCGTTTGCCTTCGTTTTGGTTTACAGATTGGCTGCTGGCGGTCATTGATAAACCGTCCTTATTTTTGATCACTGACGAAGAGTATCAGCTGACAGAAAGTGAGCTTGCGCAGTTTTATGCAGGTATCGACAAACTGCAGGCTGGTACCCCATTGGCATATCTGACCGGTCAACAAGCGTTTTGGTCGCTTAGCTTTACTGTCAATGAGCATACCCTCATTCCTCGGCCCGACACCGAGGTATTGGTCGAGCAAGTACTACAATGGATACAATCGCAGCCGATAAATGACGAGCATCCTACACCAAAACGTCTTTTGGATTTAGGCACTGGCTCAGGCTGTATCGCGATCAGCTTGGCGCATGAGCTAAATCACCACTTGCGATATGCTCATTGGCATACTGTTGCGCTCGATGTCTCGCCTGAAGCGCTAGAGGTTGCTAAGTATAATGCGCTGATCAATGAAGTGGGGGATATTGATTTTATCCAGAGCAGTTGGTATGAGTCGCTGCCGACCGACATGATTTTTGATGTGATTGTCTCAAACCCGCCTTATATCGATGAGGAAGATGCGCACTTGGCACATTTGAGAGCCGAGCCAATGAGCGCTCTTAGTGCGCCCAATCATGGTCTGGCTGATATCGAGCATATCACGCAGCTGGCACCTAAATATCTGCGTGCAGGCGGGCTACTGGCGCTAGAGCACGGATTTGATCAAGGTGAGGCGGTGCGTCAGATACTCTCGTCCCATGGCTTTGGCGCGGTACAGACGGTGCAAGACTATGGCGGAAACGATCGGGTGACGCTGGGGCATCTGGCATAAAGGGCTTTTGAGATATTTTTTCTAACAAATCGTGGTGAAAGAGTGTGATGAAAGATATGACGCAGGCGACAGAGGTACAGCCGCTATCAGATAGCGAGCTGATGCGTTATGCGCGGCAGATACTGCTAGAGGGCTGGGATGTCGATGCTCAGTTACGTTTAAAATCAGCGCGCGTCGTTATGATAGGAGCCGGTGGCCTTGGGTGTCCAGCTTCTGAAACGCTGGTACGGGCGGGGCTTGGACAAATCCATTTGATCGATGATGATGTGATTGAGGCCAGCAATCTGCAGCGGCAGACGCTGTTTTTGCCTAGTGACATCGGCAAAGCCAAAGCCCTGACAGCCGCGCAGATGTTAGAAAAAATCAATCCGTTGATAATGGCGCGTGGGTCAGTGGCAAGGCTGAGCGAAGACAATGCCTATGAGCTACTGGGCATGGCATCTGGCAAGCCTGATTTATTATTGGACTGTACGGACAATTTTGCTACCCGCGATATGATCAATCGTATCAGTGTGCGCTATCAGCTTCCGTTATTGTCTGCCTCAGCGATCGCCATGCAAGGGCAGCTGGCCTTGTATGAGCCGCATCGGCAGATGGGCTGCTATCATTGTGTCTTTGGCTCGGTGCTCATCGATGCAGAGGCAGATGAGCGAAACTGTGCCAACTCGGGTGTGCTGGCAAGTACGACCGCGATTATGGGCAACCTACAAGCCAATGCGGCGCTGCAATATCTAGGATTAACCAAAAATCCACTGACAAATAAGCTACTGATATGGGATGGTAGCCAGATGCAGCAACGGCTGATGGGCTATCGTCCAGACCCAGCGTGCCCTGTCTGCGCCCATGCCTAAACTCAATCGATCGTGGTATAAGTTATTTTTTATGAAAATTCATCGTCCGCATTTATTAAAACACACCTTCAATGTCGTCAATCGGGTTCGTCAAACTGCAAGTGTGGCAGGTCTCTCGGCGCTCAGAGTCGCCAAAGGTGAAAAGCCAGACGCGAGGCTATTAAAAGAAACCTTTGAGCAGCTTGGTACCACTTATATCAAGATAGGCCAGTTTATTGCTAGCACGCCGTCGTTGTTTCCGCGTGAGTATGTCAAAGCGTTTCAGAGCTGCTTGGATCAAACCACGCCATTGTCGTACACCTATATCGAGCAGGTATTAAATGAAGAGCTGGCAACGGATGGCATGACGCTTGAGGATAAGTTTGCGCATATCGACCCGACACCGCTGGCGTCGGCGTCTATCGCCCAAGTGCATGCTGCGCGCCTACATAATGGTGATGAGGTGGTGCTCAAGGTACAAAAACCTGGTGTCGAAACCATCATGCAGACGGATTTGGGCGTATTGTATGGGGTTACCAAGCTGCTTGAGCTGCTGATGCCATCGATGAAATTTGCCAGTATTGCACCGATCATCGATGAGATTCGGTTGCGTATGCTGGCCGAGACGGATTTTATCGCTGAAGCGCAAAACATTCGAGATTTTCAGCAGTTTTTAGCGGTATCTGGCAATACTCGCGTGGTCGCGCCCAAAGTATATGAGGCGCTGACCACCAAGCGCGTGTTGACCATGAGCCGATTGTATGGGGTGTCAATGGTCGATGAAGCGCTGATGCGTCAGTACTGTGCTGATCCTGCACAGGTGATGGCGGATACCTTAAACACTTGGTTTGCCAGTTTGATGCTGTGCAATAGCTTCCATGCAGATTTGCATGCGGGTAATTTGATGCTGCTGACCGATGGACGCATTGGCTTTTTAGACTTTGGCATCGTGGGTAGGCTCAAAGCTGAGAGCTGGCGCGCTTGTATGGGAATGATGCAGGCCATGCAAGACAGTGACTATCAAGCGATGGCACGTCATATGGTCGATATGGAAATGACGCACGAGAGCCATCAGGTGGATGTCGCCGCGTTGGGCGATGACTTGCAGCGCATGATGCAGACCATCATGGCAGAGGACAAAGCTTTTACCAGCGGTGTGCCATTTAATAGTAAAGAGCAAGCTGACGAGCTCAACCAGATGATGCTAGAGATCGTGGAAGTTGGCAAACGTCATGGTATTCACTTCCCGCGGGACTTTGCCTTATTGACCAAGCAGATGCTGTATTTTGATCGTTTTATGCGTACGCTTGCGCCCGATATGGACATGTTTAGCGATCAGCGGGTACAGATGCTGGGCCAGACGGTGAGCTAAAATCACAAATGATTGTACCTGTTGTATCTATTGCACCTATTATACCTAGGGCGTGTCCTTGGTTAGAGCCAAGTCGCCAGCGCGGCACGCCCTAATATAGCCGTCAAACCACATTGCGGCTAAACACTTCTCGCAGCTCAAAACTTGTATGTACTTGGGCGACGCCCTCGATACGATTGAGGCGATGCAATAAAAACTCCTCATAATGCGCCATATCGCGTACCCGTACCTTAATCAGATAGTCCTCTGTACGACCGGTGACGATACTACAGCTCACCACTTCATCAAAGCTTTGAATTTTTGACTCAAATATCTCAAAACGCTCGGCAGTATGACGATCCATGCTGATGGCGATAAAGACGGCAAGCGGGTAGCCGAGCTTTTGCGCGTCTGTTTGTGTGTGGTAGCCGGTGATGATGCCAGTGTCTTCTAAGCGCTTGATGCGGCGCGCGCATGGCGTCGCCGAGAGATTGACCTGCTCTGCCAGCTCCGTGATACTCATGCGCGCTTGCGTCTGCAGCAAGCGTAATAGTGCTCTGTCGGTCTCGTCAATCTCTACAGAAAACCCTTTATCAATATAGCTGTTTGACATAAATATCCATCTTATTAGTGAAATGTACTAATTATAGTGATAAATGCGGAGTTTTTCACCAAAATAGCACCAAATAAGACAAAAGAAAGCTGATTTTCGGCTGACAAACTTTGATATTATGATGGCATAAAGAGTGGTTATCTCGTATGATAAACATAAATCCAATCATCAACCATCCTGTAAAACCCGTAACCCTTGATACCATCTAAGGATTGATTATGTCTGACCAAGCCACACGCACGGCGACAAGTACAGCTGCCAAAATCACCCCAAAAAATACTGCTTTTGATTATAAAAAGTATCGTCCATTTGCGTTTGCTCCTGCGCTGCCAGATCGCACATGGCCGAGCAAAACAATCGACAAAGCACCAATCTGGGCAAGCGTGGATCTGCGTGATGGTAACCAAGCACTGATTGATCCGATGACCATCGAGCAAAAAATGCGCTTTTTTAAGACTTTGGTTGCCGTCGGTTTTAAAGAGATCGAAATCGGCTTTCCATCGGCCGCGCAGGTTGAGTTTGATTTTGCCCGCAAACTTATCGAAGAAAACCATGTGCCTGATGATGTCACCTTACAAGTATTGGTACAGGCGCGTGAGCATTTGATCGCTCGTACCTTTGAGTCGTTGAAGGGCGCTAAGCGGGCGATTGTCCACGTTTATAACTCAACGAGCCGTGTCCAACGCGAAAAAGTCTATGGTAAAGACAAAGCCGAGATCAAAGAGATAGCAATCGCTGGGGCCAATCTATTGGTAGATTATGCAGCCAAATATCCTGAAACCGAATGGGTCTTTCAGTATTCTCCTGAGAGCTTTAGCCAGACAGAGACTGAATATGCGGTGGAAGTCTGCGATGCTGTCTGTGAGGTATGGCAACCCCAAAATGGGCAGGAAGTGATTTTAAACTTACCCGCCACGGTTGAGGCCTCTATGCCCAATGTCTTTGCCGATCAGGTTGAGTATTTTTGCCGTCATCTCACCCACAGAGAGCATGTGACGGTCAGTTTGCATACGCACAATGATCGCGGCTGCGCGGTGGCAGCCGCAGAGCTTGGCGTCTTGGCGGGTGCCGATCGTATCGAGGGCACGTTGCTCGGAAATGGCGAGCGCACAGGCAACATGGATGTCATGGTCATGGCTATGAACTTATTTAGCCAAGGTGTCGATCCTGAGCTTGATTTTAGCAACATGAGCGAAATTGTACAGGTGGTGAGCGAGTGTAATAACTTGCCACTGCATCCGCGTCATCCGTATGTCGGTGAGCTGGTGTTTACCGCCTTTAGTGGCTCGCACCAAGACGCCATCAAAAAATCGCTCGATTATAATGAAAAACATCAAGACGAGACGGACGATATCTGGGATGTGGCCTATCTGCCAATTGATCCTGCGCATATTGGTCGTAGCTACCAAGATGTCGTCCGTATCAACAGCCAATCGGGCAAAGGCGGCGTCGCTTATATCTTGCAGCGTAACTACGGCTTTAATCTGCCGCGCTGGATGCAGATTGACTTTAGCGGTGTGGTACAAAAACAAGCCGAACGCGTGGCGCGCGAATTGCAAAACGACGAAATCTTGCAAACCTTTGAAGACACCTATCTACAGCAAGGCAGCTTTGAGTTATTAGACTATAGTGTCAATAATAAAGGCGGCGAGGTCTACTTTAATGGTCAAGTGCAGATGAATGGCGATATCATCGACATCGATGGTACTGGTAATGGGCCGTTGTCGTCCTTTATCAATGGTTTGGCCCAACATACAGGAAAGTCATTGCACATCATCAATTATGCTGAGCATGCAATCAACCCGCAGCATAATAGTGGTCACGGCATCGATGATGATACCAATCGAGACAACAAAACCAACGCCAAAGCCGCCGCTTACATTCAGTTAAATGTCGATGGTGAGGTGTACTCTGGTATCGGTACGTGCAGCAGTACGGTATCGGCGATGCTAAAAGGTGCGCTATCGGCCTTTGCTCAGGCAGTCGGTGCGGTCGCCGCCTAAATCTGACAGTGGGTGATACAGCCCTACTATTGGTTATTATAACGCCATAGCGTTTTGCATCATGCAAGCGGCGCTATGGCGTTGTTTTGTGTGAGGTACAGACAGCACTGGTAGCGTTACGACTAATAGCATAAAGTTACTTGTGTTTTTGGTGTCTAAGACTTACGCTAATGTATATAGCACCTACTATAAAACAATAAATCAAAGGTTAATTATGGAACCTATATCATTTGCTTCATTTACTTTGGCCTCTATTTTGGCCTCGTTGCCTGCCAATGGTGAAGTCGTGACCAAACCGACCATCACGACCCATATCAGTCCTGCTATCGCGGGGCAGTGGGAGATAGATTTGGACAGTAGCATCACGATGACCAAAGACGCGCAGGCGCGGCAAGCGGCCCGAAAAGAGAGACTGGCGTCAGCGAATAGCGAGCCGAAGATTAAGGAGGGTGCCGCAGCAGGCGGGATACTCACACAAAGTGAGGAGCGCATCCTACAGACTGAGCCAAATACCGATCAAAACTTACTCGCCTCAACCGCGAAGTCTAATCAATGCCGTGAGTTGTATAACTTTGGTGCGGATAATGAGATGTGGGCGGTAAGTGGTAAGGAGTGGACGTACGGACGTTACTTGGTGACACACCGCGAGGAAGGGCTGCCTATTATCGCCCTCAAGACTGTTTATGACAATAACGAAGTAGACTGCTCAGGCAATCAAATTGATCAGACCGATGAGGCACTCATAGCGTTTTTGTACCATGATGGCAACCAAATGCAGTGGTGTGCAGATCCTGAGGGTAACGAATGCTTTATGAATTTTCATAGAATCCTGCCATAAGCTCTCATAAAGGCTGATATGGTTAAATCCCTAAAAATTGATACCGTTGCTGCTAGAAGGGGTTTGCGCAGTATCGAGCGACGTAGACACAGCAAGCCAATAAAATTTATATCAGTAGCCTTGCCTTTATCTGTATATGTCTTATTTGGTCAAAAAAACCGCCAATCGTTGATTGGCGGTTTTTTATTGAGTCATACAGCAAGCCAAATTATGAGTCGGCTTTGGCATTGTTGGGCGTTAAAAGCTCTCTTTCTAGGTAGTGAATGTTTTGGGCTTCATGGACAAAATTGTCATCCGCCAAAATCACATCGCGATGCAGCGGTATATTGGTTTTGATGCCTTCAATGACGAGCTCATCAAGCGCATGCAGGGTCTTGGACACCGCTTGTTGGCGCGTTTGACCATGGCAAATCAGCTTGCCAATGAGCGAGTCATAATAGGTCGGTATTTCATAGCCAGGGTAGAGGTGTGAATCAAAACGCACGCCTGCACCGCTTGGTGTAAACAGCTGAGAGATGGTGCCTGGGCAGGGGACAAAAGTAGCAGCGTCCTCGGCATTGATACGGCACTCAATCGCATGACCTTGTACTTCGATCTCGCTTTGACGATAAGACAGGCCATAACCGGCTGCGATTTTGAGCTGTTCGACGACCACATCGATACCGGTGATCATCTCAGTCACAGGGTGCTCTACTTGCACGCGCGTGTTCATCTCGATAAAGAAAAACTCGTTGTTTTCGAACAAAAACTCAAAGGTGCCCGCGCCGCGATATTTGACCAGCTCGCAGGCTTTTACGCAGGCTTTTAAGATAGGCTCGCGCACATCGTCTGGGATATCAGGGGCAGGGGCTTCTTCTAGTACTTTTTGGTGACGGCGCTGTAGTGAGCAATCACGGTCATAGAGGTGAATGGCGTTACCATTACCATCTCCTAACACTTGTATCTCAACGTGGCGCGGGTTTTGTAGATAGCGCTCCATATAGACGGTGTCATCACCGAACCACAGTTCCGCTTCTTGTTTGGCGGCTTGTACTTGTCCAATCAGCTCATCAAAACGCTCGACCACGCGCATGCCGCGACCACCACCACCAGAGGCAGCTTTGATCAAAAGCGGAAAGCCGATATTGCGGGCTTGCTCTTCGGCATTGTGCAAGGTGACTGCGCCCACAGAGCCTGGGACGGTTGGCACGCCTGCTTTTTTCATGGCATTAATCGCCGAGACTTTGTTGCCCATTAAGCGGATATGATCGGCATTGGGACCGACGAAGGTCAATCCTGCTTCTTCTACTTGTTCGGCAAATTCAGCATTTTCAGATAAAAAACCGTAGCCTGGATGGATGGCGTCAGCCCCCGTTATTTCTGCCGCCGTCAAGATCGTATTGATATCGAGGTAGCTTTGGTTGGCATTGGGTTTGCCGATACAGATAGCTTCGTCAACAAAGCGCAGATGCATAAGATTGGCATCTGCGGTGGAGTAGACGCCGACGGTTTCGATACCTAACGCCTTACAGGCTCGAACGATACGTAGGGCGATTTCACCTCTATTGGCAATGAGCAGTTTTTTTATCATGGGGTCATCCTTTTTGACGCGGCAGACATTGATTGAGCCTTGATGGGGAGCCTCGGCATTTGATAGCCGTATTCGGCATCGGTAGGTAGTGACAGCTTACAACAACGTGAAACGGTATAAAGTGCCAAAATGAGGTGCCGAAATAAAGTGCTAAAGACTCAATCAGTATGAAGTAAAGTGAGGCAAATATCGTTACGCTTTATAGCGTATGACAGGTTGACCAAACTGCACAACTTCAGAGTTATCTACCAAAATCTCGTCAATGACACCGCTTTGGGTGGCCTCAAGAGGGTTCATGATTTTCATCGCTTCGATAATACCAAGCGTGTCGCCCGCTTGTACTTTTTGGCCGACCTTAACAAACGGCGGATCATTGGGGCTTGGGGCAGAATAAAAAACGCCAACCATTGGCGATGTCTCAACGCTACCTGCCTTTGCTGCTGGTTTTGTGTCTGCAGCCACTGGTGCTGCGCCAGCAGTAGGAGCGGCCATCATGGTCGGTACAGGGGCATCATAGTGACGAGTGAGACTGATGTGTTCGTCATCAGAGCTGATTTCTAGATTGACCAGTTCACTTTCTTCCATGAGGGCGATGAGGGTGCGTATTTTTTCAATATCCATAGTTTTTATCTTGCCTTGTACTAAATTCGAGAAATAGTGTAACTAAATATTGTTTGATTGCTAATGATACCTAGATTCAGGCCAATGAGCAATCAATGTACAGTTGTTAACTGAGAATTTTTACATATTTTGACGTAATCTAGCTGTTTTAGTAAGAAACCCACTACGATTTATCATTATCGATGTGGTTTTTGAGCCATGCTGCTTGTACATCGTACTGCGTCCGGTCGTACATTTGTATGATAGCCCTAACCCCAAAGCGCCGTTAGACGTCTTTGTTGATAACGCAAGCGCAGCGTCAACAAGATAGAGGATAAAAACAGCCCCGTAATCAGTGCCATCCAAAACCCTTGAGCGCCGACATCGGTAAAACGTACCAAATAAATCCCCAGCGGCAATGCCACCACCCAATAACAAAATAACGTCACCCACATCGGTACAGTGGTGTCCTGCATACCGCGCAGTATCCCCGCGACATTGACCTGCCAGCCGTCAAACAGCTGATAACCAAGAGCAAATACCAGCAAATGCATAGACTGAGCGATGACCGCAGGGTTGTCTGTAAAGGCTGCTGCCAGCTGTGGTCGAAATAGCCAAATCCCTAGCATACATGTGAGGGCAATGAGTATCGTCCAGGTCAGCCCCGTTGCCTGTACTTGCCGCAGTGCCAGCAGTTTTTTTTCGCCAAAACGATTGGATATCATGATGGTCAGTGCCATCGCGACCGATATCGGTATCATAAACAGCTGAGAGGTCACCGCCAGTGCGACTTGATGCGATGCGGTCGCCAGCTCGCCGAGCGGACTGATGACAAGCGCGCCCAAACTAAAGAGGCTCGCCTCAAAAAAGATAGAAACACCAATGGGAATGCCCAGTTTTAGCAGTTTTTTGATTTGCTGACGGTTAGGACTAGCGAAACCATAAAAAAAGCGGGTACTGGCAAATTGTTGCCGTTTGGTAAAGCTGGTATAGGTAGCAAGCAGTAGCACGTTTATCCATAGTACCAAAGCTGTAGCCACACCGCAGCCTGCACCGCCCATCTCAGGCATCCCAAACAAACCATGAATGAAGATATAGTTAAGTGGGATGTCCGCTAACAGACCAATGATGCTGATAATGGTTACCGGCTCAGGCCGACCCAATGCTTCGCAGTAGCTGCGAAGGACAGCATAAACGGCCAGCGCAGGAAACCCAAACGATACACCATGTAGGTACTGTGTCGCTATCGGTTGGATGTTTGCTGGTACGCCCATGATACCAAGGATATTGGGTGCCAAATTCACAATAATGAAGCCAACAATACCGATAACCCCAGCAGTCCACAAAGACTGCTGGGTGATATGAGGTACTTTACTGTGTTCGTTTTGTCCGATGGCCTCACCGATCAGAGGCGTGGTGGCAATCAAGATGCCAGTGGCCAATAAAAACAGCGGCAGCCAGATACCAGAGCCGACAGCCACGGCCGCCAAATCAAGCGCTGAGACCTGACCTGCCATGATGGCATCTACCACACCCAGCGCCGCCTGACAAAACTGGGTAATCAAAATAGGAAGTGCCAGCACGCCTAAGCGTAAGCTGTAGCTTCTAAAATCTCTAAAGGATAATGGGAAAACCATAGTGAGCAACTTTTTATTCTTGACGATAATGATCGTTGAGGCGTCAAACGCGCCATCAACAAATGAATAGGGAAACAGCCACACCATTTTCAAAGCGTTCAATCATAAAAACTAAAGCCAGCAAGTATCGTACGGCGATTGGCGTGCTGCTCTAAGAAGCGTACTGGCAGACTGCCATCAGCTATATGTTGCACTCTTTGAAAATGGTATAAGATGATGATGCCGATAATTTATATGAACAAGCGCATATAGACTAGGGCGTGTCTTCAATTCACTCGATAGTTATCTAAATGGGCTAAAAATGGCCAAATTTTGCCAAACATCGTCAAATAGCGGGTTTATATCTCAATATTAACGGCGCTATTTTCCTTGTTTGGCCGCAATTTATCTCATTTTTATCACCATTTTTGAAATAAAGACATGCCCTCAGGATAAAATAAAAGTCTAGGCACCAAAATAAAAATAACCCGTCAATTCACTAGGGGAATTGACAGGTCATCATCAGATAAGATGGTAAAGAAGCCGCCCCTCGATGTCAACGTTTTAACGCGTCATATATGACTGTAAAAACACCACCAGAGCGTAGTCGCCCATGATTCAAAAGTTATAGACTATAAATCATAGGTTACGAGACATAGATCACAAAGCTTGAGCCAAGAGAGAAAGGCTGTGCTGCGCTTATCTATAATGATTCAGGCAAGTCTTGCACCACCGCTTGATAGCCGATCAGATCGTTTGCCGCGTCAAAGGCTTGTACAACGATAGCGTAGTTGGTCGAGCTAGCTGGTATAAGTGGAGAAAATGCCGTCTCACCAGCGGTCAATACCAGATTTTGTACATAGCCGTTCGCGCCAGTCTCTGCTTTGTTGATATCGATTTGGCTGACCAGTATATATCGTGTGTTTCGCGGGTTTTGCCATGTCACGACTTTTTGACTACCATTGCCGCTGATATCTACCTTCAGCTCACCTAGGCGGTAATCAAGTGGGTAGGTCTTAAAGTTAGAGCGGTCGCTGATGGTATAAGTGACATTGCAGTTTTTTTCGCTACTGGTTAGGGTTTGTCCGCCCAGACCGTCCTGATACTCAAAGCTGCCTTGCCACGGGGTACCCGTTTGTTTTTTCTCAAAGCTACCTGCAAAGGTGGTAAATAGGTTCGGTGTCTCAATGCCCAGGTCATTGACATACTTCACATCCAAAAACGCTAGCGTATCGAGGCTGCCGGTCACTTTGCCTGCGATATAGTTGTCTACTTTGATTGCAGAGTTGATGCCCAGTGTGTTGTTTTCTTGACAAGCTTGTTGCTGGTAGCTAAAACTACCATCGACGCTGCCTACACCGTCTTTGCTGATGTCAAAATAGACAGCGCCGATATCGATATCACTATCATCGCCGTCCTCAATTTCAACGAAGTGTCCAACATACAAGCCACCGAGGCCGCCCTCTGGGGTGAGCTTGTCTAAGAAGTTGTCTAGCGACTCTTCTGGCAAAAACACGGACTCCAAAATCTCAGCCATGCTTTTTTCGTCATCGCTCAGTTTGTTTTCTACCTCTTTATACTCTTCTTTGACTTTGTCTTCTATGCGATCATATTCGTCTTTTACCTGATCCTCAATACGATCATATTCCTCTTTGACTTTGTCACCA
Source organism: Psychrobacter sp. L7 (assembly GCF_002810365.1). NCBI lineage: Bacteria > Pseudomonadati > Pseudomonadota > Gammaproteobacteria > Moraxellales > Moraxellaceae > Psychrobacter > Psychrobacter sp. L7. Next base: position 241,376 of record NZ_NEXR01000004.1, read on the forward strand.
TCACTGCCGCAGGCGCTGAGGGTCAGACTAGCCATGCTTAACGTTAATGCTGATAATAATAATTTGGGTGCGCTCATAAATGCGTCCTGATGATGAGTTGGCAGTGACTTAGCCATAAAAAAAGAAGGTATTGCGACATTTGTAATATAGCAGAATTTAAATAGCAAACGCACAGATAAATGTGCATAGATGCTAGCAGGTTTCTTACCCAGTCGTTACACAGTCAACCGAGGTCAATCGGACAGTAACATTGATGTTTCGGCCATGTCTAAAATAGCGTACCAGTGTTTGGGCGTCAAAGGAATCACCGTCAGCTGCTCACAGCCTTTTTTGAGTAATAATGAGTCCTCTAGCGCAGGCAGGAATTTAAGCGCTGATAAAGGCAAAACGTCGGTGAAGGCTTGCTCAAAAGTGACGTCTACCATATACCAGCGCGGCTGATCTTCAGTGGCAATGGGGTCATAGTGACGATGCTCAGGATGGAATTGGCTGGGGTCAGGGTAGCCCGCCTTACTGATGGTCATGATACCGGCAACTCCAGAAGGTTTGGCGCTGGAGTGATAAAAAAACACCTTGTCACCGACTTGCATATCATCGCGCATAAAGTTTCGTGCACGGTAATTGCGTACGCCATCCCAGTGCTCCGTACCTAGGCGCTGTAAATCATTGATGCCGAAAAAGGTAGGGTTGGATTTCATGAGCCAATAGGCCATCGTATTCTCCTTTTGTTATTATTGAGTGGTTGCTTTTGATCATTACGCGCTCAATATATAGTCGCTATACAGTATTTATGCCAATATCTGCTCCTGTAAATGGCTGTCAGTATGATTTTATCATCCAGCGCTTTTCTTTATGCTGTCTAATCGTTATCCTAGTGCTGCTTTTTGCTCATCATCGCCGCACGTTATTTTTCGCATTGTTGGTTATTTATTCTTGAATAGCTTTTTTTAATAGATACCTTTGTTATGTCAAACACCCAAGCAGTTAATTTATCTAATGATAGCCGCGACCATAAGACGATGTCTAATGCAGGTAGGCTGAAGGTGGGCGAGATCCCATTGGCGCTCTACATTCATATTCCGTGGTGCGTAAAAAAATGCCCTTATTGTGATTTTAATTCACACGAGCTGCCAGTGGATACGCAGCTGTCTATGTATGATGAGTATGTCGATGCGCTGTTAGCCGATGCGCTGATGCAGCAGCCGCTGTCCCAAGGGCGAGAGGTCAGTTCGATTTTTATCGGCGGTGGTACACCGTCGCTATTACCGATCGCTCACTATCAGCGACTGTTTACAGGGCTAAAAGACATCTTTTGTTTTGCTGATGATATCGAAGTGACAATGGAAGCCAACCCAGGGACGCTCGAGCATGCGCCCTTTGCTCAGTATCTAGACGTGGGTATCAATCGCTTGTCTATCGGTGTGCAAAGCTTTGCCGCTGATAAGCTGACAACACTTGGGCGTATCCATGATCCTGCGCAGGCGCTGTCTGCGATCCGTGCAGCCAGGCTGGCTGGGTTTGAGCGGGTCAATGTGGATTTGATGCATGGGTTGCCGCAGCAGACTTATCAAGAAGCATTGGCCGATATTCAGATGGCGCATGAGGCGGGGGCGACACATCTGTCTTGGTATCAGCTGACGATTGAGCCAAATACGGTGTTTTATCGTAGCCAGCCTGTATTGCCAAACGAGGACAATCTGGCCGATATTGAAGAGGCGGGTCAGGCGCTATTGCAGCAGCTGGGCTACACCAATTATGAAGTATCTGCTTGGGCAGGCTCGTATGATAAGTCATGCCGACACAATGTGAACTATTGGCAGTTTGGTGATTACTTAGCGATTGGCGCGGGTGCTCATGGCAAAGTCACTATTGCAAGTGATGCCCTAGATCATGCAGCATTTGACACAAACAACGAGTTACGTGCGCAGTCTGGTATTTATCGTTTTAGTAAATCACGTTTGCCAAAAGACTATATGGATTATCACCGTGTCAGTACAGATGATACTATCTTGAAGGCCCCAAAGATGGTCGGCTGGCAGGCCATTGCACCTGATGAGCTGATCAGTGAGTTTATGCTCAATGCCTTAAGGTTACACGGCGGGGTGGCGTGGTCATTGTTTAGCGCTCGGACAGGGCTTGGTTATGCTGAGATTGCCGCGCAGGTTCAGGGTTTGGTGGCGCAAGGATTGCTGATAGATAGCACAGAGCGGCTACAGCCAACCCGTTTAGGCCAGCGTTATCTCAATCAGATATTGCGAGCGTTTTTATAAAATGATATTTATAAAATGACAGGTTGTGCAATCTATTGAACTAAAAAATAGGGAGATATCAACAAGATATAACGCATGAAAAGTACAGGATCAAAAAAAGGCTTATCAAATCAATGATAAGCCCTTCGAAAATCTAAAAACCAATTATTAGATTTTGTTTTGAACGTCTTGTGCACCGTCAGTTACCGCGTTGCCTGCGCTTTCAACGTCTTGGCCAAGACCTTTAAAGGTGTTGCAACCAGTTAAAACAAACATAGCAGTCAAAGATGCGATGATTACTTTTTTCATAATAATATCCTCAAGATAAATCGATTGTTATAAGTAATGACAGTAACACTTAGTATGGTACCAAGGCTTACTGTAGGGCTGCTAGATAGCAGAGCGAAATGTAGACACTGTCTTGCTATCCGTTACAGACATCATAGTGAAAGTTAAAAACCATGCACAGTATCAAAATGTAATTATTGGCAGTAAACTGTAACTTATGATTACTTACTGATGTTATCTATAGCCGAATTCAAATAAATCGGATATATGGCGATCAAGCCGCTCAGTACGATCAATAAAACGTTGGTTTTTTTGAGTGCTGTGCCTGCGCTGCTCAAGTCTGAGAAAAACAGCTTTTCATCTTACTGTATCGTTTTTATATCAGACTGACTGTATAAAATTTAGACCACTCGCGGAGTTTGTATGACCATTCATGTTGTGCTGGTAGCCCCCAAAATGCCCAGCAATACCGGCAATATCATTCGTTTATGTGCCAATACAGGCGCTCAGCTGCATTTGGTTAGGCCATTAGGGTTTGAGCTTGATGATAAAAAACTGCGCCGTGCAGGACTGGATTATCATGAGTACACGCATATGCAGGTTCACGATGATTGGCCAGCTGCCAGACGTGCGCTACAAGCGGCGGATTGTCATACCATTACTGCTCTGACTACCAAGCTGAGCCAGCCTTTTTATGACTATGATTTTGGCGGACGACAGGATAATGAGACTGGCCAGATGCCAAATATCGCGTTGGTCTTTGGCTCAGAGACGGCTGGTCTGGCGGATGATATCCGAGAGGACATCGGCGCGGCTCATTGGCTGCGCTTGCCGATGCTGGCGGACTCGCGCAGTCTTAATTTGTCCAATAGTGTGGCGATATGCTTGTACGAGATTTGGCGTCAGCAGGGGTTTGTAGGCGACGAAGGGCGCAGTATCGGCTATGAGAGCTTGACGGTGTATGACCCAAAATAGTGCTACTGGCCATGGCCGCTATCAACTACCAACTATAAACAGTTTGGCGGTTTGGGCAAGCCTGCCAAGCGATTGACATGGCGCGCTACCAGTCCTGTGTTAAACAGCTGCTGTAGCTTTTGGTTGCTGATGTCGTATTCGGGCAGGGTTTTTTGTAGCCATTTGATCAGTGGACGGGTGGCTGGTGGGTGGTTGAACTTGGCAAAAAACGCGCGTACCTGTAGTAAAACCTGCAAGTGCTCATCTGCTAACTGTACCTCTAAGGTATCGGCTAGCTGCTGGGCGATGGCAGGCGTCCAGATGGTGTGGTCACATAGATGGCCGTCTTGATCCAATTCAATAGCGGGCTGTGCGGCATGGGTTGTGTTATCGTTCATAGGGCAATGGTCACCACTTTATCAAATTTAGCATGATTGCTATCGATGCTCCCTGTCAGTGCAACCCATTGTTGATCGCTTAGTATTGCACTGAGTTTGGTCTCTAGCTGTAATTGCTCGACGGCGCTGGTCGTGAGCTGCGCGATATCATCGCTCAGCGCATACATAGCCGCGATACCGTCTATATCTTTGTCAGCCAAATAAGCATTGAGCCAGTCGATAAATGCAGCCGTCGTTCCCAATAACAAGATGCTATCACCACGCTGCCAAGTGCGAGACATCTCGTCTGTGCAGCGTCTTAGCGTATCCATGCTGCTATGTAGTTGGTATAAAGTTGCCATGGTAATGTCCAAATCATATTCAGCCGCTTGCGTCTATCGATATCTATCGGTAAGCACAAACGCCAAATGGATGGTTGTTTTGATGTAGTTGTGTGAGCTTGTACAGGTTTTGACAAAGAGTTGAATCGTCAAAAGGTTAAGATTTGCTCGAAGTCTGCTGCAGGTATCACTTCTGGAACTAATATCAGCTGTGAGGCCAGATCAGCAGGCAGCATACCTGTGACCCAGCCGCTAAAGACATCGTCAGGCAGCCACGCCGCTGGCATGTCATAGAGCTCAAGCGATTGTATCATCCCGTGCAAACGTGACTCTGGCTGCATCAGCAAGCCAAAGACAGGTGCATCTAGATACAGCTGCACATCATGACCAAAGGTCGCCAGCGTCAGTGCCAACGCGCAGCCTTCATAGCTGGCCATTTCGGTCGGCGTATGCAGCTTAATCAATAATTTCATAGAAAACTCCTACTTAAATGTGCTGATGAGTTGGGCTGAGCTGATATCGCTTGAGGTGATCAAAACTGTATCAACCGGCCATCAGCCTGCATCATCATTGCCAGCTCACTTAGACCGACCAACGTAAATCCTGCGGCCAGATTATCCCCGCTTAGCTGATGGCGGGCGCTGTTATCGGTATCGCTAATACCGCGACCGAGTGCGGTACTGACGCAGACCGGTAGCGACAGCTGATACTGCTCTGCCAGATTTTGCCATGCTTTGGTCATATCAAGCTGATCTGCCGATTGCCAGCGCAAGCAATTGGCCGTATGTGCGCCGTCGCCATAAAAAAACACGTTTAAGGTATGACTGCTGTCATCTGCTGGGCGCGCGCTGAGATAGGCACGAGCATAACGCAGGGCTAAATGGGCGAGAGGATGGCTGGGATCAGCCGTCACTAACAGCAAAGGGGTCGTGGTGGTCATAGGAGGTCTTATCTATCATTTGTGCTAAAGTGGTTTATGCTACCATAAAGCGGCCAAAAGCAGATAGGATCACTGTGAATGAATGGGGTTTTTTACCAAATCTACCAGATATAGACATATTAGATGTCGTGATGGGTGCTGGTGACTGCTTCGTAATAAAAAATAATAAACTTATGGGCTAGGTTCACGTAGTCTTATCACTCTATGTAAGGAGTTTCTTTTTCTATGTTACCTGCTATGTCTTCACGCTCGACCCATGGTACAGACTATCAGCCGACCGCAGAGCAGTTGCAGATATTACGCACTGCCAGTGAGTTTGCTTATCAGATTTGGGAGAGTCGGACAGTCTCTTGTCAGACGTTTTTGCGTAGCTATCCGCTGGATCAAACCCTCACACGCCAGCAAATCGATGACTTGATCCAAGACTATACGTTGGATGAAAACTACCAACTCGCTGATGAGGCCAAAGTGATGAGTGGTCTTCGCCATCTGCGCACTTTGCTGATGATGCGCTGGATTTGGCAAGACGCGCTGCACATGATAGCGCTTGAGCAATTGACCGATGAGCTGTCGGAGTTTGCAGACGGTTGTATCTCTTTTGCCAAGGATTATACCTATCAGCATCTGATCAAAAAGTACGGCGAGCCGACTTTTATCAACGCGCAAGGTCAAGTACAAACAGACGACATGGCGATTATGGCCATGGGGAAACTTGGCGCGCATGAGCTGAATTTATCCAGCGATATCGACCTTATCTTTGTCCATCAAGCGCGCGGTGAGACCAATGGTGACAAAGCTAAGGGCACACGTAGCATAGACAATAAGCGCTTTATGACAAGGCTTGGTCAAGGCATCATTAAATTGCTTGATAATAATACCGCAGATGGCTTTGTGTTTCGTGTCGATATGCGCCTGCGTCCATGGGGTGATGGCAGCGACTTGGCCATTCATTTGTCTGCGTTACAAAAATACTTTTCATTACACGGGCGCGCGTGGGAGCGGTTTGCTTGGCTCAAGGCTCGTGTGGTCGGTCATATAGAGCCGCCATTTTATGAGCAGATACAAGCGCTCATCAAACCCTTTGTCTTTCGCTATTATGTAGATTATAGTGCGTTTTCGGCGCTCAGAGAGATGAAGTCTTTGATTCAAAACCAAGTGGTTCAGCGCGAGGATTTGGACAATATCAAGCTTGGCGCAGGCGGTATCAGAGATATCGAGTTTATCGTTCAGGCGTTTCAGCTTATCTATGGTGGCAGGCACCCACAGCTACAGATCAAATCCTGCCTGCAAGCGATGCAGGCATTGTACATGCTTGAGTATTTAGAGCGTAGTACCTACGAGCAGCTACAAGCAGCCTATCGGTTTTTGCGCCGACTCGAGCATGGTATTCAGGCAATCAATGACCAGCAGACCCAGCGTCTGCCTCATGATCGGCAGTGGCAGCACAATTTGGCGATTACCCTTGGTTTTGCTAATTGGGAAGGGTTACTAAGTACGCTCAACCATCACCGGCACAATGTCAATGTGCCCTTTGAGCGTATGGTCACCGAGCGGCAGATACCCGACCACGAAGATACCGACCTTGAGCCGGAGCAGCTAGATGAGCAAATCGCCCGCTTAAATGAGGTGTTGACAAAAGACAATCGTGAGCTGCTACAAGGCTTTTGGCAGTCAAAAATGGTCGCCAATCTGAGCGATGAAGCTCGTGAGCGTTTGGATGATGCTTATCCGGTCATTGTCCATGCTTTGCTTGCTCATCAAGAGCAGCAGCAACTGGCAAACACCGCACTGCCGCGGCTCATCTCCTTACTCGAGGCGATTTGCCGCCGCTCTATCTATTTGGTGATGATCGCCGAAAACCCCAACGCCACCATTGAGCTGATTCCGATGCTCTCAGCCAGCCCTTGGATTGCCAAAGAGCTGGCGCAGTATCCGGTGCTACTAGATACTTTTTTGCAGCAGCGCTATCGTCACCTGCCAGACAAGCTTGAGCTACGTGATATTTTGCGGCAACAGTTATTGCGTGTCGAGCCCAATGACGAAGAAAAGCTACTGAGCGTATTGCGACTGTTTAAAAAAAACCAAGTGTTGGCAGTCGCTGCCAGTGATGTATTGGCTGAGCGCCCGATTATGAAGGTGTCAGACTCGTTGACCTATATCGCCGCTGTGGTGCTAGAGGCGGCGCTGGAGCGCGCTTTTGCCGAGATTGTCAAGCGTTATGGTTATCCCATCGGCCAAGATGGTGATCCTGTGACCGAGGCGGACTGCGGCTTTGCCATTATCGGTTATGGCAAACTTGGCGGGCTAGAGCTGTCCTATTCGTCAGATTTGGATTTGGTGTTTTTGCACAAGATAAAAGAGCAGGGCATGACCACGGGCGAAAAATCCGTGAGCGGTATGAAGTTTGCGGCGCGCTTGGTACAAAAGCTAATGAACTACTTAAATACCCAAACCCGAGATGGCCGCGCTTATGAGATTGACATGCGCCTGCGCCCGTCAGGTAATGCTGGCATGATGGTGGTCTCCTGCCATGCGTTCGAGACTTATCAGATGGACAAAGCATGGTCGTGGGAGCACCAAGCGCTGGTGCGAGCGCGAGCGATATGCGGTGATAAGCGAGTGACGGCGCGCTTTTGTGATATTCGCCGAGAGGTGCTATCACTACCGCGCACGATAGAACAGGTGCGCACGGAGGTCACCAGTATGCGTATCAAAATGCAAAAACATCTGGGCACCAGTCAGTGGCAGCAGCAAGCGGGCAAGTTTCATCTGAAACAAGACGCCGGCGGGATCATCGATATTGAGTTTTTGGCACAATTTGCGGTACTGGCCTATTCGCATGATCATCCAAGCCTGACTAAATGGAGCGACAATGTCCGTATATTTGAAGAAATGGCCTTGCTTGGTATCTGGGATCAGCAAGTTTGCCAAGACCTGACCGATGCTTATCTCAGAATACGCGCGGCCACCCATCAGTTGGCACTATCCGAGCAGTCGCTATTGGTCGATGAATCGCTATGGAAGGAGACGCGCGCACTGGTGCAAGATCAGTGGCAGCACTTGATGGGGGTGGATGATGCCGAGGATACGCCTTGAGCATTGAGACAATGTACAAACTACTTATAAAAAATTGACAATTGGTTTTCTTAAACCGATTTTCACAACCAAGATGCATTTTTTACCATAAAAATAGATGCGGTGGTGGTATCATATACGGTTGATAATCACTGTTAAACAAAACCTACTTAAAAAAGTTAGACGTCAGCGCTAGCATAAGGACTATAAAATGAATATGGCAACACAAGAAGGTAAGCTTTGGATGAATGGGACGATGATCGAGCAGCCCGATGCCAGCGTCCACGTACTGACCCATAGCCTACATTATGGCATGGCAGTATTTGAAGGGGTTCGCGCTTACCAAACTGCTGACAACCGTACAGCGATTTTTCGCCTAAAAGAGCACACTGAGCGCTTGATGGGCTCAGCGAAGATTTTTCAGATGGATGTGCCTTTTGATGCAGCGGCGCTTGAGCAAGCCCAAAAAGACGTGGTCAAACAAAACAACTTGGCAGAGGCGTATATCCGTCCGCTGATTTGGGTTGGGGCAGAAAAACTTGGCCTATCATCACGTGATAATAGTATCAATGCCATGGTCGCAGCCTGGCACTGGGGTGCCTATCTTGGTGAAGACGGTATCAAAAACGGTATCCGTGTCAAAACCTCATCCTTTACCCACCACATGACCAATGTGACCATGTGTAAAGCCAAAGCCTCGAGCAACTATCCTGTCTCTATCATGGCCAACCAAGAAGTCACTCGCAATGGTTATGACGAAGCTATCCTAATGGATCCACAAGGTTATGTCTGCCAAGGCGCAGGCGAAAACTTGTTTTTGGTCAAAGACGGTGTGCTACATACGCCAGATCTGGGCGGCGGTGCGCTTGACGGTATCACTCGCCGCACTATCATTCAGTTTGCTGAAGATTTGGGTATTAAAGTCGTTGAGCGCCGCATCACGCGTGACGAGTTTTACTTAGCAGATGAGATCTTTATGACTGGCACGGCTGCCGAAGTGACTCCGATTCGTGAATATGATGATCGCACCATCGGCAATGGTGGCCGTGGTCCGCTGACTGAGAAGCTACAAAGCTTGTACTTCGATGTAGTACATGGCCGTAATGAGCAGTATATGGATTGGCTCAGCTTTATTGATTGATAATAAAGTTACTTTAAAGACCAAGAGGCTGAACATAATTGTTCAGTCTTTTTTTTGTGCTAATATAGCCATCATATTTATTCATACGATCAAAGTGAGCAGTCAATGCTAATAGATTCTAGTACAGCCGATAATAAAAATATCAAACAAATTATTTGTATTAAATGGGGTGCAAAATACGGTGCTCATTATGCCAATAAGCTATACGGCATGGTTTCTCGAAATATTACGCCACCGTTTCGTTTTATCTGTTTTACAGATGACCCTACCGATGTCAGACCTGAAATTGAATGTCAGGAATTACCGCTATTAGATGTGACTATGCCCATTAATACGTTAGGCAAGTGGCCCAAGTCTCGTTTGTGGGGTGAGAAGCTGGGTGATGTCACAGGTGTTGTTTTGTTCTTAGATTTGGATGTGGTGATAGTCGATAGTCTTGATCCATTCTTTGAGTATGGTGAGCCAGATGACGTTATCTTGTCATACAATCCAAGTAATCCTTTAGAGAAACTTGGACAGACCTCATGCTTTAGATTTCAAGTGGGTTCAATGGTTTCTTTACAAGAGAAATTTAAGGCAGATCCGCAAGGTATTGCTGATAAATATCGTTTTGAACAACGCTTTGTGACTCGTAATGTGCCGGGGGGTATAAAGATATTTCCAAAAAAGTGGGTCGCTCATTTTAGACGTAAATGTCGCCAACCTTTCCCTCTAAACTATTTTATCCCACCTAAAATCCCTAAAGGTGCCAGAATAGTTATTTTCCCAGGTGGTTTGTATCCGACAAATGCTATCAATGGACAATATACCTCTAAATCTGCTGATAATGCTGCTGACCATTTAAGACAGCTAAAAGACTCTAAAAACCTTAAGCATCCAATACGTCATTTACGTCACTTTATATTGCCAGTAGGTTGGGTTAAAGAGAACTGGAAAGAATAAAAAACTATTGGTATTGATAAACTGTACAACATCAACATATGGCAGGAGAACCTATGAGTAATGAAATTGTAAAAGTGTTTGTTGGCTGCGATCCTAATAATAGTGATCTAGAGCAGATGATGGTACTAGATTACAGTATAAAAAAGCACACGAGTATGGCGGTTGAAATCGTATGGATGCAGCTTTCTAGTGATCCTGATAGCTTTTGGTATTCAAACCCAGAAAAGGGCGAAGGATGGGATACTCAAAAATGGGCAACGCCTTTTTCGGGGTTCCGCTGGGCAATCCCTGAGTATTGTGATTTTAAAGGCCGTGCAATCTATATGGATGCCGATATGGTTGTGCTTAGCGACTTAAACGATCTGTGGAGTCATCCTATTGAGGGCCAATGTGTTGTTGCTGCTAAAACAAAGGATGCTATTACGCGCCTTTGTACTTGCGTCTGGGATTGCCAGAAAGCGCAAAATGTACTAATGCCTGTAAGTCAGTTGAAAGCTGATCCAGAAGGGCATGATAAGCTGATGAAGCAGTTTAAAGAGCGTCCTGAGTTAATCACCCCTTATATTGATAGCTACAATTGTATTGATGGTGAGGATTTAGAGATTAAAGATATAAAAATCCTTCATTATTCTGATATGGGTACGCAGTTCAGTCACAAGTATTCGATACCACGGTTAGAAAAAGAGGGAGCGAAGCATTGGTTTGATGGAAAAATCATGCCTCATACAAGACAAGAACTTAGCGATTTATTTGATGCCTATTATCAAGAAGCTATAGACGCAGGTTATAGTTTAGAAAACTATCGTGTAGAGCCGTTTGGTGTAATACCTAAGAAGTCACATAAGCGTTATAAGGGTAATAAGATAACGCGTCCATTGAAGAGTGGGTTGTTATCAAAGATTTTTAAGAGATAGAATATAAATAATTCTATATAAAAACCCGCTTTTTTAATAAATAGAGCGGGTTTTTAATTTCAGATTAGTGCAAAAAAAGATAGTTATTTAAGAGTAGAAATCAAGAATCGCTTGTATAACGTTTTTCTGCTCATTACGAGTCATACCATAATAAATTGGTAATCTAAGTAGTCTTTCACTGTGACTGGTTGTATAAGTATCTTCTCCATGCAGTCTGCCACTTTTTTCTCCAGCTACGGATGTATGCAAAGGTACGTAGTGAAAGACAGCAAGTATCCCGCAGTTCTTTAAATGATTTATCAAGTTAGAGCGGGTATGTATGTCAGATACTTTAATATAAAACATATGAGCATTATGTTTACAGTCGCTTGGTACAGTAGCTAGTTCAATTTTACCGTTGGACTGCAGGGTTTTAAGGTTATCGTAGTAATACGACCAAGAGTCTAGACGCGCACTGTTTATCTCATCAGCTTTTTCAAGCTGTCCCCAAAGATAGGCGGCTTGAATATCACTGGGCAGATAACTACTGCCAATATCAACCCACGAGTACTTATCTACCATACCTCTAAAAAACTGACTTCGGTTGGTGCCTTTTTCTCTAATTATCTCGGCTCTTTCTTTAAACCGATCATCATTAATAATTAATAAGCCACCTTCGCCACCGCTTGTATAGTTCTTAGTCTCATGAAAACTATAAGTGCCTATATGTCCAATAGTTCCTAAAGCCTGACCTTTATAAGTACTCATCATGCCTTGAGCAGCATCTTCTATAACATAGATATTATGGCGGTTTGCTATATCCATAATAGTGTCCATCTCACAGGCAACACCTGCATAGTGAACTGGAACAATAGCCTTGGTTCTAGAAGTGATAGCTGATTCTATTTTAGACTCATCGATATTCATCGTATCAGGACGGACATCAATAAAAACCACTTTCGCTCCACGTAAGACAAAAGCATTTGCCGTGCTAACAAAGGTATAGCTAGGCATAATCACTTCATCACCTGGCTGGATGTCTATCAAGAGCGCAGCCATTTCTAATGCAGCTGTGCAAGAAGGAGTAAGTAGCGCTTTTTTACAAGAAAGCTTTTTTTCAAACCAAGAGTGACAGCGCTTAGTAAAGTCTCCATCACCAGACATTTTCTCACTGCGCATGACTTGTAAAACGTACTGGTCTTCATTACCAGTATATGGGGGCTTATTAAATGGAATCATTATTACTTTCTTCTTCTAAAAATGTCTTTTCTAATAATAGTAAGTCCTGCTTTCTATCTTTAACTCTTCTAGCAGGGTTTCCTACGTATATACCCCATGCTTCTGTGCTTTTATTAACTAGTGTCATAGCACCAATTGAGCAGCCTTCAGCTAAATTTACTCCAGGAAAAATAATGGAGCCTGCACCAACTATTACATGTCTACCAATAAATACTGGCTTCTTAGACTCTTTTTTATATTTACTAGGTATGGTTGGGTTCGTAAGTGTGGATCCGCTATAGTCATCTGATTGAGTAAAAATTTGGACCTGATAGGCTATGCCCGAGAAATCACTAAAGACAATGCCTTTCTCACCTCCAGCTACTAAACACATAGGGGCAAAATGAACATTTCTTCCTATGCTTACTTTTCCTGAGATAACACAAAAGTCATCAATTCTTGAGTTATCACCGATTTCAATTTGATCGGCATTATAAATACTAGCTTTATCGCTAATTTTTACATTTTCACCAAGAGACTTAAATCCCATCTCTCTTAATTGCTCAGAGTTTAAATAAGCCATCTTAGAAAAGTTCCGTAAGTTGTTGAATTAAAGTCTCTTTGGAAAAATACTGTTTAATTAATAAAACATTATTTTCGTGGTGATGATAATCTAGATTATTAAAGTTTTTTACATTGTAGACTTTTAAACCTTTATCTAAAAACAACTGCCATTGGCTGGTATCATCACGCATATATACTGTTTTTCCCAAGCCTAGTAAAGTAATGATATTACCTAATGCCTGCTGTCTACTGTTATTAAAAATCCCAATATCGACAGAACCTTGAAACTTTAGGTAGTCATCAAATGGCATGAAGTCTGTCATTGGATAAAACTTATCCCCGAGCAATTCATTTCCTATTTTAATAACTTTTTTGGCATGATTTTGGCCGCTATAGGAGAGTGGTGTGTATACTCGAAAATTATTGTCTTCAAATCGGGCTAATTTTTCAATTATCTCTATATGATTGTTTGTACTATTAGCAGAGTTTCCCAGTTGGATGCTAACCTGGCTCTTGGCCGATTCTTCAACATTAACTGATTTATATATATTACTGGTGTACATTAGGCATTCTTTATACTCACCCTTAGCGCCATACCACTCCCTAGCTAAATTGATATCACCTTGCATATAGGTAACTAGATAGCCCATTTTCTTAATGACAGGTCGTCTATATACTTCTCTGACACGCCATCTGCGATTGCGCTTGTCAAATTTATAAGTGTATAAGTCGTTTCCCCATATTACCCAATAACATTTCTTTAATAGCCAAGGAGATAAAAACAGTAGCTTTACGATGCTTATATTAGCCAGACTATGTAATATTACTTTATCAGCTTGGTGCATCTTGATGAAAATTTGCGAATAATGCTTTAGCTTAGATAGTCTCTTTTTATTGGGAAGTAAGTAAATATTATCAGACTGAGGTATGTCTTTTTCAGCCATACCTTTAGATAGATAAAACTCATGACCATTAAAGTCGAAATTTTCTTTTACAAGCTCTATAAAACTAGGCATGAACTTTTCAGCAGAGCCTATGTGTAATATTTTACGACTCATTATTGTAATACCAAATCTAATAAATATTGACCATAACTATTTTTACTAAGTGCATTGCCGATTTTTTTCAAATCCTCTTTTGTTAACCAACCATTGTGATAAGAAATCTCTTCTAAGCAAGCAATCTTAAATCCTTGACGTTTTTCAATCGTTTGCACGAACATTCCAGCCTCAATTAAACTTTCATGAGTGCCTGTGTCTAACCAAGCAAAGCCCCGTCTTAGCAATTCAACCTTTAGATCTCCACGCTGCATATACATTTGGTTAATAGTGGTGATTTCAAGCTCGCCTCTATCTGAGGGTTTTACCTGTTTAGCAAACTCTACAACATCATTGTCATAAAAGTATAGGCCAGTCACTGCGAAGTTCGACTTAGGGTTGGTAGGTTTTTCTTCTATTGAAATTGCTCTTTTGTCTTCATCAAACTCGACCACTCCAAAACGTTCAGGATCTTTTACCTGATAGCCAAATACAGTAGCTCCAGACTTCTGATTCACCGCATTTCGTAATAAGGGAGTTAGACCGGGTCCATAAAAAATATTATCTCCCAGTACTAAACACACGTTACTGTCGCCGATAAAATCTTCACCAATAATAAATGCTTGTGCTAACCCATCTGGGCTCGGCTGCACTTTGTATGTAATTTCAATGCCTAGCTGGCTACCGTCTCCTAACAAGCGCTTAAACCCATCGATATCTTCGGGTGTACTGATAACCAGTATCTCTCGAATACCTGCTAGCATTAAGACAGATAGTGGATAGTAGATCATCGGTTTATCATAGATTGGCAAAAGCTGTTTGGAAACACCCTTAGTGATTGGATAAAGTCGAGTGCCTGAACCACCTGCTAAGATAATTCCTTTGGTCGTCATGATACTTGTACTCCTAGCCTTTCACGTTTATAGCTGCCATCTTGGACACGGCGACACCAATCTAAATTGTTTAAATACCACTCAACTGTCTTACGAATACCGCTTTCAAAGCTTTCTACTGGAATCCATCCCAAGTCGTTTTTAATCTTGGAGGCATCAATCGCATAGCGTAAGTCATGTCCAGGACGGTCTTTAACAAAAGTAATGAGTTCTTCGTAGGGTTGATTGTTTGATTGTGGTTTTAGTTCATCTAAAATCTGGCAAATAGTTTTAACGACGTCAATATTCTGTTTTTCGTTATGACCACCGATATTATAAGTTTCCCCAGTTGTTCCCTCTGTCAAAACCTTATAAAGTGCTTTCGCATGGTCTTCTACATAAAGCCAGTCACGTATTTGATCGCCCTTGCCATAAATAGGCAGTGCTTTTCCATCTAATGCGTTTAATATGACTAAGGGTATAAGTTTCTCTGGGAAATGATAAGGGCCGTAGTTGTTAGAGCAGTTAGTAGTAACGATAGGTAGCCCATAAGTGCGATACCAAGCACGTACCAAATGATCTGAACTGGCTTTTGATGCAGAGTAGGGAGAACTTGGAGCATAAGGGGTTGATTCAGTAAACAAGTCATGAGTCCCCTCCAAATCTCCATAAACCTCATCAGTGGAAATATGATGAAATCTAAATCGGGACTTTCTGCACACATCTAAGCTTTGCCAGTATTTTCGACTGGCCTCTAGGAGCGTATATGTACCAACAATATTGGTGTTTATAAATTCAGCAGGGCCATCAATTGAGCGATCAACATGTGACTCAGCAGCAAGGTGCATGATTAGGTCAGGTTGGAAGTTGGAAAATGTTTGCTCGATAGCGACTGCATCACATATATCTATTTGCTTGAAAGCATAGTTGGGGCTGCTTTCAACTTCGACCAGTGATTCTAAGTTTCCTGCATAGGTTAATTTATCAATATTTAAAATCTGATGGTCAGTATTCTTGATTAAGTAGCGTATAAGAGCGGACCCGATAAAGCCTGCTCCGCCTGTAATGAGAATTTGCATATAATATCTTCTAAAATTTAGTTGATATGAAATTACGTAATCAGTTGCTGTGCAAGAATTCGCAAAAATAAGCAAAGAATCTTCTTATCAAGAATCTAATTAATAATAGAATATAGAGCAATACCAGTTGCAGCGATAAGAACGACACCCGCTATTCTATTACGACGACGAATTTTCTGACGTCTTAATTTAGTTTGCCCGCGGCTGGCTTGATACTGCTCGATATATATTTCACCCTCATAGTCTTTATCAAAGATTTTGATGTAGCCTGCAGGCAAAGGCTCAACTGAAATTTTATTTTCAAATTTAATCATTGCTTCATCAAGGCTGTCTTGATCAACCTGAGTTTCTTTGCCATCTACTTGCTCAGAGATCCATTGCTTTACTAACGCTTTGGTTAGCTCAGTGTTTCTAAAGAACATAGTACTGGCAAGGTAGTCGTGCGACATACCTGGCATACCTTTGGTTTTATAAAACGCAACATCTGCAGTAATATTATTAAAGTAATGAATTGGTTTTTTAACAATAGCGTCTGCATCTAAATACAAAATATCCTTGTGAGGGAACTTGTCTAAACACTCTAGTACAAAATGTGGTTTAAGGCGTGTGTTGGCTTCCCAATAGCCCGCATCTTCAACTTCACTAAAGTAGTAGCTAATATTAAACTCATCTAGAGAGGACTTTAAACGCATAGCATGTTCTTGATAGTTTGCAGTATAAAAGCAGCAGACAATGAAGCTTTGATTATCGTTACCATTAGTAATAGAGTCGGTTTGAACTAATTTGCTCATAAAATTCTCAATAAGTTAAAAATAAATTGAATGGTTATTTGATAAACTATTAGATGAATAAGGTGGCAGAGTTTCTCTACTTGGTTTTTTATACCCACCATTGTGATTTTTCATCTTTATGTAAGCTTTTTACTAAAGAAAAGGCGGTGTCTAAGGCCTGAACTTTATCAAATACAAATAATAAAATTTTTGCTGCTAACGGGTCTAACTTTTTAAAACCCTCATAACGTTCTCGCATATTTCTAAGCGTATCGTCTGTACCTATACGGAAGTAGGTTAATCCATTATATAAGGTCAAATGCTCGGCATATAGAGAATTTATATTTTCCTCAAGGGTGGTCTTTATGTCTTTCAATCCACACAAGTATGTTTGCGTTTCATATACTTTAAGTGTATTTACTAGTGTAGCCACATTGAGTAAAATCGCAGAGCGTAGAGGATCCGTTAAATGGTCGACAAAAGTATCGCATGCAGATACTATCCAGCGTAAAGATAGACTGTTCAATAAAAAATCAGACTCCGCCTCCCATAACCTTTCAAACTCTTTAAAAGTTTCTTGCAGTTTGTATCCACGGCGTAAAAGAATAATTAATGTGGCATGATAAAAACAGATTTCTGGCTGATTAATAAACTCTGCCTTGACCTTATTAAGATGATCAGATAGATTTTTTATACGCGGTTTGTGAGCATCTTCTACCAATTCAACTTCGTTTTCTGTTAGGATTTTGGTTTTCATATCTGCATAGGATTTATTAGAGTAACTCAATAGAGCTTCGCTGGCACCCAACTTTTTTTCACTAGCAAATAGTAGAACTGCTTTTCTTTTCCATCCAGATAACTCTTTCATTGAGCCATCACTCCTCTTGTTTATTTGAAAGTTCTATATGTTTCTAAATAAACCCTTAGATACAGGAGACTTATTAGTAACTTTAACCCCATGCTGATTATACACTTTACCCATCAAGTCAAATGAGGGTACGATACGATCGGTGATGGCCTTATCAAGTTTACAAGGGGCAATCTCATCTTTACTTTCATAAAATCTAGGTTGGTTGCTATTAATTAAGTCGATGCCGTATAAGTTAATGTGTTTGGCTCCCAAAGTATAAGCCAATTGGGCGGCGACAAAAGCTACCGTGCCAGCTTCAACAAAGCCATTTTCTATATTTAAAGAAACGCCAATAGGTTTAGGGTAGCTTGTAGAATCGATTACAAAGTCTTGATGGTCTTTAAACTTATCCAAAGAAAGTTTTTTCTTAGCTACTTTATTAAGCATAGGAAGAGACTTTAAAAGGCTAGATTTATTATTAACAAGTAACGGTCTATCTACAGGGTAGATGATATTAATAAAGTCGTGATATTTTTCTATGAGTTTAGGTAAGTTCTCTGCAAGCGAGTGTAGAACTGGCTTAGTAATGAACAAGGGTTGACCAGAATATATATTCTCTATGATTTTGGGATTATGTCTAATAAATCTATCATCACTAATCACATAGCCAGTTATTTTAGCAAAGTTAAACTTTTCGAGTAGAGTAATACTGCCATTAACAAAAATAGTAGGGCTATCCAGAAAATCCTTGTCATAATTAATATTACTTATTGAAGGACCAGAGGCTATTATATTGACAGACAAATCCTTATAGCTAACTAAATCGTTTTTCTGTGTAAATCTGACAATAGAATATGAATTATTAAAGGCTTTAATTTCAATACACTTTGGAGGTTTCATAAGATAGACTTTTATTCACAGTTTGGCAATCAAATATATTGTTTAGTATATAGTCTAATCCAAATAAAATCGATACGCTCTTATTAACAATTGCATTTAATGAAATAAACGATGACTTATTCAATCGACTATCGCAAACAGGTACTTTTTAGCATCGCTGATGGTATGACCATACGAGAAGCTGCGCTATTTTATGGACTTAGCACCAGCACCATTCATAGCTGGCAGCAGAACCTAGCTCCTAAAACGACCAGAAATAAAGCATCGACTAAAATACCTGATGACGCCTTGATTGAAGACGTAAAAAGATACCCAGATGATTATAACTATGAAAGAGCTCGCCGCTTGAACTGTAGTCAAACGGGCATCTTTAATGCTCTCAAGAGTCTTGGTATCAGTCAAAAAAAAGACCTTAAAACATCCAAAAGCGTGTCTGATAAAAAGAACGGCTTACCAGAGTAAGCTTGATCACTTAACTCAACAAGGCTATCCCATTGTCTATATATACGCGCGCGGCACGAGATCATTCGTTCTCATGGCTATGCGCCGATAGGTACACCCTGTATCGATAGCTACAGCTGGCAGGCTCCGAGACGAACGAATGTCATCGGAGCTTTCTATGAAAAAATGCTGTTTGCGCTTGATTACTTTGAGCAGAACATCAATAGCAATATATTTTATGACTGGTGTAAGTTCACACTTATTTCAAGTCTCAATGCGTGATCGTTATGGATAACGCTCGATTTCATAAAAGCAGACGTATCCAAAAACTACTTAATAGACTAGACATGGCCATCGTATTCTTTGGCTACCGCCGTACAGCCCTGATCTAAACCCTATCGAGAAGAAGTGGGTACAGGCTAAGTTTCTGCGTCAAGGGTGGATGGAGAATAATCTACCTAAACTGTTTCATGATATGGGCTGTATCGATTTTATAAAGATTTAACTATAGTTCCAGTCTACTTTTTAATAAAACTATTGATCGTTACCAAATAAATCTCTGGTAAATACTTTATCAGCCACGTCATTCAGCTCATCTGCCCTACGGTTAGCGACAATGATATCACTGATAGACTTGAATTCTTCTAGATCCCGAATGACTCTTGAGTTGTAAAATAGACCTTCTTGTAAAGCGGGCTCATATACAACTACCTCAATTCCCTTGGCCTTGATTCGCTTCATCACACCTTGAATAGACGAAGCTCTAAAATTATCTGAGCCACTTTTCATTGTCAATCTATGTACACCGACGATCTTAGGGTTTTTAGAGATTATAGTATTGGCTATAAAGTCTTTACGAGTCTTATTAGAGTCAACAATAGCTTTAATTAGATTGCTTGGAACTTCATCGTAATTGGCCAATAACTGCTTGGTATCTTTTGGTAGGCAGTAGCCACCATAACCAAATGAGGGATTGTTGTAATGACTGCCAATACGTGGGTCTAGCCCTACACCTTCAATAATTTGTCTGGTATCAAGTCCGTAAGTTTGAGCATAAGTATCGAGTTCGTTAAAGTAAGCCACACGCATTGCGAGATAGGTATTTGAAAACAGCTTAATAGCTTCCGCCTCAGTTGATTCAGTATAAAGAATAGGAACATCTTTTTTAATAGCACCCTCAAGCAATAGCGTAGCAAATTGCTTAGCTTTTTCTAGTTGACCACCGATAATAATTCGAGAAGGGTAGAGGTTATCATGTAGAGCTTGACCCTCTCTTAAAAACTCAGGTGAAAATATAATGTTTTTAGTAGATAGACGATCTTTTAGATTTTCGGTGAATCCAACAGGAACCGTAGATTTAATAACGATTAATGCATTTTTATTGACTGCGAGCACCTCATCGATAACTGATTCAACACTTTTGGTGTTAAAAAAATTTGTCTCAGGGTCATAATCGGTTGGAGTAGCAATAATTATGATATCAGCATTTTTATATGCTACTTTTGCCTCTAAAGTTGCATTAAAGTTAATGCTTTTATTGGCTAAGAAGTCTTCAATATCTTTATCTTCAAGAGGTGATTGCTTGAGGTTAAGCAGGTCAGCTCTTTCAGGAACAATATCAACAGCTATGACCTCGTTATGTTGTGCAAGCAACATAGCGTTAGATAATCCGACATAGCCTGTACCTACTACGGTGATATTCATGAAGAGTCCAATTTTATAGGTGGTTGATTGCTTTCAAGAAATTATGACTTAACCTGCAGCATCTATTGGCATAGTTTCTTATTTAAACTCATTGCCAATACTCCTCAAGCCATGGGCTTGGCTTGACATGACGATACCACTTGCCGCCGCCGCCTTTGATGGCGTCTGGTGGATTAATTTCACCGTGGAAGATGACGATTTTTGCGCCCTCAGGTAGGGTCGGGGCACGTACTAGATTGAATGGAATAGGAGCAATACATTGGTATTTGAAGCTCACGCACCATCTTTTATCCCAATACTCTAAATGATGATGCTCGCGCAGATAGTTCGATAGATAAGCCTGCTCATGGCGCACCTGCGTGCGAATGGTCTCAAAGTTACGCTCAAAGTTTGCCAGTAATTCAGGGTAGGTGTTTTGTCCAACTTTGAAACGATAGACTGAGCTGTTACCAATCATGCGCCATGGTTTTTTCCAGTCGCGAATGATAACGACGCTGTCTGGGTGCGCTGCTTGATAGGTAAAAAATCCGTCGATATTATCAACGATGACGATATCGATGTCTAAAAATAGCGCCACACCTTTGAGATCATACAGCTCAGGCTTAAAGGTGGTAAGCTTTTTCCAACCACGCTCAGGGCCTGCAGGTAGATCCAGCTCAGGTATTGGGTAGCATTTTACGGCAGGGTCAATACCTGTACTGTCATCGGTCAGACATACCATCTGAAAGTCCAATGTCAGGTGGCGGCTCACCATATTGTATAGGCGATTGACGTATTCTGGGCCATACTTATCACCCCATTTCATACAGATGACATAACGCTGCTCGGCAGTATGATCTGGTTGTGTCAGGGTGTCTGATAAGGGCTGGGTTATGTCAGTTGCCATAATGCACTCATATTAAAGTCAGTAGAGGGTAGGTCTATAAGGGTTTATATCGATTTATACGGTTGTTGCGGGTTAAAAATTATGGCATACGATGTGAGTTTTGCTCGTCATCATCAAGCCGCCTACGATGTTGATTGTTGCTACGAATAAAGTCTGCCAAGGCATTTTTATCAGCCGTATAAGGGTTGTCTAGCTCAGGGATATGCTTAAAGCGCCGATAGCCCCACATATAATGACTGCATTTATCCTCAATCATGTGCTGCATAGCCAGATTGAGCGCATGCGCTGCTATTTTTGCATCGCGATCATACAGCGCTGGGTCATCAAGCTTATAGCAATAAATATCAAATCCGCGCCCATCATCACGGCGAATACAAGATAAGCCGACCAGTGCGCATTTGGTTTTACTGGCAAGTTTGGAGGCCAGCGTACTGGTCAACGTCTCAATCCCAAAAAACGGCACAACCACGCCGCCTGACGGATCAGGGACATGGTCGGGCAATATAATACTAAAGCCGCCTTGCTTTAGGGTCTTAAAGATAGCTCTGACCCCGCTACCATCGGTGGGTACCAGCGTGGCATTTAACCGCGAGCGGCCTTGCAAGACAAAGTCATTGGTGATGTCGCCTTTGACTGGCTTATACATGATAGTCGGGGCACCAAATTGATTGAGCCACGCGTTCATCATCTCCCATGTACCCAGATGCGGGACGATGGCCAGCATACCGTTTGGACTGGCAAGACCTTCTAACAAAATGTCTTTATTGTGGACATCGCGTATCTGCTTGATGCTCCACTCAGGCGGCATCGCCCAGCTTTTGACCGACTCGATACTGGTCAAGCACTGATGATAGATAATATCTTTGGTCAGCGCTTGTTTTTGCTGCTCTGATAAAGAATCAGCAATCAGCGACATATTGATGCTGACGGTGCGCATGATGCTCAAGCTGGGTATCTTTATGATAACCCAAGCGACAAAACGTGCCACTATCTGCAGGACGGACAGTGGCACGTATTTAAAGATATGGTACGGATTCATGACCACTCACGCAGTGATGAATCCTGTAGTCCGTCAGATAAAGAATAGTTAAACATTATCTGAGGGCTTACTGAGCAGGTCTATTGCTGTCGGCTTGTGCTTTTTCGCGCACACGGATACCAAGCTCACGTAGCTGCTTGCTATCGACTTCAGCAGGGGCTTGGGTCAATGGGCAGTCAGCAGTTTTGGTTTTCGGGAAAGCAATTACATCACGAATAGAGCTTGCGCCTACCATTAGCATGATCAAACGATCCAAGCCAAAGGCAAGACCACCGTGCGGCGGCGCACCGAATTTTAAGGCGTCGAGTAAGAAGCTAAATTTCTCTTCGGCCTCTTGCTCATCGATACCTAGCGCTTCAAATATAGCTTGCTGCATCTCGAGGGTATTGATACGTAAGCTACCACCACCGATTTCAGTACCGTTTAATACCATGTCATAAGCGATAGAAAGCGCGGTTTCTGGGCTGTTTTTTAGCTCATCTACCGAGCCTTTAGGCTTGGTAAATGGATGGTGCATAGACGTCCAGCGGCCATCGTCAGTTTGCTCAAACATTGGGAAGTCGGTCACCCAAAGCGGCGCCCACTCACATGTGGTGATGTCTAAATCTAGACCGATTTTTTGACGTAGGGCACCTATGGCATCGTTTACCACGCTGGCTTTGTCCGCACCAAAGAAAATAATGTCGCCATCTTCTGCACCAGTACGCTCGATAAGGCTAACCAAGACGTCATCAGTCATGTTTTTGATGATAGGCGACTGCAGGCCAGACTCTTTGTCGACGCCGTTGTTGATCAAGCTTACATCATTGACTTTAATATAAGCCAAACCGCGCGCGCCATAGATACCGACAAACTTGGTGTAGGCATCGATTTGCTTACGGCTGAGTGAAGCACCGCCTGGGATACGTAGCGCGGCCACACGGCCTTTAGGGTCGTTTGCAGGACCAGCAAAGACTTTAAAATCAACATCTTTCATTAAATCAGCCACATCGACCAATTTTAATGGAATACGCAGGTCAGGCTTGTCTGATGCGTAGTCACGCATCGCCTCGGCATAAGTCATGCGCGGGAAGGTGTCAAAATCGACATCAAGCATGGTTTTAAATAGGTGCTTGATCAGGCCTTCATTGATATTCATGATTTCTTCTTCGTTTAAGAAAGAAGTCTCGATATCTACTTGGGTAAACTCTGGCTGACGATCGGCACGTAAGTCTTCGTCACGGAAGCATTTTGCGATTTGATAATAACGATCAAATCCTGACACCATAAGAAGCTGCTTAAATAGCTGTGGTGACTGCGGCAAAGCAAAAAAGTTACCTGGGCGGGTACGTGAAGGCACCAGATAGTCACGTGCACCCTCTGGCGTAGCACGAGTCAAGATAGGGGTTTCAACATCTAAGAAACCGTGATCGTCGAGATAACGACGAATCGCTGAGGTGGCCTTGGCACGGAACACCATGCGCTCTTGCATGTGCGGGCGGCGCATGTCCAGATAGCGATACTTAAGACGCAAGTCTTCTGATACCGTGGTATTTTCGTCATTCAATGGGAACGGCGGGGTCTCAGATTTGGCCAGTACTTCAATCTCTTTGCCCAACAGCTCAACTTGACCACTGGTCATATTGTTGTTTTCGGTGCCTTCATAACGGCGGCGTACGCGGCCAGTGATTTTTAGCACATATTCAGGACGTACTGCATCAGCCGTCGCGAATGCCTCTGGCGTATCAGGATCGACGACGACCTGCAATATACCGGCGCGGTCACGCATGTCTAAAAAAATCACGCCACCGTGATCGCGACGACGATGTACCCAGCCTACGACACTGATGGTTTGCTCAAGTAAGCTTTCGGTTACGGCTCCGCAATATTCGTCTCGGTATTCGCTATGCGTCATAGTGCTTTGCGTCATAATATAGTTATCCAGTTGTCAGCCCAGTTCGAAATATAATAATGCAGCCATCATTGGCATGGCGCCAGTTAGGCACTGTGCGAATAGGCACTGTGCAAAAAAGCACAAATACGCGATTCAGACAAATGGTCATCGCGCAGGCTGCAGTAATTTGGTGTAAACGCATATTATGCCTAATCTGGCATTGTTATACAACTAGCGGTTGCCAGAGTATCTACGTTAAATAATGTCATCATGCTTGAAAATACGGCCAATCGGGCACATATCAGCTGCACATTAATAACAGCAACGTTATCATTATATCTACCGACATATCTACCGACTTGAGGAAATGACCATCATGCTATTTCATCCACCCAAAAATCCTATCGAGCTAAAAGTACGCCATCTAAACGAAGCGCAAAAGCAGCGCCGTGAGGATTTAATGGAAGCCACGCAAGGCAAAGCCGCCCTCAAGCAGTTCAAAAAGACCATGGCAAAAAAAGCCAAACAAGCGCTAAAGGCAAAAAATAAGAAAAAAAACAACGACAGCAAACCACAGGTATTTGTGCTGGATTTTGATGGAGATATCAAGGCCACAGCCGTCAAGCATTTGCGTGAAGAGATTAGCACACTGATTAGCACCGCCAACAAGGGTGATGAAGTAGTGGTGCGCCTAGAGTCAGGCGGCGGTTTGGTGCATGGTTATGGGTTGGCCGCGGCACAGTTGGTTCGTCTAAAAGACGCCGGTTTAACTTTGACTGTCTGTGTCGATAAAGTCGCGGCAAGTGGCGGTTATATGATGGCTTGTGTCGCCGATAAAGTGGTGGCTGCTCCGTTTGCTGTGATCGGCTCGATCGGGGTGGTCTCTCAATTGCCAAACTTTCATAAATGGCTCAAAAACCATGATGTCGACTATGAGATGTTTACCGCTGGCGACTACAAACGTACCGTAACGGTATTTGGAGAAAACGACGCCGAAGACCGCGCCAAGTACCAAGAAGAGCTTGAGCAGACGCATGCGCTGTTTAAGCATTTTGTCAATACCTACCGCCCGGCTCTAGACTTAGAAAAAGTCGCGACAGGCGAGCACTGGTATGGCGAAGATGCCTTGACGTTAAACTTGGTCGATGAGCTGAAAACCTCCGACAGCTATATCCTAGCACGTATGGAAGACAGTGAGGTGTATGCCCTGCATTCCAGACAAAAACCAACGCTTGCAGAAAAGCTGGGACTGGCGCAAGCAGCAGAGGCGACTCTACATGTGGCGCTCGATAAGCTGCCAGATGCCTTGGCGCGCTTTGAGTTAAACAGTCGTTTAAACATCCTAAAATAACATGAAATATCAAAAGGTTGTTTAGTGTTTAGCTCTACAGGCTTTATGATTGACTGATGAAGTGTTTGTATTTTGTAAAAGGCGTGGCCTAGCTGGTCGCGCCTTTTTTGCTGTTTATTGATAATCACTGTGTTATAAATGTAGCGGATAAAAGAGAGTATACGTACGTACACTATAACGTTTTATTAAAATTTCGATGTGAATTTTATAAGAGTCATTAATCATAAGTAGAGAAAAGGAAGTCACTATGTCTAGTCAAACCCTGATGTTTACAGCGACCGAGCATGGTCAGGCCATGTATGCCAACGTCAAGGCCTTTATCGAAACCCATATCGAGCCAATCGAAGCGCAGTTTTGGGCAGACTGCCATGCACAAAACCCTGATGGTGACTGGACCACATGGCAGTGGCCCGAAAAATACGAGAGCTTGCGTAAGCAGGCACGTGACGCTGGCTTATGGAACTTATTTTTGCCAGATGATGAGCTGGGTGCTGGTTTGTCTGTCACCGACTATGCGCCGATTGCTGAGCTGACAGGTCGTAGTTTGCTGGCGCCTTATGTATTCAATTGCAATGCGCCTGATAGCGGCAATATGGAGTTGTTATGGCGCTATGGCTCAAAAGAGCAGCAAGACCAGTGGCTTACGCCGTTGTTAGAAGGTAAGACGCGTTCGGTGTTTTGTATGACCGAGCCTGAGGTGGCCTCCAGTGACGCGACCAATATGCAAGCGACGGCAGTGGTCGAAGGTGACGAAATCGTCATCAATGGCAGCAAGTGGTGGTCGTCAGGTCTGGGTGATCCTGCGGTCGATGTATTAATCGTCATGGCCTATACCCCTGATGAGAGTAAAGACCGTCACCATCAGCACTCGATGGTACTAGTGCCGGCAAAAACTGCTGGCGTCAAAATCGAGCGTATGCTCAAAGTATTTGGTGATTATGATGCGCCGCATGGTCATGGAGAGGTCAGCTTTAATGATGTGCGTGTGCCAGCCAGTCACTTTATCGGCGGGCCGGGTATGGGCTTTGAGATAGCCCAAGGCCGCTTGGGACCAGGTCGCATTCATCACTGTATGCGCTGTATCGGTGCGGCTGAGAAGTCGTTGGAGCTGGCTGTCAAACGCGGCATGGCACGGACGGCTTTTGGTAAGCCACTTATCCAGCTGGGCGGTAACTTTGAGCGTATCAGTGATGCTCGGGTTAAGATTGACCAAGCACGCTTATTGACACTATACGCGGCGCAAAAAATGGATACCCAAGGCACCAAGGCGGCATTGACAGAGATCTCTGCGATAAAGGTCGTCGCACCCACGGTATTACAAGAAGTGGTCGATATGGCGATTCAAATCCATGGCGGTATGGGCGTGTGCCAAGACACGATGTTGCCGTCATTTTATGCACAAGCTCGGGCTCTGCGGCTAGCTGACGGCCCTGATGAAGTGCATAAAACCATGATTGCCAAACTTGAGCTAAAGCGTCAAGGTTTTAGCCGCTCGTCGAAACCTGCTAAATCTTAATATAAGAGTAGGGCGCGTTGCACATTCAAAACGTGTTGAATATTCACAAATAGGCACTGCTGATCGCTAAAATGGCGCTAGACAAGGCGCAAAGCGACGATAATGCAGATGCCTTACCGTAATGATTGATTACTTTAATTGACCACATGATAAGGAACATCTTATGGCTACTGATACTCATGCCAACTCTACTGACAACGATGACCAGTCACCGAGCACCGTCTTAGATAAAGGCGGCGCAGTGCGCGAAGGCGAAGAGCTTGATATCAAAGCAGTCAGCGATTGGCTACGCGAGCAGGGTGTTGATATAAAAGGCGAGCCAACGGTGACGCAATTTTCTGGTGGTGCTTCAAACTGGACGTACCGGCTACAATATGAAGGCGAAGGTAAGAGCCAAGACCTCATTTTACGCCGTCCGCCAAAAGGCACCAAAGCCAAGTCAGCGCATGACATGGTGCGTGAGTACACGGTACAAAAAGCCTTAAAAGACGCTTACCCTTATGTGCCAAATATGGTGGCGCTATGTACCGATGAGTCGGTCATCGGAGCGGATTTTTATGTCATGGAACGTATGGAAGGCATCATTCCGCGTGCCAATCTGCCCAAAGGGATTGAGTTAGATGAAGCGCAAACACGCGCATTATGCACCAATGTCATCGACGCCTTGATTGATCTACATCAAGTAGACTATAGCGCGCATCCTGACTTGGTCGAGCTTGGCCGCGGCGAGGGCTACTGCGAGCGCCAAGTGACAGGCTGGGACAAGCGCTATGTCAAGGCCAAAACACCCAATGTGCCAAGCTTTGCTTTGGTGCGTCAATGGCTGACTAAGCACACACCTGCTGATAGTAAAACTTGCTTGATTCACAACGACTGGCGCTTTGATAATGTGATCTTAGATGCCAAAGACCCAACCAAGGTCATTGGTGTGCTCGATTGGGAGATGGCGACTTTGGGCGATCCGTTGATGGATTTGGGCAGTGCTTTGGCTTACTGGATCGAAGCCGACGATAACATGATCATGCAGCAATCCCGCCGTCAGCCCACGCATTTAAAGGGCATGATGACCCGTGAGGAAGTGGTGGATTATTATCTGGAGCGTACGGGTTTACAGATAGACAACTGGACGTTTTATGAGGTGTTTGGGTTGTTTCGCTTAGCGGGCATCGTACAGCAAATTTATTATCGCTATTATCATAAACAAACCACCAACCCTGCCTTTAAAAACTTTTGGATCATCGTCCATGTCTTGCATGCCAAGTGCTTAAAGCTGATCGCTCAGTATGAGGGCGAGGCGTTGTTTACCAGTCACGTGCAGCCGCATTTAGCAGACATGGGCGTCGATGCTGCTACCATCGCACAGCTACCCAGTCCTGTACAAAAAATTGTCAAAAGTATCTTACCAAAAAGTTACTTTACCCAGACGTCGTCATCGGCGGACGAGTAACGCGCTGATACGCCGCATGGCACATAAGGCTACTAACAAATACCGTTGGATTAATAACAAAAGGCAGCATTTTATGACCACCATACTTCTGGCACGTCATGGTCAGGCGTCCTTTGGACAAGCAAACTACGATCAGCTCTCAGAGCTGGGCGGTATTCAGGCGCAGATGTTAGGTGAGCATTATGCAAACACCCAGCGCCGTATCGATGCCATCTTTACCGGCAGCTTGGTCAGACAGCAAGACTCAGCGCGGCATTTTTGGCAGCGCTACCAGTCTTTTGCGAGTAGGGATCAAAGCCAAACGCCGCCGCTCGTATCTGCCATTGACTTAGACAACACGGATCGCTATGTCTTGCCGCAGTTTGATGAGTTTAATCATCAAGACGTCTTGATTAAGTCTCATCCAGCTTTTGGCAATCGCGCGGCAATCGCGGCCGAGATTGCGCAAGCAGAGGTCCCATCTAAGCGTTTGGCCGAGCTGTTTGATCAAGCGATGCAGCGTTGGCATGGCGGCGAGTGCGATGATGACTATCTAGAGAGCTGGCCACAGTTCAACGACCGCGCCCAGTTGGCGCTTGAGCAGGTACGACAAAAAGTGGTGAATATGAGCCTAAATCGTGACAGTACGGTGCTGGTGTTTACCTCAGGTGGCGTGATCGCGGCCATCACAGCTCAGCTATTAAAGCAGGGTAGTTCAACGGCTTATCAGATTAATAAAAGTCTGGTCAATACTGGGGTGACGGCGATTACCTTTAAAAATGAGCGAACGCGTTTGCTGTCTTTAAATGAGTATAGCCACCTGTTTTCAGCAGGCAAAGGATTTGTGACGTGGCGATAAGCTGGTATCTGACGGCATGGATACGCTATAGTAGGACAACAGCGCTCGCGGCTGCGGCTAAGGACGAATGCCATTCTCTATGATCGCCGCGTATCATCCGCTTATCTTGTCTGATGATAAAATAAGCGCTATTTCATTATAAGATGTCAAGGACTGTCTATGCAAAATCATATTTTAAAGGTCGTCAAGAAAAACGCCCAGCAGCGCAAGCGGCAGATATTAAGCGCGCTATACCCGGATCGGTATCTAAAAAAACGCAGCAAACAACAAGTCGGGCGCGGCAAAACCGTACTCATCACAGGAGCCAGCTCAGGCTTGGGTGAGGGGATGGCCAGACTCTTTGCCAAGCTTGGTTATAATCTGGCGATTTGTGCGCGCCGTACCGATCGCCTAGAGCGTTTAACCTCAGAGCTAGTGGCAGAGTATCCGGACATTCGGGTCGAGTATCGCGCTTTGGATGTGAGCAACTATGACGAGATATTTTCAGTGTTTGATGCCTTTGCTGCGGACTTCGATGGTATCGACCGTGTGGTCGTCAATGCAGGTGTGGGAGATAGCCGCCGTATTGGTAAAGGCCGTTTTGAAACCAACCGTCATACAGTCGAGATCAATTTTATATCCGCGCTGGCACAGTGTGAAGCGGCGATGAATATCTTTCGCGCACAAAACAGCGGCCACTTGGTGGTGATCTCTAGTATGTCGGCCATGCGCGGTTTGCCCAAACACCTAACGGCGTATGGTGCAAGCAAAGCGGGGCTGGCACATCTTGCAGAGGGTATTCGTGCTGATATGCTACTTACCAATCTGCCAATTCAGGTGTCTACGATTTATCCAGGCTATGTACGTACCGAGATCAATGAAAACGCCAAACCGCTGCCGTTTGAGGTCAATGCCGAGACGGGCACCAAAGCCATCGTTGCCGCCATTGAGGCTGAGGTAGAAGAAGCCTGTGTACCAAGCTTGCCGTGGTCGGTGGTGGGTAAGGCGATGAAGCATCTGCCATTACAGGTGGTCAATAAGTTTGGCTAGCATCTCACTTAAAACGCAAATACAATGAAAATATAAATAGAAAAAAAGCCCTCTATATCTGTATAGAGGGCTTTTTTACGCTGCAGTATCCGCAGTGTTAGACGCTTTGACTAAAGCGTTTGCGGGTTGTCGAGTTGATGCTGTTCGCGCAGCTTTTGCCGCAGTACCTTACCGACGTTACTCTTTGGCAGCTCGCTGACAAACTCGATATGACGCGGGCATTTATAACCCGTCAAGTTGTCTAGCGCAAAATCCTTAATCGCTTCTTTGGTGACATTGTTGTCCGCTGGCACGATATAGATTTTGACCGCTTCACCTTGATGCTCATCAGGGATACCTATCACCGCACAGTCGACAATGTCGTCGCTGTCCAACATGACAGACTCAATCTCATTAGGGAAAACATTAAAACCAGAGACCAAGATCATGTCTTTTTTGCGATCGAGTAGGGTAAAGTAGCCTTTTTCATCCATACTAACGATATCACCAGTACGGAAGTAACCATCGCTGGTAAACTCTTTACTGTTGTCTTTATTAAAGTAGCCTGAGGTGACATTTGGGCCTTTGATACACATCTCACCGGCCTGATGGGGACCTAGGCGCTCACCGTTTTCGCCAACGACGATAATATCGACGCTCGGGACAGGAATACCAATAGAGCCATTGAACTTACGATCTGTGATGACATTGGCCGTACCAGCGGCCACGCCTTCGGTCATCCCCCAACCCTCGATCATCGGGCATCCTGTCACATCCAGCCAGCGTGCAGCGGTTTGTTCGGTCGCCGCCATACCACCTGCCTGCGAGATACGTAGTGAGCTAAAATCCAAGTCTTTAAAGTTTGGCTGATCCAGCAAGCCTTTAAACAGCGTATTGACCGCGGGCAAGATATGGAAAGGCTGTTTTGATAAGGTTTTGACAAATCCTGGCATATCGCGCGGATTAGGAACCAAGATAAAGGTATAACCTGAGCGCATGCCAAGCAAGCTGAGCATAAAGGCAAAGATATGATACAGCGGTAGCGCCATGACCATATTGATATACACTTCATTGATCTCAGACGTGACCGGACGATACCATGCTTCTGACTGTAGGGCGGCTGCCACCACATTGCGCTGTGTGAGCACGGCACCTTTTGATAGTCCTGTGGTACCACCAGTATATTGCAAGATAGCCGTTTGGCTTAAGCTGGTTTTTGAGGGCTGAAACGGTAGACTCTTGCCTTTTTTTAGGACATCAGGGAATTTGGTGACGTTATATTTAGGATCATTGAGGTTGTACTTAGGTACCAAGCGTTTGACTTGACGGATAACGGTATTGACCAAAATACCCTTAAGCCCCATCATGTCGCCCATTTTGGATAAAACAATACGTCTAATGGCCGTCTCTTCGATGACCTGCTCGAGCGCTTGGGCAAAGTTGTCTACCACAAAGATAACTTGCGCACCTGAATCGTTGAGCTGATGGCGCAGCTCGCGGCCAGTGTATAATGGGTTGATAGGCGTACATACGTAGCCTGCCCGCAAGATACCGATCATCGTGGGCAAATACTGCGGCACGTTTGGCATCATCAATGCCACCACGCTACCTTTGGGGATTCCCTGCGACTGTAGCCATGCGGCGACGGCCAATGAGGCTTTGTCGACGTCATCATACGTGTGTGTCACGCCCATACAGACACTCATAGGGTGCATACGAAAGCGGTTAAAACACTCCTCGTATAGCTCGATGAGGCTGTCGTATTGATTAGGGTCGATGCTCTTTGGTACGTTTGCTGGATAATGAGCAAGCCAAGGCTTATCTGTAGTCATATTTAGCGTCCTTAATTTTGATATAAGTTAAGGTTCTATAAGAAAGTAGTCACATCCTTGTCAACGATATGCGCTCAATCACTGAGTGCGATATGGCCGAGTGCTATCCTATCTATTACTGACTGCTAACATATGGTGGCCTTTGTACAATGGTGTTTAACGATCAAAAATGCTGGTTTGAATGGGTTAAACGATTGATTGTGTACCTCGCCGTCATGCGAGGTCAAATAAAACATATATATGGTAAAACGACGATATTCTGTTGTTTTAAGGAATGTTTTCTCTAATTAAAGCAACAGAATAATACGTGACATATTTCGGCAATACATTAACATAACTACAACGTAAATCGATATTATTCTACTAGAACTTCTTAGTACATATATAAATTTGATTAATCAAATAAGATGTGTTGCAAGTGAAATAAGTTGACTTCCTCCCCTCCCTAAACGGAGGGGATACCTACTAAAGACGGCCAAGCCCGACCGCGAGAATGTTTTTTGCTCCATTAACATCTCTGTTATGGGTCGTTTTACAAGAACGACAAAACCACTCTCTTATACCAAGACCTTCTCTACCTTTCGGACTGTCTTGGCGGGAGCCGCAACACGAGCAGGTTTGGGTGCTGTACGCTTCATTGACTTCGATATAGTGGCAACCTGCGTTCGCGCATTTGTAATCCAGTTGCCGCTTAATCTCAAACCAACCTGCGTCATAGACGGATTTGGCCAGTTTGGATGAAGTGAATGATGTTGATTTGATTTTACCAACAACGATTAGGCTGTTGGCCTTAACAAGCTTTGATGTGAATTTATGGATCAGATCTTGACGGGTGTTTTTAATCTTGGCGTGAATCGCCTTAACCCGTTTTTTGTTTTTGGCACGTTGAGCAATGGCCAGTTTTTCAGCATATTGATGGGTTAGCTTAGTGGTTAGAACATCGCCATTACTACTGACCGCTGAATCCTTACAGCCTAGGTCAATACCGACTTGGCCAGTACCACACTTAATCTTTGGAAAATCTTTGACGGTGATACAGGCGTACCAGTGACCACGACTGTCTTGTACCAATTCGCACGTATTGATACGGTAGAGGGAGAGATTATAGCTATCCCACACATCAATGGTCAGCTTTTTACCCTTAGCAAGGCTTAGCTGAATGGTAGATTTAAGGCTTGTCTTGCCTGATTGACGAGTTGATAGGTGTTTTACGGCTGTCTTTTTAAAAGGAATCCAGCCCAAGCTTCTTCTCTTGGCCTTTGGGTTGTTGGTGCGCCAGTTGAGTTTGGCTTTTTTAAACTGTTTACGGGATTTAGCGTGAACCTCACTAATCGCTTGCAGGGTTTGGCTGTGCAAGTTTAAATACTCGCCACTGCCTTTGGTATAAGCGGCCAAATCATAGGCTGAAAAGAATTGACCTGTACGCTTAAGATGTTTAAAACTAAGCTCATTGACGTAATTCCAGACAAAGTTAACCGACCCAGCCAAGATATTGAGCTGAGTGGCATGTTTGTCTTTGATGCGTAGTTTGAGCGTTTTCATGGATTAATTATGATCTCAATGCGTTTGGTTATCAAGGTATTCACAATATTGTACGACAATGGCTGACGCCTGATATCCACGCCCTAGAAGGATGTGGTTTTACGGCGCTGGATGATAAAATAAAACCTTTATCCTTTACCTATGATCTACTTCTAAAAGTTCACAATACCTCGATATCGATAACTTTACGCAAAAGTCTTGGTTTAATACTGAGAATAACCATTTATTACCTTACAGAAATAGTGGTTTTGTATTATAATGGCGTTATAATGTTACAGATTAATCAATAATCATAATATTATGTATTGGTCACTACTGTCATCCCTCATTAGTTGGCTGATAATCCTCTATTACGTTAAGGAATCAAACGATGAAACTACAATCCCTAGTTTTAGCCGCTGCTACTGCACTTACTATGACTTCTGCTTTTGCCGTTCCTGCTGGTACGTGGACAGTGGCCGCTGGTGCACACTATGTTGACCCTAAAAGTGACAACGGTACTGTATCTACTGCTTTAGGCGATTTTGCAGTTGACGTTGATGGCGATGTGCGCCCAACCATCAGTGGCGAATACTTCATCGCTGATAACGTTGGTGTTGAGCTACTAGCAGCCATCCCATTCCATCATGACATTACGCTAACTGATGCAAATGGTAACGAAGTTGATGCCAAAACTCAGCATCTACCCCCTACTCTATCTGTACAGTATCACTTCGACGGCTATAACCTGCCTATGAATGTGAAGCCTTTCGTTGGTGTTGGTGTGAACTATACAACTTTCTTTAAAGAAAAAGTTTATATTCCATTAGCTGGCGATTATGACCTAGATCTTGATGATAGCGTTGGCGTTGCTGGCCATATCGGTCTTGACATCCCATATGCGCCTACTGAGTCTTTCCGTATTGACGCGCGCTACATGGACATCAAAACTGACGCTAGCCTAAACGGTGATAAAATTGGTGAAGTCGATATCAGCCCATGGGTATATGGCGTTGCGTTTGTAAAACAGTTCTAAGAAATCTATCATAGCAAATAAAGTACACTAGATAAGAAGCCAGCCGATGTGCTGGCTTTTTTGTCTGTATGATTTGCTGCAATCTATTTATTGTTATTTTTTTATAATCAACCCAATATCACGTTGGCGCACTTTATCTTATAAGCCTATAAAAAAAGACCATCCATGCGGACAGTCTTTTTATAATACATAACCATTGATGCAATCTATCAGCCAAACAGCACTCAAAAGCGCTGTCGATCAGAACTACAGCAAAATACGGCGCGGATCGGCTAATAAGGTAGCAATATAACGGGTAAACACTGCTGCATCAGCACCATTAATCACTCGGTGATCATAAGACAACGACAGCGGCAGCATCAAACGCGGCTCAAACGTCTGCTTGGTTTCGTTCCAGCGCGGCTGCATACTGGCCTCAGAGACCCCTAAGATACCCACTTGTGGCCAATTGACCAACGGCGTAAAGGCGGTGCCCCCTAGGTTGCCTTGGCTCGATATGGTAAAGCTTGCACCTTGTAAGTCTTTGGTACCGAGCTTTTTATCGCGAGCCTTTGCTGCCAGCTCACCTATTTCGATGGCGATCTGCTTAAGACCTTTGTCTTGAACGTTTTTGATAACGGGTACGATAAGCCCATCATCCGTCGCCACAGCGATACCCATGTTGACGCTTTTGCGTACGATAATCTGAGTATTGTCATCGCTCAAATGACTGTTAAAGCGTGGGTGCTGCGTCAAGGCATGAGCAGTCGCTTTTACCACAAAGGCTAGGATAGTAAAGCCAATACCTTCAGCTTTCATACCGCCTTTGAGCTCACCACGCAGTTTTTCAGTCTCGGTGATATCGGACAAATCAAACTGTGTGACTTGTGGCAGCAAGGTACTGTAGTTAAGCTGCGGTATAGAGACCTTTTGTAGGCGGCTTAGATCCTGAGTCTCAGTCTCTCCCCAAATCTCGGTATTACTCATATCGGGTAAGTTTGGCAGGCTTGCCTGAGCGCCAGCGCTGTTTGTCGGCGCCGCTTTTTGTTTGCTTAAGCTTTCTTTGACATGAGCAAACACATCTTCTTTTAAGATACGATCATTGAGTGCTGAGCCACTCACTTGAGTAATATCCACACCCATTTGGCGTGCCAGCTTACGTACGGCAGGACCTGCATACACATCGACAAGCTTTTCATTCACTTGACTTTCTGTCAGCTTGCCACCGCTTTTGCTGGCAGCACTAGCGCCTGTCGCTTGAGCGCTTTGTTTTGGCTTAGCGGTCGACTGTGTTTTAGCACTGGCTTGCTGCTTACTGCTGCCAGCCTCGCTATCTGCCTTGGCTGACGCGGCTTCTGTTGCAGATGACTCTGTTTCAGACCCCTGTGTCTCAGATGTGCTATTGGTCTCATCCTCACCAATAATGACAATAAAATCTTGACCGTTGGCGACCATGTCGCCTGCTTCGACCAGTATTTTTTCGACCTTACCAGCGATGGGGGCTGGTACTTCCACCGAGGCTTTGTCCGACTCAATCAACAAAATCGATTGCTCAGCACTGACGGTATCGCCGACGCTGACCATAATCTCGGCCACTTGCGCTTCTTCAACACCTAAATCTGGCAATGCATGTGTACTGGCTGTACCCGCGCTCGTCGCAGGCTGTTTGGACTCTGACGAGCTAGCATCGCCAGCTTGAGACTCAGTTGTGGTCTCAGACTGTGCGCCAGCATCCTTTTCATCCGCTTGATTGCGGGCGTCATCAGTGCTCTTTTCGCTGGCTGGTGCTTTTGCTTGTGTATCGGCCGCAGCGCTCTCAAGCTCAATGAGCACCATGCCTTCACTGACTTGGTCACCAACAGCAACGCTGATTTTGGTGACTTTACCAGCAGCAGAGCTTGGTACTTCCACTGATGCCTTGTCAGACTCTAATAAAATGATATTGTCGTCTTTTTCGATGACATCGCCAACTTCGACCATAATTTCGCTGACTTCGGCACTATCGACACCCAAATCGGGGGCTTTAATGTCCATGGTTTATCTCCTCGTCTTATCGTTATTATTCTTTGACATCATCGTCATTGAGCAGCGTCGCGTCAGCTTGATCTTCGGCGCGGCCTTCATTACTGATTTCATCATCCTCTTCACTGACAAACTCAGGCACAGGGCTTGGGTTGATGTTGTCAGGAGCTGGTGCATCTGGGAAATGATCGTAATAAGGCTGCTGCTGCCATGCTGGCGGCTGATCGGCCTCAATCTCAAAGCTTGAGATGGCATCTTTGACCAAGCGCATTTCTACTTCGCCTTCATCTGCCAAGCGCTTGAGCGTCGCCACCACGATATGAGCGGCATCTACATGGAAGAAGCTGCGTAGTTTTTCGCGGGTATCTGAGCGACCATAACCATCAGTACCCAATGTAGTATAAGGACGGCTATCAGGTAACCAGCCACGTATCTGCTCTGAGTAGTTACGCATATAGTCTGTTGCCGCGACCACCACCCCTTTATGCGGTGCCAATTGCTCTGTGACCCATGGCACTTTTTCTTCATCCATTGGGTGCAAGCGATTGTAGTCATCACATGCCATACCGTCACGCGTTAGCTCATTAAAGCTGGTGACGCTCCAAACGTTGGCAGTGATATTAAACTCTTCTTTTAAAATCTTCGCCGCTTTTTGTACTTCGCGTAAGATAACCCCAGAACCAAGCAGCTGTACTTGGCTTGAGCCATTGTCTTCTAGCAAATACATCCCGCGCTTGATGCCTTCTTCCGCACCCTCTGGCATGGCTGGCTGCTCGTAGTTTTCGTTCATGAGGGTCAAGTAATAATACACGCGCTCACCCTCACCATACATCCGGCGTAGGCCATCATGCATGATGACCGCCAGCTCATAACCATAGCAAGGGTCATAGCTCACGCAGTTCGGCACGGTGTTAAACAAAATCTGCGAATGGCCATCTTGATGCTGCAAGCCCTCGCCATTGAGCGTCGTACGGCCTGCTGTCGCACCAAGTAAGAAACCTTGTGCCTGACAGTCGCCTGCCGCCCATGCCAAGTCGCCCACACGCTGAAAGCCAAACATAGAATAGTAAATATACAGCGGTATCATTGGCAAAGCGTTGACCGAATAACTGGTCGCCAGCGCAATCCAGGTACTCATCGCTCCTGCTTCGTTGATGCCTTCTTCCAACATGTGACCGTCGATGGCTTCTTTATAGCCCATCAGCGCTTCACTATCTTCAGGCGTGTATTTTTGTCCTGACGCCGAGTAAATACCTAACTGACGGAACATGCCTTCCAGGCCAAAGGTACGCGCCTCATCAGGAACGATCGGCACGACGCGATCTTGAATGTCTTTGTTTTTTAGCATCGCTGATAACAGACGGACAAACACCATGGTCGTCGACTGCTCTTTGCCATTACTGCCCTTCAAGATACGATCAAAAATCGATAAATCAGGGATATTTAGAGGAATATGACCACTACGACGGTTTGGTAAATGACCGCCCAACGCTTCACGGCGACCTTTTAGATATTTCATCTCAAGCGAGTCTTCTTTTGGACGATAGAACGGCAGCGTCTCAAGCTCTTCATCATTGAATGGCAAATCAAAACGGTCGCGGAAATACTTCAATGACTCATGATCTAGCTTTTTGATTTGGTGCGATTTATTCACCGCTTGCGCTTGCGTCGATAGCCCATAACCTTTGACTGTTTTGACCAAGACAACTGTTGGTTGACCTTTGGTCTTCATGGCTTCACTAAAGGCAGCATAGACCTTCATTGGGTCATGACCACCACGGTTTAGACGCGAGATGTCATGGTCAGACAGCTCATTGGCCATCTCTTCAAGCTCTGGGTATTTACCAAAAAACTCTTTACGGGTAAATTCAGGAGTACGTGCCTCATATAGCTGGTACTCACCATCGACCACTTCTTCCATACGGTGCTTGAGCACACCTGTCACGTCTTTATCAAGCAGTGTATCCCAGTTACCACCCCAGATGACTTTAATCACGCGCCAGCCTGCACCGCGAAATACCGACTCTAGCTCTTGAATAATCTTGCCATTACCACGCACAGGGCCATCGAGGCGCTGCAAGTTACAGTTGATGACCCAAATTAGGTTGTCTAGTTTTTCGCGGCCAGCAAGCGAGATGGCACCCAAGCTCTCCGGCTCATCTGTCTCGCCATCACCTAAGAAAGTCCAAATTTTACGGCCTTCTTTTTCGAGCAAGCCACGGTTTTCCATATAGCGATGGACGTGCGCGTGATAAATCGACATGATCGGGCCAAGTCCCATAGAGACCGTTGGGAACTGCCAATAGTCCGGCATCAGATAGGGATGCGGATAACT
The DNA here is from genome assembly GCF_002810365.1 of Psychrobacter sp. L7. Classification (NCBI taxonomy): domain Bacteria; kingdom Pseudomonadati; phylum Pseudomonadota; class Gammaproteobacteria; order Moraxellales; family Moraxellaceae; genus Psychrobacter; species Psychrobacter sp. L7. Next base: position 280,694 of record NZ_NEXR01000004.1, read on the forward strand.
TGATAGGCCTTTACCACCGACCTCACGGCGAAAATTATCCAACTGGTCTTCACTCAAGCGGCCTTCTAAATAAGAACGGGCATAGATACCTGGCGCGGAGTGACCTTGATAATAAACCATGTCACCACCGAAATGATCACTTGCGGCTCGAAAAAAATGGTTAAAGCCTGTCTCATACAGCGTGGCACTAGAGGCAAATGTCGCCAAATGGCCACCTAGATCGTCATCGTTTTTGTTGGCACGCATCACCATCGCCAGCGCGTTGTAGCGAATCAGCGCACGGATCTTACGCTCAATGGTCAAGTCGCCAGGATACATCGGCTCGTCCTCGACTGCGATGGTATTGATATAAGCAGTATCAAGGCGGTTGAATGGCAGGCCTTCTTGCACCGCCATATTGTATAAGGCTTTTAGTAAAAACTGCGCGCGATCTTTGTCTGCATGTTTGATCACAGACTCAAAGGCTTCAAGCCATTCTTGGGTTTCGGTGCTGTCAGCATCCTTATAATAGTTCATCGTTATGAATCCTTTTCTATCGTTCACCCCTACTCGGTGGCAGGGTATTATTAAATCAAAGTATTACTTCATACTGGCGTGTGGAAATGGTTTACTCAAGGACTTCCTTGTTAAATTTATCGGAGTGGTTCTGGCGTGTTTTAAGGGATCTATCGACTGCTATATTTGATCATCAAATGATAATAACTCTCCATTATAGGCGCTTATGGGAAAGTTGTTTATAGCGATAAAAAAATGGCGATATGAGATGTATTTTTTAAATAAATAATGATTAGTGATTGGGTGAATGGTTTGTTTATTATTTGAAGCTAGATAGGCAATAAAAACACTGTAATAAAAATACATACAGATCTAAGGCACAATCCATGAGGCGAGAAGCTGTTATTCATGTAAAAACCATCTAAAGCGTTACTTTGACTACGTCCTATCATAATAAATATGCCGCTTATCGACTCCTTACGACAAACTTTCATACTTTATAGTAAGGTATCAAATTACATAACCTATACATGTGGTTATTAAGTCAGCAGTGTATAGATTTCGCCCGTGGTTTAGGTGTCGATATGAATAGATAGGGATACTATTATGTATATGGCTAAGCACTATACAGAATCTCAACATGTAGATTCATACCAAAGATACAAACTATTATTCTTAGCTTTTGTAGGAGCTATAGGTTTACTTTCTATCAATCACTCGTCCTATGCGATTGCGCCTAACCCAGGAGCCAACTGCCAAGGTGTGACTGGTGCTTCTCAAAGCAGCCTGACAAACGCAGACTACACTAACCTAGTCTCAGCAGTGAATACTGATAATTATGTCAACATCGCAGGCAACGCATCAGGCAGTATTCCCTTACAGATTAAGATGAATACTACAGAGTCGAGCTCGAACACCATATTGGGTAACTTTGGTGTTATTGAGGCTCAAGGAGTCAGAGCCATCAATGTCAGAAGAACGTTCCCTAACACCACGGCCTTTACAGATATCCGTCTAGATTTTCGTAATAGCATTACCATGCAACCAATCTACTTGACCAACGTTGCGTTAAGTGCGTTTGATATTGATTATGCAAATAGTAGCGGTAATAGCTTTGATGACTTTATACAAAACCAAAGCGCCGAGCAGCAGGCATTGAGCTGTATGCTCGCACAGGTAAAACCCTATCAGCAAGCGGATAAGACAGCACGCCAGCGCTACTGGGCCTATAAAGCGCAAGCCTGGCTGAATTACGCCATTCATCAAAACAGTATCAATAGCCGCTCTACCGCTGGTGCCTACGCTGCCCAAGCGACAGAGTCCATCTTACAAGCCCTACAAGAGGGTACAGAGCAGCGCATCGATCTGTATCAGGACATCCCTGCGATGTCTGCCTTGATGCGGCCAGACCTATGGGCAACTATAAGCGCCCTCAAAGACAGTGACGGCATCGCTGTCGCCCCGCGTGAGATGGCGTTTAGTGAAGTAGCGCTGATTTGGGCGGCCACCAATCAATGCGCGCGCGGCTGGCGAGAGTCAGGGATTCATTTTCGTATGGCCGATCGCTGGCTTGAGCAAGCACGCCAAGCCTACGTCAATGCTCACGACTCACAGACCAATGTTGCCCTGCAAGCACGTATCGTTCGCTATTATGAGGCGTACGCCCGTTCCAAAAATCTTACTCAAACCTAGCCAATATTGACTATTAGATAGGTTTGACGTTTTCTTTCTGCTTCATTGTCACGCGCTATTTCTCATTTGAGATTTAGACTGACCACGACTCCACAGACTTTTTTAATTGGCGATGGAACTCACCGTCCAATAAACAGGATTATGCAGCTGTTAAAATAACAGTCGCGTTATTTAAAATATTGATGCTGGCGTTGAGGTCACGGTCATGAGAAACCTGACAGTTAGGGCACAACCACTCACGCATTTTCAATATTAGCTCATCTTTACCAAGGATATGATTGCAGTTTGAACAGGTTTTTGAGCTTGGGTAGAAGGGTCCGACTGATTTCACAACCTTGCCTTGCTCAGTGGCTTTGTAGATAAGCTGTCGCTTAAACTCAAAGAAACCCAAGTCACTGATAGCTCTTGATAGCCGCCTGTTCTTAACCATACCTTTGACATTCAAATCCTCAATCGCAATCACATCGAACTCATTAACCAGACTTGTTGTGATTTGATGGAGAGAATCTTGCCTAATACACCTGATCTTATAGTGCAAACGAGAGAGCTTGGTTTTCGCTTTTTCTCTGTTTTTACTGCCTTTTTTAGTGCGACTGAGCGCTTTGTTTAGCGTTCTTAGTTTTTTAAGGTTTGCTTGAAGTGGTTTTGGCGCTTTAATTTTAGTGCCGTCTGATAAAACCAGTAAGTCGGTAATACCAAGATCAACACCAACGCTTTTACCTGTCTTTTTAGTAGGAATTACAGCTTTTTGTATTTCAACAGCCACACTAACAAACCACTTACCGCCACGTTTAGAGATGGTAGCTGACATGATCTTGCCGTCAAAACGTAAAGCTTCTTTTAAGCGAACCCAGCCCAAGTTTGGGATACGAATGGATTTACCTTTAATGGCAAATTGGTCGTTGGATAAACTGAATCTATCGTCACGGCCTTTTTTACGAGCGGTTGGGTATTTCGCTAAGCCTTTAAAGAAGTTGTTATAAGCATCACCCAACTGCATGATTGCCGCCTGCGGAGCGCATTTGGTCACTTCCAGCATATAGGGGAATAATTCACGCTTAATGGCGTTCAATTCGCGTCTGAGCTTCGCCTGTGAGGGCTTGTTTAGATTTTTAGTATCAACCTCAACGCCTGCGGCCAAACACGCATCACGGTACGCTTTGTCAAGCGCATACTGCCGCTGCCACTCATGCAAAGCCCAGTTGTAGGCTTTTCTCGCCACGCCACAAGCACGAGCAAGGTGATTTGCCTGTACGTTGTTTGGCTTGAGTTCGATAATGTGTCCACGGATCATAATGCTTTTTTAACCGCCTCTATTAATTGTTGGTTTTTCTTGCTGCAAGAGCCGTATAGCCTCTCTGAAAATACGGTGATAATCTCCAATACATCTTGGGCTAATTCTTGCTCAAAACTCAACTCTTCACCTTGATTGATTATTACCACTTCAACGTCACGAGCCTCACACAACATGAAAACCAGTTCTGCACCAAATTGTAAAAGCCTGTCTTGATGGGTAATTACCAGCCGTTCAACTTTATTGCTCAGTATGTCATCAAGCAGGTTTTTTAAGCCTTTCTTTTTATAATTCATTCCACTACCAAGATCGGTAATCGTCTCAAAAGTCCAGCCTTGCCTGGCACAATAAAGTTCCAAAACTTGAGACTGGCGAAGTAAGTCGTCTTTTTGATCACGACTCGACACACGAGCATAAGCAATGGTTTTTCGGTCTAATTTAGGTGGTGTATTCAAGGAATGCGGTCTGATTTCACTTAAATCATATCGCCTATGCCCGTTTTCGGTTCGCTTGGCGACTAACGTACCATCCTCATCCCAACGTCTTAATGTGGATTGAGCAACCCCGAAATATTTGGCAGCCTCCCCAATACTAACCAGTTTCCCCATAACTTGCTCTTTATATTATAGATATAATCTATCTATTATAGTAATAAATAGGTAGGTTTGTATATGTTTTATTTAACTGTTTGCAACCCTCTTGACTCAGGCGAAGACACATGTCATGGGCAAGCGCTCTCTCCTATCTAAGCCACCTACCCTGCTAACTAATCATCAAGCACCAAGCACTAAACACCAAGCACTAAACACTAAACACTAAACACTAAACACTAAACACTAAACACTAAGCACTAAACACTAAGCACTAAACACTAAGCATAAGTACAGGCATAAAAAAGCCGACTATGCAGTGAGCATGTCGGCTTTTTCGTTGCTATTCAACCAGTAGCATACTGTCAACTAACGGTTTTTACGCGGTAGCTTTTCTGGCAAATAACAGCGCAAATAAGCGATAAATGCCGTATTTGCTTCTTGAATATAGTCATCCGTAATGGTCTGGTGGCGACGATAAGACAAAGTAAAGATCGCATTGACGATGCTATAAGCAATCAATAACGTGTCTTGAATATCATCAAAATTCGGCATCTCATAGCGTTCTGATAAGCGCTTATACACCAAGTCTACGATTTGATGATCGATATCTTCACCGAAACTGTCTCCTTCAAAGTCTGGAGTATTGGTATCATAGATCAGCTTGGCTTTGGTTTCATCATTATGAAAAATTGTCACACACTTATCGATCAACGCGGTCAAATACCCCTGCCATCTGTCGTAATTGCCGATATCGACCGTCTCTACCATCTCTAATATCTCGATGGCGTTCAAAAAACGCAACGCTAAAAATATCGCTTCGATATTAGGGAAGAAATGATAAGCAGATGCGCGCGGAATACCTGCCTCTTCGCACACCGCTGCAAGGGTAATATCGTTAATAGCATGGGTTTCGCTTAGCTTTTTGGCACCAGCCAATAGCTTTTGACGGCGTGCACGACCCTGCTGACTGGTAAACTTAAACTTATTTGGCACCAGCTTTTTTGCCAGCTCCGAATCTACCAATACGTCTTCAATCTTTTCGTCTTTATTTTCGCTCATTGTAAGTCTCTTAATGTTACGCCCTATTTTATAAATACGGTCTTTATTGAAAGTTTGGTCTTAAATAAAAAACAACGATGATTGACTAACAATAATTCATTGCTATCATCGCCACCCCTTTCAATAAGGAGGCATCATAAACGCTTGTATACTATCAAGCAAGGCAGTTTAGTGGGTTAAAAATAATATATGAGTCAACAACATAACAATGTCGATATAACTGTATGATACTGCTAATTATTTAGTTTGATTTTCGCTCTTATAATACCATGATCGATGACCCTATCTGCATAATCCCATTTTAAATGATCATTAAAATAGTCCACCCGCTCTACCTGACCGAGCGAAAACTTGCTATCAGGTAAGAACTCTTCTGACACAAATAATTGATCGATGACCTCTGGCATACCTTGGTAAATATGAGTATAAGCCACATCTTTCATCCAGCCATAACGCGCTTGAATACGGGCAGCATCAAATAGTGCGACATCGCGCATGCTTTTATCATAATTGACCTCGCCCGTCTCCGTCATCAGCTGCGTGGTGACGCTATTCGTCACATCATTCATGTCACCCAACAAAATCAGCGGCTCACGGGTATTCTGCAAACGCTCGATGATAGACATACGAATCGAAGCCGCTTCGGCCGCACGCATACAAAGACTTCGTAGCTTGGCACGGACCCTGATATTAGGGTCATCCATATCTTCTAGCAAGTTACCGGCCTCATCACGCAGGAAAAAAGCACGTTTGCTTTTTAGATGCGCGGTGACGATGGTGATTGGCTGACCATAAGCATCAACTCGCACCATCAGCGGTGGTCGATTAAAGCGCTGGTAGAGACCCACATCAGGGACATCAAGCACCGCCTTCGGTGCCACCTCTTCTAACAAACTGACCTCTAACGACTCAAAACGGCTGATCATGCCTACCGCTGGTGTCTTTTGGGCACCCTGCCCTTGGGTATGAGGGCTGGCCGCATCATTGCTTGCCAGCGGTGCGATGACGTGCTTTGCTTCAAAACCCAAAGACGCCGCCAGCGCTACTAAAGCGGCACTATCCCAAACTTCTTGTACAGCGATGATATCGGCATGAGCCTTCGCCAGTAGCTCACTGATACCGCGTAGCTTATGATTGTATTCAGTATCATTATAAGCAGGGGCATTGTCATAATAAATGCGATTGGGATTTGCAAAGTTCAATAAGTTAGCAGTCGCGATATAAAATTGATGATTATCAGCCTTGTTATTCATATATTCCCTATTATTTTTATAATGTCTGATATATTCATTAACATCCATACATAATAAACTTTTTTCATAAAAAAAGCTTCCAAAGATGCCTTCGGAAGCCTAAAAATAACATAAATAATATAAATAAAAGCGATTGAAAGAAACTAATGTACAATTAAACTCTCTGCTGTAACGTCATAGTAAGTTCTTATAATACTGCTTAGTTTTTAGACAGTTACGCTTTTTTATTTATATTTTCTGATGAGTTTTTATAAAACTTTTAGTGTCTTATAAAGAAGCCAGTTAAGAAACACGGTTCCATGCATCGCGTGAGGCTCGGCGAGCATCATTCCACTCTAGGCGAGACTCGCCTTTTACTTCATGCCATGAGCGCTCTAAATCAGCTTCGTGGTCTTCAAAACGCGCATCGGCTGGATAGCGCGCACGATTGGCGTAGCCTACTGCATATGCTGGGTGCAAATCACGATCAAAATCTAGGCCATCGCGATAGTAGTCTGCATTGGCATACTCAGCGCGCCAGTATGCTTCTTCACGTGTCGGATCGATCGCTTCTGCGGCTGCATGACCGGCGCCGCCACCGACGACTGCACCAATCGCGCCGCCAATTAGTGTCCCTAGCGGCCCTGCCATTGTACCAATAGCCGCGCCCGCTGCTGCACCGCCAACACCGCCAACACCTGTGCCAACAGGATGGGAGCCTGGCTCACCGGTAATGATGTCTGCGTTTAGGTCTTTTTTAGACTCTTTTGACATGTGTTTTACTTCACTGCGATCGATACCGTCATGGTTACTCATAATATTATCCTTAAATTATTTGTTATATTTTAACTATTCAGACCGCTAAGCTTGCGGACTTGCGAATACCATTAAAGTATAGGAATTTATGAATAAGCTTCGATAGACGCGTTATGTAAACTCTGTCCCACTTCAGATTGCCTTACGTTACAGCCTGTATCTTTCTCACGGTCGTGTACGGCCGTTTCAGGTTTTCAGTAATACTCCTTTATTGATTTTATCGTCTCCTTAATTTTCTATATCATTATTTATCGCGTTGTTTTATAGCGGTATTAAGGATCGTTTGATGGCTTGCTGCCATTTACTCAGATGCTGCTCACGCATATCTGCCGACATGCTCGGCTCAAATATACGCTCTACTTGCCAAGACGCTTGCATCGTGGTGTCATCATACAGCCCTGTTTTTAGACCCGCGAGCATTGCTGCACCTTTTGCGGTGATTTCTGTGTCCCTAGGACGCAGCACCGGCACATCCAATAGATCTGCCTGAAACTGCATCAGCAAATCATTATTGGCCGCGCCGCCATCTACCCTGAGCTCTGTAAGCGGATGGGGGCTGTCTTTTTGCATTGCAATCAGCACATCATAGGTTTGATAAGCGACCGCTTCTAGCGCTGCACGAGCAATATGCGCCTTAGTAGTGCCGCGGCTCATCCCAGTGATACTAGCGCTGATATCAGAGCACCAATAAGGCGCGCCAAGTCCTGTAAAAGCTGGCAATAGTACCACTTCCTCACTACTGTCTACTTGCCGTGCCAAATCCTCCACTTCACCACTTGTCTTAATCATACCCAAATTATCTCGTAGCCACTGGATAATGGCACCTGCCATAAACACACTACCTTCCAAGGCATAGGTCACTTCTTTTTTTGGTGGCTGTAATAGGCGCATACCTGACTGAACGATTTGGTCAAATGATAAGTTATCTGGGCGCGTTGGGCTGGTTTTTCGCTGCCACGCGATGGTGGTCAGCAGTTTATGTTCGCTGATTTTTGGTTGTTTGCCTATGTTCATCAGCATAAAGCACCCAGTCCCGTAGGTGTTTTTGGCCATACCCGCGTCCAGACAGCCTTGGCCAAAGAGCGCCGCTTGCTGATCGCCCAATACCGACTGAATGGGTATTTGCTTGGCAAACAGGCCTTTTTTGGTCTTACCAAAATCTCCATCAGACGGCAAAACGGTGGGTAGGATGCTCATGGGTATCGAAAAACGGGCACACAGCGCCTCTGACCATGCCAGCTTATGAATATCAAACAATAACGTCCGAGATGCATTGGTCACATCGATGACATGCTCGCCACCAGTCAGTTTGTATATCAACCAGCTATCGATGGTGCCCACCGCTATCTCACCTCTACTGGCGCGCACGCTCAGCTTAGGGTTGTTTTCGAGCAGCCAAGCGATTTTGCTGGCGCTAAAATATGGATCGAGGCGCAGGCCAGTCAGGCGCTGCACCTCTTCTGCCATGCTATGCTGCGCGCCGCTATTGAGACCCGTGTCGCTACCTGCAACTTTGCTCAATGCGCTTTTGCCCCGTACACCGCTGTCAGACTCGCCGCGACTTGCAGGCTCAGCGGCCAGAATTTTGCAATAGCTGGCCGTACGCCTATCTTGCCAAATAATCGCTGGCGCTAATGGCTTGCCGGTTTGTTTGTCCCACATCACAATAGATTCGCGCTGGTTGGTGATGGCAATGCTACTGACATCGGTGGCCAGCAGGCCTGCGAGGTTGATCACATCGTGCGCACAGCTAATCTGCGTCTGCCAAATTTGCTGGGCATCTTGCTCTACAAAACCTGCCTTAGGTGTCTGCAAGGTCGTCGGTTGCTGCGCCATCTTAATGGGGCGGGCGTGATCGTCGTAGAGTATCGCTCGGCTCGATGTCGTGCCTTGGTCCAAGGCCAATATATATCCTGCCATTACCTGTCCCTTTTTGCTGATATGCTAAATAATCGTCAGCTCAGTTTACAATATGTCCTGAGTCTGTCCTATTCTGAGTATAGTCGATGTACTCTAAAAAGAGCATAGCGCTACTGGGATGCTCTTTTTAAACGTCGGTTGCGCAGCCTTTGGGAATGCAGCACGCAAGTAAAATTTATACCAGTAGTGCGTTTAAGTTTATATAACCGTTTCATTTTCAACTGACTATATGTCCTATATAACGCTAAGTCTTCTATTTTTGATGTTTGGCTTGTGATACCGATTATAGCGCGGTATTTTGCCGGCACTGCTTGCCATATGTATAGCCATCTTTTGCGCGGTTTGATGTCTATTCATTTACTGTAGCTGATTGTCTATCATAGCGCTATTTAATACACAATAGAAAAAGTCAAAATACTGAGCATTGACCCGTCACGATTGAGGCTCTACAGTGTGCTCATAATAGGGCACATCCTCACTTATTTGCTTTGGATGAATAGTCTATAATAAATGTACAATGCTATCTGCTGCCAGCTTGCGATACGCAGTCATACCCGTAGCAACCTGTATACCAGTGTACTTTTTTATTCAGGTCTGATGGTCTTGAATCATACCTTGCACTCTCATTAACGGCTTATGTGACTTATGAAATTTGCTTTATCGGCTCTCTCTATTGCTATGACGACGGTGACTCTAATGAGTGCATCGATAGTTACCCATGCAAACACAGACACTCGTGTAGACCCCACGGCAGCGCCTAGCCACGCCGGCTTTCAAAATGAGATAAAAACCATCACGCAAATCGTTGAGGCAGAGGATAGCGCGGCGCATATTCAGGCAACCGACGACATCCGCATCACACACAGTGCGATGAGTCATGACCATAAGCGTACGACAAAGCCCTTAAGCACGCTTATCGACCCCATCACGCACAAGACAGTGGACAACAGCTATGCGCTGGATGTGCCTAGTTTTTTGAGCCTTGAGCAAGCACAAGACATCTTATTGCAAGTCTCACCCAAGATCGCGGCCAATGATGCAGCCATCGCCGCCAGTGAATACCAAACCGACGCGCTCAAAACCTTAGACAACCCACTGGTGTTTGCGCGCGTTTCAGCCAGTGCCTACCACCTCGATGAGGATATCGATTTGTCTTCACTCAGAAGCGGTATTGTCAATGAGATCAATAACAGCGTCGATGGCATTGTCCCGCCGCCTGTCCCAGATTTGCCAAACTTCGGTGAGCTCGTTGGCGAACGCCTGCCGGACTCTTATGATTTTAAGCGATCAGGCGAGACGACCAGCGCTGGCCTAGGCGTGGCGTGGCCCATCTATACCGCCGGACGCACCGCAGCTCTAACGGGAGCCTCCCGCGCCCGTACCCAAGAGACACTCGCAGACAGCATACTAGATAAAAACGCACTATATAACACATTAATCGAGCGGTATTTTAAAGCGCAGCTTGCCATCATTGCCGCCTATTTACGAGACGATGCTTATGACACGTTAAAACAGACCGACCATATGGCCGAGCGCTTGTATGAAGAAGGCTTTATCTCTCATGTCGATAGACTAGAGGCACAGTCGGCGCTGGCAGATGCCAAAAGCGAAGCTGTCAAAGCCAACAACGATGCTCGCCTTGCGATGATTGCACTACAAAGACTGCTGCGCACTGACTACCGTATCAAGCCCACTACGCCACTGTTTGTCTCCAGCCGCCCGTTGCCTGATGTCAGCTACTTTCAGGACTTGGCGCTCAACAATCACCCAGGGCTACAAAAAGTTGCGGCCAAGCGCGCGCAGGCGCAGCAGCTACATGCCTTGTCCGATACAGGCTACAAGCCGACAGTCATGCTTTATGGCTACGGGCAAGTTGAAAAAGACCCAAGCTGGGTCGCTGGTATCTCTGCCAGCTGGAAACTGTGGGGCGGGCTCGACAAAACCGCATCACTGGCCTCTAGTAGCGCGCAGATTCGTCAAGCTGACTTGTCTGAGATCGAGGTCAGTGACAACTTACTCCTGCTGGTCGAAAAAAACTGGCATGACGTCAATAATGCCCAAGCACGCTATCAAGCCCTGCAGAGCAATGTAGATCTGGCCGCAGAGGTGCTGCGCTTACGCCGTTTGGGATTACAAGAAGGTGTCAATACCACGATAGATGTGGTACAAGCACAAACGCAAGCGCTCAAAGCTCGTACCGAGCAGGCGCAAGCAGCACATGATTATGTACAAGCACTGGCCTCCTTGATGCAAAGCTGCGGTACACCGTTGGCATTCAATGCTTACCTCAATGCTGCTGACATTCAATTGCCGACTTTATATACTCAGCAATAAAAAAACACAGCGAAAAACAAATCACAACGACTTAAGTAAGCTACCGTCATTTACTTAACATGGCTGATAGAGACACCTAACCTGAACCTTTAGTGTGAATGATTGTTTTATGAAAAATCTGACTGCTACCTCGACCCGCAATTGGCGACAGACGTTACTAGAGACGTGGCGTATTGCCAATACCTCAAACGTTTGGGCACACTGCGCAAGCGTCGGTTATTTTGGTTTTTTGTCGATTTTTCCAGTCATGGCTGTGTTTGTGCTGCTGTACGGCTTGGCGTTTTCGCCCGCCGAGATGCAAGAGCAGATATCACTGCTACGCCCCTTTATACCTAATACGGTATATGACGTCTTAGATTCGCGCCTAAGCGATCTGGTCTCTAACACCGCCTCTACCCTCACTTTTGGCCTGACTGTTTCAGCCTTACTTGCTTTATATGCAGGCTCCAAAGGGATTAAATCATTAATCATTCTTATCAATCTGGCCTTTCATATCAGCCAAGAGCGCGGTTTTATTCAAGGCACCATACGCGCCCTTGGTTTGACCTTGGCGGCAGTGGTGGTTTTGATTATAGCTATATCCTCTATCGCGATTATTCCTGTCGCCGCCGCCTATCTGCCCTTCCCGCAAGTCGCCAAGACAGTGGCGCTTTGGAGCAGATGGCCGATACTGGCAGGCATGATATTTTTATGCTTTTTGGGTTTATACCGATTAGCGCCCAATCGGGACGCGGTCGCGCTAAAAAAACTGGTGCCAGGTGCGCTGGTAGCGACCGTCCTTTGGATTGTGCTGTCGATATTGTTTTCGCTGTATGTACAAAACTTTAATAATTATAGCGCTGAGTTTGGCGTGCTTTCGGCTGCTGTGGTCATTATGCTATGGCTGTATTATTCAGCGTTTATCGTCGCCTTTGGTGCTATTTTTAACGCTGAGACGATCGAAAACGCCAAGCCTTATGCAGTTCGTGTGTATTAATATCCTCTTTGTTTTCAACTTTGTTGCTTTAGGACTCTCACCGTCATGACTGAATTTCCAAACGAATCAGACGACTCACGCAAACTCCCTGATTCTGATGAATCAGCGCGGCCTCATGATGCACAGACGCCAACGGAGTCTGTAAAAGAGATGCCTGATGACAGCCCAGCACCAGCTGCGGCCGATTATTATCGCGGTACGCCAAAGTCAGACAATGCAGCCATGCGAAAAAAAGCCCTACTGGCTGGCGTGGCACTTATCATCATTGCTGTCATTGCCTATGGCCTATACAAAAGCACCGCGCAAAGTGAGCCGCCGCTTGTGACGCTGCAAGGACAGATGCAAATGCAGCAAACGTCTATCGCCGCAAAGGTGCCAGGGCGCATCGCTCAAATCTTAGTTACCGAAGGTGATGACGTCACACCCGGCCAGCAGCTGATTGAAATGGACTCGCCTGAGATCAATGCCAAGATCGCTCAAGCGCGGGCAGGCAAACAAATGGCCCAAAGCCAGTTGGATAAAGCCGAAAACGGCGCGCGCCCGCAAGAGATTGCGCAGGCAAAAGCGGCATGGCAGGCCAACAAAGCCGCCTCTGATTTGGCACAAAACACCTATCAGCGTGTCGACCGCCTTTATAAAGAAGGCTTGATGGCACGGCAAAAACGCGATGAAGCTTATGCGCAGTATCTGGCCACCCAAGATCAGACCGAAGCGGCGCGGCTGCAGTATGACTTGGCACTAGAAGGTGCGCGCAGTGAGGATAAATCAGCGGCCACCGCACAAGTGGCGCAGGTTGATGCCCAGCTTGACGAGGCTTTGGTCGCAAAAGAAGAAGCCAATCTTAAAAGTCCGATTGCTGGTATCGTTGATAATGTCATCGTAAGCGCAGGCGAAGTCGTCGGTCAAGGGGTGCCAATCTTGACGCTGGTCAACACCGACGATCAGTGGGTGGTGCTCAATGTCACCGAGTCGCATCTCAATCAATTTGCCATCGGTCAAGTGTTTACAGGCACCATCCCAGCGCTATCTTCTGCCGGCAAGCCCTACAAAAAACAATTTACCGTTTATGCCACCTCGACCCTCTCCGACTTTGCCACATGGCGACCGACCAATAACGATGATGGTTTTGATGTGCGCACCTTTGAGGTCAAGGCTCGCCCGACTGTGCCCGATGCCCGTATCCGCTCCGGCATGAGTGTCATCGTACCTATCGACCCAACCACCATGAGCCAAGAGTAAGCCATGCGCCTAACTCAGCTAAGTGAGGCTTTTATACGTAGCGCCGCCTATGAGCGGCGGTTTTTGCGCAAAAACCCATGGGACTTGACCATGGTGGTATGGATTCCCTTGCTCACCGTCTTGCTGATTTGGTGGATATTTTCGCAGACTCAGATTACCAACCTGCCTATTGGGGTCATTGATCAAGACAATGGGCCAGTGGCCAATACCGCCGTGCGCTATCTTGATGCCAGCCCAACGCTGAGCGTCAGACAGATGTATTATTCAGCCGCAGAGGCAGAAGCGGCTATTTTGCAGCGTGATATCTACGCTGTTGTCATCATCCCTGAAGACTTCTCGCGCAATATCTTATCGAGCAAATCCGCACCGCTTATTTTACAAGTAAATGCCCAGTATGGCACACACTCAGGTATTATTCAGACTGGTGTGCAGGCGGTCGCAGGTACTCTGTCGGCAGGCGTTGAGATTCAGCGTTTGATCAAACAAGGCATGGCACCATCACAAGCGGCAATCGCCTATTCGCCAATCCGCATACAACGCATCAGTCTGTTTAATGCCGCCACCGACTATCAGCAGTTTTTGGCCTCTACCGTGATACCAGCGCTATTACACATACTGGCCATGGTCATCGGTGCCACGACCATCGGCCGTGAGCTACGAGATAGGCAGCTTGGCCGTTGGTATGGTTTTATCGCCTCTGCTCAGGCTTATGACAATATTAGTGATAGTGTTAGCGCCAATATTAGTGCCAATGTGAATAATAATGTAGCTGATAACACTGTGCAAAAGATAGCCGCGCTCAGTCAACCTGCAGCTAAGCTGCCAAATAGTACCGCTAAGGACAATACCAATCAAAAACCTGTATCTACGCTGCCGAGCGTGCACATGGGTGTTTTGCTTTTTGGGTTGTTGGGTAAGTACTTTTGGCCGATGCTGGCTTATGGTCTTTGGTCTATCTTGGCGCTGTGGCTGGCCACGCCGCAAGAGTCCGTAGCGAGCAGCGCTGTTTTTGCCACTTATCTTGGCCTGCTGCTTTTGATGATGCTATCGTTTTGGCTGGGTGCTATTTTTACTTTAGGCTCTTTTTCGTTACGTATGGGTTTGTCTGCCACTGGCTTTATCTCCGCGCCTTCGTATGCCTTTGCTGGCGTGACTTTTCCTTATATTGCCATCAGTGACAGTGCCAAGCATTGGTCAGATGCCCTGCCACTTACCCATTATCTTAAGCTACATATCGCGCAGATGCAGATGCAAGCGCCTGTTGCCATCTCCCTGCCGATACTCTACGGCCTTACCATCGCCACTGTCGTCGCTATGATGCTGACTACCCTACTCACCAAACGCGCACTGGCACATCCTGAGCGCTGGGGAGCACGCTAATGCCGCCATTATCAACAAACCATAACGCTAAAGGCACCCAGCCGCAGCCGCCAGCGCAAGGCTTTTTTGCAAGCTTTTTTCAGACCCTAACAGACGTCTTTACGGACAAAGGCATTGTATTGATGCTGATTATTGCCCCCATCATCTATGGCTTTTTTTATCCGTGGCCATACTCATCGGAGGTCGTCAATCATGTGCCAGTCGGCATCATTGATAAAGACAACAGCGATTTATCACGCACCATCGTTCGTTATGCCAGCGCCAGCCCGCAGCTCGACACCAGACGGTTTTTAGACGAACAAAGCGCTAAGGAAGCCATTTGGGCAGATGAAATTGCAGGCTATATGGTGATCCCAAGTGGGCTTGAGCAAAACGTGCTGTCGGGTAAAGCAGCTAGTGTCAGTGTTCTTGGTAATGGCGGTTATTTTTTGCTCAACAAAAACGTGCAGATGGGGTTTTTAAAAGCGGTTAGCACGGTCTCCGCTGGTGTCAAAATCAAAAAGAGTGTCGCGCAAGGTGCCTATGCCCCGACAGCTGCCCAAAACGCACAGGCCGTACCGCTACAAATTGTCCCGCTATACAACCAGACAGAAGGCTATGGCGCTTATGTGGTGCCCGCCGTTTCTATTATCATCTTGCAGCAAACACTACTTATGGCCACTGCCATGCTCATTGGTACTTGGTATGAGCAGCGGCGGCATCAGACCAGCATCAACGGCTGGCTTGGACGTATCACAGCGCTTAGTGGACTGAGCTTTTTGATCGGCTGCTTTTATTATGGCTGGGCGTTTGAGCTACATCACTACCCACGCGGGCAAAATATGCTCGGCAGCCTGCTATTTCTTTTACTGTTTTGTCCGGCGGTGGCGACACTTGGCTGCCTACTTGGGCTTTGGTTTCGTCAGCGTGAACGTAGCATGCAGATTTTGATTTTTAGCTCATTGCCGATGTTTTTTGTCAGCGGCTACCCATGGCCTGCCGACCAGTTGCCTACTTTCTTACAAATAGTGCGCTGGTTTATTCCGACCACGCCCGCCATCAATACCTCAGTCCAGCTAAACCAAATGGGTGCGAGTATCTCTCAGGTCGCGACTGGGTTTTATGCGCTAGCGGCCTTATGGGCGCTGTATTTTGCGCTACTCATGTGGCTTCGCTGGTACAATGCGCCAAAGCGTACGCAAGTCTCTTAGCGGCTCGGCTCGTTTAAAAGCTTTCTAGGGCGTGTCCTCAATTCAATCGATAGCCATCTAAATGGGCTAAAAATGGCTAAATCTGGCCAAACGGTGTCAAATAGCTGACTAATATCTCAATATTATCTGCGCTATTTTCCTTGTTTGACGGCGATTTATCTCATTTTTATCGCCATTTTTAAAATGAGGACACGCCCTAGTCTAAAAGGCAGCTCATCTAAAAATGCCATAAAAAAAGCGCCTGCTAATCATAAGCAGGCGCTTTTTTATTTGGCTGAACGTCGCGCGTCATTTTTAAAAAACGCGGTTTAGTCCATTTAATGCAGCCACGCGATACGCTTCAGCCATCGTTGGATAGTTGAAGGTGGTATTTACAAAGTACTCAAGGGTATTGTTGCTCTTGCACTTCATCACCGCCTGACCGATATGGATAATCTCTGAGGCGTGATTGCCGTAGCAATGAATACCCAAAATCTCCAGCGTGTCACGGTGGAATAATATCTTTAATACACCAGAGCGCTCGCCGATGATCTGTGCCCGCGCCAGATGTTTAAAGAATGCTTGGCCTACTTCATAAGGGACTTTTTCGTCCGTCAGCTCTTGCTCTGTCTTACCGATACAAGAGATTTCAGGAATGGTATAGATACCAGTCGGTACACTGGATACAGGCTCTGCATCACTGTCACCGACCATAAAGGCCGCCGCACAGCGCCCTTGATCATAAGCGGCCGACGCCAGAGACGGCCAGCCAATCACATCGCCGGCTGCATAGATATTGTCGACTTCGGTACAGTAAGTATCATCGACTTTTAGCTGGCCTCGGCTATTGGCTTCAAGACCGATGGCCTCTAGATTTAGGCCTTCTGTGTTGCCTGAGCGGCCGTTGGACCACAAGATCGCGTCCGACTTGATGCGTTTGCCACTCTTTAGGTGCAAGACCACATAATCGTCATGCGTTTCTAAATAGTCAATCTCTTCATTACTACGAATCAGAACGCCAAACTGCCTAAAGTCATGAGCAATCGCATCGCTAATTTCACTATCTAAATAGCTCAGTAGCTGGTTTTGGTTATTGATTAAGTCAACTTTGTAGCCAAGGCCGGTAAAGATAGAAGCATACTCACAGCCGATAACCCCTGCGCCATAGATGATGATTTTTTTGACGACATAGTCCATCTGCAAGATTTTGTCAGAGTCAAATACCCGTGGATGATCAAAGTCAAGAATATCTGGGCGATAAGGGCGGCTACCGACGGTGATGATGGCTTTGTTAAACGTGACGGTCTCAAAGATATTGTCATCGGTTTCGACGCGCAGAGTATGGGCATCGACGAAACTTGCCCAACCATGAATCACGTCGATACGGTTGCGCTCATAAAAACGCGTGTGGGTATTAACTTGCCGGCGAATCACTTGACGCGCTTTGGCCAGCACTTCATTGAGCGGGACTTGCTTGTATTCCATCGCTTTGGTAAACATGGGATCACGGCGAAAGTTGATCAAGTTAAACACCGATTGACGCAGCGCTTTACTCGGTATGGTGCCGACGTGCGTTGAGTTACCACCGACCTGCTCACGGGGATCAATTACCGCCACCTTTTTGCCCGCTTTGGTCAGCTTCATGGCCGCCGCTTCACCAGCAGGACCCGCCCCTAAGACTACTACATCATACTCATACTGATGCTTATCGCCCTTTAGACGACGCGAGTCTTTGGTAAAACCAGTTTGGATATCGATACGAGTATCATCGAGCGGATTGACCAAGTCAGGATGATGCATGATGTCTTCGGTGACTTGCTCGTGGGTTTGCTCGATTTTCTCTTTTTTATCTTTACCTTTGGTGTGTTCAGGGTTTGGTATAGGCGCGCTTTGTTTGTTAGATACTTCGGTATGGGTATCTTCACCAACATCGTTGGTCGCATCGCTTGGTTTTTTACTTCCCATTATGTCCTCTTTATATATTAATGTATGTATCGTATCGCCCATGAAACAGCGTCATGGATCTTCTCATTATCATAGCTTTAATCATAGCTCTAAGGGGTGCCTACCATACGTTGAGATAGGATATTTTGCAACGTCCAATGACCCGTCAGACGTTGTTGCCCCTCGTCGATCTGTGGCCGTACACTGATGACGTATTCGGTGCCAAGGCTTGGCGCAAAATCATCAATCCAGTCATAAGGAATCTGAAACACACTGCCATCTTTGCTAGATTTGGCCAGCAAGCATTGCATCGGTAGCGCTGAGGCGCAGGCGACACGATTGGGCATAATGGTGAGCGTTTGAGCGTCACCAAGCACAATACTCGGAATATAACGTGGCTCAGGCACAGGCTCACGAGCGAATGGCGATGTCTGGCAGGCACTCAATAGCGTCGCGGCGCTAATGACGCTTGCCAATAATAAAGGCGTTTTTTTGGCTTGATAAAGTGAACGCATAATCTTCTCTATATAAAATGACCGTTTGATAAAGATAGTGTGATAAATCTGGAGGTATAAAATGTGAGCGCTCAGCATTCTAACCGATGCGGCGTTTTAGCCCCGTCATCTGCAAGATACGCGTGGCAATCTCTTCTACCGACATCTCAGAGACATCGAGGCTTGGGATACCATGAGTGATATAAATACCTTGTATGGCGCGCTGCTCTTGCTGACACTGCTGATAGCTCGAATAACGGCTACCCGCGCGGCGCTCTTGGCGAATCTTGACCAAGCGATCGGTATCAATCAGTAAACCAAACAGCTTGTCTTTGTGTTCGCGCAGGGCTTTTGGTAATTGATTGTCATACAGATCATCTTCGGTCAATGGATAATTGGCGGCGCGAATACCGAATTGTAATGCAAGATATAGTGACGTCGGTGTTTTGCCCGAGCGTGATACCCCCACCAAGATAATATCGGCAGCATTATAATGACGGGTGCGTGCCCCATCATCATTATCTAATGCAAAGTGCACCGCGTCGATACGCTCTTTATACGTCTCGGAGTCGACATCATCATGAGCGTGGCCTGAATGACCGTCTGGCTCTACCCCAGTCTCTTCTGCGACGCGGCCGATTAGCCCCTCATACATATCCAAGTTACAGCTGTGCGCTGAGTTGATTGTTTCGCGAATCTCGGGGCTCACGATGGTATCAAACACCAATGGCAGCAAACCATCACGCTGATAAGCCATATTGATTTGCTCAACCGCATCCTCAGCACGCTCTAGGCTATCGACATAAGGCAACACTCTGGTCTCAAAAGGAACCGAGGCAAACTGACTTAAGATCGCGCGTCCCAGCGTCTCCGCCGTAATCGCCGTACCATCTGAGATAAAAAACGCGGTTCTGATGGCCTGAGAGCTGTCCAAGTTTAGCGCGTGGCGGTTTTGAATGGTAGGCTTGACTTGTTCAGCTGGATTGCTTGAGTACATGCGTGGATACCTCGGTTGAAAACTCATCGATTGAAAACTCAATAGGAGTCTTCATCTAGTTTTTGTCTATTATATGGCGTTATCTGATATGTTGTCTGATATATAGCATCTGGGTCTTTATTATACATACCGTGCACGGCTGAGCGCCCTGTTTTTCTGCTGTATATTATACGCATAATAAAAGTCTAATAGAAATCAATGTTACAGGCGTACACTTATCACCAACATCCATGCCGGCACAAAGGCTGTGCGCTGCAACGGCGATCAAATAGCCGCGCCACACCTCTCAAAAACCAGCCATGTTATGTGGTTTTTGAGGCGACAGGCTTTATAAAACATCCATCGATGGTTTTAGTGGTTATCATTGCTGGTGATTTTGGTAAAATCAGTCGAAACGGTGAGCATTTGAAGATATCAATAAACGGATTGTTTGCTTAGATTTTTTGGATACAGATCGACCTTTATAAGAGCTGCCTTTATAGCGTCATCATAAATTATGTAGCAAATCCGACAATTTGTATCTTTTTCACAAGTTTTTTAGGTCAACCCCTCGAAATTCTACAAATATAGCGGTATAATTCACCGTTATAATCTTTACTAAATAACCTTATTTTCTGGAGTTATCATGGCAGCGCAATCTACAGCACTTGTAATCAATCTAGATCAGTTAGGAAAAGACGACATCGATATGGTCGGTGGCAAAAACGCCTCACTCGGCGAGATGATCAGCCACCTATCTGATTTAGGCGTTAGTGTTCCAGGCGGTTTTGCGACGACTTCCAATGCGTTCAATCGTTTTTTGACCGAAACAGGCTTGCTCGATAAGATCAACAACGAGCTAAAAGCTTTAGACGTCAACGATGTCAACAAACTTGCTGCCACTGGTAAAAAAATCCGTACTTGGATCATTGAGCAAGCGCTGCCAAGCGACCTTGAGCAAGAAGTACGCAAGTCATTTGAAGCCATGAGCGGCGGCGAAGACATCGCGGTTGCGGTACGCTCTTCTGCGACTGCCGAAGATTTGCCAGATGCGTCATTTGCTGGTCAACAAGAGACTTTCTTGAACATTCGCGGTATTGATAACGTCTTAATCGCTATTAAAGAAGTATTTGCCTCTTTGTATAACGACCGTGCAATCTCTTATCGCGTGCACAAAGGTTTTGAGCACGAAGGTGTTGCATTGTCTGCTGCTGTACAGCGTATGGTACGTTCAGAAACGGGTGCCGCGGGCGTGATGTTTACCCTTGATACCGAAAGTGGCTTTGATCAAGTGGTCTTTATCACCTCAAGCTACGGCCTAGGTGAAATGGTCGTACAGGGCGCGGTGAACCCAGACGAATTCTACATCTCTAAAAAATTACTTGCCAATGGTAAGCCTGCAGTTATTCGCCGTAACCTCGGTAGCAAGCATAAGAAAATGGTGTATGGCGATGAAGGCAGCACGTCAAAATCAGTGAAGACCGTTGATGTTGAAAAACAAGATCGCATGCAGTTCTCACTCACCACAGAAGAGCTAACCTCACTTGCCAAGCAAGCGGTCACCATCGAGCAGCATTATGGCCAAGCGATGGATATCGAGTGGGCAAAAGACGGTGACAGCGGTGAAATCTTTATCGTACAGGCGCGCCCTGAGACCGTCAAAAGCCGCCAAGACAGCAATGTCATGGAGCGTTATGTCATCGATACCACTGATGCCAAAGTATTGTGCGAAGGTCGTTCAATCGGTCAGCGTATCGGCTCAGGCAAAGTACGCATCGTCACCAACCTAAACGAGATGGACAAAGTAGAAGAAGGTGACGTATTGGTATCAGACATGACGGATCCAGATTGGGAACCGGTCATGAAACGCGCCTCTGCGATCATCACCAACCGCGGTGGCCGTACCTGTCACGCGGCTATCATTGCTCGTGAGCTAGGTGTACCAGCGATTGTTGGTTGTGGTAACGCCACTGAGCTATTGGTCGACGGTCAAGACGTCACCGCCTCTTGTGCCGAAGGCGATACAGGCTTTATCTACGAAGGTCAGATCGACTTTGAAGTACAAACCAACTCTGTCGAGACCATGCCAGAGTTAGCATTTAAAGTAATGATGAACGTCGGCAATCCAGACCGTGCCTTCTCATTTACCCAAATGCCAAACGAAGGTATCGGCCTTGCCCGTCTTGAGTTTATTATCAACCGTATGATTGGTGTGCATCCAAAAGCGCTACTAAACATGAATAGCTTGCCACGCGAAATCTCACAAGCCATCCATGAACGTATCGCAGGCTATGCCTCACCTGTCGATTTTTATGTTGATAAATTGGTCGAAGGTATCTCAACCCTAGCAGTTGCCTTTATGGACCAGCCTGTCATCGTTCGTATGTCTGACTTTAAATCAAACGAATATGCCAACCTATTGGGTGGTAAGCTATACGAGCCATCAGAAGAAAACCCAATGCTAGGCTTCCGCGGTGCCAGCCGTTATGTGTCTGACAACTTCCGCGACTGCTTTGAGCTTGAGTGTAAAGCACTAAAACGTGTCCGCGACGAGATGGGCTTGACCAACGTTGAGATCATGATTCCATTTGTACGTACCGTTGGCGAAGCCAAAGAAGTCATCGAGCTACTCGCGAAAAATGGCTTAAAACGCGGTGAAAACGGCCTACGCGTCATCATGATGTGTGAGCTACCGACCAACGCTCTATTGGCAGAAGAATTCCTTGAGCATTTCGATGGTTTCTCAATCGGCTCTAATGACTTGACTCAGCTAACGCTCGGTCTTGACCGTGACTCAGGTATCGTCTCACATTTATTTGATGAGCGTGATCCTGCGGTTAAAAAGCTATTGTCTATGGCGATTGAGGCTTGCCGCAAAGCCGACAAATACATCGGTATTTGTGGTCAGGGTCCATCAGATCATCCAGATCTTGCGTTCTGGCTCATGGAACAAGGCATCAGCTCTGTGTCACTAAACCCTGACTCAGTGCTAGACACTTGGTTCTTCTTAGCTGGTGAAGACAAAAAATAAGCCGTTACATTAAGTCACGACGGTGATTGATACAGTCATTACAAGTACTACTTTTAGGGTCTATTTGATTTTTTCAAATAGACCCTAATATAATGTGAGACAAGTAGTGGCTTAAAAACAGTGACTTAATATTTGACTAACTATGCAGGCAATTATGCAAATTTTTCTTGCTCGAAATAACGTACAAGCTGGTCCATACAATTTGGAGCAGCTCAATATCATGTTGGCATCTGGCGAAGTGGTGCTAGATGACCTGATGTGGCATGAAGGCTTGGAGCAATGGCAACGTGTCGGCACCTTAACCAACAACCAAACGGTCTATACACCCGCTCCGGTTAATGGCGCTGAGGTCAATGACTCTATCATTAACAACGTCACTATCTTTCCAGAAGACAATGCCTCAGGTAATCAAACCGAAAAGCCTGTGTCTTTAGATAGACTGTACGGCAAACCTGAGCGTAAAGATACGGCGAATAATACCAAGGTCGACATGACGACCAATCGTCACCACACCCCGCATCATAACGTCTCATTAAACAAAACCCAGCTGAATAAAGCTGCCACCAACCAAGACAAAGTCGTTGGCGACGTCGTACTAGCGCCAATTATGTCACGGGTCTTAGCGACTGCCATCAATGGACTGCTATATCTGCTGGCGATCTTTCCGCTGGTGATGGCACTGACCAAAATGGATGTCGACTATAGTAAGTTTCAAAACATTCAAGACATGGACGCCGCGTACCAGTACTCTATGACACTGATGGAGAGCCTACCTAGTAGCACATTGATGATGTCGCAAATCATGGTGTTTGGCCTATTTGCATTGCAACTGGTATTTATCGCATTACGCGGGCAGTCACTGGGTAAGCTAATCACTGGTATTCGTGTGGTCGATCAAACCACCCATCGCCTGCCCTCATTTACCAAGCTCATCGGTATGCGTACGTTACTGCTGTTTATTATTTATAATTTGCTGTTTTCGTTTACCAGCTTTTTAGGATTTGTTGTTGTCGCCGTTCATTATTATATGGCCTCCAAAAGCCCTGAAAACATCGGTTGGCATGACAAACTGGCTAAGACGTTGGTGGTCAAAGCCGACAGCAGTCAGCTGACAAAAGAGCCAACCCTGAAGTAATCCACCGATAAATAACAAGCTCGATCTCTAAATTCATCCTTAAATACATCTTTACATACTGAAAAAGCAGCGTATGATCGTTGCTTTTTTAGTACTATAAGCAGCGCATGAGTGATTAACCTTTGTATTAGCCACTCACTACTGTTATAATACGGCGCTTTATAAACTAAGCTTATCTCCAAGATTTTATAAGAACTATTTTTATAAATAGGGTGTTATAAAACTGGGCGTTGGGTTTACCTTATAAATCTCCTTGCTATTGACATAGGGTCAATAGCTACTAATCCGTAAGGAGTCATAATGCGACATTACGAACTGGTGTTACTTGTACACCCAGACCAAAGCGACCAAGTGGTCGGCATGGTTGAACGCTATATCAAGTTGGTTCAAGACAACGGTGGTGCTATCCATCGCCTTGAAGATTGGGGCCGCCGTCAATTGGCTTATCCAATCAACAAGATTCACAAAGCTCACTACGTTCTTTTCAACATCGAAACTGACGGTGATACTTTAGCTGAACTTGAAGAATTATTCCGCTATAACGACGCGATCATTCGTAGTCTAGTTATGCGCCGTGACGAAGCTGTCACTGAAGAGTCGCAGTTAGCCAAGAATGCCGATGAAAAACGCGCACGCAAAGCAACGACTCGTCGTCCAGACAATCGTGAAAACGACGACAACGACAACAGTGAAGACTAATTAAAGGAGAATACTCATGGCACGTTTCTATCGCCGTCGCAAATTCTGCCGTTTCACTGCTGAAGGCATCACTCACATCGACTATAAAGATGTTGAATTGCTAAAACAGTACATCAGTGATAATGGTAAAATCGTACCAAGCCGTATTACCGGTACGTCTACTAAGTATCAGCGTCAACTAGCCACTGCTATCAAGCAAGCTCGTTACCTTTCACTACTTCCGTATACTGACAACCATCAGTAATTTAACCGTTAACTAGGAATGACTCATGCAAATTATTTTGTTACAGCGTATCGTCAACCTTGGTAAACTCGGTGAAACTGTCGATGTAAAACCAGGTTACGGTCGTAACTTTCTTATCCCTCAGGGCAAAGCGCTACCTGCGACCAAAGCTAACATTGAAAAGTTCGAAGCACGTCGTGCTGAGCTTGAAGCTGAAGAAGCAAAAGAAATCGCTACTGCTCAAGAGCGTGCTGACGCATTAACTGACGTTAATGTCATCATGCGTGCTAAATCAGGTGACGAAGGCAAGCTATTTGGCTCTATCGGTACTCGCGATATCGCTGAAGCATTGACTAACTCAGGTCTAGAAGTAGACCGTGCTGAAATCAAGCTACCTGAAGGCACTCTACGTCAAGTGGGCGAATACAATGTTGATATTCAGCTACACCATGACGTGACTGCTAGCATCTTGGTCACTATCTTGTCTGAAGATGGCGACAATGAAGACGCAGCTGACGATGTAGAAGACGACAACGAAGATTACTCAGAAGAGTAAGCCTTTGTAGCACTCTAAAAAAGCCAGTGACATCATGTTGCTGGCTTTTTTTATTGCTGATCGCTGCTAATCTCGTTTGATCTATTTGTTGCTACCTGATGATATACTCTAGCAACTATCTGCAATAAACCTTTAAATATCTTATACTTAATGACAAGATAACCTCTATAAAACCCTCTATATATTTAATTATCTGACTGTTATGCTATCGCCCTCTCATTTGTTGATAGGGTACGACGAATAGTATGCCAAATAACGATACGTTGAACGATAAAACATTAGACAGTCGTGTGATAAATACCAATGATAAATTGTTATGTATCCAAGGTAATAAGTTTTATGCAGAAGGTGAGGTTTACACTGTCGGTAGAATTGTAAATAATAAGTATTTTCAACTGTTAACTGGCAGTAATGAGGATCACTGGTATGCCACACTAGATGAAAAAGGTATTTATGTCAGCTTTGATTCTATGACGCCTGATAATAACAAAGCATGGTTTGATAAGATTGCTTAAATGATGCAAAAGCCCTTGTCCATCGCTGCAGAAGATAAAATACACTGGTCATTACACATGGCCAGTTTTTTACTATGAGCCTTTTTATTAGAGCATGTTATTAGGGCTTTTTTTTAATTGGATTATTATGGAAGCTGGCATTAAAAATACGCTCAAAAAAGAAAAGACAAGTCTTGGCGCTCTCCGTACGCCACTGAAGCTGGCCAATCTGCTGCTATCTTCGGTACATCCTGCCCAGCGGCGAGTGTTTTTGCAGCAGTTATCCAGCCCGCATGACCAATGGCTAGTATTCGGGGGTTGTTTTGTTTAGCCAAAACCTTATGCAACCAGCCTTCAACACGCTCAAATAGCTGCTGCAAACTCTCACCACCATCGGGTGCAAAGTGAGTAAAATCAGCACACCAGTCATCGATCTCTTGCTTGGCGATTTGCGCCCAATCTTGACCGTCCCATTGACCAAAATTAATCTCAGCAAGCTCAAGGGCGACATGACAGGCAAAACCGCGCTGCGCCAATATCTGCCCGACTTTGAGTGAGCGCTGTAATGGGCTTACCCAGATCACCTTTGGCAGTTGATGCTGCCGCACAAAACGCTCGACACGATGCGCCAGACGTTTTAATTTGCGCTTATCGACGGCCACATCACTCTGGCCGATGCAGCGCCCGTCAGTGTCCATAGGTTTTGGATGCCGCCAAATATAAAGCGTCATTGATGAATTTGCCTCCTGTTTTTTTATAGTCAATTCACCATAAAATAAACACAGTGCTACTGAGATGAATTTTTCGTAGCATCTGTCTGCGTAGGCACAGCAAGCAAGGAAAATTTATACCAGTAGCGCGTCATAATACTTGTACTCTTTCATGTAGGACTGACTATATACTTCAGACAAAAGGTATAGAAGCAGCCAGCCCCGCATATATGGCGATTTCACTTACCTGCTGCGTCGCCCCTAGCCCATCACCCGTATAGCCATCTAACCGCCTAAGTAATAAGCGGCGCATATAGTCTGTCGCCAGCAGCGCCAATATCAGCGCTACTATCCACTGGCTCAGACCGATCTGCTGTACAGTGCTCGGAAACAAGTAGACAACGAGCGCGCCTGCCACCAATAGCCAACCACTACTAAACAGCGCTTGTAGCGGTGTCAACTGCTGCGCCATTGGTTTGGCCTTGGCATGCTCGACCTCGCCGCCATACGGCAATAGCGCAAGCAAACTGATACATAATAAGCGCGACGCGGTATGAGCCATAATTAGCGCCACGATAGCCACCGATAACGGCATGGACGCCAGTAAAGAAATCTTAATCAATAGCGCAGAGACTAACCCTAACACGCCATAAGTGCCCAAACGTGAGTCTTTCATAATCGTCAGCGTGCGCTCACGAGTCAGACCACCGCCCAGTCCATCACAGCTATCGGCAAGACCGTCTTCGTGAAAAGCGCCAGTCAGCCTAACTCCAAAGACCGTACTTATCACTGCCGCCACCAAAGGCGTAAATAAAAGACTGCCTAGCCAAAATACGCTCGCGCAAAGTAGCCCAACCAGCAGACCTACCCCAGGAAAATGACGACTACTCTGGTGTAACCACTGCGGATCGTAGGTTTTAAACGCGGGCACCGGCAGGCGCGTCAAAAACTGCACCGCAACCAGTAACAGTATGCCTTCTTGTTTGATACATTGACCAATGCGTGGCGTTGCGACAGACTGCTGTGGCGGCGCTGATCGATCTAAAGGCGCGTTTTCTGACTGCCGTGTTGGTTGCTCCGTTGACTGACCTTTTGGCTGGTTTGGCAATTGGTTTGGTGGCTCGTTCAGCAACTTTGACATTAGCTGTTTTGCTCACTGATGCCAGCATCACTAAAGCTTGCCATCTCGTTTATAAAGCTGCACGCGGACAGCAATAGTGGATAAGCAAGCGCAGCCCCGCTACCCTCGCCCAGACGCATACCCATATCGAGTAATGGCTCAGCATTAAGTAATTTTAATAAATGCGCATGTCCTGGCTCGACTGAGTGATGAGCAAAGATGGCATACTGCGCGACACCTGGCGCTAGATGATCGGCAGCCAATAATGCACTACTGGCAATAAAACCATCAATTAATAAAATACGGCGCTCACTGGCGGCCTGAATCAGCGCCCCTGCCATCATGGCGATCTCAAGCCCGCCTAATGCCGCCAGCACTTCTAATGGCGTCTGTGCGTTTTTATGCCGCTGCAATACTTGGGTCAAAACTGTTGTCTTATGCTGTAGTCCCGCATCGTCAAGTCCCGTACCGCGGCCGATACAATCGGCAATCGACATCTCACCCAAGCGTGCCAGTAATAAACTCGCCGCCGACGTATTGCCAATCCCCATCTCACCGACGATGAGCAAATTACCTGCCAAGCCTTTAGCCACTTCCATACCACTGCTTAGGGCAGCGATGCACTCCGCTTCGCTCATGGCAGGCTCGCTCATGGCATCTCGGCTACCGTATCGAACTTTATAATCGAGCAGCTGCGGATGGTCTTTAAAAGGAGAATTGGCAAAGTCTGCATCCACTCCCGCATCGACGACCTTTAGCTCGATATTATGTTGGCGGGCAAACACATTGATAGCAGCACCACCTTGCAAGAAGTTATAAACCATTTGCGCGGTGACAGCACTTGGATAGGCTGAGGTGCCATGTTTGGTCAAACCGTGATCGGCGGCAAATACTCGAATTTGCGGCTGATAAATTTGCGGCCTCGTCGTCCCTTGAATCATGCCGATTTGCAGCGCCAGCGACTCTAAACGACCCAGCGCGCCACGTGGTTTGGTCTTGAGGTCGATGATTTGCTGTAGATGCTGGCGTAGCTCGTTGTTTTCTATCGTGGCAATGGTGGGGGCGGTAAAGGTGGGCAAGAGAGTCAAGGCAGTCATCCTAATGTCGATGCTATTAAACAAAGAGTACATACTAGCAGAGTATGGAGTTTTTGGCATAACCAAAGGCAGTCGACACCGACTACTATGCTAAATAAATTTCCTCGCTGCCTGTATTTGCTATAGAATATGCGCCTTTAAAAACTCATATCATGACTGCTGTTGTTCTATGATGGCTTTGCTTGATGGCAGATGCTTGCTGATAAGCGTATGGGCACTGACACCAGCATAACCAATGACACAAGCAGTGATGATATCCACCCTATTATGTAGAGACAGTAATGATTGTATTTTGGCTTGTGCTGACCATTCTTTTTATTATTTTTGCCACCGCAAAGCTAAAATGGCATCCTTTTTTAGTGCTGATCCTATCTGCCTTTTTGGTCGCGCTATTTTATCAAGTACCGCTCAACACCGTCGCCAAGACTATCTCTGATGGCTTCGGTGGTATCTTAGGCTATATTGGTCTGGTCATTGTTTTTGGTACTATCATCGGGCTTATCCTAGAAAAGACCGGCGCTGCCATTGTGATGGCGGAGTCTGTCATCAAGGTTTTGGGGCCACGCTTCCCGACTTTGACCATGTCTATCGTCGGTGCCGTCGTCTCAATTCCTGTATTTTGTGACTCAGGCTATATTATTTTAAACTCTTTAAAAGAGTCTTTGGCCGAGCGCTTAAAAGTATCTAGCGTGGCGATGAGTATTGCTTTAGCAACTGGTCTATACGCCACTCATACCTTTGTGCCGCCAACCCCAGGGCCCATCGCTGCAGCGGGTAACTTGGGCTTAGAGTCCAATCTAGGTTTGGTTATTATGGTCGGCGTGGTAGTGACAGCGGTTGCGGTATTGGCAGGCTGGTGGTGGTCCAATCGTTTTTTGAATGTCATGCCTGATAATACAAGTGCACCCGCAGCGACAATGCCTGACAATATCAAAACACGTGATGATTATGGCAGTATGCCGTCTGCCACGATGGCGTTTTTGCCGATTATCGTGCCTATCGTCTTGATTTGCTTATCTTCTATTGCCAACTTTCCAAGCGCGCCTTTCGGTAGCGGCACGCTGGCAGACATCCTCATCTTTATTGGCAATCCTTTGACGGCGCTGCTTATTGGGCTGTTTTTATCGTTTTTACTGATCAACACTGAACAAAAAACGCAGGAGATTAGCGATAGCATCTCGCAAGGCCTCGTGGTGGCAGCACCTATCTTGCTCATCACTGGCGCAGGCGGTGCGTTTGGCGCTATGCTAAAGATCACGCCAATAGGCGACTATTTAGGCACCACACTGTCGGCATTGGGGCTGGGTATTTTTATGCCATTTATTGTCTCGGCTGCGCTAAAAACCGCGCAAGGCTCGACCACTGTCGCGCTGGTCACCACCTCAGCGATGGTTGCACCGTTATTGGATCAAATTGGTCTCGACAGCGAGCTTGGTCGCGTGTTTTGTGTGATGGCGATTGGCGCCGGTGCCATGACAATCTCGCATGCCAACGACAGCTTCTTTTGGATTGTCAGCCAGTTTAGCCGTATGAGTGTCGCGCAAGCGTACAAAGCGCACTCCATGGCGACTGGCATTCAAGGGGTGACCAGTATCCTCTTTATCTGGCTGTTGACCTTGGTATTTATTTAATTGCTGGTTTATAAAATTGAATCGACCATATAAGCAAAAAATATAAGACAAACAAAGAGACATACATGAATATTCTGATCGCCCCCGACTCATTTAAAGAAAGCTTAGAAGCGCTGGATGTGTGCCGCGCTATTCAGTCTGGTTTTAGTCAGGTGTTTCCCAATGCCGACTATACGCTGCTGCCTATGGCTGATGGCGGCGAAGGCACCTCTGCGGTGCTCTCTTATGTACGGGGCGGACGCTGGAAAGAAGTGACGGTCAACGATCCACTTATGCGCCCCATCACCGCCAAGTATCTATTACTAGAAAACGAGACGGCCGTGATTGAGATTGCACACGCCTGCGGTCTGCATTTATTGACGACGGATGAGCGCAACCCGCTAGTCACAAGCACTTACGGAGTGGGTGAGCTGATCGCCGATGCGTTGGATGAAGGCGTCAAGCGCATCATTATTGGTCTAGGCGGTAGTGCTACCAACGACGCCGGACTCGGTATGCTAATGGCGCTGGGTATTACGTTTTATGATCATGATGGCATGCCTTTGGTACAAGGCGGTAGTGCGCTTGCTCATCTGTCACAGCTAGATAGCTCACAATTACATCCAAAACTGCAAGATACCACCTTTGAAGTGGCCTGCGATGTGACCAATCCGTTATGCGGAGCATCGGGCGCCAGTGCTATCTTTGGGCCACAAAAAGGCGCCAGTCCTGAGCAAGTGGCGCTACTAGATAAGGCACTAAGTCATTTTGGAGAGGTATCTGAACAGCATGGCTATCAAAACTGTCAAGACATTGCGGGTGCTGGCGCTGCAGGCGGTCTTGGCTTTGCCTTGATGAGCTTTTGCGGCGCTCGCCTAAAGTCAGGGTTTGATACCGTGGCCGAGGCGGTCAGCTTACCAGCACACATTGCAAACGCTGACTTGGTGATTACTGGTGAAGGTAGGCTCGATGCCCAAAGCGCCATGGGCAAAGTCGCAGGTGGTATCAGCCAACTTGCCAAAGCTGGCGGCAAACCTGTGATTGCCATTTGTGGTAGCGTGGATGGACTGACCGCGGATCAAGCCAGTCACTTTGACATTGTCATGCCCAGTATCCAAAAACTAGATAGCCTAGATAAGGTATTAGGCAGCGCTTATGACAATATTGAGACCACTGCGAGCAATATTGCAGCGGCTATTAAACTTGGGCAATCTCTCGAGCAAGATATAATGCCACTGCCCTGATCATTAAATAATAGGAAAAACAAAATAACGTGCCTTTCTTAGGTTAGCCAGCTTTTTACTGCTTCGATGGCAATTGGTGTGCAAGACCCAAACGTAGAAGATCTGGCCGAGCGCATCGTCGCCGCTGGCGGCAAAAAGCGTATGGAAAAACCGCGCTATTACTACCCTAACCAAAAGCCTTATCGTATGATTTATATGGAAGACCCGTTTGGCAATATCGTTGAGATATATAGCCACAGCTATGAGCTGATATATAGCGAGGGTGCATACTAGGCCGCAGATTTATTGCCTCATACATAGCGTACTCATGATTTAGGTACGCTATTTTTATCACAAGCCAGCTGTTATATCACTGATAAGCCATGCTATCATTTGGGTTTATGTCCCATTATCAAGGAAGATAAATGTACAACACCCATACGCCTGAAACCAATGATCCGTTCGTTATCAGAGAAAACCATAAAGAGGCAAACGGCGTCGTCACGCTTACTCTCAATCGCCCCAAACAATTCAATGCGCTATCAAGCGATATGCTCACCGCCATGCAGACAGAGCTGGACAATATCGCCCAAGACAGCAATATCCGTGTGGTCGTCATCGCGGCGGCTGGCAAGGCATTTTGTGCAGGTCACAATCTAAAAGAGATGCGCGCCCACTCGGATGAAGCATTTCACAGCGCATTATTTAAACAATGCAGCCAGATGATGCTGACCATCAACCAGATGCCGCAAGTCGTGATTGCCAAAGTACAGGGCATCGCCACTGCCGCAGGCTGTCAGCTGGTCGCCGCTTGCGATCTCGCCGTGGCGGCTGATGAAGCCAAGTTTGCCACCTCTGGCATCAATGTCGGGCTGTTTTGCTCGACGCCGGCTGTCGCTGTCAGTCGCAACCTCTCTCGCAAGCAAGCGTTTGAGATGCTCATCACTGGTGAATTTATCGATGCCCGTACCGCCTTGCAGCAAGGGCTTATTAACCGTGTCGCGCCAGCGGATCAGTTGGCGGCCAGCCTACACACTTTAATCGATAGCATCACTGCCAAATCCTCTGTCGCGCTCAAAACTGGCAAGGATATGTTTTATCAGCAGTTGGAGATGGACTTGGCAGACGCCTATGACTATGCAGGCAAAGTGATGAGCTGCAATATGATGGCAGATGACGTGCGTGAGGGCATTGATGCGTTTATCGAAAAGCGCGATGCTGTATGGACGGGACGATAAGACTCACGCGCCAGTGTGACTGGCCACCATAATGTGATTGAAAAGCATGATTAAACATGTGATTAAAAATCCACCTTGCCGCGTAACGCTTTTATTTTGCCGCGCTGCGTCTTTTGATCGACTCGTTTACGCTTAGCACTTTTGCTGGGTTTGGTTGGTTTACGTGTCGGCAGCGTTTTCGTGGATTGCAAAATAAAGGCTTTGAGGCGCTCAAGCGCATCTATCTTATTGCGCTCCTGCGTACGGTACTGCTGCGCTTTTAATACAAAGATACCATCTTTGGTGACACGGCTATCTTTACTGTTTAATAAACGCTGTTTGTGCTCCTCGCTTAAGCTTGAGGCATTGATATCAAAGCGTAGGTGAATGGCCGAGGCGACTTTATTGACGTTTTGTCCGCCTGCCCCTTGCGCACGAATGGCATGCATCTCCACGTCGCTATCGCTCAGACGCATGGTATGACTGATAAAAATCATAAGACTCTTTTTTGTTGTATATGGTTTTTATGATATGGGGCTTAACTTGGCATTTATAAACCGCAGTAGAGTAATGACAAAAAAGCTAACAGCAAGAAGCCAAAGGACAATACCAATAAAGAATACCAATAAAAAAGGACACGATATCGCTATCATGTCCTTTTTGTTTGGCTCTGACTGCATACTATAGTCAATTCTAAATAAAACAGATACATTATATGTCAACGTGGAACTGGTATAAATTTTCCTTGCGTGCTGTGCCTGCGCTGCTCGATGCTGCGTAAAATTTATCCCAGTACCACTGTATCGTTTTTATATTGAACTCACTATAATAGCAGCGCTCCGCTCGTAGCAACGCTAAGCTACTCTGCGGCAGTGGCAATCATCTCGACGAGTAGCTCAGGACGCGCCAGTGCAGACTCGCCGCAAGCACGCGCTGGTGGCTGTATGCCTTCAAACCACTTATCCCATACTTCATTCATCGCAGCAAAGTCTGCCATGTCTTTAATCCAAACGGTCACAGAGAGTAGCTTTGATTTATCGCTACCAACCTCTTCGAGCAATGCTTGGATTTTTTCTAGGCAAGTGAGGGTTTGAGCTTTAATGTCGTCTTCTGCGTTGCCCACCTGACCGCACAGATAAACGGTCTGGTTGTGTACCACGATTTTACTCATACGCTGATTGCTGTGTAGCTTTTTCATCGTATTTTATCCTTAATATCTAACGAAAGTTAAGTTGCATTTGTCCGGTAAGTAGCTCTAGCGCCTAGCGAGAAAAACGCTGAGCGCTAAATGGGGTGATATCGACCAATAGCGGCTTATCATGAATCATCTCTTCTACGATGCGTCCTGTCATCGGCCCCAAAGTAAAGCCTTGATGGCTATGACCAAAGGCAAACCAGAGCTTGTCATGCTTAGGTGCAGGACCAATGACCGGCTTCATATCTGGCATACAAGGACGCGAGCCTGCCCACGCTTCGCTCTCGACAGCGTCATCTAGCGGTAGAATTTTGCGCGCGAATTTTAGGACGGTCTGTAATTGGCCGAAGTTTTTTGGCGCGTTCATGGTGGTCATCTCAGCACCGGTGGTGATGCGAATACCTTGCTGCATCGGTCCCATGACAAAGCCTTTGTCCATATCAAACATACTGTGATGGATGGTGTTTTTGTCCGTCACTTTAAAGTGCTGATGGTAGCCGCGCATCGGGAACAACGGCAGGTTATAACCCAGTGGTTTGATCAAGTCGTTTGACCAAGGGCCGGCAGCGATGACCAGCTTATCACTATAGTAGGTCTCTTTATCCGTGATGATTTTCCAGCCTTCACCTTCTTTGACGATTTCTTTTACGTCACTTTCTTTGATCGTCCCTTGCATCTCTTCGAAGTTTTTGGCGTAAGCTTTGACCAAGGCGCTTGGGTTTGAAACTTGCCACGAGTTGAGCCAATGAATCGCGCCCACAAACCCATCAAAGTTGGCACTCGGCTCCATCGCTTTCAACTCTGCAAGACTCAGTACGTTGTGCTCGACGCCCTGCTCGCGAGCCGCAATGGCTGATTCGATTGCCTCTTTAAAGGTGTCTTCAGAGCGATGCAGCTGCAACCATCCATCACGCGTGATCAGCTCATCGGCACCAGATGCCGAAATCATGGTTTGATGCTCGCTGGTACAATGCGCAATCAGCGTCTGCCATTCAGCTTCGATTTTTTTAACCGTGGCTGGCGCCGAGTACTTCCAGTATTGCAGCAAGGCTTGATGATAACGCAAAAGAGCCGGTATCCGATAACGAATATCAGTACCTTGGTTGGGCAGTACGCGAATCATCTCTGTCAGCTGACGCGGGAAAGGATGAGTATGGATGGCTTCACGCTGGATCAAGCCAGCATTTCCATAAGAGGTCTCTGACCCTGGGAGTTTTTTATCTAGTAACAGTACTTGCGAATTATTTTTTTGTAGATGCCACGCAATTGAGGTGCCAACCATGCCAGCACCAATAACAATAACCTCATAGCGCATAGAATATCCTTTCCTAACAGGTAGTAGAGTCTTGCATATCAGGGGGTGATAATAACGCGAACCTGATAATTAATAAACCCATATTTA
Organism: Psychrobacter sp. L7; assembly: GCF_002810365.1. NCBI lineage: Bacteria > Pseudomonadati > Pseudomonadota > Gammaproteobacteria > Moraxellales > Moraxellaceae > Psychrobacter > Psychrobacter sp. L7. Next base: position 316,019 of record NZ_NEXR01000004.1, read on the forward strand.
ACGGATTTTTTCGCCGAAAAATACTTTTGGTTATACGTTTTTAATAAAGGTATTTTTTTCAGGAATAACAGGCTATTTTATCAAACATAAAGCCCGCAAGCGCCCCACTCGCCTGATATTAATGGCGCACCTGCGCGCAAATCACACGTGGCGATAGCTCATAAGAGCGCCCATAACAAGGGCATCGTCATATGTGTATTTTGATGTCAGTACTGAGACCAGTCTTGCGATAGATATTTGAGTCCAAATACACCGCAACAACCTCACCCTTATCCTCGGAAAATTTGCTACAATATGCCCAATTTTGGCTGGCGCTTTCATCGAGCATCGGCCGACCTTATTTTATAATACTATCGAGAGACCATTATGGGTTTTAATTGCGGCATCGTCGGCCTACCAAACGTGGGCAAATCCACCTTATTTAATGCGTTGACCAAAGCGGGCATCGCTGCTGAAAACTTTCCGTTTTGTACCAAAGACCCCAATACCGGCATCGTGCCTGTACCAGATCCTCGTCTCAAAAAACTGGCCGATATTGTCAATCCTGAGCGCGTGCTACCTACGACCATGGAGTTTGTCGATATCGCAGGTTTGGTCGCAGGCGCATCCAAAGGTGAAGGCATGGGTAACCAGTTTTTGGCCAATATCCGTGAGACCGACGCGATTGCACATGTGGTACGCTGTTTTGACGATGACAACGTCGTCCACGTCGACGGCCGCGTCAGCCCTATCGATGACATCGAAACCATCAATACAGAGCTGGCGCTCGCAGACTTAGAAGCAGTCGAGCGCGCTATTCAAAACCAAAGCAAAAAAGCCAAAGGCGGTGATAAAGACGCGCAGGCCATGCTTGAGGTATTCAAAAAAATCGAACCTTTATTGGCTGAAGGCAAAGCAGCACGCGCAGCAGGTCTGGATAAAGATGAGCAAAAACTGATCCGCAGCTATGGTTTGATCACTTTGAAACCGACCATGTATATCGCCAACGTGAGCGAGGATGGTTTTGAAAACAACCCTTATCTTGATGCGGTGCGCGACTACGCCACAGGCGAAGACTCGATCGTTATCGCTTTGTGCAACCAAATCGAATCTGAAATCGCGCAGCTCGACGAAGACGACAAAAAAGACTTTTTAGAAGACATGGGCATGGAAGAAGCTGGTCTTGATCAAGTGATTCGTGCAGGTTACGACTTACTTGATATGCAGACTTACTTTACTGCTGGGGTCAAAGAAGTGCGCGCATGGACGGTCGCTATCGGCGCTACTGCACCGCAAGCTGCTGGTGTTATCCATACCGATTTTGAGCGCGGCTTTATTCGTGCTGAGGTCATCGCTTATGATGACTTTATCGAGTATAACGGCGAAAAAGGCGCTGCAGCCGCTGGCAAATCTCGCCTAGAAGGCAAGACCTATATCGTCCAAGACGGCGATGTGATGCACTTTAGATTTAACGTGTAACTCTAAATAGTATAGCTTGTTTAAAGTTAATTAGCCGATGTTGGATATTCTCCATCATCGGCTTTATTTTATCGCTACATTGTTATATTATAACATATCTTTATTTACTTATTTTAGGGTTCATACTGTGAATAATTATTTTTCTAGCCTTGCAGGTATTACTATATTAGGAAGTGTGATGGCAGGCTCTCTATTGGGCTGTCAGCCAAACAACGATACCGATACAGCGGTATCTAAAGAAGCACCAGTAGATAATCACGTCGATCATGAACAAGGTCATGAAATTCATGACAATAAAGAGCATGAAGAGCACGGCTACGAAGAGCATAGCGATATGGAACACGGTCATGAAGGGCCTAATAATCATGAAGATCACAGTCATGAGAGTCATATTCACGATGAACATGCGCACGCAGGACACGATCATGCAGCTCATACCAGCAACAGCACTCCTTTCTCTTGTGAGCCTACTGCTACTATTGGCGTTTCTTATCATAGCGACAGTACACCGCAGACAGCGCATTTGCTCATCGATGGTATCGAATACGACTTGACCGCTAGCGCTGAGAGCAATGACCAACAAACCTATATGAGCGATATCGGTCTTGATGACCGCCACGGCATCATCTGGCAAGTCAGTGGTGATGAGGCGATACTACTGAACAAAACCTTAGATGATGAGGTCGCCATCAGCGATGAGCAGATACTTTTTAACTGCCATACAGCCTAGCAATCATCACGCTGAGCGGTGGTATGAAATACGAAAGCGGTACTAAGTAGCAGCTGTGCCAAGGATGCTATTTTTGCTATGCTAGAGGCTCCCTTGGTTTTGGATATTTTTATATGCTAGGCACCTCTATGTCTTTGTCGTCTGCCACCACCCAATGGTCTCATCTTCTAAACGCTCAGCGCCTCGGCGCTCATAAAAAACACAATGCCAATACCAGCACTCGCTCTCAGTTTCATAAAGATTATGACAGGCTGGTATTTTCGCACTCTTTTCGTCAGCTCAATCAAAAGACCCAAGTACATCCTTTGACCAATCAGCTGGGTATTCATACCCGTCTGACCCACTCTCTTGAAGTCTCTTGTATCGGGCGCTCTTTGGGTATGATGGCAGCAGAAAAGCTCCATGATAAGCTGTCCCACGGTCTGCCCACTGGGGTTTCGCCTGCTGATGTCGGGGTCATCGTACAAGCAGCGTGTCTGGCCCATGATATCGGCAACCCGCCATTTGGGCACGCAGGTGAGTACGCCATTCGCGACTGGTTTGCCCATCCTGAGCGGCAGGCGGTTTTGCAGCATTTATCCCCATCTGAGCAGTTGGATTTATTGGCCTACGAAGGTAACGCGCAAGGGTTTCGTTTGCTCGCACGTAACGAGCATCATCCTGATAAAGGCGGCATGCGTTTGACTTGCGCAACCTTGGGCGCTTTTATGAAATATCCTTGGCTGGCCACCCACAGCAATGACAGCTCACACCTTACCTACCCGCAGCGCCCTGCTGCCACCTTACAAGCCCGTCCATCGCAAGCCAAAAAAGTACAAAAATTTGGCTGCTTTTATAGTGAAGCGGCGCAGCTAGAAACCTTAGCATCGTGTTTAAATCTGCCGCGCTCCAAGCAGCATGACGGTTTTGCCCGTCATCCACTGGCATATCTATTAGAGGCGGCGGATGATATTTGTTACGCATTGATTGATTTAGAAGACGGCATCAATCTAAATATGCTGACTTATCAAGATGTGGCGGCGATATTTTATGAGCTGATCGGTGAGCGACCTTGTACCATCGAGTTACCTGCTCATATGTCTGTCAGACAAAGTCTGGCATCACTGCGCGCGCGGGCGATGATGCGCTTGGTCAATACCGTGACGGATGCTTTTGTTGCCAATGATGACGCATTACTGGCGGGAACCCTTAGCGGCAGCCTGTTTGCCCACTGTGATACCAGCGTACAAAGCGGCATCCATCAAGCCAAGCAGCTGGCGCGTGAGCAGATATTTAACCATCCAAGTAAAGTACGTATGGAGCTGATGGCCAATCAATGCCTGCATCGTCTTTTAGATGCCTTTATGCCGCTGGCGTGGACGGGGAGTACGATCATAAGCGCCGCGCAGCCTATGTCTTTTGAGCAGGAGCGTTTGCTAAAGCTGCTACAGCCGCACTTAGATGAGCAGCGCCGTACGTTATCAGACAATGTCTATCATAATATTTTAAGCATTCTAGATTTTATTACGGGTATGAACGATCATGAAGCCTATCGACTGGCGCAAGAGTTACAGGGGCATTGGGGGACGATGGTATAAACCGTGTCCGTTTGAAAAACCGCGATAAAAAAATGAATGGGTGCGATATGGCGACTATTGAGTTAACAGTCGTTGCGTATTTTGGTCGTATTTGTGCGCTAAAATGCGTATGATAACCCTTTACTGGATAATTTTTGAAATACTATGAGTAGTCGCGAACAAAAAAAACTTCAAACTCGGCACGCTTTTTTTAATGCGGTGCTCGATTTATGTATGACTGGTCAAGCCTTTAGCTCTATTAGTCTTCGGCAGGTCACCCGCGAGGTGGGCGTGGTGCCGACGGCATTTTATCGGCATTTTGACGATATGGAATCGCTTGGTCGCGCCTTAGTGATTGAGGAGCTTGGCAGTACACTCGCTATACTGAGTGATAGCCTGCAGATTGGCCGTAAGCGCAGTTTTGATCGGCAAATCGCCAAAAGTATCCAGCTGTTTTTGTATATGGTCAGCGATCAGCCGTACTATTGGCAGTTTTTGGTCAGTGAGCGCTATGGCGGCTCTGATGCGGTGCGCAAAGCCATCAGCGATCTGGTCAAAAATCACACGCAAAACCTAGCCGATGACTTAGCGTTGCAGCCAGCCTTTACTCACATCAATGCTTATGATCGACGGCTACTGGCTGAAGCTGGCATCAATATGTTTTTTTCTTGGATCATCGATTGGTTGGAGCTGACTTACACCGAAGATCATGATGACGAGATCGATCTAAACGAAATCGAAAAAAACAAACAACTGATGCTCCATAACTGTACTCGGCAAGCACAGATGCTGTTTTATGGTGCGTACAACTGGAAATCAAGCGAAGAGACTCGTTTAAAAGATTAGCGGCTCTACAGCTTAAAAGCTGGGTCTAAAGGCCCACAAGCGCTGTGCCACCACCTGAATATGCTTAGCGATTTTATCGGTCTCACTCGCGACGCCCTCGTTGTTGCCGCCGCTACTGTTTGCGGCATTGGCAGGCGTTTTGCTGATCAGTATGGTGGCAAAGCGTTGTTTTCCTGCACCAGTATCAGCAGCCGTGATTAGCGCCATAAATGCTTGGCTTTCGGTAGCAAGCAGCGGAGTCAAGGCTTGGCGCTCGTCAGCGCTCACCGTACCAAGCGCTGGTAGTTGCCACAGCGCATCAATCGCCGCTAATGCTTGCTGGCCGCGCATATCGACCAGCGCCTGCATCTGCTGACGATCAGCCGTCTCTGTCAAGGCAGCGAGCAAAACTGGACTGGCAGTGTTGATATTGATAGGCAAATAATAAGGCACTGCAGTGATATAAGGACGTAGTGCTGCTAAGTCCTCAGCGCTGACCTTTTCGATATCTTGTAGCTGCTCCACACTGACAAATGGCTGATTGGGCAGTGTGCTGGCCGCGCCCCTCGATTGCTGTCCATAGACCACACCTTCATCACCGCCATCTTGATAAACCGTGCTGTCACTATCTTGGTAGTCAAGCACAGCTATAGCAATCTCTGGTGCCAAATTTAACTGTACCAGTAACCTCTGAAATACCACCAATGCGGTGCCATCCACTGCGCCGTCATGATATAAGTTATTGATATTAAATCGACTGGCTTCATCACGCACCTCGATACTGATACTGTGCCCATCCAAAGTATACGGCGGGATCGACTGCGCCCAAATATCTTGCTCACTGTCCGTATCATTTAGCGCATCATCAGCGCGAAGCAGCGTCACGGCCAGCTGTTGACCAGCATGGATGTCTTGTAAAAGCTGGTTTTGCTCAAACAACAACCCACTGCGTCTGATGGCAATCTTTTGACTGGCCAGCATGGCACCTGCCACGACGGTGATGCTGACCACCAGTAGCAATATCGTCAATAAGGCAACCCCGCGCTGTGAGTTCGCTGTCATCGACATAACTGCCCTCTAGTATCGAATAAAGGATGCATTTAGACACCACCCCCTGCATCATCGTTTTGGGCACCGCCATTATCATCATTGTTGCTGTTGTCATCATTAACTGTATTTGCTGTTTTAAAGTTACCAACAGCTAGCGACTTAGGAGCGAGCGCCCATTGCCACGTGATTGGCATGTCTTGATAAGTAAAGCTCACCGCCACACCTTTTGGCAAAAGAGTGATTTTGGCCTGAGTATTGACTGTATTGGCTGTATTGGCTACGCGGCTCGTTTGAGTTGCCGATGTACCCAAGCGCTCCCCCTCTGTATTAGGGAACTGATCGCTTGGCTCTGGCATTAATGCCTGCCAGCGTCCTGCACTCACGCCTTTTAATAGCACACTATCTAAGCTTGTGCTCTCGCCATTCATACTATGGATAGTATGATATTGACGGCGAATTAGCTGATCGTTAGCAAACACATAGGCGATCCGCTGCACACTAGCGCTACTCTGATAGCGTGGATCAGGATCGGCAAATCGTACAAAACTGACAGACTCACCATCCACGCTCATAAACGGCTGAGGCGGCGGAAGTGTTGCTTGCGGATCTGTGCTGCTGTTATTGGTTAAGTCATCAGTCGTTGACGCTTCATTGGCCTGATAAACAATGACTTGCCCCATATCTTGTTGCAACTGCAAATACGCGTATTGTAATACTGCCAAATCATCTGCATGACGCTGGGCGCGCTCACGCGACTTGCTGACACTGTCAAACACTTGCCACCCTGCGACTGCGAGCATGGCAAATATCGCCATTGCTAGCAGTAGCTCTAGTAAAGTAAAGCCCCGCTGCTGCCTCATGGCGCACCGCCAGATGCGGCCAAACCTGCCATATCTAGGCTGCCGATGTCTTGCTCACTATTGCTTAGCATCACACTGATATCGGTCACAGCCGTACGTGCTTGGCCATCTACTATCGGCGCAACTGAGATATTTACTTCCTTTAGCGCAGGCGTGATCGCCTCATTGACCGTCATGACCACCTGCCAATCTCGGCCTTGGGCATTGATCGTTTGGGTGCGATTGGCCGTCAGCCACGTCTCTTGAATACGTAAATCCGCCGCCGCGTTTTGTGCCACAAAATGCGCCAGTGTACGGGTTCGCAGTATGTCGACTGAGCTTAAATAAGCGCTACTGGCACGGCTGGCTGCAACAGCAACCACAGCCAAAATCGCTAGCGCCACCATCACCTCTATCAACGTAAAGCCGCGCTGGCTCTGCTCTAAATGTGATGAGGCAGCTTTATCATAAGCGTTGGTGTGTTGGCTCATCACTTACTGTCCTTGTCCAATCATCATACTACCGTCGGGCATAATCGTGATTACATCACCCACCAGCCGCGCCTCATGCAGCACCTCGATGGTCACCGGCGTGGCCTGCCCTGTACCAAACCAAACCACCTGCGGCACCATTTGACCGACAAACCAAGGCTGCAATGTCTGAGCTTGCTGAGCGCTTGATACCTCTACAGCCGCCAAGCTCTGCACCCTGATATGAACACCAGATGGCAGCTCGGGCAGCGTCACCTCCGTCTCAGTCTCCCAGCTTGGCGTTGGCAAAGCTTCATCAGAACCACCGCTCATGGTAGTCAGCTCTGCCGACAGCTCCATGGCATTTTTGGGCGTACTATCATTGGTATCTGCTGAGATGCTCGCTGCCTGATACGCGGCATAGGGATTGGACAAGGTCACAATCACAGGCGTCACCTGACCGCGCTTATCGGCCTGCAGACTAAGACCCATCGGCTGCATACGCTCAGCGGACAATAACCGTACATAGCTGAGTGAGTCGGTCAGATGCTCATAAAACGCGCGGTTTTTACGCGCTTCACTACTGCCCACAGATAGGCTCATCATACCAGCGAATATCGACAATATGACCACCACTACCACGATTTCGACCAGCGTAAAACCTGTTTGAGATTTAGAAGACATGAAGTGCGAGTGTGCCGAAGCAGATGTATGAACAAAAGAAGTACGGGCGTTTTTTATGAAAGGAAGTGTATGACCATCAGCATCAGGCATAAACGCCTTATCATACAGCTTATACTGACTAAATTCTGATTGAATCAATCTTAGAGAGCTGGTCGCTGAGCGAGTCTGAGTCTTGACAGTGACCGGCATATTGCACCTATAAGCTCATGATTGTATTAAGGTAAGTACAAAAATTGCTGTGCTGCCTGCCAAAAGGCCACAGCACAGAGCGATGTGACTGCCTACATTGGGCACTGTTTTTATCTGTTGGGATATGTGTTCTTAACTCATGTAAATCATCATTTTTAACACGAGAAACGCGCTAATAATTGGTGTTACGGTGCTCTTCTGATTCTGTATCGATTTGCTCTACCAACTCTTGCATGTCCTCATCCATCACGTCATCGTCAGCAGCTGGGTAGTGACTTGGCAACTCCAGCATTTGCTGCACAAAAGCATAACGCAAGGTGTCGCGGCGACCCAAATAACGCTGATAAAAACTTGAGTTTAATAACCCCGCCCCGCCTTGACCCATCGCCCAAATTGACGACAAATAGTCACGAGTGCTCAAACTACTGTGCTCGTCTTTTAGATACGCGCTGATGATGTCGATCAAACGCTTCATACGCTGACGGCGAATGTCGTACAGCTCGCCAAACAAGCGGTTAAGACCTGTCACCGAGGCCGCCAGACGCTCTTCTATCTGGTTGAGCAACATGGCTTTTTGGGGATTAAACAGTTGCTGCAAAATCATACGAGCCACCCCCGCTGATGGGCAGTCATCAATACGGTTGATCTCAAACAACTGCTCTTCATAACGAATAATAATACGCAGATACAGCTCATCTTTACTGGAGAAATGCTTATATAACGTGCCTTTGGCCAAATCCAGCTGATCTGCCAAACTGTCCAAAGTGATATCACCATCGCCGGACTCAAGTAACAGTTGCTCTGCCATCGCTAAGATATTCTCTTCTCGTGCTTTGAACTGATGCTGACGACTCATAATCTCTCCTAAAACTTGACAAGATTAAGCATATAACCATCGTTTATACGGATGTATCGGCAACAAGCGGATGCAACTATATGAAGACTGCTCGAGAACTGCCAAAGGGAATATGCTCGTGTTTGCTAAATAGTCATGGATAACTGCCTGATTACGCTCGATATTAGAAATAAAAAAGAGACAAAACCATCAAATTACCCGACAAATGACTGAGTGGTCATAGCATAACCATTTTAGCAGTACTGTGCCAGCAAATTTTCAAAGTTTTTTGCTGTCAGCGCTCCAACCTCCTCACTGTCACACTCATACATCTGAGCCAGATAACGGGCGACATACGGCACATAGGCAGGCTCATTGGGTTTGCCGCGCTTGGGGACAGGAGCCAGATAAGGGCTGTCGGTTTCGATGAGGATTCTATCTTTGGGCATCTTGCGCGCCGCATCTTGAATCATCTGTGCGCTCTTAAAACTGACGATACCTGAAAATGAGATATAAAATCCTAGATCCAGCGCTCGTTTGGCCGTCTCCCAATCTTCAGTAAAACAATGAATAATGCCATGCTCAGCGCCTTCTGCTTTTAGGATATCAAGGGTATCTTTTTTGGCATCGCGCATGTGCACCACCAAGGGTTTTTTGAGCTGCTGGCTGGCATAGATATGACGAGCAAGACTTGCTTGCTGCTCTTTTTTATTTTCTGTTGACCAGTAGTAATCCAGTCCCGTCTCCCCGATGGCCCAGACATGCTCAGCATCAGCGGTTTGTATCAGCCGCTCGGTTGTCGCGGATTGCAGCACTGTGATATCTTCACAAGGATGAATGCCGACACTCATGCCCAGCTCTAACACCTCATCGCTATGAGTGCTGACGATATGAGCGATGTCATCATATTCAGCAAAATCACACATAATCGCCATCGCGCGCGTGACATTGGCCGCTTTCATCGCGTCAATTGCGCCGGACAGTTGACCATCATATTTGGTTAAATCCAGACGGTTTAGATGGCAATGCGTATCAGTAAACATAAACAATCTCGTTAATTAAATACATAAGTGGTAAATTTTAAAATAAGACATGGCACTTGAGAAATGACAGTTAAGAAATAATTTTAACAGTATAAAATGCTTCGTCTCTGTGCTATTTATTGCTCTGACTTGCGCTGTTTTCAAGGCATAATCCATAAAGACCCATAGAGCGCTGCGACCAGCGGCCTATCACGCCTAACATTCATCCACATAAGCCCTGCTATTATGACGCCAAAAAAGACAGTGACCCTGCCCTCTATCCTCAAAACCCTGCTCCCCAAACAACTCTACAGACAGCGGTTTTTATTGACAGATAACGGACAGGACAATCATATCGACATCGCCCATGATGCACGTATCATCGGCGGCTCAGCCATTACCATACGTAAAGGTCATGACAATCAAATCAGTATCGGCAAGCACGGGAAGTTTAACAAGCTCAATATCGATATCAATGGCAGTCATAATCATATTACCATCGGTAAGCACGTCAAATTTTCAGGCCATCTGCTGATTGTGGGCGATCATTTGCACATTAATATCGGCGATCGGACCACGGCGATTGACTGCTATGTGTTGGCACGTGACAAAAGCGTGCGCATCGGCAAAGCATGCATGATATCGCGCGGGATAGAAATCCGTGCAACCGATGTCCACAAAGTCTACGACACCGAGTCCAACGAGCGCCTAAACCAGGCCCGCGCTGATTTGGTATTGGAAGATCATATCTGGATCGCAGCCAACGTCACTATCTCCAAAAATGTCACCATCGCTAGCGGCTGTATCATTGCCGCAGGGTCTTTTGTCAACAAACCCATTACCACCCCAAACTGCATGGTCGCAGGTACGCCCGCGAAAATCATGCGCCAAAATGTACGCTGGGAGCGCTAAGGCAGTATGCAGACATGAAGGACAGCTGTCTATTTGCCGCATACACTTAATGCAGCGGTACCACGCGCATCACCTCTTCTATGGTCGTCACCCCTTCACTGATACGCTTGGCACCCGATAATCGCAGCGGCTGCACCCCTTCGCGGTAGGCTTGTTTTTTTAGTGCCTCTACATTGGCATCGGTTGCGACCAACTTTTTTAACTCATTGGATAGCGGCATGATTTCATACAGGCCCACACGGCCTTGATAGCCCGTTTGGCGGCAATGCTCACAGCCTATTGCGCGGTAGATTTGCGCAGGCAAGGGCGCGCGCCAAGGCTGCACCATCTCCTGCCATTGAATGGCAATCTCACTCTCGGGGCGTACCTCTAGCGCTTGCTTGCAGTGTGGACATAAGGTACGCAATAAACGCTGTGCCATGACTCCGAGTATGGTCGCTGAGGTCAAAAACGGCTGCACCCCCAAATCATGCAAACGTGTCAGTGAGCTTGGTGCATCATTGGTATGCAGTGTTGAGAGTACCAAGTGCCCAGTTAGCGATGCTTGTACCGCCATATTGGCCGTCTCAGTATCTCGAATCTCCCCAACCATGATGATATCTGGATCCTGACGCATCAATGAGCGGATACCATCAGCGAAATGCAAATCCACTCCCGCATTGACCTGCATCTGATTAAAGCTTGGCTCTATCATCTCGATAGGGTCTTCGATGGTACACACGTTGACCTGCTCGGTCGCCAGCTGTTTGAGCGTACTATATAGGGTGGTGGTCTTACCAGAGCCTGTCGGGCCGGTGACCAAAATAATACCGTTTGGATGGGCGGTCAGCTCATGCCATGTCTCGAGCTGCTTACCCGACAAACCAAGCTGAGCAAACGAGCGTACCAACACTTCAGGGTCAAAGACGCGCATCACCAGTTTTTCGCCAAAAGCGGTCGGCATGGTAGAGAGTCGCAGCTCGGTTTCTAGCCCCTTTGGCGTACGAGTCTTTAGACGGCCATCTTGCGGTTTGCGCTTTTCGGCGACATTTAGCCGCCCCAAGATTTTGATACGCGCAGTCACTGCGACGATGATGGCCAGCGGCATCTCATATACTGTGTGCAGCACCCCATCGATACGAAAACGCACCCTCCCCATCTCACGCCGCGGCTCTAAATGAATATCACTGGCACGCTGCTCAAAGGCATACTGCAGCAGCCAGTCGACGACTTTGACAATATGTTGATCATTGGCATCGGGGTTGGTGTTGTCCCCAAGCTGCAATAATGCCTCGACATTGGTCACATCAGCGGCAGCACGCTTATGTAAAGAGTTGGCACCCGCAATCGCTTGTGTCACTTGATAAAACTCTTGACGATAGCGCTTGAGCTGATCGGGACTGATATAGACGGTGCGATAGGTTTTGGATTTGATCAGTTTTTCGATATTGGCGTGCCAATCGGTAAAAAACGGCTGGTCTGTACCAATGACGACCTCATCTAATGTGACCTCAATCGGCAAAATATGCTGCGAGCGAGCATATTCAAAAGACATCAGCTGCGTGACTGCTGGCACATCAACCTTTAGCGGATCAATACGCACCATCGCCATACCCGCTTTGACTGCCAACCATTGGTTGAGCCATGACAGCGTTAGTTTGGCCTCAGAGGCGCTGTCTAGCGCATGAGCATTGGGCAAACCAAACTCGCTAATGGTCAGTAGTGGGTGCTGCTCCTTGGCTCGGCGGCTGGTAATGACCAAATTATAGCTGCGTTGATCAATGACTCTATCCGCCAGTAACTCATCTAGGCACCACCGTAAATCTATGACTATCGAATACTTCTGCTCAGACATATTTTTCTTCTTTTTTGGTCAGTACATGTGAGGCCATTGTCTAGATTGGCCAAGCTCAGCTGCAGCATTATATAAGCTCTTTAGCGTGATACTATGTTAGCGTGATACTGTATAACGTTATGCTATGCCGGTAATCCCTGTGATCTGCAGCGCCCCTGAGGCAAGCCGCCAAAACGCTATATCGACAGACTTGTAGCGCATCGTAAAGGTTTTGTGCACTTCCTTGCGGCGATAGGCAGGACGCGGATCTTGAGCGATGAGTGCTTGAATGATGGCCATATCCGTATCAACAAGTTGCCAGCGCGCCTGATCGATTAACACTTGCCTGCCAGCCCCTTGCGCGGTGTCTCTAGTAGGCGCATCTGATATTAGCTGCAAAAACTGCTGATAAGCGGTGTCAGTGACTGTGACCTCTAGCAGCTCAGGTGCCGTAGGAGCAAAGCCACTACGAGCATCGATCAGCGCATCGCTATACGCCACATAGGGCTTGATATCGATGATGGGCGTACCATCTATCATATCAGCGCCACTGATGATAAGAAACGCGCGACCTTGTACTACCTCGACGCGCTCAAGCTTGACCACAGACAGACCCAGCGCTGATGGGCGATACATACTACGACTGGCAAACACGCCTATTTTTTGATTGCCACCCAATCTTGGTGGCCGCACTTGCGGACGAAAATGCCCCTTTGCTATCGTGCGCGCCGCTGTCATACCCACCTCGCCGGTAGGTGCGCCTGCACTCACTCTGCCAGCCTTGACCGTATCATTATGATGAAACTGCCAGCTCAGCCAGATATGACTAAACGCCTCTAAACCCACAAAAGCGGCGGGCGTATCATAAGGCGCAATCATCTCAACTACGCTCATCAGCGCCACCAAGTTTGGTTGTCTTGGCGCCCCAAACTTTTGCGAGAGCGGCGCACGATGATAGCCAATAATAGGCGCCCGATGACAATCGGCGAGCACATCGTCACCTGATACAGGCATAAATTCTCCAAAAACACGCTTATTGCATGATACAAAATTATTTACTAACGATATTCTATTTTATCATGCCACATAGTCGCTGCCAGACGGATTTTTATTTTAAAGTTTGGTATTATGAGCGAGAATTTGATGACCGCCCCTATTTTTATAAAAACAGTTTTATAGAAACAGCTCTATAAAAGCAATTTGATATGGACAGTTCAATAGAGGCGACTTGATAGGCTAGGCGCGCTGACGAAACCGCTTTTGATAAAAATAGTGATACCTTGTCGTGTTTTGCCTTATCTTAGTGGGCAGATTTGGCTGAACAAACTGATTTTCATGGCTTGACGCCACAGGCATTCGCTGTCATTTATAACATTATATAAAATGTTAAAATATATAAGTTAAAGTATATAAAAGGCTAAAATAGCGCTTCATACTGCCTACAAAACCCAACGCCTTATTAGCGCCGAAACGGTCATTGAAAAATTTTATCTTATACCTATTTAACCCATACGATACCGATAATCACTTATTAACGAGGACTTTATGTCAAAACTTCGCACCGAAACGGTTACAGAGGTTCATCATTGGAATGACTCTCTATTTAGCATCAAAACCACGCGTGACGATGGCTTACGCTTCCGTAATGGCGAGTTTGCGATGATTGGAATCGTGGTCGATGGCAGACCGCTGCTGCGCGCTTACTCTATTGCCAGTCCCAACTACGAAGAGCATTTAGAGTTCTTTTCGATCAAAGTACAAGACGGCCCACTGACTTCACGCTTGCAACACATCAAAGTTGGCGATGAGTTATTGGTCAGTAAAAAACCCACAGGCACGTTAGTGTTGGATGACCTGTTACCAGGTAAGCACCTTTACATGCTATCGACGGGTACTGGACTTGCGCCTTTTTTGGCATTGGCACGTGACCCTGAGGTTTATGAGCGTTTTGACAAAATCATTTTGGTACATGGCGTGCGTCATGTCGAAGACTTGGCCTATCGCGATATGTTTGAAAACCAGTTGCCTAACGATGAAATCTTTGGCGAATGGTACCGTGAAAAATTCATTTACTACCCCACCGTGACCCGTGAAGAATTTAGAAACCAAGGCCGAGTCACCGATTTGATGAGATCAGGTAAGCTGTTTGACGATATCGGCTTGCCACCGATGAACAAAGACGATGATCGTGTCATGCTATGCGGTAGCATGCCATTTAACGCGGAAGTATCAGAGATACTAAACGGGTTTGGCCTCACTGTCTCCCCACGTATGGGCGTACAAGCCGACTATGCCGTTGAACGAGCCTTTGTCGGTTAGGTCTGCGTTTTTTGCTATATCGTCAAATAACTGCAAATTATTTAAAATAATTCTTGACGACAAAAAATAGGCTGCTATAATACGCAGCCTATACGGCGAACACCGTAACCCAATTCGATAACTGTTGTTTTTATAAACGTTATCTACTTACATGCCAGTGTGATGGAATTGGTAGACATGACGGATTCAAAATCCGTTGCCTTTAAAAGCGTGTCGGTTCGAGTCCGACCACTGGTACCATCTTTAGCAAAAAAGCCTCCTATATGGGAGGTTTTTTTGTGTTTATAAGATTTATTGTATCATTGGGCTATCAATGTCTTCTTGCGTGATGGCTGCTATCTTTATAGGCACTGCACAGGCCCAAGATGTGCCGCTACGGCAGTAAAAATATCCGTCACGATAAGCGACAATATAGACAGTAAAGTCATTACCATACAGATCCATCATCGCCAGCTCATCACTCTCATCACAAACTGCACACCAGATATCTTTATCTCCTCGTGCTAGCATTGCGCGTGTCAATTCGCTCCCTGTTAGTTTATTCATCATCAGCTCCTTAGTCCCTCATGCACCCCTAAGTATGTTCCCTTAGGCGGCGAGTTTACCAATACTCTATAGGCGAGTGTGGTGCGAGCCATAAACAACCTTTTTATTCGCTATAGACTAGGGCGTATAAAGAAGTTGTTTATCCTTTTAACAATCGTCTACTTCGATACTTACTTTAGTGTAGAACGTCTGAAGCAAAAGCGTAACATCTAAATGCATTATTCATGATAGACGGCAAATCCTTTAGGTTAAACGGTAAACAAAAGGTACGAGCTTAGGGAGATTGGCGGGTTTAACCCACTGATATTCTTTAAATTGTTTTAACATCCTATTTATTTATAAAATCAAGCCATATTTATGGTTGCCGCTAAAATAGTTTTGCTAATTGGGGTAAAATAGTGGTCATGACTGCTTCTACTCCTCTTTCACCCCGCAAAATCATTCATATTGATATGGATGCTTTTTATGCCAGTGTCGAACAACGTGACTTTCCAAAGTTACGAGGTCTGCCTTTGGTAGTCGGTGGTGACCCAAGCGGGCGCGGGGTTGTCGCAGCAGCCAGTTATGAGGTGCGCAAGTTTGGTGTACGCTCAGCGATGTCATGCTATGAAGCGCGTAAACGCTGTCCTGAGGCGATATTTGTTCGGCCGCGCTTTGAGGTTTATCGGGCGGTCAGTCGTGATATACGCCAAATCATGCATCAATTGACGCCTCATGTCGAACCGCTGTCATTGGATGAAGCCTATCTGGATGTCACCGGCTTATCTATACATAAGGGCTCAGCGACGTTGATGGCCAATTGGCTACGAGCGCAGATTTTGGCGCACACAGGGCTGACCGCTTCTGCTGGCGTCTCATTTAATAAGATGCTGGCCAAGATTGCCTCTGATATCAACAAACCCAATGGTATCGCAGTTATCACCCCAGCCGATGCCGATGCGTTTATTAGTACCCTTCCCATCGAGCGCTTTCATGGTATTGGCAAAGCCACTGCCAAGCGCCTTCATGCCATGGGCGTGCGCACGGGTGCTGATTTGCGGCGCTTGCCAGCGGCGGCATTGGTACAGGAGTTTGGAAAACGTGGTCAGTTCTATCATGATATCGCTCATGGCCGCGATGAGCGTACGGTCAAGTCGCAGCGCACGCACAAATCCGTAGGCTCTGAGACCACCTTTCGGGATAATCTTGACGACGATGCTGAGCTAAAAGTACAAATTTATGCACAAAATGAAGACGCGTTTGATCAAATGCAAAAAAAACAACTGGTCGCGCATACCATCACTTTAAAAGTTAAATACGCGGATTTTACTCAAGTCACGCGCTCACACACATTATCGACGGCCTTTGACAGCGCCGAATCCGCCCATTATTGGCTAGACAAGCTGTTTTTGGACATCCCGCGTCAGCTGCCCATACGTCTGGTCGGTGTGACTTTCTCTTCATTGGTGCCCGCCGCCCTGCTCTTGCCTCAGTTAAAACTATTTGAATAGATGAGTCTGATTGATATCTGATTGATATCTGAGCGATGGTTACCTCAAACCATCAGTATGGCTGTCAGGTTTTTGTGGCAGCGCGCGGTCATGACGACATGGCCGTAATAACGTGGTCGTTATGACACATTATGCCCGTGAGTCACTCAATGAGACATGCGTTTATCCTGTCATTTCTGCTACAATTACGCTCATACCATCCTTCATCACTCTTCACTGAAAGACCCATTATGACCCACTCCCACGCTGTAGATTTAGATCGTAATACCATAACTGATACCCATAAAAACAATAATGACTTAGACTATCTGAGCGTTAATGACTATGACTATGAGCTGCCAGATGAGTTAATTGCCCGCTACCCACTAGCGCAGCGCTCAGCCTCAAGATTATTGTATTTACCCGCCAGCAATCCCGCCAATGTGGCAGATAGCCGTGCCGAAGACCGCATGTTTTCTGAATTGCCAGATTTACTAAATGCGGGTGATTTGATTGTGTTTAACGACACCAAGGTGATGAAAGCGCGCCTGTTTGGACAAAAAGACACGGGCGGTAAGATCGAGGTGCTGATCGAGCGTTTGGTCGATATTGCAGACTTGGCGCCCGCCGCCCTGCATTTGACGACCGCGGATGATCAGCCGGTCTGCACTGACCATATCGCGCTTGGTCACATAAAAGCCAGCAAAGCGCCCAAGCTTGGACAGCGCTTGCAGCTCGGCGATGGTCATATACATGCGGTCATGATTGGTCGTCAGGATAATTTATTTATCCTAGCCTTTGATGCTCCTATCCTGCCGCAGCTAGAGCAATACGGCGAGCTACCTATCCCACCATATTTTGAGCGTCATGCAGACGCCACGGACAATACCCGCTATCAAACCGTTTTTCATGATCCAGCCAAACTCGCTAGCGTGGCGGCACCGACTGCCAGCTTACATTTTGATGAAGTGGTTTTGGATAAACTGGCAGCCAAAGGCATTCACACCGCCTTTGTGACGTTGCACGTGGGCGCGGGCACCTTTGCCCCTGTCAAAACCGACAACTTGCTCAATCACACCATGCACAGTGAATATGCGCATCTACCGCAGGCAACCGCGGATCTGATCAATCAAACCCATGCAAACGGCAAGCAAGTGATCGCGATTGGCACGACAGTCACGCGCGTGCTCGAAACTGCCTACCAAAAGACTGCGAGCACGGGCAAACCGCTTGCTGGCTGGTCAGGCGACACAGATATTTTTATTTATCCAGGCTTTAAATTCGCTGTCATCGATAAGCTACTAACCAACTTTCATTTGCCAAAGTCTACCCTATTGATGCTGGTCTCGGCATTTTCGGGTAAACAAGCGATTGAACAAGCGTACAAACATGCCGTCGAGCAGCAATACCGCTTCTTTAGTTATGGAGACGCCATGCTACTTGAGAAGCAGATGACGACTGAATAAACGAGTGTTTTATACAGTAAATTAACATTTGATACATTGGACACAACAGTTGTGAAATAAACTGGTAAACTAAACCAGATTTTGTTATAAAAGCAAAGATAACCTATATTCTAAGGGCTGCATATGTCTTGTCGTTTATCTCATCGTTTGACTCACGTACACCGTGCGGTATCGATGGCATTACTGTGTTCGGTAAGCTGTGCCGCCTTTGTCTCTAGTGCCCAAGCGGCCACGATTGGCAAGACCGTTGTGACCTCAGCACAGCATGAGCCTCTAAGAGCCAACATCAGTGTCTCAGACATTCGGGCGGCTGATTTTTCAGCCAGCTTGGCCAACCCTGCTATCTATCAGCAAATGGGGTTGACGCCAACTGACTCAATGATGGTACGCTTTCAGCCGACTTCAGAAACCAGCGGCCAAGTCTATATCAGTACATCAAAACCTGTTTCTAAACCCTTTGCCGATATTGTATTAACCATCAATGATCAGGGTCAGCGTAATGTCGTGCCCAAAACATTATTGATGCCGCTCGATGCCAGCTTGCCCATCGACACCACCAAAAACATCGTAACAGGCGCAAAAAAGCCCAATTTACCTGCCGTATCCGCCAATAATGCCAAGCCTTTGACCCTTAGAAAAGGTGCTCCGCCACCACTGATATCGGCATCAGCCGCAAGCTCATCGACAAGCGCTCCTACGGCCGTCAAACGGTCCGCGCCCAACGTGCAACTGCCGAATACGCAAAGGGCCAATACGCAAAACGCAAGTATTCAAACGCAAGCTGCCTCAGCCAGCACGCCTGCCAAGACATCTGTATCAGCAACTGACCATCTAACCTATACGCCTAGCCGTTTAGACAATGGGCGTTTGGCTAATGACTTTGAGCTCACAGCCGCCGCCAGTCCAGCGCAGACCAATGCTAGCCGACCTAACCCTGCCAGCCGCTTGGACAATGGCCGTTTGGCTCAAGAGCAAACCGCCTCAAGTATTAGCACCGCGAGCGAAGTATCATCTGCTACGCAACACACGCTCGGCACAGCGCAAGCAAACAACGCACTAGATACGCTAAATATTCAAGTCACGCGTCAGATACAGCCGAGTCAGCAAAAAAACACGGATGTGAGTGCCAGCATCGTAGCTGCCGCCCCAAAAAACGACGCAGCTCAGGACAACCAAACCGCCGAGCAAGCGGCTTTGAGCACAGCGCATACGGCAGCGGCAACGGTTGTCGGTAGCAACATACCGGCTGATACTGCCGCACCCTCTCAATCAAGCACCAACGATCAGACTGCACCTACAAACCACGTGGCAGCAGACTCTATAGCAGACGCCCAAACGCAAAGCACGGCAAACTTTCAATATCAAGTACAGCGCAATGATAGCTTATGGATCATTGCTCAGCAGATTGCCCAAGAAAACAATGTCGATATTCAAACCGTAATGAAACAGATTCAATCACAAAACCCCAATGCTTTTATCAATAAAGACGCAGACCAGCTCAAAGCCGACGCCAAGCTAAATCTGCCGAATTATGATGTATTGCCATCACAGCAAGCGCTAGAGGCCGCTATCAGCGCCCAAAAACAAAAATATCGTCGGCGGATAAATACCCCTGTCGCACAGCCAGCACCTAAAGCAAAGCCCCATACAGCTAAAGCGCAAAACAACTCAGCACCTGCAGCCAAGTCACAAAAAAAACCAACCATTACCAAGACCCTGCCAAGAGCGCAGTTTTCTGTATTGGCTCCAGGACATGATGGCAATGCCGATGGCACCCAAACCAAATCAGCGGCGGCCACAGGCAATGGAATTAGCACAGACATACTAGCTACTTTAAAAGCATCACGGCAAGCGGCAGCCTCTCAGGCCCAAAGCTTATCCAAGACCAGTAGCGCACTTGACAGTTATACGCGAACAATTCAATTACAGAATCAAAAATTGGCAGAGCTGCAAGCTCGTCTCAAAAAACTACGCAACCAATAATTGCCTGATATAGCAGCGTATTATGCTGTGATCATAGGCGTGGGAGTAACAATGGACAATATGCTATACATCATCGCCGGCTTGGTACTGATTGTATTAATAGCGGTTTTAGTGATACGTAAAAACAAAGCGCAAAAACCTTCGGCGCAGCCTTATGTCAAATCAGATAGAAATGCAGCGGCACAGACACCAGCGCCAAAAGCAAGTGCGCCCGTACAAACTGATGTCAGCGGCGAAAACAAGTTTGACACCATCACCATTGCCCAACGCTTTATAGATCAGCAGCGTTATGACAAAGCGATTGAAACACTCAATCGCGGCTTGCGCGAAAAGCCTAACGACAGTCAGCTTTCTTTAAAGCTGCTAAGCATCTATGCGACGATCAATCAATCAGAGAATTTCAACAAAGTCTATGACACCATCAGCTCGCAAAATGACCCAAAAAGCCTTGCCTTAGCAGATGAGCTAAAGATGCTGTTTTTTGAAGAGCAAAATCAAGTCGCCGCGCAAACTGCGCCCGTTGAGCAAGCCGCCGACTTTGAAAGCATAGATTTTGATCTGCCAACGACACCTGCCAGTCCCACCCATGATGTGGCAACTGATGATATCAGCGAGAGCGATGCCTCCTTAACTTCTTCTGTCGAGACCCCAGCATTATCAGAACAAGTGCTGGCAGATGACAATACCGACACAGATTTTGCTTTGACGCTCAGTGATTTGGAAGCGGATTTAGATGAGCCGGCACTGGCAGCAATGCCTACCACGGCAGCTGACGAGAGCACTGCGGCCACAGAAACGACTGAAGAGACAGATTTTAGTGAATTCGACTTTGGTCTTGAGGACATTGAAACAGCGCAGCCAGAGTCATCTGATGTCTCAACCCAAGCGGACAGTGTCGGCGCGGATACCAATGAAGCGCTAACGCTAGATGAAGAGGATTTCGTCTTAGATTTTGATGATTTAGTGACAGATATGGATTCAGAAGATGCTGCTGATAAAGCAAGCACGACTGACCACATGACTGATGCGACCGCCCAAAGCCGCAACGACGACTTTGTCTTGTCCTTAGACGATTTGGATGACGCAGATGACTTAAACGTTGCATCAGAGACTGGACTAGGAATTGAAACAGAGTCTGACTTAGCTGACTTAGATGTTGAAACAAACACTGATGAGCCTGTGCTTGATCTGAGCGATGAGATAAGTGGCGAATTAAGTGATGACAGCATCGATATTGATGACTTAACATTAGACAGTGATTTTGCAGACAGCAGTGATGACGCTACTCCTACTTTGACAGCAGCCTCTGAGCTGACTTCGAGTAGCCCCACATCGTTTGATGATAATACATTGATCGATGATGACTTTGATTTTGATCTTGATGCATTATCAGATGAATCGGATACAGCAGCAAGCTCAGCTGCCCCAGTAGCAGCTCAACCTGCCGGGAGTATTGAAAAAGATAACGCTGAGGACTTCTTAGCACGCTTTGCCGCTGATTTTGACTTTGTCAAATCATTAGACAGCAATCAGGTAGCATTAGACTTGGCAGGCCAGTACCTGCAGCTAGGTGAGTACGATAGTGCCAAACGCTTGCTCAATGAAGTCATTTCTCAAGGCAATAGTGCACAGCAGCAGCAAGCGCAGTTACTACTCGAGCGCACAGCGTAATTAAAAAGCAGGCTTTTTTATCAGCAAGTATTCTTGTGCCTTGAGAATACTTGCTTTTTTTTGCATTGAGCCTTTATAGTAGGGTCTGATTTAGATGACTATCAATTTATTGAGCAACTCATTGAGCAGTTCATTTGAGCGATTGAGCTGGGGTACCCTAGCTTTTATTTTTATTTACTTTTTATGACGGCGCCGACTATGCCCTCTTCTGTTATGACCAAGACGCTTACTGATCCCGTCCAGCTGATTTATGCAGGCGGCACTTTTGGCAGTTATGGCCGGCCATTAGCACCGCTACCAGCAGAGGTGTTTTTACCGACGTTACAAACACTGCTAACAGAGCCAGATCATGCCCACTATCTGCCGCCAGTCTCTTGGCTAGACAACACTTTGATCAAAGACAGTAGCCAATTGACGCCCGTCGATTTTGTGCATTTTTACCAGCTGATACTAGCCGCCTATGCGCAGGGGCACAGACGTTTTGTGCTGATCACTGGTACCGATACGCTCAGTTATCTCGGGGCGTTTTTGGCAGAGGCCTTTGCAGGGAGTGATATCTGTGTGGCGGTCACTGGCAGTATGCGCCCGCTATTAGACAGCGAGATGCTACATACCTATAGCGTCGATACGCATAGCGATGCGTGGGGCAACCTAAACGATGCGTTAAAACTGGCAGCAGCGGGTGAGTCAGGAGTAAAAATTGCCTTTGGCGGCGAATCTTGGCCTGCGCAAACGGTACAAAAAATCCATAGTCATGATCTCATGGCGTTTACTGGTCACTCTCGGGCAGCCTATCCTGCCAATAGTTATATAAAGCACTTGCCAGATGCCCGCCGCCAACACTGGCTCGAGGACCAACAAGAAGTCAGCAAAAGCATCGATGCTCGTGCCAAGCAAGCACGTATTCATGCGCTGTATTGCCTACCCAACGATACTGAGGTTATGAGCAATCAGCTACAAGCCCTACTTTCTCAGCCGCCATGTGGCATTATCTTATTAGGATTTGGTGCAGGCAACGTGCCCTATTCAGCTGATTTGGCGCAGGCATTAACCCTTGCGCATCAGCATGGGCATATGGTGGTTTGCGCCAGTCAATCGCCTTTTGGCGGCGTGAGTGACAACTATGCGGCTGGCAGTTGGCAATATGAGTATCATGTCATCGCTGGCGGCCGGTTGACCATTCCAGCCATCTATGCGCGGTTATTGTGGCTGCTGCTACGGTACGACAGTCCTACCAGACGCCGTCAACGCTGGACAAACAATGTCAGCCAAGCCAGCATCACCATCAAAAAGCGCTGATTTGATCGGTCCTATTACGACCATAAGAAGCCCTTACCATTTACTTTATAAGCCACACATTATCATGTCTGAGATACTTCCTATCGAAACCGCCAGCCAACCCACTTACACCCTAGCAATCGCTATCGAGTTTTTGGGTACGCAGTATCACGGCTGGCAGCGGCAACAAGAAGTGCTGGGTGTCCAAGAGGCCCTCGAAACCGCTATCGGCAAAGTCGCCAATGAGACCGTAGAAGTCGTCGCCGCAGGGCGTACCGATGCCAGCGTCCATGCCAGCAATATGATTGCCCACTTTACCACTCACGCCTATCGCCCGACTCATAACTGGCTTCGCGGTGTAAACAGCCTACTCCCTGACGACATTGCGCTGCGCTGGATACAGCCCATGCCGAACGACTTTCATGCACGGTTTGGCGCTATCGCCCGTCGTTATCGTTATATCACCCTCAATCAACCCCAGCGCCCCGCTATCTTAAACCATCAAGTCACTCATATTTATGAACCACTTGACTTGGCCGCCATGCAGCAGGCAGCAGCGGATATCGTCGGTACGCACGACTTTAGTAGCTTTCGCGCCGCCGCTTGTCAGTCCAATCAGCCAGTGCGCTCAGTCAGTCATGCCAGACTGTTTGCCCATGGTCAGTTTATCGTGTTTGACATTCAAGCAGATGGCTTCTTGCATCATATGGTACGCAACCTAATGGGCACCTTGTACGCTATCGGCAAGCACGAGCTAGAGCCGTCTGATTTTTTGACTATTTTGGCCAAAAAAGACCGTACTATTGCACCACCGACCGCCTCTGGTGACGGCCTATACTTTATCAATGCTTACTACCCTGAGCATTGGCAAAAACTATTGCCCACCGCGCCTCTTACGCCCCTCTGGCTAAACCTGCCTGACTGATATACATATCGATTACAAGCTGTCAAGCCAAAACCAGGTTCTGTATTGCTTTAATACGCTAGCTTGCGTATAATATGGGCTTATTTTTAACTGATTGATACAAAATTATGGCAAAAGACGATATTATCGAATTTGAAGGCGAAGTCATCGACACCCTTCCAAACACATTGTTTAAAGTTCGTTTAGAAAACGGACATGAAATCATCGCGCATATCTCTGGTAAAATGCGTAAACACTATATCCGTATCTTGACTGGCGATAAAGTTAAAGTCGAGATGACCCCCTATGACTTATCAAAGGGTCGTATCACCTATCGTGGTAAAAACTAATTACGATAAAAATCGGCTTTATTGCAATCGATTTTATTAAACAGTGATGACGAAAACGTGGTTATGACAAATCTCATCACTACCAAATGATGCAGTACTTGCTAAGACAATTTTAAGAGCATTTTTGTGAATGCTTGGGTGGTTTAACAGATAATAATAATGAAAATGCAAACCGACTCATTATTGGCTATCAATGTTTTGTCTTACAAGTTAGTCAGATTAATATAAAAAAGATATGGCGAGACTCGAATAAGTTTTTTGCGGCATCGAGCGGCGCAGGCACAGCAAGCAAGAAAAACTTGTACCAATCTCGCGAATTTATGCTGTGCATCTTTTTTATTTAGTAATAACTATATCCGCCATACCCGCATAAAAACACCGCTAACTGATGGTTAGCGGTATTTTTTTGGCGCGTTCATAAAACCCGCCTTTATGAGCAAAAAACCTCGATGGCTTCATGCTCTGTGTCTTTTGTCTGAAGCTATTTGAACTCTACCGTAGCCCCATTTTGTATGACACCTAATAGTGCCAAGGCATCCCAGTTGGTCAGACGCACGCAGCCTGCGGATGCTTGACGGCTGATACGAGCAGGGTCTGGCGAGCCATGAATACCATAAGAGGGTTTACTCAGGCCAATCCACACAGAGCCGACTGGGTTGTTAGGGCCTGGCGGCAAGATAGTTTGGCTCCCATCATCGGCAGTATAAGTATAGTTGGGCTCATGAACCTTGACCTCTACTGTATGCGTGCCTGATGGCGACGGGGTGGCCGTACTCCCTACTGTCGTCGGATAACTGGCAACCAGAGTCCCTTTATCATCGTACGCATATAGCGTCTGAGTGGTTTTGTCGGCGACCACACGGCTGACGGGCGCGGTGTTGGGGTTTCCTGGATTATAGACCGTTATGGTCTCACCCGCTGAAAAGCTGGCATTGGGATTTAGGGTTTTAAGATATTTTTCACTCATGTGAAACTTCTCTGCCAACGCCTCTATCACACTTTCATAATATAGACCTTCTAGCTCAGCTTTTGCGGTAGCGCCCGCTGGGATAGTAGTGGTTTTGATATCGACGTCCGCGTCTGTCAATTGGTAGCTGACCAACACAGGCTGCATCATAAGCACCTTATCACTCGTAAGGGCTTGCCAAGTCTCGGTATTTAAAGCCTCTGTGACACTTAGGCCATTGGCTTTTTGAAAGGCTTGCATGGCTTTTTTGGTGTTTTTTCCCCAGTATCCATCGACCGCACCCACGCCACTGTGATGCCAGTTTAATAATGCTTGTAACTTGGTGCCAATTGTCCGATCGATATTAGTACCTGACGTCCAGCTGGCGTCGTTTACTTTTTTTGCCATCGCTGGCAAATCGTCGGTGCTGTACTTAATGGTAGGAAGCAGTTTGTTAAGCGACATCGACGTTTTGCTATCACCAGTCAGCTTTTGACTGACGCCGTTGGTGACTGGGCTAACGTCTTTAGTGGCGGCGGATTTGCTCATCGTTGCCTGAGCATCGCCCCTGGCATTGTCTGTATCGGCGATAACGCTTTGTCCTATCAATACGGCAGCTGAAAAACCAACCGCGGCGAGCGCTGCACTGATTTTATTTAAATGATACATGTGTGCTCCTAGCATTTTTATCAGGTTTTATTGTTATATCGATTATTTTTATCAGATTGTTTTTTATCAGTTGTATACGTGAAATATGGTGCCATATCGGTCTGTGAGCATATAACACCTTTATGTTAATAAGACCGGCCTTCTGCACAAGCTGTGTTAATAAAAGTACTTTTTTGCGGATAACAGGTTGGTTATGTTACCCAGCGCAGCCAAATGAATATAAGACAAATATAAAAAACCCATAAACTGCAGAGCAATGTATGGGTGCTAAACTTATAAAATACGACGATTTAACAGTCAAAAAACGAGCAGTCAGACGTTAAATGAGTCGTCAGACTTTGTATATGGCTTTTTATAGGGCGCAATATCGCAGAGCCTTATACCAATTTTGCCAAAACGGCTTGTCCCATTTGCTGACAGCCAACCTGGGTCAATCCAGCTTCACTAGGATCTAAAATATCGAGCGTACGAAGTCCATCATCCAGCACGTCGCTGACTGCTTGCTCAATGGCTTGGGCGGCCGCTTCTTGCTTAAAGGTATAGCGCAGCATCATGGCAACAGATAATATCGTCGCTAATGGGTTGGCCTTGTCTTGCCCTGCGATATCCGGTGCCGAGCCATGACAAGGCTCGTACATGCCTTTTCCTGACGCATCAAGACTGGCTGATGGCAACATACCAATGGACCCTGTCAGCATCGCAGCTTCATCAGATAAGATGTCACCAAACATATTGCCCGTCACCATAACGTCAAACTGTTTTGGGTCTTTAATCAGCTGCATGCATGCATTATCAGCATACATATGTGATAACGCCACATCACCATACTCAGCCTGCTGCATCTCAATCATCGTCTGCTTCCACAGCTCAGTAACCTCTAAGACATTGGCCTTATCCACTGAGCAGACTTTGGCAGCACTACCTATCGCGGCTGCCCGCGTTTTTGCCAACTCAAACGCCACCTTGCCGATACGCTGAATTTCGCTTGTGCTATATACCATGGTGTTATAGCCTTGCTGCTCACCATTATCTAGCGTACGAATACCGCGCGGCTCTCCAAAATAGATACCGCCTGTCAGCTCACGCACGATTAGCAGGTCGAGACCTGAGATGATTTCAGGCTTGATACTCGAGGCATTGGCCAGCTGAGGATACAGCTTTGCCACACGTAGATTGGCAAACAAGCCAAGCTCACCGCGAATCTTCAGAAGACCACGCTCAGGACGCTTGCTGCGCTCGATACCATCCCATTTTGGACCACCGACCGCGCCTAGTAATACTGCATCGGCGACACGGGCACGAGCCAAGGTCTCATCTGGTAAAGGTTCGCCAGTCGCATCGATGGCGACGCCGCCGATCAGCCCAGATTCGAGGGTCAAATTTAATGCAAACTTGTCATTGACGGCATTTAATACATCAATGGCTTGGGTCATAATCTCAGGGCCGATGCCATCGCCCGCTAGTGTCAAAATCGTTGCCATACTGATCCTTTTTCATAGGTTTTTATTGAATAATACTGCGATGGATTTTTGCTAAAACATACCAAAATATACGCCTTCGCTACAGCGTGTTTCGCGGCTTTTAAGGCGTGTCTTTATCTCAAAAACTGCGTTAAACATGAGACAAACGACAGTGAAGCAGGCTATCTAGCACAAATAGATGACATCGACGTATTAACCAGATTTTTATATACGGGTTTCTACAAACTCACCTCGATGCTTGCTATCTAACTGCTTACAAAACCGGCGCTGTACGGTACTACCCTGTAGCAGCTCAATGCATAAAGGCTCGGGCGACGCGGTCTCTAGCAAGCTGCCTGACTTATTACTAGGCTTTTTTTGATAAGCACGTAACTGATAAGTCCCTGCCTGAGTAAAATCATGAATCATGGCAAAACGCTCAACATAGCCCACGTTATTTTCTGGATAGAAATTGACGTGAATTTCGCGCTTGGCTGGCATGACTCTGGCATAGTAATTGGTCAATCCTGGCATTGCAGAGGCGGATAGCGGCACTATCTTGATCGACTTTTTATTGGCAAGCGGCATCATCTCTGCACTGGTTGGGGTCTTTTTTGTGCCCTCTGCAAGCGTCGTCACCATGGCTGGATTTACCGGCTCGTGACTGTCAGGAGCGATGACGAGTGTTTTGTCTATCTGCACGATTTCGCAGTGATAGGTTCCAACACACGCGATACTTACCTCGCCTGCGACTGGCTGAATATGGCCTGCCCATACTTTGGCATCTTCGGCTTCATCAATTTTTTGATAACCGGTTAATAGCTGGCAGCCTGACATTAAAAAACTGGCAGCAATCACTGTACTGGTCCACAAAGCATAACGTGTTTTATTCATAATGGCGGCTACTGTTTATAATAAGGAAGATAAAAACAACACAACGACCCCCTTATTTTAGCCAGTTCACCGCCATAACTCAACGCTGCATTACTATTGTTCAGCACGTTGCCCACCACGGTTAAGAGGCACTTTTTTATGCTTGTACGTCATTAAACACCCACGGTGTTTTTTGCTTCATTTTGTCCTCATACGCTTTGATGGCGTCGCCTTGCTGCAAAGTCAGTCCGATGTCATCAAGACCATTTAACAAGCAATGCTTACGAAACTCATCGACCTCAAAAGCGTACTCTTCACCGCTTGGAGTGATGACAACTTGACGCTCAAGATCGGCGGTGAGCTCATAGCCTTCATTGGCCATGGTCGCTTTCATCAATTCATCGACAATCTCTTCGTCTAAGACGATGGGCAACATACCGTTTTTAAAACAGTTATTATAAAAAATATCGGCAAAGCTTGGCGCAATAATCGTACGAAAGCCATATTCTGACAGTGCCCAAGGCGCATGCTCACGGCTTGAGCCACAGCCAAAGTTTCTGCGTGCCAGCAAAATGGTAGCACCTTGATAGCGGGGCTGATTTAAGACAAAATCAGGGTTGATCGGGCGTTTACTATTATCTTGCCCCGGAAACCCTTCGTCCAAATAACGCCAGTCATCAAATAGATTGACGCCAAAACCAGTACGTTTAATGGACTTTAAAAACTGCTTGGCGATAATCTGGTCGGTATCGACGTTTGCGCGATCAAGTGGGCAAACGATACCCGTTTGGGTGTTATAAGCTTGCATAGTTTTTCCTATCAATTCAATGAGGGAGTTATGGATGAACGGTCTTAAAACGTACGCACGTCCACAAAGTGACCCGCCAATGCTGCTGCTGCTGCCATCGCGGGGCTGACCAAATGCGTACGACCACCATTGCCTTGACGGCCTTCAAAGTTACGGTTAGAGGTTGAGGCACAATGCTCTCCAGGCTCTAGCTTATCGGCATTCATCGCAAGGCACATCGAACAGCCAGGCTCACGCCACTCAAAACCCGCCTCCGTAAAGACGGTATCCAAGCCTTCTGATTCTGCCTGCTGCTTGACCTGCCCTGAGCCCGCCACCACAATCGCCTCCTTGATATTGTCAGCGACTTTGCGGCCTTTGATGACCGCAGCAGCATCACGCAAGTCTTCGATACGCGAGTTGGTGCATGAGCCAATAAAAATACGATCAAGCTGGATATCGGTAATCTTTTGACCTGCGCTTAGGCCCATATAGGTGTATGCGCGTAGCCAGCCTTCTTGCTGCGCCTCATCGATAGCTTCGTCAGGTGTCGGGACAGACTGAGTGACATCGACGACCATTTCAGGTGACGTGCCCCAAGACACCTGCGGCGCAATCTCACTACCATCAATCTCAATCACGCTATCAAATACGGCATCATCATCTGAGTATAACGTACGCCAATAAGCTTCGGCTTGCTCCCACTGCTCCTCGGTTGGCGCATAAGGACGGCCTTTGACATAGTCAATCGTCGTATCATCGACCGCCACCATACCAACGCGTGCGCCCGCCTCAATCGCCATATTACAGACGGTCATGCGCCCCTCCATGCTCATGTCTTCAAACACTTGCCCTGCAAATTCAATTGCGTATCCTGTGCCGCCTGCCGTACCGATTTTGGCAATAGTTGCTAGCACCACATCTTTTGGCGTCACGCCAGCGCCAAGCGTACCAGTGACTCGGATTTGCATATTTTTTGATTTCTTTTGAATCAAACACTGAGTGGCTAGTACGTGCTCAACCTCAGAGGTACCGATGCCATGAGCGAGGCAACCTAGCGCGCCATGAGTGGCGGTATGTGAATCACCGCAGACCACTGTCATACCGGGCAGCACCAAGCCCTGCTCAGGACCGACCACGTGCAAAATACCTTGACGCGCATCATTGATGGTAAACTCAGCAATATCGAACTTGCTACAGTTTTCATCCAACGTCAGTACTTGTAAGCGCGATACTTTGTCTTTGATACCCGACACGCCCTCTAATCGCTCTTTGGTCACTGTTGGGACGTTATGATCTGGGCTTGCGATATTTGCAGACAGACGCCACGGCTCCCGATTGGCCAGCTCTAAGCCTTCAAACGCCTGTGGACTTGTCACTTCGTGCAGCAAATGGCGATCGATATAAATCAGGCTCGAGCCATCATCACGCTTGGTGACTTCGTGAGCGTTCCAAAGTTTGTCATATAACGTTTGACCGGCCATATTGCTATCCTTTATTGATTGCTAATTACTAATTGCTAATTGCTCAGTTTTTCACTGACCCACTATTTTCACTTGCTTACTATTTTTATCTGCTTGCTATCGGTAAGCAAAAATAAGGTCTAGTCTAGGTAGTATGTTGGTATGTCTTATCTCTATGCCGACGCTTTATCAGGTCGGCATACTTATCTAGTATTTATTGCTAAAAACTGCGCTTAAAACAAGCGTTATACGAAAAAACACCGCCGTTTATGCAATAAATATGTGACAATACGTCTTGATGTCTTGTGATTATAGCAGGCTAATCCTATAATAATAATTGATGATTTTTACATAGACACAAACTTTTATTTCTAATACATTGTGATTGGATCAGCCAACTTTTATTTATAGCTTACGAAGTAGCTAAGGACATCCGTTTGAACACCACAAATTTGACGACATTCGTTACCGTTATGCACACTGGCAGCATCTCAGGCGCAGCCGAAAAGCTGTTTATCACTCAGCCTGCAGTCAGTAAACGTATCAAAAATTTGGAAGATGAGTTTAACATCACTTTGTTCGATACTGTCGGACGCGGTATCGTACCCACGCAAGCGGCGACAGAAATGCTGCCGCATGCCAAACGCTGGCTTGAAGATTATGAAAACTTCAAGATAAACCTGCAGCACTCCCAGCATATTGTCTCAGGTAAGCTGATTATCGGTACTAGCCATCATATTGGCCTACACCATTTAGCGCCTGTCCTCAAACACTTTATCCAAGCGTATCCTGCCGTCCAGCTAGAAGTGCATTTTGTCGATTCAGAGGCGGCACACAAAGCAGTATTAGACGGCGACTTGTCACTGGCGTTTGTCACTTTGCCACCTGTCTACGACAAGCGGCTAACCTACCATACGCTTTGGTCTGACCCTTTATACTTTATGACAGGCACTTTGTCACCATTGGCTACCAAATCCAATGTGACGCTCGAGCAGTTGGCTCGCTATCCTGCGATTTTACCGTCTGCCAATACCTTTACCAGTCAGATTACGCTGGCTGAGTTTGCCAAGCATAACCTCAAGCCTTATGCGACCATGAGCACCAACCCATTAGAGTCTATTCGTATGCTGGTTTCTGTCGGTCTTGGCTGGTCGGTACTGCCGCAGACCATGATCAGTCAAGACTTGGAGCGTATCGATATGGCGGACAATATCGAGCTACAGCGTTATTTGGGCGTGGTCATCAATCCAAAGCTGACTCAATCTAGCAGTGTGACGGCGCTATTGGATCTACTATCTCCTATCGATTAATAAAGTGATTCATACTATATAACATCAGTCAAGGCGCATAATTCTTGTGCCTTACCACTAGCAGACACGCCATTCGCATTTGTAGTAGTCATACGTTATAATACGCTTGACGTTGTTTTTATAACAAAAATTTACCATATGAACACTGATAGTCATATATTGAACACTTCGAGTAATATATGATAGGTGGCAGTAGGTTTAATGGTTTTAAATGATTGGTTATATTGGCGATTAATATAGGTATATAACTATAGGTATACAACTGGCAAATGCGATAAAGCGAAGCATCGACTTTTTGATTTGCTCCTTATTGACTATACCGTTTGCTATCTATGAGAGGATGATTTGGTCGATAATTGCAGTGTCATGATCTATATACCTTCGCCCTAGAGCAACGCCAATCATATAAAACTAACAGCAGATATTGAATCAAAGCCATTATGTCCTACTTAATGGCTTTTTTTGTCTTTAGATATTGTTTTGGACAACGTCTTGTAATACTTACTCTTTATAGTTAAAAATAATTACCGCCAACGCAGTTGGTTAAGGACAATTTATATGAACGGAGTTTCTAGTGGCGTGCTGATATCGCTCGGCGCCTATTTTTTAGTGATGATTGGGATTGGCGTTTATGCTTACTTTAAGCAGGCCAATGATACAGAAGGCTATATGCTCGGTGGCCGTAATCTCGGCCCAGCAGTAACGGCACTCTCAGCGGGTGCCTCAGATATGTCAGGCTGGCTATTGCTTGGACTACCAGGCGCTATGTATGCCGATGGCGTGGTCAGTGCTTGGATTGCCATCGGTCTGACATTGGGTGCTTTTTTAAACTATATCATCGTGGCACCGCGTCTTCGGGTTTATACCGAAGTTGCTGACAACGCCATCACCCTCCCTGATTACTTCGCCAATCGCTTTGAAGACAAGTCGCATATGCTGCGCGTCATCTCTGCCATCGTTATCATCCTCTTTTTCACGGTGTATACCGCGGCCAGCCTCGTCGGTGGTGGCAAACTGTTTGAAAGCTCATTAAATCTCTCTTATAGCACTGGTCTATGGGTCACCGCTGGTGTGGTCGTCATTTATACCTTGTTTGGTGGTTTCCTTGCCGTGTCGATGACTGACTTTGTACAGGGTGTCATCATGCTGTTTGCCATGGTGATCGTCCCTATCGTTGCCTTGACAGATCTGGGCGGCGTGTCAGCCACGACTAATGCCATCAGAACCATCGATCCTAGTATGCTCGATATTACAAGCGGCATGACAGCACTTGGTATCATCTCGCTACTTGCATGGGGCTTAGGCTATTTTGGTCAACCGCATATTATCGTGCGCTTTATGGCGATTCGCTCAGTGCGAGATGTTCCGACAGCGCGTAACATCGGTATGAGCTGGATGATTATCAGCCTGATCGGTGCTTGTGTGACGGGTATCGCCGGTCGCGCTTACGTACAAAAAACCGCGATGACCCTAGATGATCCTGAGACTATCTTTTTGGTATTCACGCAGTTTTTATTCCATCCATTGGTTTCAGGCTTCTTACTAGCGGCTATTTTGGCCGCTATCATGAGTACCATCT
This sequence comes from Psychrobacter sp. L7, assembly GCF_002810365.1. NCBI lineage: Bacteria > Pseudomonadati > Pseudomonadota > Gammaproteobacteria > Moraxellales > Moraxellaceae > Psychrobacter > Psychrobacter sp. L7. Next base: position 349,475 of record NZ_NEXR01000004.1, read on the forward strand.
CATCTCAGCTATTGGTGGTATCAAGCTCATTGACAAAAGATGTGTATAAGCTGTTTTTTGATAAAGAAGCACCAGAGGCGCGCCAAGTACTGGTCGGCCGTATTTCTGTGATTGTCGTCGCTGTCGTGGCTATCTTATTAGCGTCAAACCCAGACAGCTCAGTACTGAACCTCGTTTCTAACGCTTGGGCAGGATTTGGCGCGGCATTTGGCCCGCTCGTTATCTTTAGTCTGACATGGCGCGGTATGAACCGTAATGGCGCTGTCGCCGGTATGGTCATCGGTGCCTTGACAGTCATCCTATGGGTCTATGGTCCATTTGAGATGAATGGCGTACCACTAAATAGTTGGTTATACGCCATCGTTCCAGGCTTTATTTTAAGTACCATTGCTATCTTTGCAGTGAGTATCATGACTGGCGGTCCAAGACCTTCGGTATCTGCCAAATATAAAGAGATGGAGCTGAATTTAAATAAATAAGTTCATAAACTATCGAACACTAAAAAACCCTCGCTATCTCGGATAGCGAGGGTTTTATTTGGCTAATACAAAACTGGTAAGATACTTAGAAAGTCTTGGTTAATAGTATCGTTGCTGTCTTCTCATCACGATCATCATAATAACCAAAGTTACTAGAGGTCGTTTCATAGTCAAACACCAGTCTTGGAGTCAGACCAAGCACTGTGATATCGCGCTTCCAGACTTGTAGGCCTAGTGAGGTGGTTTTATCCTCGCGTTTTGTACCCGGCTTACCGCCCACTGCATTATAGTAGCCCAACCATGCACCACTACCAGCTGGATAGGCATCTGCAGGATCTTCGTACTCTTTGATACCATAGCCTGCTGTCGCAAGGGTAGATATACCGTGCTTCCATTCACGCCCCCAACCGACATTGACAGAATTGCGATCGTAGCTGATGATGCTTGATTTGGGGACATCGTTTTGATAATTACCCAATCCACCATAGAAGTACTCTTTGGCATCTTTGATATAAAATGCGTTTAGGCCAAGGAACTGACCATCGGTTTCTCGGTTTTTATTGTCGTCATCCTCAAACGTTTCATTGGACAAAATACCGGTGGCCGTCAATTTCAACTTTGGTTTTACCCAGCGTGAGCCGCTGACCGTGACCCCTTTACGTAGGCTATAATCTTCTTCATCGTAATACCGCTTGGTCACAAACGGTGTGAGTGAGACATCATTTTTGGCATCATCATAACCAATACCAGCAGAAGCGGTCAGCAGATAATCGTTATAATCCGTTTCATCCCAGTAGCCTTTTAGTGAGGCATTTCCGCCTACGGTTGCATAAAAATTCTCGGGTAAATTAAAGCGCTTATTGGCACTGCCAGACACCTGAATACCGTTGGCCGTTTTTTGTTCGATTGAACGCCCCAGACTAGATTGAATAGACTTAGACGGCGCGTCATTGATATTGCTATCTCTGACATAGCTGGCTGAGACGTTAAACTGCCATTTTTCTGAGCTATTTATTTGAGCCAACGAGTTTTGAACTCTCGCCATCACAGGCGCTGGTAAATCAACCGACTGTAGCTTTAAAAACTGCTCTTTTGCGGCGGCATACTGCTTATCTGCTTGCATGGCAATCGCCATATTTAGGCGTACAGGGTGAAAATCTGGATCTGCTGCGAGCATCTCACGGTAAATGGCGATGGCTTGCTTGTTTTTGGCTTCACTGCGATATATTAAGGCGTCAGCGAATTTGATGAGCATGGGATCATTGGTTTTAAGTGCTTTATAATGCGGCAATACTTCTTTTACCGTGACCATATCTTGCGCGGCTAACGCATCATTTAAAAACTTACTAAACGCCGCTGGGTTGGCTTTTAACGCCGCCAAATTGTATGTCGTGGCGGCAGCAAGTTGCTGACGACTTTTGATGGCACGCTGCGCCTCTGTATCAGAAACCGCGGTAGATGGCGCTGTGGGATCTGATACTGCTGTTTGATTTTCACGTTTGAGCAGCTCAGTTGCCTGATCAAGCTCCGGCCCTATGTCTGGTGGCGTATCTTCTGCCATGACGGGGACAGAATAAGCCATCATTAGTGAAACACAGAGCGTAAGAGGTTTGAGCATATATTGATTATTCATGGGTATCCTTACCTAAGTATGATCATTAATCATCCTAAGGGATTTTAAACGTTTAAGCGAGAAAAAAAGCGTCCTAAGACGCTTTTTCGTTTGGGTTGTACAGTCATATTCCTTTATTGCTTTTCAGCGCCAAAGGTTCCTTGAAATTTGGTACCAGTTCCCGCGACAGTTCCTTTACCACCATTAACTTCAGCATCTTGATAAATACCGCCTAGGAATCTACCTTCTTCACCATAGAAGCCACCAGCAGTATCGATACCGTTGACATTTCCAGCGAACGTATTACCATCAATCGTCGCTGAAATACCGATTTCGTTACCCGCTGGCATGTACTTATAGCTACCTGCATCAAACGATAAAGTACCATCTACTGAGCCATTGACGAAGTCAACATCGAATGCGGATCTGCCATTAACTGGTACAGTAGATGCGTTATCATCTAAATGGATATTTTCGATATAAGTCGCTACACCTGTGTACTGAGCGGTACCATCGCCAACGGTCTTGAGGTTATCCATACCATACTGAGAGGTTAGATAGCCTTCGACATAGACATTGGCAGCGCGGGAGACATCGCCAACTAATGAATTGAAGTTGCCATAAACATGACCGACTTGCATCTGTGAGTCGAAGTTTTCGTACACAGAGCTGTAGTTAAAGGTTGGATTTTGTCCACCTTTACCCGCATCTACGGTCACTGAGCCACTATTGGTTAAAGACACGTTGATTGGCTGTAAGACACTCTCGGGTTTAACCATGTCTGCGCGAACAACACCGTTATTGAAGCTATTGAAATTGTTCCCTTCACGGTTATCTACCGGTACATTTGAGCCATTTTCTGTTTTTAACTCGGTCCAACCAGACTTATCATCACGTATCTCTACATAGCCAATAGCATTATCTAACTGCCCTAAACCAAAGGGTAGTGTTTTCTCTTTACTACTTAGGGCGGTAGATTGAAAGCCAGTCATTTTAGACTCTACTGGTGCAGGAGGCGCAGTTATATCAACTTTGGTTGCGCCATAAGTTCCTTTGATATAACCACTATTATCCTCTCTCTCATAAACACCACCTAAATGGCTAGCACCTTTACCATAGAAACCACCTACAGTATTGACGGCAGCTCCTTTCTTGCTAGCAAAAGTATTGTTTGTTATATCTGCAGCAATATCGACTTGCTTATCAGTAAAGGTAAGCTCGCCTTTTAACGATTTGGCTACAAAGTCGACGTCGAATTTCGATTTGCCATCGGCTGATATCTCTCCACCTTCTATATAGCTA
>NZ_NEXR01000007.1:0-81777 GCF_002810365.1 Psychrobacter sp. L7
GCTAAGGCCGCTTCTTTAGCTGCTGTCGCTTTGGTTGCCRCTTCTAAAGCAGCAGCTTCGGCTGCTTCTGCTACAGCTGCACGCTCTAGGGCAGCCGCGAGTAGGTCTTCACCATTACCGGCATTTGCCAAGTTCTCTTCTGCCATCGCCCAGGCTTCTTGAGCCTTAACAGCGTCAGCTTGAGCTTTTTCTGCTGCAGCTTTGGCAGCAGCAGCTTGTGCTTGAACGCCTGCGATGGCTGCATTGGCTGCATCCGCATCTGCTTGTGCTTTCACAGCCGCTTTTTCTGCTGCGGTCTGCTTGTCACTCTTGGCACCATAGGTACCTTGAGCACCATTGCCTTCGTAAACACCGCCCAGATACTGGGCGTCACCACCGAAGAATCCACCTTCAGTGAGATAGCCGCCGTTAGCATCTGCACTGCCTGAGAATTGGTTACCATTGATATCAGCCGTTAGACCAATCTTACCGGCGTTAGCAAAGCTAAGATCACCTTTCACGTTTTTAGCAACAAAGTCAGCAGTAAAGACTGAGGTACCAAATTCGATGGCATTATCGAAACCTAGGGTACGATAGGTGGCATCCCCTGTATAACCAACTTTGCCTTCAGTCGGCATGTTCGCTTCTTGCGTGGCATTACCGATTACGGCTACGCCATTGACTGGTAACTCTGCACCACTAAAGACCGCTTTGCCATCAATGTGACCGATGCGCATGTCATCGCCAAAGTCTTTATACGTTGAGGTGTACGTTAGAGGCAATGTCTGACCCAAGGCTGGAACAGAAACTTCTGCACTGTCAGCATGACTCACAAAGCCATTCGCAAGCGCTGTGTCAGCATTGCTTGATGTTGTGACGCCAACTTTACCTAATAGTCCATCCCCTTTGCCTGGTTCTGATTCTGAAGCGATGTCTGCGCGGGCTACGATACTATTATCCGTTGCTTCAAAGTCACGGGTGGTGGTGTTATAAACTTTACTTAGTGGGGTTACATTGATATTCAATGACTGAACCCCAGACTTAGCGGCTTCAGGTGCGTTCTTGATTTGAGAGGCGGCTAAGGCGTCTTGCGCTGCTTGAGCGGCTTGCTGAGCGGCGGCGACTTGGGCTTCGGCTGCGGCAGTCGCTGCTGCTTGGGCTTGCTCGGCTGCTATGGCTTTAGCGTTCGCCGCGTCAAGGGCAGCTTGTCGACGATCCACTTCTGCCTGTAGAGCTTCTGGATTACCTCCACTTGCCAACGCTTCTTCTAGGTCTTTCTCAGCTTTAGCAAGTGCTCCTTCGGCAGCTACTAAGTCCGCCTTAGCTTTTTCAGCTAACTGTTTAGAATCTGCTGCTTCTTTGTTTGCTTTTACTGCTTCATCCTTAGCCTTTAATGCCTCTGCTTTTGCTTCTTCAGCTTGCTTTATCGCCTGTTTCTTTTGTGAAGCCTCTAAGGCTGCTCTATCAGCCTCTGATTTAGCAATCGCCTCCGCTTCTTCTACACGTTTTTGAGCAGTAGCGGCATCTTCGACAGCTTTATCAGCGCGCGCCTGAGCGTCTGCGGCTGCTTTTTTTGCAGCAGTAATTTCTTTTTCTGAGGCATTTTTGACCGCTTCGAGTTTAGCTGCTGCTTCTTTAGCTGCTGCTGCTGCTGCATCAGCTGCCGCTTTCGCTGCTGCTTTTGCCGCTACAATTGCTTGTGCTTTTACAGTTTTAAGCGCTTCTTTTGCCGCTGTCGCTTCTTTTTCAGCGACAGCGACCTGACTGGCTGTTGCTTCTTTTAGAGCTGCAATCTTTTTATCTGCCTCAGCTTTTGCAGCTGCAACGGCCTTTATGGCGGCGGCGGCCTTTTCTTCTGCTGTTTTAACTTTGTCCTGAGCTTTCTTAGTCTCAGCTTCAGCTGCTTTGGTTTTAGCTTCGGCTGCTTCTTTTGCCACTACCTCAGCTTTCAGTGACTCTGCTATTTTATTGGCTCGAGCTTCAGCTGCATTGGTGCGAGCTTCAGCAGCCTTTACCTTTTCTTCAGCGGCTTTCACCTTTGCTACGGCATCCTTAGCCGCTGCTTCTTTCGCCGCTTTAATTTTGCCTTCAGCTTCTTTTGCGGCTGCTTCAATCTTTGCGACTGCTTCTACCCTAGCAGCCTCTGCTGCGGCTTTCGCTTTTGCTGCCTCTGATCTTGCTGCATCAATCGCCTTTTGTGACGCTTCTGCCGCCTTTTGTGACTCAACACCAAATTTCATCTCAGCAGCTTTAAGTGCGTCTTCTGCAGCCTTCGTTTTGGCCTTTGCCTGCTTTAACGCTTCCTCAGCAGCTTTCGTTTTGGCTTCGGCCGCTTTTATTGCAGCTTCTGCTTGCGCATTACTGCCAGTATCAACGCCGCTACCCTCAGTTTCTGCTCCTCCTGCAGTTTCACTGTCATCTTTAGGTATTGTAGGGGATGGCTTGAGCGTGATGCTGTCTCCACCATCACTAGCGCATGATGCTAGGATTACAGTGGTTAAAATAACGACGCTAGCTTTCAGCGGCGTTTTTAGTTTTTTTGCTGTCGCTACAGCAGATATTGAATGACGGTTAAGTGACATTCGTCTTCCTCCATGAAGAATTGATAACAGTCCATTATTTATCCATACTAGGCACAACAAATATCTGGTGCCACGCATAGATAAACAAATCACTTATAAAAAGTCAATAAATATATCTACAATTATGAACAATGTAACCTTTGGTTACCAATTAATTTCCTATTTCTTTTAAACGATATGTTTTGAATCGGTTTTTACTTAAATTTAATAAAATACTCATTCCTACCAAACTCAATAATAGTAATTTAAATATTACATATTCATATCACTCTTCATTTATTAGTTACAATATTTATAAAAATATATTAACCAAAAGTATAGCAAAATCAATGCTTTGGGGTAAATAACGAAACTTTGTTATATTAGCCATAAATATATTATATAAAATATATAATCAATATTTTTTAATAAAAAATAAACTTATTAAGACCTCATTTATTTATTAATTTCTACCCAATTAATTTAAAATCAGAAAAACAATATCTCTACAAGCAAGAATACTTAGTTAAATTTACCGCAATACTTAAAAAGTATTACCACCATTATGATTAATACGGTGTATTAGATACTTTATAAAACCAAATAAAAACACAAACCTAAGTCTATTATTAAGCAGTACTTTTATAGTTTTTATAAACAAAAAAAAGCGCCCGAAGGCGCTTTTTTTTATATCATAAAATTTTAGATTAACTTACTGCTTTTCTGCACCAAAGGTGCCTTGGAAGGTCGTACCTGTTCCAGCTTCTGTTCCTGAACCACCTGGTGCTAATGCTTCTTGATATATACCACCTAAGAATTTAGCATCTTCGCCATAAAAACCACCTGAGGTCTGCACATTACCATTTGTGCCAGCAAAGGTGTTACCACTAATATCAGCACTAATATCGATATTCTTATTGATATCAGCAAACGCTAAGTTACCTGTCAGAGAGTCATTAACAAAGTCTACATCGAAGTTTGAAACACCATTAACGTTTACACCTGGACGTGGGTTTGGATCATTAAAATGCAAGTTCTCCATATAGGTAGCATTACCTGTATATTGAACAATTCCATCGCCACCGTTCTCCGCGTTAAACTGAGCTAAGTTTTTCATATACGCCATGTCTTCAGCAGCAGTCAGTTTACCCTGTACATAAACACTAGATACACGTGCAGAACGACCTAGGATTGAATCTGCCTCACCATATATATGACCGATCTGCATTTGACTATCGAAGTTCTTATAAACAGATTTATAAGGCAGTGTCAAGTTAGTAGAAATAGGCTTTACGACACTGACAGTAGCTGAGCCATTATACTCTTTGAAACCATTCGTATTATCAGCATAAGCGCCATCATTAGCGGAGGCAATTGTCGCGGTAACTGAGTTACTCACTGTATCAGGCTTTGTTAAGTCAGCACGAGCAGTTAAGGTTTCAAAGTCAGTAAAGTTGTCGCCGTCTCCAGTGTTAGTAAAGGTGTCGCTTCTGTCATCACTTGCTTTATTATCTTTATCGTCCCAGAATGATCTGAAACCAATCGCAGTACCGTTTGATAACGTAAAGCTCTGCAGTCCTGTCATTTCAGTATCTGCCGCTACATCTGGGTTAGTAGGCGCTTCTGGCGTTGGCGTTGGGTCGATAAGGTCCGCTGGCGATCCGCCTTTCTCTGCACCAAAGGTACCTTGTGAGCCATTACCTTCATAGATACCACCAATAAAGTTGGCATCTTCACCGTAGAAAGCACCTTCAGTATTGTAGCCACTCTCATCGGCGGCCGCCCCTGAGAATTCATTACCGTCGATGTCTGCTGATAGCCCAATTTCACCAGCTTTAATAAAGTTAAGCTTACCTTCAACTTTACTATTGACGAAGTCAGCCGTGAACTCAGAACTGCCATATTCAATCGCATTGTCTACTCCAACTTTACGATTGGTGGCATCACCAGCATACTCAAACGTACCTTCTGTCGGTAGCGTTGCTGTCTTATTACCCACTACAGCCACACCATCTACAGGTACAGCGCCATTGGCTGCTGTGCCATCTATATGGGCAATACGCATCTCGCCGTTATCACCGAAGTCTTTATAAATTGAGGTATAAGCTAAATCACCTTCACCTAATACACTGGCTGTTCCTTCATAAGACTTAAAGCCATTTTCGGTAGCTGAGTCATTGTCACCTGAAACTTTGATTGCTACTGCTGGTACTTCAAGAACACCTTCAAGTGCTAGGTCAGCACGAGCATCGACATCTGAGGTGCTACTGATTTCAAAGTCACGGGTCGTGGTTGTTTTAACACCTATGTCTTTGCTTAATGCAGTAGCATCAACAGATAAATGCTGTACACCTGATTTCTCAGCTTCAGCTGCAGATTCAAATTTTGGCGTTAACGCATCTAGCTGTTTTTGCAGCTCTTGAGCTTTCTTTTCAGCTGCTGCTTGTGCTTCAGCTGCTGCAGTTGCTCTGTCTTCTGCTTCTTGTGCTTCTTTTTCAGCTGTTTCTTTAGCAGTTTTTGCCTTTTCAGCTTCTAATCTAGCTTCATCGGCTAATTTTTTAGCTGCTGCTACATCTTCTGCGGCGGCTGACTCTGCAGCGGCTATTTTAGCAGCGGCATCTTTTTCGGCTGCTTCTGCGGCGGCTACAGCAGCGGCTGCACTCGCTTTAGCTGCACTCGCTTCTGACTGAGCCGCTGTTACTTTATCTTGTGCCGCTTTAACTTCCTCTTGCGCTTTATCTGCTGCTGCTTGGATTGCTGCATCTGCGTCTTCTTTAGCTTTCTTCGCCGCTTCTTCTGCGGCGGCTGCTCTGTCTAAAGCATCTTGCAGTGCTTGATCATCGCCACCACTGCCAGCGTTATCAGCCGCTTCTTGTGCTTTTTCGGCATCGGCTTTCGCTTTTGCCGCATCAGCTTGAGCTTGTTCTGCAGCAGCTTGAGCTTCCGCCGCTTCTGCTTGGGCAGCGGCTAACGCTTTTTCAGCAGCTTCTGCTTGCGCTTTTGTATCTTTAGCTGCCTGCTCAGCTGCGGTTTGATTGTCACTCTTGGCTCCATAAGTACCTTGAGCGCCTTTACCTTCGTAAACACCACCTAAGTATTGAGCATCGCCACCGTAGAAGCCACCATCTGCGTTATAGCCGTCTTTAGTTCCTGAGAACTTATTACCATCGATAGTTGCTTCTAGACCGATTGTTTTATCACTAAAGGTTAGGTCACCTTTTACGTTTTTGGCCACAAAGTCAGCGGTGAATACTGAAGTCCCAAACTCAATAGCTTTATCTAAACCCAATTCACGATAGGTTGCGTCCCCTGTATAGCCTACTTTACCTTCTGTTGGCACGTTAGCAGCTTCAGTAGCGTTGCCAATAACGACGACACCATTGACTGGTAATGTCTGTCCTAACGCGGCAACCGAACCATTAATGTGACCAATACGCATCTCATCATTGCCAAAATCTTTATAAGTCGAAGTATAAGTCAGTGGTAGATCCATGCCCAACGCATTAATACTCGTACTGTCTTTATGACTCATAAAGCCATTAGAATTAGCAACTTGAGTATCATCAGCACCTGATGTCGTTATTGGCACTTGTGGTAGCAATCCATCTACTTTTTCGGTCTCCGGATTATCAGAGGCTAGGTCAGCTCGAGCATTAACGACTGTACCATCCTCACTAACGGTAAAGTCACTGGTCGTTGTCTTGAATAAACCAATTGATCCTGCATTGATATCTAATGACTGAACGCCAGACTTAGAAGTTTCAGCAGCGTTTTTGATTTCAGCATCTGATGCTGCATCTTGCGCAGCTTGTTGTGCTGCTGCAGCTGCAGTCGCTTCTGCCTCTGCTTCTTGCTGGGCAGTATTAGCGGCAGCGGCAGCGGCGTCGGCGGCAGCTGCCGCTTCTTCTGCTAATTTCGCCTTGCGATCAGCTTCTTTTTGAAGCGCTTCTGAACCACCCCCAGCTGCTAATGCATCCTCTAATGCTTGTTCAGCCTCTTCTTTTGCTTTAATGGCATCTGCTTTTGCTTTTTCAGCAGCAGCAGCAGCAGCTTCAGCTTCTTCTTTCGCTTTGAGGGCCGATGCCGCCTTTTCTTCAGCTGCTTTTTCAGCAGCAGCTATTTGCTCGGCGGCCTCTTTTTTTGCTTTTTCAGCTTCTTCTTTCGCCTTTTGAGCTTCCTGTTTTGCTTTTTCGGCTTCAGCTTTCGCTTCTTCTAGTTGCTTATCGGTAGCACCAGGTATTGGGCTAAAGACATCATCAAGATTATAAGAAGGCTCATCTGTTGTATTACAGGCGGCCAAAATCATTGACGTCAAAAGGACAACACTGGCTTTAAGTGGAGTTTTTAGTTTTTTAGCGGTTGATACAACTGAGATTGAATGACGATTAGGTGACATTCTTCTTCCTCCATGGATGATTGATAGATAGTCCTTTACCTATTCGTACGACATAGGATGGGTCTGTACGATATATAGATAATCAAATTTAGTTTGCAAAGTCAATTTATTGCAGCGAGTACCTGCTGATAAAACATGACGCAAACGTTCATTTATTAAAAATTAAATACATGTATCGACGTGATGTAGGCTTATCTGGCTCATAAGCTAGATAAGCCGTTATAGTTAGATTTCAGATAGTCAGATATCACAATTTATTGGCTTTGATAAGACAGCTTTACGCCCGCGATATAGCCATCATTGTCTTCAGCTTTGCTGACGATACTACCGTTAGGTAGTTGTCCAGTCGCATCGCCAAACTTCAGATATTTACCACCCAAAGATACCGCCCATTCAGGAGTGACATTGTATTTTACGCCACCACCGATACTATAAAACCCTTCAATAGTACCAAGCGAGCTCACCGGATCACCAGCACCAGAGTCATAACCAACCACGACCGAACCTGCTAGTTTTTCATTGAAACGTTTGGCTAGACCCACGTCGACTTTCCATTGGTCTTTGTCATAAGATAATAATGGCAGGCCTTCTGGAACTGCAGCCTTAGAGTAAGCATTGTATAATGGTGGTACGATGGTAAAATCACTCCATGGTACCCAGCGTACATCTAATGTACCTAATAGCTGATACTTTTCACTTAGACCCGTTTGGATATTTAAGTTCACAGACTCAGGCGTTGTGACTGTCGCATCAGTGGTGGCATATTCACCGATTGATTGACCAAGCGCAGAGTCTGGATCAATCCCAAGCTTGCCTAATGCTGTATCTCGTAGAGGTGACCCTAATAGAGGTATTCTCTCTCCCACTGGGGTTTTATGATCAATCTCTGAGCGATACGTTAAGGCAGCATTTAAGGCGATTTCAGGCTTGCTATACGCCAAGCCTGCTACCCAGCCATAGTCAGTGTCACTATTCACATTAGCATCGTAGCCTGTCAACGGACCGTATGCTTGACCGCGCAAGTGCACATCTGCTTTTACCTTTTGCATCACAGGACCGCCATAGACTTGAAAGCCATTGGACTTATAACCGATCAAACCTGTCCATGATTCAGTGTGTACACTGACGTTGGTATTTTTGTCGTAATCTGGGTCTAGTACCGAAGAGTTGATAACTTCGTTTGGAACGGATGTCCCAGTTGATGAGTCGGCAATGGTATCCTTACCTGCTTGAGAGACAAACGTGCTATCGCCAGAGTACTCTACTTCTGCACCAAATGGTTCGTCATAAAACACACCAATACTGAAGTTTTCATTGATGTCGGTTTTGACGCCATAGCGCATAAAGCTATATGTATCTGGAGTTGCATCACCAGTTGACTTACCTTTTCTATAAGCCTCTTCTGTCGAAGTAATGCCATTATTAATATCACCACCTGGAGTAGTGATAGCACCAGCATTATCATGGGCTGATACATCAGTATCAATGTAAGCGTAATCAATCTCGGCATAAGTACCAGGATTAAAAAAGCCTTTGATGTCTTGACCAGAACGGTCGAGGCCAGCAGCTTGCGTCAACGAAGCAGCCGATAGCGTGATCAGAGCGAGGGTAAGTTTAGAGATAGGAAAATTTTGAGACACTTAGATATCCTCCATGAATAAAATAACTGGCAAGTAGCTCGGAGACTATACAGACTAGTGACCTGTACTAGTAACGTCAGCCGATGCTATGCAATCCTTTGCCAAACGACTTAACTGTCGAAAGTAACGATGATTTACGCAACCTTACTTTCGTTGTTATCAGACATTACCGCTATGTAAGACAACGTAACTGATTTCAGTATCATAATTAAACTTCTATACTATAGCAATACTCTTTTAGAGATTTTACAAAGATAGATTTATGTTAATAGAATATTCACCACTGTTCTATTGAGCCAATAATGTGGCATTTTTTACCTCACAAACGCTTTCTTGTCGTCTATATACCACCTTATATGATTCACTATATCTCATTGATTATAATAGATATATTTTATAAAATTTTTTTTGTAAAAAAAGCAGGCCGTTTTAGACCACCATTTTTATAAAGAACAGCACAGTAAAGTATTAAAACAATCGTTCACTGACTGATAAGTATTAACTAGCTATTTGACATTTTGATTAAGCAAAAATCTCATCTATGGTCGACTCTAAATAAAAGAATCATATGTTTATTCACCAGTAAGGCTGACCATATTATTTGTTTTTGCCAAAAAAAAGCGACCCATAATGGATCGCTTTTTTAGTATTTATCTCAGTTTAAAATTAAACTGATTTAGTGCTTATTTTGCTTGATAAGACAACTTCACACCCAGCGCAAAACCATCGTTGTCTTCAAATTTGCTGACGACTTGCTTGGTTGGAACTTGACCATCAGCATCGCCGAACCGTAGGTATTTACCACCTGCAGACACTGCCCAGTTTTCTGTGATGTCGTATTTACCACCTAGACCGACACTATAATAGCCTTCGATAGGGCCTAGTGAAGTGACAGGGTCGCCAGCGCCACTGTCCCAACCAACAGTACCACTAACGGCAAACTTTGGTGCTAGACGTTTGGCAAGACCTAACTCAACCTGCCACTGGTCTTTATCATAGCTTACTAATGCCAAGCCTTTATCATCTTGCGTAGCAACTTTACTTACATCGTTGTATAACGACGGTACGATAGCAAAGTCGCTCCACGGTACCCAGCGCACTTTAGCAGTGGCTAATGTGGTTGGATTAATACCCGTTTGGAAATCAAAGTTAACTGACTCAGGAGTAGTAATATCGATACTATCACTTCGAGTTGATGAAAGTCCTAGTGCTGATACAATAGGATCTGGTATCGCACCACTATCAACGACAGGATAGCTTTCAGCTGCTTTCGCACTATGCTCAATCTCAGAGCGATATGTCAACGCCGCTTTTAGCGCAATCTCAGGCTTACTATATGCCATACCTGCGATCCAACCATAGTCTTGATCAGGGCTAATATGGGTTGTGTAACCATTAGCAGCAATATACGCTGTACCGCGTAGCTTTACATCAGCTTTGACACGTTGAGCAACGGGACCACCATAGACTTGGAGGTTTTTGTTTTCACCAAGTTTTGCACCTAGAATACCTGTAATGCTTTCAGTTCTTACTTCTACGTTAGTACCTTCACCGTTTCTTGGAGAAAGAGGGTTTTGGTCTACAAAATTGTTGTTACCACTATAATCAGCTGCCGCACCAAAAGGCTCGTCATATAGGATGCCGATACTAAAAGTATCATTGATATCGGTCTTTACACCATAACGAAAGAAATCGTAAGACTCTGCGATGTCATCAATTTTATTGCCTGATGAGTCTTTACCACTTACATCAGCATCGATATAAGTATAAACAGACTCGGCATAAGTGCCATCTTGTAGAAATGCGGTGATGTCTTGACCTGAACGATCAAGACCAGCAGCACTAGCAACGCTAGCGACAGATAGAGCAGCAACAGCTACTGTGAGAGTTTTTAAATGAAAAGTTGCGCGCATTGTATATCTCCAAACATCCGCATTGTTTCACTACTTAACCCGACTTTTATGAGTAAGCAGCATCCGAGGGTGAAGATAGTAAAGATTTTGGCACACGAAAACAACTACAAAAACACATTATTTCTTGTTTATGACTGAACAGTATCTTCATCTATTGACTTCCTCCCCTCCCTAAAGTGAGGGGATTCCTACTAAAGACGGCCAAGCCCGACCGCGAGAATGTTTTTTGCTCCATTAACATCTCTGTTATGGGTCGTTTTACAAGAACGACAAAACCATGCTCTTATACCAAGACCTTCTCTACCTTTCGGACTGTCTTGGCGAGAGCCGCAACACGAGCAGATTTGGGTGCTGTACGCTTCATTGACTTCGATATAGTGGCAACCTGCGTTCGCGCATTTATAATCCAATTGCCGCTTTATTTCAAACCAACCTGCGTCATAGACGGATTTGGCCAGTTTGGATGAAGTGAATGATGTTGATTTGATTTTACCAACAACGATTAGGCTGTTGGCTTTAACAAGCTTTGATGTGAATTTATGGATCAGATCTTGACGGGTATTTTTAATCTTGGCGTGAATCGCCTTAACCCGCTTTTTGTTTTTAGCTCTTTGGGCAATGGCCAGTTTTTCAGCATATTGATGGGTTAGCTTAGTGGTTAGAACATCGCCATCACTACTGACTGCTGAATCCTTGCAGCCTAAATCAATACCGACTTGGCCCGTGCCACACTTAATCTTTGGAAATTCTTTGACGGTGATACAGGCATACCATCTGCCTCGTGCGTCTTGCACCAACTCACAAGTATTGATGCTGTACAGGGCTAAATTGTAGCTATCCCACACATCAATGGTCAGCTTTTGACGGTTAGCTAAGCTAAATTGTAGGGTGCTTTTTAGAGACTTTTTACCGCTTTGGCGCGTACTGATATGCTTAATCGCGGTCTTTTTAAAAGGAATCCAGCCCAAACTTCTTCTCTTGGCCTTTGGGTTGTTGGTGCGCCAGTTGAGTTTGGCTTTTTTAAACTGTTTACGAGCCTTGGCATGGGTTTCAGAGATGGCTTGCAAGGTTTGGCTGTGCAAGTTTAAATACTCGCCACTGCCTTTGGTATAAGCGGCCAAATCATAAGCTGAAAAGAATCTGCCTGTGCGTTTAAGATGTTTAAAACTTAGCTCATTAACATAATTCCAGACAAAGTTAACCGCCCCAGCCAAGATATTGAGCTGAGTGGCGTGTTTGTCTTTGATGCGTAGCTTGAGCGTTTTCATGGAATCATTATGATATTAATACAGTTGGGTATCAAGGGATTCACAATATTGTACGACAACAACTGACGCCTGATATTCACGCCCTAGAAGGACGTGGTTTTACGGCGCTGGATGATAAAACAGTCAAACAAAAAACATCCAGTCCTGCATCAGATATTGGTTTAGAAATCAGTAATGTGGCGGTCTATCTGCCATCACATCAAATGGTGCAATACCCACTTCAGTAGCTTGACTGTCTATTTGCTTATAAATGAGCTGTAACTGACGCTGCAATGTATGAATATCCTTATCTTGTCGCGTAATGACGTCATTTAACCTTTCGACAGTGACCTCAAGATGCGCTAGGCTCGTTTGTAAATCGATTACTTGGGCTTGCAAGTCATCTTGCATACCAAACCTGTCCTCTTTATCTTTGAATTGATTCATGTTGTTCTCTAAATAATGGTAAATAGAAGGTCAAATAGACTCGGCGGCAGCATATTTGCAGCAGCGTCAATAATAACCAGTCACCCTTGATGACAGGCATTAAATCGCAGCCACTATGCAAAGTAATAAATAGTGTTGATAAAACCACTTACGCGCACTACAGTGATGCGGTGGCATGTTATACTGCTGGCAATTTTGCAACAACCCCTACCTCACTATTATATAAGCTTAAGATACTCTATGGCACTGATACATCTAAAAGACATTCACTTAGCCTTTGGCGTCGCTCCCATTCTCGATGGTATTGATTTTTCCATCAATGCAGGCGAGCGTGTGTGCTTAATCGGTCGCAATGGCGAAGGTAAATCTACTTTATTTAAACTGATCAATGGCTCGCTGCAGCCAGATAGTGGTGAGATTATCACCAATAGTAGCATGCGCGTTGCGATGCTCGAGCAAGACGTCCCCGAGTCGAGCGGACGCATACTTGATATCGTCATGGGCGGTAGCCGCCGCACAGCTGAGCTGCTGATCAATTATAATAAGCAAGTGGAGATGTGCGCCAATGGCGACATGGACGCTTGCGAGCACATGGCGACCTTGCAGCATGATATCGACGCCGTCCATGGCTGGGACTTAGAGCGCGATGCCACCCGTCTAATCACCACCATGGGGCTTGACCCAGAGGACGACCTCTCCTCGCTATCTGGAGGCCGTAAGCGCCGCGTTTTGCTCGCGCGTGCGCTGGTCACCAAACCTGACGTATTGTTATTAGATGAGCCAACCAACCATTTAGACGTTGATAGTATTGAGTGGTTAGAGCGCTTCTTGCTTGATTGGCAAGGTCTAACTCTACTGTTTGTCACCCACGATAGAGCATTCGTTGATAAACTTGCGACTCGTATTGTAGAGCTTGACCGTGGCCAATTGACCAGCTATGACGTCACCCAAGGTGCCAAAGGCTACGCTCGTTATCAAGAGCTAAAAGAGCAGCAGCTACTTGCTGAGGAAAAAAACAATGCCAATTTTGATAAAAAACTGGCGCAAGAAGAAGTGTGGATTCGTCAAGGCATCAAAGCCCGTCGTACCCGTAACGAAGGCCGCGTACGCGAGCTAAAAGCTCTGCGCGAAGAGCGAAAAAGCCGCCGCGAGCAAGTCGGCAACGTCAACATCACCATGGGTGAAGGCGAAAAAAGCGGCAAGATGGTCTGTAAAGTCAAAAACCTACATCTTGAATATGATGGCAATGTACTCGTCAATGACTTTAGCACCATGGTCATGCGCGGTGATAAGATTGGAATTGTCGGCCCTAACGGCGCAGGCAAAACCACGTTAATCAAAGCCCTACTCGATATGTCGGATGACGAGGTCACCAAGACCGGCAGCGTCACGCTTGGCACCAATTTGCAAATTGCCTTTTTTGATCAGCTGCGCGATCAGCTCGACCTTGAGGCAAGCGTCGCACAAAACGTCTCAGAGGGCTCGGACTTTGTCGAAGTGGGCGGCCGAAAAACCCATATCATGAGCTATTTGCAGGACTTCTTATTTGCGCCGGAGCGCGCGCGGACACCTGTCAAGGCCTTATCAGGTGGTGAGCGCAACCGCGTATTACTTGCCAAGCAATTATTAAAACCTGCCAACATATTAGTCCTTGATGAGCCGACCAACGATTTGGATATGGCCACCCTTGAGCTATTAGAAGAGTCGGTCAGCAGCTTTAACGGTACCATCTTGCTGATCAGTCATGACCGCTCATTTATGGACAATGTGGTCACTTCCACTTGGGTATTTGACACGGATGAAAATGGCAATGGCATCGTCAAAGAGTATGTCGGCGGTTATCAAGAGTACTTGATACAAAAAAACCGCGAGGAAGCCGCGCGCGCCGCAAAAGCACCCGTTAGCAATACTAAAACGTCAAAATCAGCCAATAAAGCTGACGCTGGAAAGCCAAATAAAGCCGCCAAAAAGCTCAACTTCAATGAGCAGCGCGAGCTAGATAGCTTACCCAAAGAAATCGCGGCGCTAGAAGCCGAACAAAAAACGCTAGAAGACAAGCTGGCTGATGGCTCATGGTTTACCACCGACTTTGATGCCGCGACGGCCGCCAGTGAGCGCTTGTTGGTCATCGAAGAGGAGATGATGAGCAAGCTTGAACGCTGGAGTGAGCTTGAAGGCTAATCGCCTAGAGACGCGTTTAGGATAATAAAAAATCACCGCTTTCGTCGCTAAAGTGGTGATTTTTGATTGACAATGAGAGACTTAACGCTTAAGTACTGAAAGTTAGTGAACATTGCCTAAATTTCAAGTATCATTCGCTATTGCTGAATATCCTTATTGATTATAAGGTCATCACGTGACCATCGTTTGCAAAACCTTTGAAGCGCCTTTGCGCCCTTTATCGAAACAAAACGGATGTTAGACGTTGATAATCCAGCTTTTTTGTATGGGTTACCGTGTTCAACCTTATACTGTGTTCTCTCAAAGTTGCTTTATTTTTAACGCAATAATTTATTTTATCACCGAAATAGCTTAGAATAGCAACAATTAGCAAAATTAGGCACAGCTAAAGTGGCTTGATATTGTATATTTTCTAAGCCACAAACCCAGTGTGGGATAATCCCATTTCATTCACCTGGAGGAAGTATTAATGAGCCAAGCCGAAGGCGTTAACGTACAACGCCGTAGAGTTCTTATTGCCTCAACTGCCGCAATTGGTGCAGCTGGGGTAGCTGCTGTGGCAACACCTTTTGTCCGCTCTTGGTACCCAAGCGCTAAAGCTGAGGCTGCAGGGGCTGCAGTCACCCAAGATATCAGCTCTATTGAAGCGGGACAGATGATTGTCGTCAAATATCGCGGTAAACCGATCTTTGTGGTAAAACGTACCGAAGACATGTTGAGCACGCTTGAGTCAGTTAAGCCATTACTATCTGACCCTAATTCAGAGGCATCGTTACAACCAGAGTATTGCCAAAACCCAGAGCGTTCTTTAACACCAGAGGTCTTGGTGGTCGAAGGCGTGTGTACGCATTTAGGCTGTGCACCGAACTACCGTCCTGATGTGGGCGCGACCGATTTGGGTGGTAACGACTGGTACGGCGGCTTTTTTTGCCCCTGTCACGGATCAAAATATGACTTAGCAGGCCGTGTTTATAGTGGCGTTCCTGCACCGCTGAATTTACCTGTTCCAGAATATAGCATGGACGGTACCATCTTGACGGTTGGGGAGGCTTAATATGAGTATGGGTAAAAAGTTAATGCATTGGGTAGACGCGCGTTTCCCAGCGACTGAAACCTATGAATACCACATGTCAAAGTACTATGCACCAAAGAACTTTAACTTTTGGTACTTCTTTGGCGTATTGTCAATGATCGTATTGGTCAACCAGTTGGTGACCGGTATTTGGTTGACGATGATGTACAACCCTAGTGCCGAGGGCGCATTTGCGTCTGTAGAATACATCATGCGTGATGTTAAAGGCGGTTGGCTCATCCGTTATATGCACTCGACTGGCGCCTCAGCGTTCTTCGTCGTGGTGTATTTGCATATGTTTAGAGCACTGCTATACGGCTCATATCAGAAACCTCGTGAGCTTATTTGGCTCATCGGTATGGGCATCTATTTGGCTCTTATGGCCGAAGGTTTCTTTGGATACCTACTCCCTTGGGGCAACATGTCATTTTGGGGTGCTCAGGTCATCTTAAACCTTCCTGCGGCGCTGCCGGTGATTGGTGACGGTCTTGCTGAGTGGGTACGTGGTGACTATATCATCTCAGGTATCACCCTAAACCGCTTCTTTGCGCTACACGTTGTCGCTATCCCATTGGTCCTTGTGGGCTTGGTCTTTATGCACATTGTCGCATTGCACCATGTGGGCTCTAACAACCCTGATGGTATCGATATTAAGAAGCTAAAAGACAAAAACGGCGTACCATTAGACGGTATCGAATTCCATCCATACTACACTGTGCATGATATGGTGGGTATCGTAGTGTTCTTTATCTGTTTCTTTGCGGTGGTGTTCTTCTTCCCTGAGGGCGGCGGCTTCTTCCTTGAGCCACCTAACTTTGAAGCAGCGAACTCTCTAAAAACACCAGAGCATATCGCGCCAGTATGGTACTACACACCGTTCTATGCCATCTTGCGTGCGGTTCCAAGTAAGCTGGGCGGGGTCATCGCCATGGGTGCAGCCATTGCTGTACTATTCTTGATACCATGGCTCGACAGATCACCTGTACGCTCAATACGCTACAAAGGTATCTTGTCTAAGATTGCACTAACTGTCTTTGCTATTAGTTTTGTAGTACTAGGCTACTTGGGTGCAACACCTGCAACGCCAACTGCGACGATCATGTCACGTATATTCACCATTCTGTATTTCTTGTTCTTCTTGTTGATGCCGTTTTACACTGCAATCGAGAAGTGTAAACAGCCACCAGAACGCGTTACCGGAGGTCACTAATGAGCACGCTAATCAAATCCCTAGCTGGTCTAGGCTTAGGCGCGGCATTGAGTTTGACTGCTGGTAGTGCGCTGGCAGCAGGCGGCGGCGGATGTGGTACTTTCACCAATGCCGACGGCGTGGTAGAACATTTGGCTTGTAGTGAAGCCCCCATTGACTTTACCAATAAAGGCTCGCTACAAAACGGTGCAAAAATCTTTATGAACTACTGTGCTGGTTGTCACTCTGCACAGTACGTCCGTCATTCGCGCATCGCCAAAGACTTGGATATTCCACCTGAGCTGGTCGAAAAATACCTAATGGTCACCACCGATCAAATCGGTGACCATATCACAGCGGAGATTGACCCTGATGTCCAAGCAGCATGGTTTGGGGCGGCGCCACCAGACTTATCGCTTGAAACCAGACTACGCGGTGATGACTGGGTTTATACTTATCTATTGTCATTTTATGAAGATCCAAGCCGTCCTTGGGGCTCAAACAACTTAGTACTGGCAAACGCGGCCATGCCGCACGTATTGCATAACATGCAAGAAGAGCTTAGTGCTGAAGAGTTTGAATCTGAAGTTGGTGACTTGGTCAACTTTATGGCGTGGATGGCAGAGCCTGTCCGTCATGACCGTCAAGTGATTGGCTTCTTTGTAATTTTATTCTTGTTAGTATTACTGATCCCAGTTTACTTACTCAATAAAGAGTTCTGGAAAGACGTAAAATAATAGAATCATAAACATAGCCTATCGCTATAAAAACTTGGTCATAATAGACACAAAAAGGCACTACTCTGGTAGTGCCTTTTTTCATTTTGCCGCACCGTATTTTGTACGTGTTACTATATAGTTTGATCCAAGTAAATCAGATACATGGCTATCAAGTCGCTCAATGAAACGTTTTTATATCGAATCGAGGATAGCGTAGATAATAGAGACTGATAATAGGACAAACACCTATCCATATGGCACTCATCCATCGCGTTTACGTACGCTGGCTTGATAATCGGCTCTACTTTGTTTACGATGACATCCTTTACTATGAACATTGAGCTTTCATGATTGATGCAAACGACATTCCAAGTAGTCAGCTAATCTTATATGCTGATGACGGCTACGACAGTCATGTGGTGCGCCTATTACTTGAAGAAAAAAAGCTCGACTATTATTTGTCACGTTTGCACTCTGAGCGCCCCGAGGACTTGACTGAGCTAAACCCCTATCATACCCTGCCTGTGTTGCAGCAGCGTGATATTGCCCTTTATGAAATCAACGTGATTTTTGAATACTTAGAAGAGCGCTACCATACCAATAAGCTGCTCCCTGAAGCCCCGCAAGAGCGCGCACAGTTTCGCCAATTGGCATGGCGCATCCAGCATGATTGGCTGGTGCTCGGCAAGCAGCTACTGACACATCCTGATAGTTTTCATAAAGCGAAAGCTGTCATTGCCAAAAAACAGCTCAGTGATTCTTTAATCACGCTTGCGCCTTTGTTTGCGCATAAGCCTTATTTTATGGCAGATGACTTTGGCTGGTGTGACGTGTTGTTAGCGCCTTTACTGTGGCGACTAGAAGACATGGGCATAGCGCTACCGCGTGCGATCAGTCGGCCTTTATTGGACTACCAGCAGCGTATCTTTGAGCGTGAGAGCTTTCAAAGAAGCGTGCGCTAATTAGACAACGCTCGATGTCTGTCTTAAAATAAAAAATGTAAAAACAATAAAAACCAAACAGACAGTGACGACGCAAAAATCAGTCCCGCCATACTTGTCTGTTGTAAACAATGTATTATTTAAAATAGTAGACTGTTGTCATAGATGACCGTTTATCTCATACCCCATATTTAATATAGGAAATCATTAGATGAGCGATACCACTTCTCTCACTCCAACTCGTCCTTATATGGTACGCGCCCTTTATCAATGGATAGAGGACAATGCGCTGACGCCCTATCTGATGGTCGATGCGACGGCCAAAAACGTCCAGGTACCAACTGAACATGTGCAAGATGGTCGTATTGTGCTCAATATTGCCAGCCGTGCGACAGGCAATATGCGTATAGACAATGACTATATCCAGTTCAGCGCTCGTTTTGGTGGCGTCTCACAAGAGATTTGGGTGCCATTGACGGCGGTGATGGGTATCTATGCCAAAGAAAACTCGCAAGGCATGTTTTTTGATCCAAACGAGTATGATAATTATGTGCCAGAAGAGCAGCACACGACGGCCAAGGTTGACAAGCCTAAACCCAAACGCGATAACAAAGCGGGTCTAAAAGTCTTAAAGTAACAGAAATCTCCAACACCTTGGTTTTAGCCCACGAAAAAAGCCAGTCATGGTTCATATGACTGGCTTTTTGCTTATTTAACACTCTATAACTTTACTCTATAAGGCTAAAGACCTAAGCTATCGCCAAACAGCGATAATTGAGCGGCTGCCAATTACGTTCTTGGTAGCGTGACACCGCGTTGGCCTTGGTACTTGCCGCCGCGGTCTTTATAGCTGGTTTCACATACATCATCGCTATCGCTTTGGAAAAACAGCATCTGTGCAACCCCTTCACCCGCATAAATACGCGCAGGTAGATTGGTGGTATTACTAAACTCAAGTGTCACGTGCCCTTCCCATTCAGGCTCAAGTGGCGTGACGTTGACGATGATGCCGCAGCGTGCATAAGTAGACTTACCAAGACAAATAGTCAGGACATCGCGCGGTATGCGAAAGTACTCAACGGTACGCGCCAGCGCAAATGAGTTGGGCGGAATGATGCACTCATCACCAACAATATCGATAAAGCTTTTATCATCGAAGTTTTTGGGATCGACCACCACAGAGTGTACATTGGTAAAAACTTTAAACTCAGGGGCACAGCGTACATCGTATCCGTAGCTTGATGTGCCGTAGCTGACCAAACGCTCGCCTGCATCGTTGAAACGTACTTGACCCGCCTCAAATGGCTCAATCATGCCATGTTCTTCGGCCATTTTGCGAATCCAGCGGTCAGATTTGATAGACATTTTTGTTCCTTAGCAAATAATAATATAGGGGTTGGGCGCTGACGATAGCGCATCAATGACCCAGAGGCTATCATGATTGTCACCCTCTAAGAGACACGCTTCGTATATTGGTAGCGGTGATTATACGGAATTGAGCGCTGAATTTATAGAGCTGTCACTATTTATCATGCAAACCATTTAACAGCCAAACCCTTAACACCCAAACTACTTGACAACCAAACTTTTAACACCCGAGTCAACCGAGTAACTTTATAAAAAGCAGGCAAGACCTCTAGGCTACCATTTGGCAAAATGGTCTTCTGCCAATCCCATGACATGATCGAGCCTGATGGCGGTATCGCCCAGCCGTATCTCTCCACTATACCAGCCAAGCCATTGCTCGAAAATACTGGCCACCACGCCAAAGTTATCGGTTTTTTGATAGACAGTCATGGGCGTAAAGGTCAAATCAATATCGACATTGCTCCAGCCAAGGTTTTGATGATAAACACGCCAAGTACTTGGCACAACTGCCTGCAAGTCCTTACGTACAAACATCACAGGCGGTAGATAATGTATCTGCCCATCTAGCCAGCAGGCATTTTCGCTCATACCCGTTTCATTGACACCCATCGATAAGTTTAATAAAAAATGGCGACCATCGGGCAAATAGTGATTGATACATGTCCAAAACCAATTGGTCTCGCGGCGCATATAGCCCAGCGTCCAATCTAGATTGGCAATTGCAGACGCATCAAAATCTATTTGCTTGGTTTGGCTGCCAGCCGTAACCGCAGCGATATTAAGTATTGACGCTTCTTTGATACGCATGTGTCCCATGATTGCTGTCAGTGGCTCTTTTTGCGTGTATGTCCAGCCGCGCCTGCCCGTTGGAGTACAGATCGCAAGTGGCTGCGCTTGCCGCTGTAGCGTCGCATCAAGCGTAATGTGTTTACTATCCAATGCTACTGCGATTTGTGAAGGCGTAAAATCCAACGTTACGGTCAGCTTATTATGGGTAAATGCCATTCGCCCTTGATAGCAATCACCTATTAGCTGCGTCTGCCGCGTCAAAGGCTGCAAAGCTTCACAAACCTCTAGCTCATCAGTCTCATCGTTATAAAGATAGACAAAGGCACTGGTAGCAAGCTTGATGGTCGCCAGTGCCAAACAGATGCGATAAGGCGGCTGGATAATTTGGATAAAGCAAAATTGATTGGCTTTGAGGTCTTTTCGCCAGTTTGGCAGCGTCTTTTGCGAGATCAGATGACTGTGGTAGTCAAGATAATTGATGCTTTTGACTTGCGTAAACACCCCAAAAGAGGGCTGTCCCTCTTGGATAAGCTGTTCAATAACTGGTCTTGCACTCACAGATGAGTGCGGCTGATTTTGTGCGTTAGGGCTGGGGTTTTGGTTCATGTTTACGGCATCCTAGCCAAATTTTATCGTGAGACTACCCGTCCCTGGTAGCCAACGGTGGTGCTTATGACGCTTCTTTTTGCTTGTCTTGCAGACACCCAAATGGCTTCTCTTATCACCTTAATCTCTATATCGGTCAAACCATCTGTCAGCGTTTGTGTCACATCGGTAGCGGCTATCGCGCTCGTCCATAAAAAGTGCCGAGGAAATTTTTTTAATAACTCAGCCAACACTGCTGAAAACTTATTGAAGTCAGCGATCACCATGCGGCGATTGCTAAATTCGGCGTTGATTTGATACCGTTTGCTACTACCATCTTTGTTATAGCAAACGGCAATTATTTGATTGTTTGAAAGCTCGATCACATATATCGGCGGGCGCAACAATTTTAATAACACATACTGCTTGGGAATATCGTCCAAATAACGCCGATAAATCGATACGCTCACCATACTTCCTTGCTGTAAACCACGTTCTTTATGGAAAAAATGGAAAAATACGCTTAGGTTATCTTGCTATTATTCGAGTAGCGCGCAAAACCTATCAAAAAATCCGCTTATCATCGACTGGTTTGGCAAATTTTGCAATGTTGGCTTCGATGTTTTTGGCAATGCTCAAATAATAAGAGGCAAACTCATCGTCAGCCAAAACGCTTGGCACCCCTTTGTCCACTTGGGCGCGGATACCACTGGCAAGTGGCAGCTGGCCTAGTAGCGGCACCTGATACTGCTCTGCGATAAACTCGCCGCCGCCGCTGCCAAAGATGGCCTCGGTATGGTTGCAGTTACTACAAGTATGCAAGGCCATGTTTTCCACCACACCCAGTACGGGGATATTGGTTTTATGAAACATCTCAACGCCCTTTTGCGCATCCATCAAGGCCACATGCTGCGGTGTTGTCACAATCACCGCCCCTGTGACAGGAATACGCTGCGCCAATGTCAGCTGAATATCACCTGTACCTGGTGGCATATCAATCACCAAATAGTCCAATTGTGGCCAGTTGGTTTGATTGTATAGCTGCATCAGGGCGCCCGTGGCCTTGGGGCCGCGCCACGCGACAGGAGTGTTGTCACTATCGAGCAAGCTACCTATCGATAGCATGGCCATACTGTGCGCCTCGACAGGCACAAACTGCTCGTTTTCTAGCTCAGGCTTGATATCCGCCACACCCAGCATCGTTGGCATACTAGGGCCGTAGATATCGGCATCTAGCACGCCCACACGGTTGCCAAGCTTTTGTAATGCCAAAGCAATATTGACTGTCGTCGTTGATTTGCCGACGCCGCCTTTGCCTGAGGCCACCACAATGATATGACGAATACGTGGGTGCGCTGCCAGCGATGCTTGCGTCGGCGCAGCCTTAGTAATCGGCGGCTCGCTGCTTGTCGGTTCTTGGTCTGCTTGGGTAGCAGGTTTGGCGTGAGTGGCCATGGCATCTGTCGTCTTTGGCATCGATTTGGGCGGCGCTTTGGGCAAGCTTGCACCGGCGCCTTTAGCATCGGCTGGTAGGCGCACATTCATATGAATGGTTCTGATACCATGCGGATGCAGCAGTTGCCCCAGCTCCTGTTGTATCTGTTCAGGGTTACTGTCTTTGGGTAAGCGCAAATCTAAAGTGAGCACTTGCCCGTCGCGCTCAAGTCCCGTCACCATCGTGGCGATGCTAACGGTGCCGACTTCATAGCCGAGCAAGACTTTATCGACCGCGCTATCACGCTCGGCGCGCTGCTGCGGTGTTTCGGCTTTGGGCTTTTTTTTCATAAAATTAAACATGGCTATCATGACTACCTATTTTGCAAGTGGGCCGGTAGGACAACTCGAGCAATACCGTCGTCGCGCTGGTCAATAATACATCATCAGCTTTTTGTCTACCCTTATTATCCGACAGTGTAGCTCAATTGACGCTATAAAAAAACCACAATGCCAGTGGGAACACGCGCGCCGACGATACCTATGGAAAAAACCAAATCAACTAATCGCCAAAAACTTCGAGGCGATAAATAAATAGATCAGCACCCCCGATGCATCACACACTGAAGTGATTAAAGGCGCACTGGCGGCGGCAGGGTCAAAGCCTAATTTGTTCAGCACAAATGGTAAGCTCATGCCGATCACACAACCAATCATCACCACCGACATCATGCTAAGCGCCAGCACCAGCGACACCACGGCATCACCGCGAATATAACCGATGATAGAGATCGTCACCGCCATGGTCGCACCGAGCATCAATGCCACCAAAGCCTCTCGGCCAAGCAAGGAAAACCAATCGCGCATCACCACATCACCCGTGGCCAGCGCCCGTACCATCAAGGTTGCAGACTGCGAGCCGGCGTTGCCACCACTATCGACCAATAGCGGCAAAAAAAACACCAGCACTAAATTGGCGGCAATCACCTCTTCAAAATTTGCAATACTCAAACCAGATAGTAAGTTACCAAACACCAAAAACACCAGCCAAAACACCCGTTTGCGGTAGAGCATACGGATACTGACGTCTTTTAGCTTACCGACCATGGTCGAGACACCACCCGACTTATGAAAATCGTCGGTGGCTTCATCATTGACCACATCTATCGCATCATCATGAGTGACGATCCCGACCAGAGCGCCACTTTCATCGGTAATGGGCAAGGCGATCAAATCATAACGCGCGATGGTTTTGGCGACGTCCTCTTGGTCATCATGGACATTACACGACACCACGCTACTCATCATCAGATCGGCGATACGCTGCTCAGGCGATGCCAAAATCAATACACGCAAGGACACCACACCCAACAGCTTGCGCGCCGTATCGATGACATAAGCATGATAAATGGTCTCAGCATCCGGCGCCTCTAAGCGTAGCGCGGCCAATGCCTCAGCGACACTCATCTGAGCGCTCAAGGTCGCATAGTCTGAGGTCATCAGCGCCCCAGCGGTACGCTCTTCATAGGCGGAGAGTCTGCGAATATCTTCGCGCTCTGCCTGTGCCAACGCTGGCAGCAGGGCATCACGCTGCGCTTGATTGAGACGCTTATATAAATCGGTACGCTCATCAGCGGGCATCTCGCCGACAATCTTTGCTAGGCTTGCCCGCGGGAACACCTGCGCCATGGCAACCTGAATATCAGGCGCTAAGTAGGCAAACACTGTCGCACGATTGGGCAGACGCTGTAGTAATGGCCACGCAAGCGTAGGCGTCATTAATGCCAGTACGTCAGCGCTATCGATAGGTCGCAGGTCTTGCAACTGCTGTACCGACTGATCAATTTGCTGCTGTGCGACAGCGTCGCTTAACTTGGCTGCAAACGTTTCTGCAAAATCTTTCTCATTCATCATTGTCACTCCGTGCAGCGCGAAGTCAGGCAACAGGCGCTCATAAAAAAGAGCCAATACAATTGGCTCAAGTCAACATAAAATCAAATCCTAATGGATTGGTCTTTTATTAGCAAGCTGATGATGGTCAAACGCCTCAAATAGCCAGCAAATCACAATCACGGTCAGTGTTGCCAAAGTTGATACCACAAACAAACATGGATGGTATCAATTTATATAAAAGCGCCATAAACCCGCGACTGGCTCAGTTTGGATTTTATTAATTCATAAACCAACCATGGCTGGCGACGATGGATTGCCCAGTAAAGACATTGCTTGGGAA
The DNA here is from genome assembly GCF_002810365.1 of Psychrobacter sp. L7. NCBI lineage: Bacteria > Pseudomonadati > Pseudomonadota > Gammaproteobacteria > Moraxellales > Moraxellaceae > Psychrobacter > Psychrobacter sp. L7. The sequence continues at coordinate 24,695 of NZ_NEXR01000007.1, forward strand.
TGCCGCTAAAAACAAAGCCAGCTGGGCAATATCATCGACTGTGGTGAACGCTTTATCGACGGTATTGACCAGCATAATGTCATTCACCACTAACTCTTCACTGATGCCTTTTTCGGCGGCTTGTTCGGGGATTTGTTTTTCGACCAGTGGGGTTTTGACAAACCCAGGGCAGATCACATGCGCGCGGACATTATGAGGCGCGCCTTCTTTTGCCAACACACGGCACAGCCCTAGGAGTCCATGTTTGGCAGTGACATACGGCGCTTTATATAGCGATGCTTCGTGCGAGTGCACCGAACCCATATAGATGATCGTACCGCCTTTGTCATCTTTATACATGTGCTGCGTGGCCGCTTTGGTGGTCAAAAACGCCCCATCCAAATGAATGGCGAGCATTTTTTTCCAGTCCGCAAACGCCATCTTATCGATAGGATCAATGATTTGAATACCGGCATTGGAGACGAGAATATCGATACTACCAAACGTATCTACCAGCTGCTGCACGCCCTCACCCACCGCTTGCTCTGCGGTGACATCCATGGCGATTGCCAGCGCACGGCCACCAGCTGACTCGATGGCATCAACCGTTTGCTGGGCGGCGGCCAGATTGATATCAGCAATACCAACCGCAGCGCCTGCCTTGGCATAGGTTTCGGCGATATCGCGTCCGATACCGCTTGCAGCGCCTGTGACTAAGGCCACTTTGCCTGTCAAATCTTGTTGTAATTGGGTCGCCATATGCGATCATCCTTTATCAGTTGGCTGTTTTCAGTCTTTGTTGGCCGCCGTTATTGCACAATGCTCACTGGCGTTTTTTCTTGTAGCTCCTCAAAGCTGACACCCTCTGCCAATTCCACCAGCTTTAGGCCATCATGGGTGACGTCTAACACTGCAAGCTCGGTGATAATACGATCGACCACGCCTTTGCCCGTCAAGGGTAGCGCGCATTCTGCAAGGATTTTTGGGTCGCCGTGTTTGTTGACTTGCTCCATCAGTACAATCACGCGCTGTACGCCTGCGACCAAATCCATCGCCCCGCCCATGCCTTTGACCATTTTTTTGGGAATCATCCAGTTGGCCAAATCCCCTTTTTCTGACACTTCCATCGCGCCTAATATTGCCAGATTGACATGACCGCCACGAATCATGGCAAACGACTCTGAGCTACTAAAATAACTGGCCCCCGGCTCTGCGGTCACCGTTTGCTTGCCTGCATTAATTAAATCGGCATCGACATTCTCCGCCGTTGGAAACTCGCCAATACCTAATAAGCCATTTTCAGACTGTAGCCAAACATCCACATCATCAGGAATGTAGTTGGCCACGAGGGTCGGTAGTCCGATGCCCAAATTTACATAATAGCCGTCTTGCAACTCTTGTGCGGCACGCTGTGCCATCTGCTCTCTTGTCCATGCCATGGTGATTTCCTTATTTTTATAATCACTCCAAGAAATATGATTAGCGGCATCAAACTCGCTTAGTCTACAAAATGTAGCACTTAGAGTTATCTTACTTGCTGCTCAATTTTTAGAAGTGGTATTACAATATTCTATTATTAACGTCATCTTTGAAAGGTTCGGATAAAACCACTAACTAAGCACTCTCAGCGGCTTTCGTGGTGGTTTTTTCGATACGTTTTTCGGGGTTATTATTTAAGACAATACGCTGCACAAAGATACCAGGTAGATGCACGTCATCAGGGTCAAGAGCGCCTGTCTCGACGATTTCTTCGACCTCGACGATGGTCACTTTGCCTGCCATCGCGCAATCTGGGTTGAAGTTACGAGCGGTCTTATTAAAGATTAAATTGCCTGCCTTATCTGCTTTTTGCGCTTTAATCAATGCCACATCGGCGCGCAGTGAATGCTCTAGCACATACGTACGGCCGTCAAACTCACGGGTTTCTTTGCCTTCAGCGACCAACGTACCAACGCCTGTGGCGGTATAAAATGCAGGAATGCCTGCACCGCCTGAGCGCAGTTTTTCGGCCAAGGTGCCTTGCGGCGTCAGCTCAACCTCTAACTCGCCGGCCAAGTATTGACGCTCAAACTCTTTGTTTTCACCGACGTAAGACGAAATCATTTTCTTAATTTGACGGGTTTGTAGTAGTAATCCTAAGCCAAAGTCATCGACACCGGCGTTATTACTGATACAAGTCAAATCTTTGACACCGCTATCACGTAGCGCTTCGATTAACGCTTCAGGAATACCGCACAGACCAAAACCGCCGATAGCAAGTGTTTGTCCATCACTTACCACACCTTTTAGCGCCTCTTCGGCACTACTGTATACTTTTGAGCGACTCATGCTTATCTCCTTGCAAGTCTGTTTTTGTTATTAACGTCCATTATCTATCATGATTTATTTACTGTGCCAATCAATAGCGTATTGACTGTTTTAAATTTATATTAATACACTTTATATCGATATATCATATATCAAATACTTATGCTAACTTAACATATAAATCTCGTAGCGAGAAGACAATAACACTAAGAACGAACGAGACAGCACAGTGGCGGGGTATGAGGTAAGTCAATATCATATTATTCTAGATTAATGTTTGATAAAAAATCGAAAATCACATATTTTGATTAATTTTATTGACCCCGATAAACATGCCCTGCATACTCGCTGATTGAACTTTGCCAAGGAGGGCGATTATGTTTAGCACATTTGCTATTGTCATTACATTATTATTATTGATGTTCTTTGCTTATCGCGGTTATTCAGTGCTGATATTAGCACCGATTATGGCGACGCTGGCCGTATTACTGTCGGGCGACTTTCTTAGCAGTATTCCGGCTTATACCGATGTGTTTATGGGCGCGTTAAGTGGGTTTTTGCTTAAGTTTTTCCCCATATTTTTGCTAGGTGCGCTATTTGGGCGCTTGATGGCAGACTCAGGCGCGGCGACAGCGATCGCCAATACTGTGGTCGAAAAACTCGGTGCCAGCAAAGCCATTCTCGCCGTCATCTTAGTCTGCGCTATCTTGACCTACGGCGGTGTGTCGTTGTTTGTTGTGGCCTTTGCCATTTATCCAATCGCCAAGGATTTATTTAAGGCTGCAGATGTACCCAAGCGCTTGATTCCAGCGGCGATTGCGCTTGGCTCCTTTACCTTTACCATGACAGCGCTACCAGGCACGCCAGCCATTCAAAACGCCATCCCAATCCCATACTACAATACCAATGTTTTTGCCGCACCGATACTGGGTATCATCGGCGGTACCATTATGTTTGTCTGCGGCTGGCTATGGCTACAGACACGCGCCAAAAAAGCCAATGCCGCAGGTGAAGGCTATGGTCAGCATGACGAAACAGATGTGGGCGGTGTTGGTGCGGTTAAAAAAGAAACCGAAACCCTCAGTACGCACCACACCTCATTTACCGTCGCTATGATTCCATTGGTATTGGTTATTGCTCTAAACGCCGTTCTGACCTATTTCATCTTTCCGTCAATGGAATTTAGCGCCTTACAAGCGCAGTTCCCTGATCTCAATATCGCAGGCTCGCTTGGCCTTTGGTCAATTATCATCTCATTGGTCGTTGCTTGTACGGTTTTAATTGTGCTGCGTATCGGTCATTGGAATAATCTACAAAAAACCATCAACCGTGGTACTTACGACTCGATGTTGCCGATTTTTAACACGGCGTCGGAAGTGGGTTACGGCGCGGTGATTGCCTCACTCGCAGGCTTTCTTATCATTCGTGATAGCATCTTAAACCTAAACCCTGACAATCCTTTGATTTCAGAAGCGGTGGCGATGACGACCTTGGCAGGTATCACTGGCTCCTCGTCTGGTGGCTTGAGTATCGCTCTCTCAACCTTGGGTGAAGACTATCTTAGAATGGCAGTCAATGCTGGTATCGACCCTGAGCTGATGCACCGTGTGGCGGTCATGGCAGCAGGCGGTCTGGATACCTTGCCGCACAGTGGCGCGGTCATCACCTTGCTGGCGATTTGTGGCTTGACTCATAAGCAGTCGTATCTCAACCTAGCCATGGTCACCATCGTGATTCCGCTGGTCGCAGTGGTCGCTATCATCATCTTAGGGACGATGTTTGGTTCTTTTTGATCGCACCGCTCGCCTAGCCTTAGCGCACCTCACTCTACAGTCGTTTTATTTTCGATTGATGATAACCACGAATACCACCCACTTAGCCTGCGCTCGGTGGGTTTTTTATGTCAAAGCGATGCTGGTTTTTTATAAAGATTCAGCCATCACTTAGCGTTAATTACTAAGGAATATCACAAATTTGGCCGAATTACGGTATCATAGGCACACTTTTTAGACTTTTGCTTATTTTAGAAGTTTTTAGCCTTGATAACGTCATCATCATACCTTTATAAACAGCGTGTGACGTTTGATAATCAACCCATTTATACAAAAATATAGGTGATAAAAGTGCGTGAGATTTTAGTAACCAGTGCGCTGCCCTACGCCAATGGCTACATCCATTTGGGGCACCTTGTAGAATACATTCAGACAGACATCTGGGTACGTGCCATGAAGGCGCAAGGCCATCAGGTCACTTATGTCTGTGCCGATGACGCGCACGGTACAGCCATCATGCTCAAAGCAGAAGCCAATGGCGTCACGCCAGAAGAGCAAATCGCCTCGGTCAAAGCCTCACACGAAGCAGACTTTGCGAAGTTTTTGATTGAATTTGACAACTACCACAGCACCCACTCAGAAGAAAACAAACAGTTTTCTGAGCTGATTTATCGTCGTCTAAATAACGCCGGCCACATCAGCACAAAGGATGTCGAGCAATTGTTTGACCCCGAAAAACAATTGTTTTTGGCCGATCGATTTGTCAAGGGAGAGTGCCCAGAATGCGCTAGCCCAGACCAATATGGTGATAACTGTGAAGTCTGCGGCACCACCTATGATGCCACCGAGCTAAAAAACCCTTATTCGACGTTGTCGGATGCCACGCCGGTACTCAAAACCTCAAAGCATTATTTCTTTGATTTGCCAGAATTTGAGCAGTTTTTAAAAGACTGGACCCGCAGTGATGAGCGTTTGCAAGTCTCGGTCGCCAATAAGCTGCAAGAATGGTTTGAAGCGGGTCTCACCAGTTGGGACATCTCGCGCGATGCGCCGTATTTTGGTTTTCAGATACCTGATACGCCAAGCGATGAGCCAGACAAATACTTTTATGTATGGCTCGATGCACCAGTGGGCTACATGGCCAGCTTTAAAAACCTCTGTGATAAGCGAGAGGGAACCGAAAACGAATTGGACTTTGACCGCTACTGGGCACAGGAAAATGAGCATAAAACCGAGGTGTATCACTTCATCGGTAAAGACATCGTGTATTTCCATGCGCTATTTTGGCCTGCCATGCTAGCCGGTAGTGAATTCCGCACGCCAACGGGCGTTTTTGCCCATGGTTTCTTAATGGTCAATGGCGAAAAAATGAGTAAGTCACGCGGCACCTTTATCAAAGCTGAGACTTATGCCGAGCACTTGCACCCAGAGTATTTGCGTTATTACTTCGCCAGCAAGCTGTCGGACAAGGTCGAGGACATCAACCTTGATTTAGAAGACTTTATGCAAAAGGTCAACTCTGACTTGGTGGGTAAAGTGGTCAATATCGCCAGTCGCAGCGCCGGTTTTATCGTCAAAAAATACGACGGGATGCTCTCAGAGGCCTGCGCTGAGCCTGAGTTATTAGAAGACATCACCAAAACGGGCGATGAGATTGCCGCCGCTTATGAAAACCGCGAGTTCTCCCGTGCCATGCGCCTTATCATGCAGTGTGCGGACAAGGCCAACGAATATATCGATGGCAAAAAACCATGGTCACTTGCCAAGCAAGAAGGTACTGAACAAGAGGTGCAAGACGTCTGCTCGGTGGCGATCAACATCTTCCGTCAGCTCATGGTTTATTTGGCGCCAGTATTGCCTGAGCTGACCGCCAATGCCAAAACGTTTTTGAATATTGAAGACTTAAGCTTTGCCAGCCGCAATGAGTGGCTACTGGGTCATAAAATCAATAAATTCAAGCCACTCATGCAGCGTATCGAAGAAAAAGACGTCACCGCCATGATTGAAGACTCCAAAGCATCGCTAACCCAGAGTGAGACGCCAGCGGTTGATCAGCCGGCTTCTGCCGCAGACAACGCAAGCGAGTCAGACGACTATATCGGTATCGAGGATTTTGCCAAGGTTGAGATGAAAGTGGCGCACGTGGTCGCGTGCAACCATGTCGAAGGCGCGGACAAACTATTGCAATTTACCCTAGATGTCGGCGAAGAGTCTCCGCGCAATGTGTTTAGCGGTATTCGTAAATTTTATGAGCCTGAGCAGTTATTGGATAAAAAGGTGATCTGCGTCACCAATCTGGCGCCGCGCAAGATGAAGTTTGGTGTCTCAGAAGGCATGGTACTCTCAACCGGTCATCCAAAGACAGGGCTTACGGTCGTCACCTTGCCAGATGACTGCGTGATTGGCGATACGTTAGCGTAAAGTCGGTTTTGAGCGTCATGCTCTTTGTACCTTTATGATTTTTTTGTTTCAAAAAAGACGTCCAAGTGACGTCTTTTTTGCGTTTTTGCCGATAAAAGCTGAGAAACCCCATTGTCAATATATTTGGCGAGATGACTCATGACGAACTCGCCTTAATTTTTTATTGCGATAACTTACATTACTGTCATAATATGGACGTAATAATCATGGATTGATTACTTTTATGTTCGCCCGTTATCTCAGCATGTACATAATATTGACTCGGGTAACCTGCACTTCTTTAACCGACGAGCCAGAATAACATGACCTTTGCTACTACTTTACGCTTTAGCCTATATGGTGCCGCCATGAGCGCGGCCCTTGGACTACTGGGCTGCTCAGACGCCACCGACACCGCCGCCGATAGCGCTGGTACTGATGCCGACAAACCTGCCAAGACCTTGGCCATCACCCAGATCGTCGAACATCCATCGCTAGATGAGATGCGCCGCGGTATCATTGATGAGCTGGCTGATAATGGCTACATCGAAGGTCAAAACCTCACAGTAAACTTCCAAAGTGCGCAGGGTAATACTGCCACCGCAGGGCAAATCGCCAAACAGTTTGCCGGCGACAACCCTGATGCCATCGTCGCCATATCGACGCCCTCGGCACAGTCAGTGGTGGCCTCTACCAAAACCGTCCCTGTGATTTATACCGCCATCTCAGACCCTGTGGCGGCGAAACTCATCGATGCCAATGATGTGCCTATCCAGTCAAATGTCACTGGCCTATCAAGTGAGCTGCCTATCGAGCCGCAACTGGACAATATCAAAAAAATCGTCCCCGATGCCAAAACCATCGGCTATGTCTATAGCCCAGGTGAAGTCAACTCTGTGGTGGTGCTCGATCAGCTCAAAAAAGCCGCGCCAAATTATGGCCTTACTATCTTAGATGTCACGGCCAATCGCCCAACCGATGTCGCCATGGCAACGCGCAGCCTCTCAGGTCGTGCCGATGTCATTTATACCTCGCTTGACAACAACGTGGTATCCGCCTTTGAAGCCATGGCAGGCGCAGCCAACGAGCTGGATATTCCGGTGATTGCCTCGGACGAGTTTAGCGTACGACGCGGCGCGACCGCCGCACTTGGGGTCAATGATTATGATTTTGGTCGTACCACAGGCAAGATGGTCTATCGCGTGCTAAATGGTGAAACCGTGAGTGCCATCAAGCCTGAGGTCATGAACACCTTAACCTTGTACGCCAGTCCAAAGCATGCCGCTGAGCAAGGCGTCAGCTTGAGTGAGGATTTGCTAAAAAACGCCATCAATATCGACAAAAAAGCACAAGCCACTGCGCAGTAGTCATAGGGCGTGTGATGCAGTAATTGTATGACACAGTCAACTGACGTTATCCTTTACCCATTTATTAAATAATGTACGGACACATTATTATTTTCAGGAGTGAGAGCTATGTTTTATCAAAACCGTTTTGGTCATTTCAACTTCAGTAAGGCGCTGTTATTAGGCAGCGTTTGTACTGCGATCTTAACTGGCTGTAATCAGACAGCCCAAGACACCAACAGTACTGACGGTGCGACAGACAGTACCGCCACGCAAATGAAAACGGTCGCCATTACCGCCATTGTCGAGCATCCTGCCTTAGATGACGTACGTAAAGGCGTGATCGACGAGCTCGATGAAGCAGGTTTTAAAGACGGTGAAAACCTAACGGTTAACTTTCAAAGCGCACAAGGCAATACGGCAACAGCCGGACAGATCGCCAAGCAGTTCGTCGCGGATGAGCCAGACGCTATCGTCGCGATTGCCACCCCATCCGCTCAGTCTGTTGCGGCAGCGACCAGCACCATTCCGATGGTGTTTTCGGCTGTGACTGACCCTGTCGCCGCCAAGCTAGTACCGAAACTTGATGGCTCAGGCACCAACGTCACTGGCGCATCAGATGCGCTACCCTATGAGCCGCAAATCGAGCTGATGCGTCAGATCATCCCAGACCTAAAAAACGTCGGTTACGTCTATAGCCCAGGTGAAGTCAACTCAACCATCATCCTAAAAAACCTAAAAGAAAAGCTGACGCCACTTGGTATCAATGTGCATGAAGCGCCAGCACAGCGTAGTAACGACATCGCCATGGCCGCCCGCAGTCTTGAGGGTAAGGTGGATATGATTTACACCTCAACCGATAACAACGTGGTGTCGGCTTATGAGTCGCTATACCAAATCGCCAAAGAAAGTAAGATCCCACTGATTGCCTCAGACACCAGCTCAGTCGAGCGCGGTGCGGTGGCGGCGTTGGGCGTCAACTACTACGATCTTGGCCGCGAAACTGGCAAAATCGTTGTGCGTATCTTAAATGGTGAAAAAGCCGGCGCTATCCCTGTCTATACGCCGCAAGCGCTAGATTTGTATGTCAGTCCAAAACATGCGACTGAAGAAGGCATTACTTTGTCACAAGCGGTTATCGATAACGCCAAAGAAGTGATAGAATAACGGCCTTTTATCTTTGACGTCACATAGCAGCGTCTATCTATCAGCAAAACCACCAAACAGACAGCGCTATTCATGGCTGTCTGTCGTTGGTTTTGTCCGATGGGGCTATATAATTAAAACCAAGGTAGCTTATGATCGTTATTCATCGTGATATGTTTTGGTTTACCCTAACCGCAGATTGTTTAATCTGTTAAATTCACCGCTTAGCTGTTTGGCGTTTATATGAGTGTGGCAATCGCCGCGCATTTATGTGACTCTCACGCGCCGGACACTTGGTTATGACTTACTGATCTCTTATGTCTTTAATTGCTTTTTTTGGTGCGCTTGAAAGCGGTCTGATTTATGGCCTTGTTGCACTTGGCGTCCTGATCTCATTTCGTACGCTCGACTTTCCTGATCTGACGGCTGATGGCAGTTTTCCGCTCGGCGGCGCTGTCGCTGGTATCTCTATCGTCGCTGGTATCAACCCATGGCTAGCTTGCGCGTTTGGTATGCTCGCAGGATCAGTCGCAGGTATCGTCACGGCATGGCTCCACGTCAAGCTGGGTATCTTGCAGCTACTTGCCAGTATCTTGGTGATGGTCGCGCTATATTCTGTCAACTTGCGCATCATGGGTGCGCCAAACTTACCGCTCCTTGGTGAGACCACTGTATTTAGCAGCTTGGTAACCGATGGCAACGGCTATTGGATGCGCTGCTTGATCATTGGGGTGGTGATCTTACTGGCCAAGCTGTTTTTAGATTGGTTTTATAACACTGAAACTGGCTTGTCGATGCGCGCCACAGGCTCCAACCTACGGATGGCACAAGCCCAAGGTATCAACACCTCATGGATGACCATCATCGGTATGGCCATATCCAATGGTCTAATCGCACTGGCAGGTGCTTTGTTTGTACAAACACAAGGCGGCGCGGACATCTCTATCGGTATCGGTACCATTGTCATTGGTCTAGCAGCCGTCATCATCGGTGAGACCATCATTCCTGCCAAGCGTATCTGGCTGATTACCTTTGCTGTTATCGTCGGGGCGGTACTATATAAGCTGTTTATTCAGGTGGCGCTATCGAGCGATACACTACGTAGCATCGGCTTTGGTCCGCAGGATTTAAACCTAATCACCGCCCTACTGGTGGTACTGGCACTGGTACTACCAAAAGCCAAAACCAAGTTTTTATCTCGTAAGGCTCGCGCTTAATAGTGGGTAAAGTAGCAATATAAGCTTGAAGTGACTGTCTTAAAGTGACAATAAGGAATAACGACTATGATGCAAGCCACAGATTTGCGGTTAACCTTTAACCCAGGCACGCCTATCGAAAATCCGGCGCTACGCGGCATCAATCTCAACATTGCTGATGGTGAGTTTGTGACGGTGATTGGTACCAATGGTGCCGGTAAATCCACGTTTTTGAATGCTGTCAGTGGTACCACACGTGTCGATAGTGGCTCAATCTTACTCAATGGTATTGATGTCACCAAAAAAACCGCGCATCAGCGCGCGCACTGGGTCGCTCGCGTGTTTCAAGACCCGATGGCGGGCACCTGCGAGGCACTCACCATCGAAGAAAACATGGCACTGGCGTACAAACGCGGCGGCAAGCGTGGGTTGAGCTTTGCCTTAAACCAAAATAACCGTGATTTGTTTCGCGAAAAGCTGTCCGTACTCAAACTGGGATTAGAAAACCGCTTAACTGACCGCATGGGATTGCTATCAGGCGGGCAACGTCAGGCAGTTAGCCTCCTGATGGCCTCGCTCCAGCCTTCCAAAATCTTATTGCTAGATGAGCACACGGCCGCGCTTGACCCGAAGACAGCAGCGTTTGTCTTGGAGCTGACTGATAAGATCGTCACAGACAACAGCCTTACGACGATGATGGTCACCCACTCTATGCAGCAGGCGCTGGCGCACGGCACGCGCACGGTGATGCTACATCAAGGCCAAGTGGTCTTAGATGTCGCAGGAGACACTCGTCGCGGCATGACCGTCCATGACCTGCTCGATATGTTCGAGCAAACCCGTGGTGAAAAGGTCGAAGATGATAGCCTGATTTTAAGCTAAGTCATTGATGTTATGCACAGTGCTTATTTAAAAATAGGTCCTCGATAGCTGGTAAGTAGACCGCAAAATGAGTCACCAGTAAGGACATGCCCTAAGCGTCAAGCAGCACCAGCTTTTGAATCAATTCACTGACATGCTGCGCTTGCATCTTTTTCATCACTTGTGAGCGGTGCACCTCGACTGTGCGCACGGCAATATCTAAGTGGTCGGCGATGACTTTATTGATATTACCTTGTAGCAGCTCATCGGCTACCAGCTTTTCTTTATCCGTCAGCTGAGCATACAGCTTGCGAATCTCGTACAGTTTGGCACGCTTGATGGTTAATGCTTGCGCCTGTGCCAACGCTTGCTGTAGACGCTGACTGCCTATGGGTTTTTCTAAATAGTCGGCTGCGCCCTGTTTGAGCATATTTACCGCATCAGCAATCTCGCCATTACCTGTCAAAGCGATGAGCGCCATAGGGCTATCATGAGTATTCAGATACTCCTGTAGCGCCTGCCCGCTCATCTCCGGCATCATCAAATCACTGATGATGACAGCGGGACGATAGATATCTACCTGCTGCAAAAACGCTAACGCACTCGGCCATCCTTGCGCTTGCACCCCCAAACTCCCAAGTAAAAACTCACAAGAGAGGCGCACGCTTTCTTCATCATCGATGATATGAACGACAAGGGGCTCAGCGCTGGTTTTTGGTACGTGGTCAGATGACATCATAGGCGTATCTTGACCCTGCTCAGAGATGTGTGTCAAAGGGGAGAAAATCATATAAACCTTTTTGGCCCAATTGAGTGATGATAAATGATGGTGTTTTTAAATATAGGTTGCGCAGCATCGAAGGCATGCAGCACACACGTAAAACTTATCCCCATCACGCCTCACAATTTATAACCGTTTTCTATTCAACTGGCTATATTACTGCCTGTTGTTTCTATCTATTACAGACAGCGGCAAATAAAAAGAGACTTGCGCGCCCAGCGTATTTGCTGGCGGCTGGCCTAGATGCGCGGGGAGCGACTGCAGTTTACCCTGTAAGGTACGCCGAAAGCGATAGGTCTGAGCGTTTGCCACAGGATATTTATCGAGCTCTGCGGCTACTTCGATATTACTTAGCGCTATCTGTGCCTCTATGGACTTACACAGCCGCTGACAAATCATCAGACCCAGCCCCAGACCGTCCGCTTTGCTCGACTGCGCGGCATAATATCCAGATGCAGCCTCGTGCTGATGAGACTGAGCCAATTGCCGCACATCAAACCCTCCTGCGTCGTCACTGACATGCAGCGCCAGCCACTTTTTGTCATGGCGGCTATCTATCTGACAGCGTAACGAGATATTTGTCGCACCTTGCTGGGCGGCATTGCTCATGGTATTGATGAGCAGTTGATCTAAGAGCAGATGCGGCAGGGTCACGCCTTTATAGTCGGTTATCAGCCAAAAATCGATACCGCTCGCTTTATCACCCAATAATAAAACACACTGCCGATAGGTCGCTATGATGTCGACCCTCACGTCATCGGCGGCGCTCCGCTGCGGACGTCCTGCCCAGCTACGGATGTTGTTGACGACCGCCGCGACACGTCTGGTCTCATGGACGATCTGCTCTAAGGCATTTTGTGTCTCTTTATTATTTGTTTCTGTCTTAGTCTTATGCTGATGCCGTATTAGCAGTCCTTGTGCGTAGTTTTGGATGGTTGCCAGCGGCTGATTGATTTCATGGGCGATGGCACCACTCATCTCACCAATGACCGCAAAACGCTCTGATTGACGCAGCTGCTCATCATAGTCACGAATGAGACGGTTTTGCGTCAGTATTTTTTGGCGTCGACGCCATGCCAGCCAACTCATCCAGCCATAATTGATGGTCGATATCAAAATAATAAACACCAGCACGCCGACCCCCAGCCGATGCGCTTGTATCCAGTCGAGCAAATGAGCGCTGAGCGGTTTTTGGGCTGGATGACGCTGCATCTCATATAAGACACGCTCAGCCTCCATGCTAGACTCTGGAGGTAGCCAGCGCAGCCCTGCCGTAGACATTTGCTCTGCTGGCGGCGGGGCAAATACCTGCTGACTGACTTGCCGTACCAATGCCGCCGGTGCTTGCTCAGTGGCGGCCAACGTCCAGTTGGGATAGATCGCTGTAGAAGACTGGCAGTTTGATGCGGTCGCGACTGGATGCAGTAGACGATATTGTTTGGCATGTATTTTCCCTTGCCGCGTCATCTCCTCCATTAAGCATAGCGGCACGATGGCAGCATCGACCCTGCCATGGGCCAAAGCCTGCAAACTCCGCTCAATCGGATAGCCGGTGAACTGTACGTGATAATGACTGGGCGTGATGCTGTTTTGCTGTAGTAAATGCGCGCCCAGCAAATATCCACCAAACGCATCGGCATCGACTGCGGCCACCGTACGGCGCTGTAAATCTGACAAACGATATATGTCGCTATCGGCTGCCACCCATAAGGCACTGGCGACCGCTTCCATCGCGCTGGGCTGTTGCTGCGCTATCGGCTCAGGTATTTGGCGAAACTGCTGAGCCAAGCTAACCGTCGCCTGCGACGCACGTTGGGTGAGCGTATGTGCCCGAAAGCCTTGCACCTTATCATCGACCGACAGCGCCGGCTCAGACAACACTGTCGGCGCCTGCAACGTAGCCAGCCAGCGCCATTTAGTGGTATTCATTTTTATAAACTGAACTTGCGGACCCAGCACAAATGCAAACTGTTTGGCTTGTATTTGCTGTTGCCAGTTTTCTAATGCCAACGGCACTAATATCACCGTGTCCTCGGCGAGTTGCCGATTGATATCATCTAACCATGGCTGCCAGCGATCTTGCGCGGCTCTCTCGCCTTGCGGCGCTAGCACACCCAAATAATACGTCTGCGCAAATGCTGTCGCGACACCTACCCCACTATATAACGTCATCACAAGCAGCAAGACGGCACCAACAGACGCATGCCACGCCGCCTTATTTTTAGAGCCTTTGTACATCGTGCTCACTTCCCACTGGACCTATCAGTCGACATTATAAACCAAAACCCCAATTATAATGTGGTTTTCCACAATATCGCCATTGGCGCGCCTGCCCTATACTCAATCATCATAGTACGACCTTTAAATCGTCATGCGCACCGTATGCAATCCTAGGGCACGGTGGGCTGGACACAGCTATCTTATGGAGGGTGGACGGATGAAAAACAAAAAGTGGCCACTGATTATCTTGATCATCGGTATTATCGGGCTGGTCATTGCCTTTATTATTGGACAATTACTGCCAAATATGCGCACCAGCACGAGCAATATCGAGGTCGATATCACCGACCCGACCTTGATAAAAAAAGGCGCGTACATCGCCCGTACCGCAGACTGTGTCGCTTGTCATACGACGCTTGACGGCGAGACTTATGCAGGCGGTCTACCGATGCTGACGCCGCTTGGGGCGATTTACTCAACCAACATCACCCCCGACAAAGACACGGGCATCGGCAATTATAGTTTTGATGATTTCAAAAATGCGGTCAAACACGGGGTACGACGTGATAACAAAGCCTTGTATCCTGCGATGCCCTACCCGTCTTATCAGCTGATGCCAGATGAGGACGTGGCCGCGATGTATGCGTTTTTTATGTCTGATGTCAAACCCGTTCAGCAAGCTAACCTAAAGAGCGAGCTACCACCAGTGGCCAATTGGCGCTGGCCCTTAGCCTACTGGCAGGTGTTATTTGATCGCAAGCGTGAGTTTGTCCCTGAGACGGACGATGCGCTCTTGACTCGTGGTCAGTATTTAATCGAAGGCCCTGGACATTGCGGCTCTTGTCACACTGGCCGCGGTATCGGCTTTCAAGAGGTCGCGCTCAGTAACGCGGACTCCAACAAATATCTAAGCGGCGCGGTCATCGATGGCTGGCGTGCCAAAAGCATACGCGGCGAGCATCGCGGACTTGGCACGTGGACAGTGGCAGAGTTAAACGACTTCTTTAAGACTGGCCGTACCGACACCACTGCTGCCTTTGGTGCCATGGCTGAAGTGGTCGAGCACAGCACCCAATACATGACTGACGACGATATCAACGCCATGTCGTCCTACCTCAAAACCCTAAGCCCTGCACCAAACAAAGAAGAAACCCTGCCGAATAAAGCAGACACCACCACGCAAAAACTGTTAGATGGCAACTATGACTCACGCGGCGCAATCCTCTACGCAGAGTATTGTCAAGTGTGTCACCGCGCCGATGGTCAAGGTGTCGCCCGTATCTTCCCCGCCCTTGATGGTAATAGCGCGGTGTATTCTAAAAACGCGGACTCCGTCTTGCAAATCACCTTAAGCGGCGGCCGGATGCCCAAGACCCCTTATGACCGTATGGCATTTACCATGCCTGAGTTTTCTAACTTAAGCGATGCGGATGTGGCCGAGGTGGTCAACTATGTTCGCAACAGCTGGACCAACCAAGCGCCCAAAATCGACGTCAATGACGTGGTAAAAATGCGCGCCTTTCTCGCCAAAAAACCAAAAACCAGTACCGATATCGCCCCAGACCTAAGCATTGACGCTGCAGAAAAAGGAGCAAACCAATGACCCATTTACTATTTACATGGCCGCGCGCCGCGGTTTATGCCGTCTTAGGTGTCATCAGTATAGGCGCCTTCAGTGGCTGCTCCAATCCTACCCCTGCTGAGCGCAATGCGCCTGAATTTAACACGGTCACAGCCGACGATGCCAACGAAGACATCGGCACATATATACTGCCGCAAGACACTGCCATCTTATATGAGCCAAATGCTGAGGAAATATTTTATGGCAAACGGCTCCTCAACGAAACCAAGCGCCTGCTACCAGAGCACGTCGGCGCGCAGATGAACTGTAATAGCTGCCATATATCACAAGGCAAAGTCCCGCTTGGCGACCCCTATATCAACAGCTATAACACCTACCCACGGGTGATGCCGCGTGCTGGCAAAGAAATCGATCTAGAAGCCCGTATCAATGGCTGTTTTCAGCGCTCAATGAATGGCAAACCCTTAGACCGTGAGTCACCTGAGATGCAGGCGATGATGGCTTATATGAAATGGCTGTCACAAAACACGCCAAAAGAGCACAAAGTCGATATCAAAAACGCAGGCGCTGTCGATACCTCATTGACACCGGACCCTATACGCGGCGAGCAAATCTATCAGGCACAATGCGCGACTTGCCATGGCGACAATGGCGAAGGGCTCAAAGACAGTCGCGGTGACATCGTTTTTCCGCCATTATGGGGCGATGAGTCCTTTAATATCGGCGCAGGCATGGCTCGCACCTATAAAGCTGCCGCCTTTATTAAATACAACATGCCCATGGGCATTCAGACCAAAGGGCTATGGGGCCACGGCAATGTCCTAAGCGATCAAGATGCTGTCGACGTGGCGCATTTTTTTACCCATCAGCCGCGCCCTGATTTTGCAGGCAAAGTCAATGACTGGCCCAGTGGTAAAAAACCCAAAGACGCGCGCTACTGATCGCCCTAAACGCGGCGTTCTCCGTGGTTGTTCTTTGCTGTTGATAAAACCACTCTAACAAAGCAAACCTTTAAGAAAACGCGCTTTTCTTAAAGGTTTTTTGTTATCTATGGTTACTACTGCTACACACGGTACAGCGAGCATTATATAGTGATGAAATACCACTATTATGCCGCCATTTATCGATGAGGTCTGTCATGCGCAAAATTCCTGTTTACTCCCACCCTGCTGCCGGTTGGCCTGCGCTGATCTCCTCGACACGCAAACTGATGGATTATCAGACCTTTTTACGCGGTAGTGTCAGCGTCCTAAAAAGCAATCAACCCAAAGGCGGATTTGACTGCCCAGGCTGCGCGTGGCCAGACCATAAGTCACACAAGCGCATCGACGTCTGCGAAAACGGCATCAAAGTCATCGCCAGCGAAACCATGACGAAAAAGGCGGATGCGCAATTTTTTGCGCGGCATACCGTCACCGAGCTACAAGGCTGGTCGGGCTATGAGCTTGAGCATAGCGGGCGCTTATCAGAACCTTTATATTACGACGCCGCACAAGATCGCTATGTACCGATTTCTTGGAAGGCGGCTTATCAGTGTATCGCTGAGCAATTAGGTCAACTTGACTCACCAGATGAGGCGTTATTTTATACCTCAGGGCGCGTGACCAACGAGCCAGCCTTTATGTATCAATTGTTTGTACGCTGTTTTGGTACCAATAATTTACCAGATTGCTCGAACATGTGCCATGAGCCGACCTCAGTAATGCTCGGTAAACAGCTGGGCGTCGGCAAAGCGACAGTCATGCTAGAGGATTTTGAGCAAGCCAAGCTCATATTGATGTTTGGTCAAAACCCCGCCACCAACCATCCGCGCATGCTCGAAATGCTCGCTCATGCCCATGAGCAAGGCTGCCAAATCCTCTCGATAAACCCCATGCGCGAGCAAGGCTTGAGTAAGTTTCGAAACCCACAAAAACCCACGCATATGGCAGCAGGCCAAAGCGACACCATGGTCGATGAAGTCGTGCAAATCCAAATCGGCGGCGATGCGGCGCTGCTGACCGGCATTGCCAAATGGCTGATTGAGAATAATAAAATTAATACCGATTTTATTACAACGCATACCTCAGGGTTCGAGCCATTAAAACAATGGCTGACCGAGCAATCTTGGACGGATATCGAGCAAGGCTGCGGTATCGCTCAGACAGAGATTATCAGGCTTGCTAAGTTGGTCGTCGATAGTCCAGCGACCATTTGCACATGGGGCATGGGCATCACTCAGCATGTACAAGGCGATGACAATGTAGCGATGATTACCAACCTATTATTATTGATGGGTATGATTGGCATTGAGGGCGCAGGCGCATCTCCTGTGCGTGGACACTCTAACGTACAAGGCGATCGCACCATGGGTATCCATGAGCGCCCAGCGCAAAAGCTACTCGACAGCCTAGCGCGCGTCTTTAAGCGCCCAATGCCGCAAGCAGCAGGCTTTGATGTGGTGACAGGTGCCAAAGCATTGATCGCCGGCAAACTCAAAGTCTTTATGAGTATGGGCGGTAACTATGCCGTGGCCGCCCCCGATACCAGCGCTATCGAGCAAGCACTCACCACCACACAGCTCAATATATTTGTGGGCACCAAGCTCAATGAAACCATGCTCTACCCAGGGGCGCATAACCTAATACTGCCTTGTCTAGGGCGTACTGAGCGTATCGTGACGGCCAAAGGTGAGCAGTTTGCCACCATCGAAGACTCTATGTGTCAGATTGTCCCGACGCAAGGCACCCTAACACCCGTCAGCGACGCGCTCAAATCCGAGGCGCAGATCGTCGCCGATATCGCCACGCATGTGCTCAAGACTGATACCGACATTCCTTGGCAGGCGATGAGTACCGACTTCGATCTCATTCGCGACTATATCGCCCAAGCGATTGACGGCTTTGAGAACTTCAACACGCGCATTCGGGCAGCCGAGCGCGGTTTTCATTTATACCACCCAGCGCGCCACCGCATGTGGAATACAGACAGTGGTAAAGCACAGTTTATCGTGCCGAAATACCCCATCACTTATGTCGCAGCCCAAATGGCCGACACCGCCGCTGCCTTAAATGATGGCTTAAACTCCTCTGGCAATGACAGCGACCAAAATATCGAACAAAAAATCTGGCAATTGACCAGTGTACGTAGTCATGATCAATTTAATACCATGATTTTTGGCTATAACGATCGCTATCGCCAGACCAACCGCCGCGACGTGCTATTTATGCATCCAGACGAGATGAGCCGCCTAGGCTGGCAAAAAGGAGATCAGGTAATGGTATCGCGGCACGCCAGCAGCTCAAGCCACACAGCGCATAAAAACAAGCCGCGCGTACTAGGGCCGCTCATATTGACTGAAATGGATATCGCCGCCAATGCCGTCGCCGCCTATTATCCTGAATGTAACGACCTGTTTGATTTGGATACCCATGCGCCAGACTCGCACATACCTGCCTACAAATCGACAACGGTGGTTTTGCAGCGTGTTGCGACAGCCGCGCGATTATCTGACCCTGTACTATCAGCATAAATTGTCAGCGTAGGCCGTGTCCCATAAAGGCGCTTAGCATAGCGCCGTATGGGTGTGTTATCCATATTGATTGTTATTCCAAAACAGCCAGACGATCTGTCATGGCAATAAAGCGTGTTGAGTCATCATGATAAGCAAAAGCAACCCCATACCTGAGAGTGATAATGAGCGAAGCTATCCGCTAAAAAACACCCTGCCTGTCTCTACGAGATCGCCTACCACCGTCCCACTCGCCCGCAGCCACTGTGCGAAAAAGCATTTTTATCTGCCCGATAAACCTACCTTTGCCAATAGCCGTATGCCAGACAATACTGGACAAATGGATAAGTCTCAGCTTCACAGTGAAGAGCAATCGGCGGACTTGGCAGTGGAAGCAGCTGTCGCTATCGTTATCAATGGTATCCATTATGCCGTCTTAATGGCCAGCCCTCATCAGTTAGAGTATTTGGCGGTTGGGTTTTTGTTTAGCGAAGGGCTGATCGAGCATAGCCATGAGCTGCTCGATTGGGAAGTCACCCAATTGACAGACAGCGCCAGTTGCCAACCATGGGCACAAGCGCCCCTTATTAAAAACTCGCCTATAAACAATGCAATAGATACAGCCGCTTTGCCAGATACGCTTGAGACACTTCTCACACAGCTGCAAGATTATGACGTCTATGTGGTAGAGCTCAGACTGAGCCAACGCTGCCATCAGCGCATCCAAGCCCAAAAGCGACAACTGGCGGGACGAACGGGCTGCGGTATGTGCGGTATCACGGGGCTGACACAAGCCCTACCTGATTTGAGCGCTTATACGCAAGATAGCCAACCAATTCAGGCAGCCTGCCCGCGTCTGGATTATCTATTGGATATGCGCCAGCAAATCACTGCCATGCAACATACCCATCAGCTAACAGGGGCGGTACACGCTGCAGCGACCCTGCATGACGAGCAGCTGTATTTGTTTGAAGATGTTGGCCGCCACAACGCGCTAGACAAACTGATTGGCTGGCAGCTGCGCAACAAGCGAGAGGCAGACTGTGTGCTGATGACCTCACGCTTGTCTATCGAGCTGGTACAAAAATCGATTCGTGGGCGTATCCCTTGGCTTGTTGGCATGTCTGCGCCCACCAGTACGGCCGTACGGGTCGCCCAGCGCTATGGTTTGGGGCTGGCTGGGTTTTTGCGTGACAATAGAGTCACCTACTACACTGGTATTTGATGAGTATTGCCTAACCACATTTTCTAAATCCTGTCGTTATCACCGATTCGTTTACTTTGATACCCTCACATTGAGCATTTAATACTGCCACCATTCAATACGTTAGCCTTATTGACACCCTCACAAACACCTTTTCATAAACCCCATTTGTCAATGCCATTTTTCTTGAGGTCGGTCTCTGCCTTTTGGTCATTGATGATAAATAACTGACCGATAGATTTGAGCTTCACGGCAGAATAGGGTACCCTTAGCGCACGAGTATGTTACACATAGTTAACATAGCTGTAGTTTTATTTATAAATACCGAGCCTATGGTGCGACGCATCAGGGCTGTAGCGTGTTTGATACTTAACTACAGGTAATGCGTCAATTACCTAATCATGGGCAAAAATTCGCTCATGCTTGGGTGTATTTCAGCCGGCTATACATAATATTAGCCGATAAAGCTGTCTACACTTAGCATCGTCATCAGCAGATGGCTGAGTGCTTATCCATAATTTTGCTGTAGATACCTGCCTTGTCAGCGCTCTATAGCAGCCAGCTACTATCAAGTATGACCACTTGACAGCGTGATGGATTATCCATCAATAGACGCATGCTGATGACTGCCCTGCGATTTTTGTGAGACATGGCTCACTGTTGCATGTGATTTTTTCAAATGACGTACAACAGTGAGTAACCGGCATGATGTCAATGGGCAGTTGTCATTTACAGGTTGCAGGATCTACTCTTAAAACACCAAGTGCGCCAGCGCGCTACATTTGGATCGGCGCTGACCGCTTTTTATGACGGCCAACTGTTAGCACTGTGTGATGCCTCTACATAAGAATTTTATGGGCTTTATTGTATTCTTAACAGTTTTGGGTAGAGATATCCTATTAAACTTTTATTTATGTAAAATAATCGCGAGGTATGAATTTGAAAACTGAGTCACTGTTCCAATTTTCATCGTTAACCATTATTTTATTGTTGTTAGCGTTTTATGGCGGCACGTATTTGTTGTCATTGCTGATCAAAAAAGACAAAGAAACCACTTCAGGATTTATGGTAGCAGGCCACGGTGTCGGCTTTGGCATGGGTGCTGCTAGTATGACCGCTACTTGGATTTGGGCCGCATCATTTTATGCCGCGGCGACCTCTGGCTACAAGTATGGCGTGTCAGGGCCGATACATTACGGCTTTTGGGGCGCGCTGATGATCTTATTCATCTATCCTTTTGGTATGCGCTTTCGTGAGCTTGCGCCCGATGGTCATACCTTAGGTGAGCTTATCCACGCCCGCCATGGCTCATCAAGCCAATTAATTTTAGCCATATCCAACCTTATGGGCAGCTTAATTAGCTTGATGGTCAACTTTACTGCGGCTGGGGCATTGGTGTCGGTATTATCGCCATTATCGTTTCAGACAGGGGTCATGATTGCAGGTATCGGGGTGCTAAGCTATACCTTAACCTCAGGGTTTCGCGCTTCCGTCTTTACAGACTTTGCGCAATTGGTCGCTTTGATGGCCATCGGTATTGTCATTATTCCAGCGGTACTGTTTGCGATGGGCGGGCCACAAGTCATGGTCGATGGCCTCTCTAACCTCACGCTTGAACAGCAGGATTTCTTTTCATCCGAAGCGTTTTTTCAGCAAGGGGCGCCCTATTTTGTCGCTGTACTTGCTTATGCGATTGGTAACCAAACCATCACGCAGCGCTTGTTTGCGATCGATAAGACTAAGATTAAACAGACCTTTATTACCGCCACAGTCGGCTATGCTGGTATCGTCATCGGTCTTGGTATGATCGGATTGATGGCTTTGACCATCGGTATCGAGCCACTAGATGGCAATATGAATAACCTCATCCCGCAGATGGTCAGCACTTACTTGCACCCTGTATTTATCGCCTTGTTCTTTATCTTGGTCATTGGCTCACTATCATCGACAGCCGACTCGGATTTGTCGGCATTATCGACCATTATGATGGCGGACGTGTATGGCAAAAACATTGCCAAAGGCCGCGTCAAGCCTAAAACGATGATGCTCGTTGGTCGTAGCACGATGATTATCGCCACCGCTGCCGGACTGATCTTTGCCAGCTTTAAGCTAGATATCTTGGTGATGTTGGTCTTTGTAGGGGCGCTGTGGGGCGCGATTGTTTTCCCGGTCATCGCCAGTGTGTTTTGGAACCGCGTGACCAATGCCGCCTTTACCTCGGCGGTCATCATCGGCCTGCTGCTATTCTGTGTGGTACGCTTTGAGCTGCTACCGATGACAGGCTTTACTGCCCTTTTCTTTGAAATACTGGCCAGTGTGGGCGCCGCAGTCGTGATTGGACTGATGGTCTTTGGCTTTTTGGGTCGTAAAATCGGCATGGTAGCGGCAGCGATCACGCTGGTACTGATGCTCATTTTTGCCACAGGCTTCTTACGTCAGTACATGGTACTACTGGCCTCACTAACGGCCTATGGTGCCAGCACCATCGTTTGTATCATCGTTAGCCTCATGGGTGATGAACACTTTGATTTTGCTTTAATCAATCAACGTGTTGGCGATTATGATAAAAAAGCCAAGGCATCGACCTCTGAGCTTTCATAAACACAGGTAGCGAGCACCGCTTGCGGGTTTGGCAGTTGGTCAATATGTGACCAGCTGCACAGGCAACCCTTCATAAATACTATAAGGAGATATCATGGACAACGTCTTTATCTACGGCTTATATATTTTAATTTGGCCAGCCATTACGCTCGGCGTGCTGGTATTGATTTGTACCGCGACTTATCGCGATATCAAACGAGCCAAACGTAATAACGAAGAGATATTATAAAAGTACATACTCAATAATCAGTACTCTCATCAGTGGGTCCGGCTCACTGATGAGCCTGAATACGTAAAAAACTCATAAAAAAGCACTAAAATCAGCACAAGTGAACAAATAAGCTATTTTTAGCCAAAAAATGACTTGTAATTTAAATTATTTTTGCTAATATAGTCCACCTTGATTGGCTGGATGGCAGAGTGGTCATGCAGCGGACTGCAACTCCGTTAACGCCGGTTCGATTCCGACTCCAGCCTCCAATTATTTATTAACGTCATGTTAATTTAGGCTTGCATTATCAGCATAACCGCTTATAATAGCGACCACTTATCTTACCAGCGAAAAGCACTATCAACGCTTTTTAATGTATAGATAACACAAGTTTTGCCCGGGTGGTGAAATTGGTAGACACAAGGGATTTAAAATCCCTCGCTAGCAATAGCGTGCCGGTTCAAGTCCGGCTCCGGGTACCATTATAGCAGTACAGAAAAACCGCAAATCGTAACGATTTGCGGTTTTTTTGCGTTTATGTCAACTACATAAATTACAGAACTGATAACAAATCGAGCAAACCTATTATCGGAGCACATTCTGATACCTATGGATCTGCCGATTACTGCTTCACACGGCTTACAAATAGCAATGAGCAGCCTTAATAACACTCACCAAAGCGGCGCTAATGACGTGACGTAATAAGCACGGTGTCAGTAGATAACACTGCGCTGATTGAGATAAAACACGCCATTCGTCGAGCATGTCGGTCATACCCTGATTTTATACTAAAAGACAAACCACACTCTGCTACTCTGCATTAGCGGCTAAATCCTACTTTGGCTCGGACTGCTCATCACATTATGTCAACGGTGGTAGCGCCATATCCAAATTGAATATTAAAACAGGTAAACCTCACGCTGTTACAGCACCTCCAAACTGACAAGCCGATTTTTTCGATATTTATTAGAGATAATATCACTGATGAAGTGGGATTCGCTGCGGTACAAGGAGACCTGGAGTCTCAACCGTCTCTAAAGAACAGCGCCACTCCTAGCCCATTCATCAAAAACCACCTAACAGATCGTCCTTCTCCCTCAATAACAGGTATGGGTATCAAAAAGTCGGTAGCTTGGTATGCGTAACCGTATTGGCTTATTTTTACACATTCCCTTTGGTTTTTTGGCAGCCGCTGCAACAAAGCACCGAGCTGATTTATCACCTCGCGCACTACGACCTACTTGGCATGCAGACCATGCAAGAAAAAACCAAGGCAACGGTCGTCTGTCAGCATTACCTAAAAGCCTGTCATAAAAAAAGCCAGCCACCTAAGTGACTGACTTTTTTTAAAATATTTGGTGGAGATGGCGGGAGTTGAACCCGCGTCCGCCAGCATTACGCTCATGAATCTACATGTTTAGTTTCTGTCTTTGGTTTTAATCCGCACCGATCCGACAGTCAGGATGGATTGGACGATTCTCTACTTTTGAACCCAAGCGATTGAGACAATCACTTGTGGCGAACCTATATGCGGACGCTTCAACTGGGCTAACCAACTATAGGTAATCGGCAGCGCAGTAAGCAGGGTTTAAGCTGCTAGAGCGTAAGTTTCGTCGTTTGCGACTATAACAATATATGTTTGATTAACGAGAGGACATACACTCTCGACATGCATCATTAAGTTTCATCACCAGCGTCGAAGCCAGAACATCCCCAATAAGACTGACTATTATATAGGATTTATTGATGGTTTTTCAACCTATACATAACCCTTATTACATTACGTTACAGCGAATCATCTTAAGCCAAGACGGTGTTTAGCCATTTGCCGATGTTTTGAATCTGCGGCATACAGACTTGATGTGCCATCGGATAAGTATGATATTCAACATTGTAGCCTTTGCTCGCTAATAACTGCTGCGCCTGCTCGCCTAGCATCACGGGTACGACTGGATCATGCGTACCATGCTCAATCAAAATCGGTAGGTCTCTATTGGCAGCACTATACTCAATATTGTCATTGGTTGCTAAGTAGGTAGAGAGCGTCATCAGACCCGCCAAGCGCTCTGGATGACTGAGTGCCACATGATAAGCGACCGCCCCGCCCTGCGAAAACCCAGCGATAACGATATGTTCAGGCTTGACGCCGCGCTCAACCTCACGAGCAATCAAATCGCGAATCTGCTGCGAAGATGTCTCAATTTGTGTCACATCAACTTTGCGCTCAAGACTCATCTCCAAAATATCGTACCAAGCCGGCATTACCATCCCACCATTGACCGTGACAGGACGCTTGGGCGCATGCGGAAAGATAAACCGTACTGCCATGTCGTCAGCCAGTCCGAGCTGCGGCACCACAGGCTCAAAATCATGACCGCTGGCCCCTAAGCCATGTAACCAAATGACCGCTCTGTCTACCTTTTTTTGCGCCGGATTGTGCTCGGCGGTGACCACGTCTAGATACTTACTCATTATCGCTAGTTTCCCTTTATAAAGCATAAAATATGCATCAAATATAGAACTGAGATGGCGCTTGTATCGCCTTTATCCCTATTATTTTCATCAATTTTTCACAGTGTTTTGCACTGACTGACAAAATCCAGCCAAGCTTTTGTGCTACGATAATTATAGACTCTGCTACAACTGATACCAATTGCTGCAGAGCAAGTACGACTGATATCAAACACTGCGCTCACTACTGTATGACGCCTTATTTATATTTTTCAATCTCATATCACCAGTGCCCTATATAGCAGGCACCCTTTAATAAAGATATTACGTTTATGACTCATATTTTACTGGTAGAAGACGATCCGGCGATAGCTATGTCGCTCAAAGTTACTTGCAAGCGTGAGGGCTGGCAGATAACGTGGCTCGATAACGCCAGTAGTGTATTGCCGATGCTACACAGTAATGAGGCGCAAGATTTATCGGCTATTATTTTAGACGTTGGGCTGCCCGATGGTGATGGGCTCAGTCTCTGTCAACAGATACGCCATACACCAGATATCGGCCGATTAAAAGATATACCTGTGGTGTTTTTGACCGCGCGTAGCGATGAGGTTGATCGTATCTTGGGACTAGAGATGGGCGGCGATGACTACTGCGCCAAGCCTTTTAGCCCTCGTGAGCTGGTCGCACGCCTAAAAGCCATTTGGCGTCGTGAGCAGCTGCTCTTTGAGCAATCAGCGGCCACGGCGACTGTTACTGAGGCGGCTGAGAACGCCAATCAGCATGTATCTACCCTTTCATCTGGCAACACTCCTGCTCATCATCTATCAGGGCAAGCCTTGAGCTTTGAGTGTCAATCTGGCATCTGGCATTACCAGCCGCTCAATTACTCTTTGATGTGGCAAGATACAAAACTGGAGCTGAGTAATACCGAGCGTAAGATTTTATTAACCTTATTACAAGCGCCCAACCAAGTCTTTAGCCGTGAGCAGCTGCTAAATGCGGTAAGCGACTATCCTGATCATCGCCTCGCACGGACGATAGACAGTCATATCAAATCCATCCGTAAGCAGCTGGCGATCGTCGATCCTAGCCGCGATGTTATCTACACGCATCGCGGTTTGGGGTATGCCTTATGCCCAGCTTAGCTCATCCGCTATACTCAATTTATGATATTACTAAAGTGCTAAAGACATGAACGCTCCTGATAAGAGTCATCGTCATCTTGAAAAAACACCTGCCAATCAGAGCAATTGGTATGCCAAACTGCACCCCATTGGGACCGCGCAACAAACCCGCAGTCCGAAACGCCTGCTAAATTTGAGCATATTTTTTCGGATTTGGCTTGCAGTCGCATTGGTGCTAAGCATTTGCGGTGTGGTCGCTTTCACGCAGCTGTTTGGCTACGTCAAACCCACCGCCCAACAAGTCATCGAAGACACGTTGCTAGATACCAGTAAACTGCTGGCTGCGACGCTACAGCTGCCATTGTCATCAGGGCAATTGTACGATGATACTTATCAAGCCACCCTTGATGCGACGCTCAAGCATACCTCAGCCGCGAGCTCTACCCTCGAGCTTACCCAAGCGCCCTCAAACAATAGCAACTCTCGCGTTTATGTAACAGACGCAAATGGCGTGGTCATATACGACTCTCTACCTGCCCCGCTCAATGCCGAAGGTCAGGACTATAGCCGCTGGAATGATGTGTACCTTACGCTGCAAGGGCGCTACGGCGCGAGGAGCACGGCAGATATCGATAGCACTCGTGGTAGCTCTATTATGTATGTAGCGCAGCCTATCATCGATAGCAGGGGTACCGTGATCGGTGTCGTCAGTGTTGGCAAACCGGTCGATAGCGTGCTGCCCTATCTTGATAATACCCGCAATCGCATGCTCATCACCGCGCTGCTGATGAGCATTGCCGCTCTTATCCTCGCAGGACTGGTGGCATGGTGGCTCAAACAGAGCATTACTTTGGTCACGCACTACACCAATGCCTTAGCTGAAGACACCAAAAAACCCTATTTTTATTTCGGTCATGAGCTCAACAGCTTGACAGATACGATCGAGTCTATGAAACATCGGTTAGAAAACCGCGCCTATGTCACCGACTATGTCCACACCCTAACTCACGAGCTCAAAAGCCCGCTAACTGCCATTCGTGCTAGTAGCGAGCTATTAGAAGATGAGCAACTAGATGCAGAAGATCGGCAGATGTTAAACCACTCGGTCGCTGAACAAAGCATCAAAATGCAGCAACTGATTGATCGTTTATTACTACTGGCCAAGGTCGAACAACCCACCTTTAGGCTCAATCGGCAACTGACAGCGGTACTGCCAGTATTGCAAACCCTCATAAAAAACAACAGCGCCAAACTACAACAACAAAATCTACCACCTATCAAGATTTATAGTGAGGATAAATGCGTGACTGACCTAGTCATCGCTGACACTCCAATACAAGCCAATGCGTTGACAAATCCGCATGTCTTTGCTGATCCGTTTTGGTTGGTACAAGCGCTACAAAATGTGTTAGATAATGCCATTTATTTTGCCAACACTGAGGTCACACTTACTGTGTATAGCCACGCTCACGATAGTAGCGACAAAACCGTGACCATTGATATCTTTAATGATGGCAAACCACTGCCCGAATATGCCCTCTCTAAAGCGTTTGATCGCTATTTTAGTCTCTCGCATCAAAGCCCGCAGACAGCACCTGATCAGGCTAATACAGCCCTTAAAAAAGGCACGGGGCTGGGCCTCACCTTAGTCAAGCAAGTGATCGAACACCATGGCGGTCATGTGAAGATCAGTAATATCGGCACAGAGCAAGCCTTTGCTAGACATGACAAGAGTCCAAACGCTGGTGTCAGCGTACGCATTACCTTACCGCTGGCTTAAAACACACCCGTTATACCAATTCATAGATTTTTCATCAGAACTGCACAGGATTTCTACTCGCTTGTCTTACGATGACGTTATACACATTCATCACTTATCTTAGGAGTAGAGACCGCATGTCACAGTTATTAATGCATCCGTCTGTTGTCAAAAACTTAGTGGGGCAAAGCCGTCAGTGCTGTGCTCAGACTTTATCCGGCCAAGGGATAGATAGTATCGCGTTTGGTCATTGGCTTGCCATACCCAGTCAGCAGCTACTATTGATATTTCGGCATCAGCAGTGCGTGGCGATTGATACCTATCCGCTGGCAGCGTAACTGATTGACCACTCACAAAACAGCCCTTTAGCATTTTTAGTCATGGCACACTAAAGACGCTAAAGGGCTGATACGCTAGATAACTGATGCTATCTCACGATATTACGTAATTGAGGACACCGGCGGCTCGACATCGGCGTTTTGACCACGGTGGCGCAGATAATGATCGAGTAACACAATCGCTAGCATCGCCTCGGCGATGGGGGTGGCACGTACCCCAACGCAAGGATCATGACGACCTTTGGTCAGCATGTCGACAGCTTCGCCTTGGGTGTTGATACTCTTGCCAGCCGTGGTGATACTAGAAGTTGGCTTGAGGGCGATGCTCACGCGGATATCTTGTCCTGATGAAATACCGCCCAAAATACCACCAGCATGATTGGCCGTAAAACCCTCTGGCGTCAGCTCATCACGAGAGCGATGACCGAACTGCCCTGCTACCGCCATGCCATCGCCAATCTCCACCCCTTTGACCGCATTGATACTCATCATGGCATGAGCGATATCCGCATCCAGACGGTCAAATACCGGCTCGCCCAGACCCACAGGCACGCCACTGGCGATCACTTCTAGACGCGCGCCGCAGCTGCTTCCTTCGCGGCGCAGACTGTCTATCAAAGCCTCAAACCGACCAATAGCGTCTTTATCTGCCGTAAAAAACGGATTGCTATTAACAAACTCCCAGTCAATTTGGCTAGTATCAGTGACGCTGCTATATTGATCGCCTATCTGCGTTACATGGCCACGGATTTGCACGCCCAAGCGATCTTGCAGGTATCTTTTGGCGATAGCACCAGCCGCTACCCGCATCGCCGTCTCACGCGCTGACGAGCGTCCACCACCGCGATAATCGCGAAAGCCGTATTTCATACTATATGTATAGTCGGCATGACCGGGGCGAAAGGTATCTTTGATGTCGCTATAATCTTTGGATTTTTGATTGGTATTTCGAATCAGCAGCCCGATCGAAGTGCCTGTGGTCTTACCTTCAAAGACGCCTGAGATAATCTCGACTTCATCGGCCTCACGGCGCTGGGTTGAGTATTTAGAGGTGCCTGGCTTGCGGCGATCCAGATCTACCTGCAAATCCTCTGCCGACAGTGCCAAACCAGGTGGCACGCCATCGACAATGGCCATTAATCCAGCGCCATGTGACTCACCGCACGTCGTGACGGTAAAAACCTGCCCAATACTATTGCCTGCCATATCTGTCCTTAAATCCGTAAAATCTATTGCGCGCTATCCTGTTGAGGTATTGACGCATGGTCGCCGCTTTTATTTGTCATCTAACAGCACCGCCTACATACGACTACTGCGCGCTATCCAATAACTGCACATAAGCGGCAAACAGCTCGCGGTTTGCCACCAGCTCATCATAAGTCATGGCAAATACCCCATGACCACCACGAGCAAATTTTAACCAGTCAAAACTGATATCAGGATAGGCTTGTTTTAGCGCCCATTCACTATCGCCCACCTCGCAGACCAGCAAGCCTTCAGGACTTAAGTAATCTGGCGCTTCAAATAAGATACGATGTACCAAGTCCAAACCGTCTTGACCTGCCGCCAATGCATGCTCAGGCTCATATAAAAACTCAGGCGGCAAATCAGCCATGATGGCAGCATCGACGTATGGCGGGTTGGTAACGATTAGCTCGTATTGATTTTCAGCAGGTATCTTGGCAAACAAATCTGACTCAATGACATTGATTTGATGACCAAGCTCATGATGATCAACGTTGACCATCGCCACTTCTAGCGCCCCTTTATCGATGTCGACTGCATCAACCAACGCGTCGACAAAACGGGTCGCAAGCGCAATGGCAATACAGCCAGAGCCTGTACATAGGTCTAAGATACGCTCAGGCTGTGATAGCTGTTTGATGTCCAAACCATGGTCATAAAATACCGAGGTTTGCTCATTGACATCGACGCCGAGCGGTTTGGCCAGCTCATTGACCTCAAAGTACGGATGAAACTGCTGGCGAATCAGCTCGGCGATGGGCGAGCGCGGGATGAGCACACGCTCATCGACATAAAACGGTAAATCACAAAAGTACGATAAGTTGATTAAGTAGCTTAACGGTTTGCGCTCAGCGATACGCTCTTCCAATAAGCTAAGCACCAGCTGCTTTTCTGAAGACGTCAGGCGACAATCGAGGATCTGCTCATTGGCCGACCAGTCCAAAGACAAAGAATGTAAGACGATAGCAGAGGCTTCGGCAAACTCATCCGTGGTGCCTTGAGCGACGACCACATCATAATTGCGCAGCTGGGTGACCGAAAAACGGATAAAATCACGAATACTCACAAGCTGCTCACGTGCTTCTGCAAGCTCAGCATGTAAATTGGCAAATTGCTCATGCTCACCGAGCAGACCGGTCTCTAAATCATACGCCATATCACCTTCTGCGACCTGCGCGCCCTCTTCATTGAAGTACTGATTTTGAAACGCTTCTGCGCTCATTGTTTGCTCTTCTGACATATCGCACCTTGCTGATTGCATGCTCACGGATAGCATGCGGATGGATTAAATCGCCTGATAATAAAAGCCGATCTACTAAATAAAAATCTCGTTTACCATTATAGACGCAAACCGTAACTTGCGCCAATACTTGCATTTATACTGTCACATTTATCTTTGTTTCTATTTGCTTTTATGTATCAGATTGCCTCAGCAGCTTACTTGGCCGTCTACACATTTTCACTATATTATTGCCCAACTGTAGTGAATACGTCAGCAGTTGACGTTTAGACGTCTTAAGATAGAAAAACATGTATCAAAAGTTTGCGAAGCGCCACAATTATGCGCATAATAACCCCATTAGTAGCAACCACAAGTAACGTCATATGATGAAAAAAAAGCCACTTATTACCGCTATCTCAATCGCTATCATTAGCGCCAGTGTTAGCGCGTTTGCCGCGCCCGATGAGACCGCGCGCACATTGCCAGTACGTACGGCTGAGACCCTACCAAGTCTTGCACAAAAAGTCAGTCTTGATGTGCAAGAAAACCGGAGTCACGCAATCGAGCCGCGAGCGACTGATGCGACGCCCAGCGTCAAGCCAAACAAATCCGCCTCAAGCGACAGCATGACGCAGCTGATTGACTCAAAACAAGCCTCAGATGCCGCCCCCAAGGCAAACGCGGCTGATAATATGAGTGCCGCCGAGCTGACTCTAAAGGATGAGCAGTCTGAGCGCACAGATGACATCAGTGAAGGCCAAGCCGTTGCTGCGCCTAGCAATATCGATGCTATCGACTCCTCTGACCCGCTGTCTTTTGAGCTACCAGACAACGAAAAACGCCAAGACTTCAGCGACGATCCTACCATCAAAAGCATCGAAGACAAAAACGGTAAGCGCTATACCACGCTGAACTTGTCAAGCTATGCCAAACAAGTCAACAACGCCGTTTGGTCGCCGAACATGAAAGTCAACTCAGCGATGACGATAAAAATGCAGGCACTGCTAGATTGGAACCATGCCTCTCCTGGTTCTATCGATGGTGGCTGGGGCATGAACAGCAAAAAAGCATTGATCAACTTTCAAACCATGAAAGGCTTGCCTGCCACCGGCAGGATGGATCAAAAAACGTGGAATGCCTTAACCAAAAACATCCCCGCCAATAAGCCGGTACTGGTGACTTATACACTGACTGATGACGACATCAAAACCAACTTTGCCAGTACACCTGCAGGCTCAGAAGCCAAGTCAAAAATGAAAGGCCTATACTACCAAGACATCAAAGAGATGCTGGCTGAGCGCTTTCATATGGACATTCGCTACTTGGACAAACTCAATAAAAACAAAACCTACAAAGCGGGCGAGACCATCACTGTCCTAAACACCCGAGACCCTCTCAACCAACGTATCAACCGCGTAGTCGCCAACAAAGCCGACAAAACACTGTATGCTTATAATGGTGACAAGCTTGTGGCCACTTATCCTACCACCGTAGGTAGTGACGCCACCCCGTCTCCACAAGGTACCTTCAAAATCATCAATAAGGTCAAAATGCCTTGGTACAAAGCGACTGTCGGTAAAGGCTCGCAGAAAAAAGTACACATGCTGCCACCAGGCCCAAACAATCCAGTCGGCGTCGTATGGATGGGTCTGTCTAAGCCATCATATGGTCTACACGGCTCGCCAAAGCCTGAAGGCATCAGCCGTCAAGCATCAGCAGGCTGTGTGCGTCTGACCAACTGGGATGTGCTCGAGGTATATGCCAATATTGAAAATGGCGCAACCGTCGAGTTGAAATAACTACTTAACTGGTATTGTATACGCCAAAAAAAAGACCTTGCTTGCAAGGTCTTTTTTTTGGCGTATCTAAAACAAGAGGCGTAAAGCAGTGGCTAGGTATATGTTTGGTACAAACCCAAAAACAGAAAGTCACAAACTCAGCTAAGATGCGATTACGTATTATAGCCTTCCTCATTACCCGTGATACTGCCGACTTTTTTGGTAAAAAACAAACCTGCAGGAATAGAGAGCAAAAGACCGGCGACGACCGCGATTTGTATATGCGGGATTTGATTAAAACCTGTCACCAACGCACCAATGATAAAGACACCGACTGTCACGGTCGCAGCGATTGAGTAAATAACAGAGAATAATGGCCAATTCATGAATTACTCCTTACTTTTTTTGTGGGTATAACTCCTTTATACACCAATTCCACAAAAAAAGTAAGTGTTTCTCACAAACCTTCAGGCCAGTCATAGCAACTGATAACGGGCAAAGCCCTTGCTATTATTAAGGTTATTTATAATAAACCGCTCTATCATTATTTCTACAGCATTTTTATACTACCGATTTTTCCTATTGCCGCGTCTCTGACTGAGTCCACCGTCCGTAGTTCATAGCCATCAAGCGTGTTGCGCTAAATAACCATCCATTACTACCTTCCATGCTGCCTGCTCTGATGCTGCTCGATGACGACTCGCAAAAAACCCACACAGCTGCGGCCATTTATCATTACAATAACGAGTGTCTTTTTTTGATAGAAAGCTACCTATTATGACGTCTGTTGATAAACAAAAAGCCCACTACTCATCCAGCCACACCGCTGATACAACGGCACCATCTCGCACGGATGAAAGCTTAGAGACGCCAACTACTAAGACAAACACTGATGTCGAACCTACTGTCACTGACGACGCCGAAATAGAAAATAGCGCTGATAACAGTAGAGGCGATGACAATAGAAGTAATGATAATGGAGGTGACGACAATGATAACGATATGGCATGTGCCAAACCTCCTGAGTCTAAGATTAGCATGGAATCCATCGCACCTGATGTCGTCGTTGCGACCTTAGAGACCACGGACCCCGATGCACCATCAGCAAACGACCAGCCAACCTCAGAGTCAGAGCCTTTAAACCCTGATACCGATGATGAGCACACGCCGACACAAACAGCCAAGCAAGCCTCTACACCCGTATCTCAGCAACAAACAGATACTAATGCCCCTGACCAAGAACATGATAAAAAAAATGACCAAGGACACGATAATAGCGAAATAAATGAGGAGCAGCAAAACCCAGAGAATGCTGAGCAACAAACCAAAACTACCGACGCAGAGCAGCTGAAAGTGAGCAAAACAACAGACAAGCCAGCAACAGATGATAGCGACCAGCAAGAAGATGAGATAAAAGAAGAAAAAGAAGCCAAACTAGAGTCTTATAAGCAGTTTGCAGCGGAGCAGTTTAGCAACCAAAAAGTCGACTATCCTGAGGTTCGGGTAAAGATAGAGGCCAACGCCCTGCCCAGTAGGATGTATTTTATCATGAATATTCTCTCAGCCATCATTGCCAGCTATGGGCTGGTGACCAACTCAGCTGCGGTGGTGATTGGTGCGATGCTGGTGGCTATGATGCTCGGACCCATCACGGGTGTGGCATTGGCCATTATCGATCACCGGATGCCGCTGCTACGTAAGTCGCTGATTACGGTACTTTTGGGCATCACTTTGGTGTTAGTGGTTGGTTTTATCGTCGGCTGGCTGCACAAAGACCAACCTCTCACCGCCGAGATTTTATCGCGTACGCAGCCGACCTCTATGGATTTGATGATTGCCTTAGCAGGTGGCACAGCCGGCGCTTATGCCATGGTATCCCCGCATCTTTCGGTTGCCGTTGTTGGGGTGGCGGTGGCGACTGCTTTGGTACCACCACTGGCCGCCAGCGGGATTTTGTTTGCCAATGGTGAGATGCAGCTAGGCTTTGGCGCGCTGTTACTGGCAGTGACCAACATCATTGCGATTCAGTTTACCAACGCCTTGGTGCTGTGGGTGCTTGGGTTTCGGCGACTGGTCGATGACGACTACAAGTCCAGCAACTACCTGACTTTTTTGCAGCGTAACGCGGTGACGTTGTTATTGTTAGGCGGCCTCGGTACCTATCTAACCATCAACCTACAAACCAACGCCAAGCAGCAAGTGTTTGAAAGCAGTGTCAAAGAAGCCATCAATCACTATTTTATTGATAAAGGCAATGTGCTGACCAACACTCAGTTTGATAGCACTGAGCAAAACCAAGTAGTCCGCGCTGTCATCCGCGGTGAGACAACACCGAGCGCTTATGACGTGCAGCAAATAGAAACCCGCATCACCCAAGATATGGCAAAGAACTTCCCTGATTATCTGCCGATAAAAATCCAGCTGCGTTACCTACCCGTACAGGTCATTGAGTCCAATCCGCTGACACAAGACAAACTCGACAAAACAGATGCCGCGATTTTGACCAATTAATGCTGAGGGCGTGTAAACCAAACGTATCGGCTGTACTCGATTGCTGACTTCTCAATGCCGTGTTAGTATCTAGGCTTTTTTTACAGCCTTACTGCCATAATTTTGTTGTCTGACGCGCAATCGTCTGTCAATAAAGCATTGGATACTATACTTTGCGCCGCAGCAACAACTCAGGCAGATTAGCCTCACCAACCTAGACTTCAGGGATAGGAGTACATCATAGTGAATAAACAATCTTGGCAAATAGCCGCAGCCTATATGTCAGTAGTCGTTGGCGGTGGTTTTGCCTCTGGCCAAGAAGTCCTTCAGTTTTTTACCGGATATGGGATGGCAAGTGTTATTGGCACGCTGGTTAGTGCCGCGCTGTTTGCTTTTTTGGGTATGCAAATTGCGCGCATGAGCTCAAATATGCAGGCCAACTCACACAAAAAAGTACTGTATACCTTATTTGGTACACGCGCTGGGTTGGTTATGGATGTGGTGTTATCATTCTTTTTATTTGGTGTGGGCGTGGTCATGCTGGCTGGTAGTGGTTCCATCTTTACGCAGCAGTACGGTTGGCCACCACTGGTAGGCAGTGTTTTTATGACGGTACTGGTCATCGCCACACTCTGCTTAAAAGTAAAAGGCATTATTAGGCTAATCAGTATCATCATGCCTGTGCTGCTGCTATTGATATTGGCGATTACCACCTACTCATTTTTTAACAGCACCGCCTCAAGTGAGACGCTAAATAAGGTAGCGCAAGAAATACCTACTATCAGCTCAGACTGGCCGATCTCAAATTGGTTTTTTGGGGCAGTGCTTTATGCCTCATTTAATATCGCGGTTGGCTTTCCTATGCTGGCAGTCATTGGCGGTATGACTCGCTCCGAAAAAACAGCAGCCAGCGGTGGCGCGATGGGCGGACTCGGCTTGGGATTGTTAGTATTTTTACTCAATATTGGCCTTTTTGCTAACATTGACACACTCATCGGTGTTGAGATGCCTACTCTAGGACTGGCTTCAAACATCTCACCCGTGTTGGCGATCATCATGTCAGCGACGCTCATTTGTATGATATACAGCACCGCCGTGGGTATGTTTTTTGCCTTTAGTACCCGCTTTGCAACACCAGGGACAAACCGCTTCAAAGCACTTAGCGCGTTTTTTGCTATCGTGGGTCTTGGTTTAAGCCAGCTCGGTTTTAGCACACTCATTGGCACCGTGTATCCCATGCTGGGCATTATTGGTCTCATCATGATCGTGGCTATTATTTGGGTGTGGGTTCGCAACCGCAAGCAGCCTATACAAGCGCAAGCTCAAACATCAAGTTAGCAGTTGGACGACTCATGCCGTCATTTGCGGTAAGACGTTCACGCTGATTGTTTGTAAATGAAAGCCTCATTGACCTTGGCACAATATCCCAACAGTGATAACTCTTATACCAAGAGCTTGGGCGTTTGTGCTAAAATCGCTTGCAAAATTATTTTACTCAATTCTATCCGTCAGTAAGGAGCCGCTGTGAGCCAGCCATCTCAAACAGCCGATATTCGCCAAGCCTTTATCGATTTTTTTATCAGCAAGCAGCATACCCAAGTGTCATCGTCTAGCTTGATTCCGCACAATGACCCGACACTGTTATTTACCAACGCGGGCATGAATCAGTTTAAAGAAACCTTTTTGGGCATGGAAACGCGCGACTATACGCGTGCGGTGACCTCGCAAAAATGCGTACGGGCTGGCGGCAAACACAATGATTTGGACAATGTGGGCTATACCGCGCGCCACCATACGTTTTTTGAGATGCTCGGTAACTTCTCGTTTGGCGATTACTTCAAAAAATCTGGTATTGAATATATCTGGGAGTTTTTGACCTCAGATAAGTGGTTGGCCATTGATAAAGACCGTCTGTATGTGACCATTTACGAAACGGATGATGAAGCGTTCGATATTTGGCATCATGACATCGGCATCCCAAGCGACCGTATTATCCGTATTGGTGATAATAAAGGCGCGCCTTACGCGTCAGATAACTTTTGGACCATGGGCGACACCGGTCCTTGTGGCCCATGTACCGAGGTCTTTTATGATCATGGTGCCGATATCGAAGGCGGCCTGCCGGGTACGCCTGAGGAGGACGGCGACCGCTATATCGAGATTTGGAACTGCGTCTTTATGCAGTTCAATCGCCAAAAAGACGGCACCATGTTGCCGCTGCCTGCGCCAAGTGTCGATACGGGCATGGGGCTTGAGCGTATCAGCGCCATTATGCAAGGCGTCCATAGCAACTATGAGATAGATCTATTTGTACATCTAATGGAGGCAGCGGCTAAGATTTTAGAGATTGACAATCAGCAGCAGTCATCACTCAAAGTCATCGCCGACCACATCCGGGCAGTGGCGTTTTTGATTGCAGATGGCGTCACGCCAAGCAACGAAGGCCGCGGTTATGTACTGCGCCGTGTCATTCGCCGCGCAGTACGTCATGGCAACAAACTGGGCGCTGATAGTGAGTTTTTCTATAAAATGGTCGCGCCTTTAGTGGCAGAGATGGGCGACGCTTATCCCGAGCTAAAAGACAAACAAAGCGCGATCGAGAGCGCCATTCAAAAAGAAGAAGCGCAGTTTGCTAAGACACTGGCGCAAGGTCTGCGCCTGCTCGCCTCTGAGCTTGAAGGCCTAAAAGATGGTGATATCCTCTCTGGCGAAGCGGCGTTTAAGCTTTATGATACCTACGGCTTCCCGCTTGATTTGACAGCTGACATCACACGCGAGCGCGGTATCGCCATCGATGAGGCTGAGTTCGATGAGCACATGCAAGCACAGCGCGAGCGGGCTCGGGATGCTGGTAAGTTTGATGTGGACTATAGCAGCGTCATTCAAGTTGAGAGTCCTACTGAGTTTATTGGTTATGAGCAGCTAGAAGAAGATGGCGTGAGCATCGATGCCCTTTATCAAGATGGCAACCCTGCTGAGCGTTTGGCTGAAGGGATGGAAGGCGTCGTGGTTCTTGATCGCACCCCGTTTTATGCTGAAGGCGGTGGTCAAGTCGGTGAGCTGGGCGAAATCCACACCGCAACGGGCGTGTTTGCCGTGCAAGACACCAAAAAATCTGGGCAAGCCATCATTCATCATGGCGTCGTGACCATGGGCGAGATTTGTAGCAAACAAACCGCCAATGCTCAAGTACTCTCAAGCATCCGCGCGGCAAGTGCCAAAAACCACTCAGCCACTCACCTATTGCACGCCGCCCTAAGAGAAGTGCTGGGCGATGCGGTTACCCAAAAAGGCTCATTGGTATCCAGTGAGGTTTTGCGCTTTGACTTTGCGTACGACAAACCTGTCACGCCCGATGAGATTAGCCGTATTGAGCGCCTCGTCAATGAGCAAATTCAAGCCAACACCCCGACCCGTATCGAGCATATGTCCATCGATGAAGCCATGAACCAAGGGGCGATGGCGCTGTTTGGCGAAAAGTATGGCAGTGATGTCCGTGTATTGACGATGGGCACAGAGCGCATTATCGATAGTCAGCGCAAGCCCTTCTCTATCGAGCTGTGCGGCGGTCTGCATGTGCAGCGCACCGGTGATATAGGCCTACTCAAAATCACCAGCGAATCTGGTATCGCCGCTGGTATCCGCCGTATTGAAGCCGTCACTGGCATGAACGCTATCAAAAACATACAGCAAGGCGAGCAGCAACTCAGCGAGCTGGCAAGTCAGCTAAAAGCCAAGCGCCCTGACGTGGCACAGCGTGTACGTACGATGGTCGACAAGCAGCGCGAGCTAGAAAAAGAGCTTGAGCGTTTGCAGCAAAAGATGGCCAGTGCCCAAGCAGCCAACCTACTCGATGAAGTACAGACCATCGCAGACACACCTGTACTCATCAGCACCCTAAGCGGTATCGATGGCAAATCCATCCGTACCCTGATGGATGATATCAAATCCAAACTGCCAGATAGCGTCATTGTCCTGATCGGTGATAAGAACGAGCAATTGGCATTGGCAGCCAGTGTGGCAAAATCTGTCACCGCCAAAATAAAGGCGGGCGATGTTATTCGTCATCTAGCAGGCGAGCTGGGCGGTAAAGGCGGCGGCAAGCCTGACTATGCGCAAGGCGGCGCACCAAAATCTGACAATGCCAAAGCCGTCATCGACGCATTGCCCGCTTGGATTGCCGAGCAGTTAGGTTAGGGCATCTCGGGCATGGCGCTGGGACGAAAAACCCAACAAGCGCCACCTAACCCAAATGCTATCCAGCCTAAATGCTATCTGAGTGTCATAGAGCAATCCTTATCGCATGATGCGGGTTGGTTATGGCCTTCATAACCAATCGCCATGCATCTAAGCACTGCTGGCACTTAACGTTGCTCAGCAGATATGATATAAAGGTCAACGTTTGAACATATCGTTCATTCACTTGCTCAGCAGCACAACGTAGCAAACAGCATAGGGCGCAACTCTTATAATACGGCTTTATCTATGCAGACATTGATTGGGCGTCACATAGATGCACAGCGATGATAAAAAAGGCCATTATTGAATAATAGGTAGATTTTTATGGCGTTAATAGTACAAAAATATGGCGGCACCTCGATGGGCAGTATCGACCGCATAAAAAACGTCGCCAAACGAGTCAAACGCTGGCATGATAACGGTCACCAAGTGGTCGTCGTGGTCTCAGCCATGAGCGGCGAAACCAACCGTTTGATCGATTTGGCACGCCAAACCAGTACCCAACCTGACCCACGTGAATATGACCAAATGGTCTCAACAGGTGAGCAAGTCTCCATCTCGTTGCTTGCGATGGCGCTAAAAGAGCTGGGCGTGGGGGCGCGCTCATTGACGGGTCGCCAAGTGGCGATCAAAACCGATAACGCGTATAACAAAGCCCGTATCGAGAGCATCGATGACGAAAACATCCGCGAACAGCTCGATGCTGGCAATGTCGTCATCGTCGCAGGCTTTCAGGGTATCGACGCAGAAGGCAACGCCACCACCCTAGGCCGCGGCGGCTCTGACACCACCGGCGTGGCGATTGCAGCAGCACTAGGCGCTGATGAGTGTCAAATCTATACCGACGTCGATGGCGTCTATACCACCGATCCACGCGTGACCTCGAAAGCCAAAAAGCTTGAAAAAATTACCTTTGAAGAAATGCTTGAGATGGCAAGCCTTGGCTCCAAAATCCTACAGATTCGTTCGGTAGAGTTTGCTGGTAAATATGGCGTGCCGCTGCGTGTGCTATCTAGCTTTGATGAAAATACTGACGGTAGCTTTGACCAAGAATTTCAAGACAATGTCGGCACCCTAATTACGATAGACGAAGGAGACAGTATGGAACAGGCAATCATCTCAGGTATCGCCTTTAACCGAGACGAAGCAAAAATTGTAGTGCGCGGCGTACCTGATCACCCTGGTATTGCCTCTGCTATTTTAAGCCCGATTGGACGTGCCAATATCGAAATCGATATGATTGTACAAAACCTATCGGATCAAGGCACCACTGACTTCACCTTTACCGTCAACCGTACTGACTTAGACAAAGCCATGAAAGTGCTAAACGACGAGGTCAAAGACGACATCGGTGCCAAAGAAATTTTGGGTAACAGTGAAGTGGTCAAAGTATCTTTGGTCGGTGTGGGCATGCGCTCACACGCAGGGGTTGCAAGCCTGATGTTCCAAACCTTGGCCGAGCACAACATCAACATTCAGATGATCTCGACCAGTGAAATCAAAGTCTCTGTCTTGATTCAAGATCAGCATCTAGAAAAAGCGGTCAAATCATTGCATACAGCGTTCGGTCTAGACCGCGACGATGGCGATAGTAAAATCGCTGGGCTATAATTGACTTCACCATTATTGATGAAACTGTCATTGATTTTAAACCATTAAACCTATCAACTTAGCATCAACGGTTATCAATTAAATCAGTATCAATTACTTTGTCTAATATATTTAATAAAATAGGGTCTTTTCAGATCCTATTTTTATTTTTTATTATTACTA
Source organism: Psychrobacter sp. L7 (assembly GCF_002810365.1). Lineage (NCBI taxonomy): Bacteria > Pseudomonadati > Pseudomonadota > Gammaproteobacteria > Moraxellales > Moraxellaceae > Psychrobacter > Psychrobacter sp. L7. The sequence goes on from NZ_NEXR01000007.1 coordinate 66,213, forward strand.
GGCTGCGTATTTACCCAATAGTTTTGTGAAAACCCGTGACAGTAACTGTTATGCCCCCTATAATGGGGGTTTCATTTGGGCTAAATGAATCTACCTATCATCGCCGTTATTGGCACAATCATTATGTTGTGATCAACACATGGTTTGTTTTGTGCTGCGGCGATGTCCTGCAATCGAGAAGTAATCTGATGAGTAATAATCTGTTGATGCGACATAAGGAGTGTGACGCATGTTAATTTTGACACGCCGCGTGGGCGAAACGCTAATGATTGGCGATGAGGTCAGTGTGACTGTCCTTGGTGTCAAAGGCAATCAAGTACGTATCGGTGTAAACGCACCCAAAGATATTGCCGTACACCGCGAAGAGATTTACCAACGTATTCAGCATGAGCGTTCTGTACAGTCGCAAATGCAGCATCTTGAGCAAGGCAACTTTGCGCCTTCATTTGATGACGAAGACTATTTTAATCGTTGAGCGATAAAACTGAACGATTAATCACGAATAATCATTGAGCATCTAGTAGAAGTGTGTTTTTATAAATACGCTGTGTTTTTAGAAGTACTGTCGTTTTTATAATTATATAATCTAATAGGTTTATTTTTTAATCTGCTCTGAGGTCATTTATTTATGAGTATCCGCCAATCAGATGTATCGGCCCTACTTAATGGTTTGGACAAAAAAGCCATTGGATTCAATGATGTCATCAGTTTTATTGATGATTTTTATCGTTATGCCCCAGCGCCTTTTGTCAACGGTATGGTACATAATGCTGCTGGTGAAAACGAAGGCAGTGCCAAGATTTTTGGGTTTGCCAAGCATCATGGCCTAAACCAATTAGACACGCTAAAACTGTTTGGCGAGCATTATGCCAAAGTCCTAGCGACGCCTAACGGTACAGATCATGCCAATATTCGCAACTTTTTACATTGGGGCTGGCAAGGGTTTTTGATGCAAAAAAACCCACTAACGGTTCGCCCTAGTGTGGATACCACTGCACTTTAAAACCTAATCTATCAAACCAAAAAAAGCCACGCTCATGAGCGTGGCTTTTTGCTGTGTGCCCTCTCAGTCAACTCAATACAAAGATAACTTCAATACGCAATCAACTGAGCGCTTATATTGTTTATTACGGTTTGTTTATTGCTTATTGCGAAACTTCACAGGCTGTACCGCGCCTTTGGGATTGGGCATGTTTGGATAGTGATGCTCATGCTCAACATCACACTCTGCCCCAACGACTGAGCCATCGTCTTTTACTGGCTTATGAATATAGCCGGTACGCTCAGCTGGCGGCAGATGCTCGTGTTCCCATACCATCACCGCTTGCATGCAGGTCTCGCGCTGCTCCGCGCTGAGCTTACGACCATCTGGCCATTTACCCAGCTCAATCGCCATACGAAACTTATCGACCACCTCTGGCGTCAAACTCGCTAATATCGTTTCTTTATCCATCGTGCCTACTCTCACTATGTCTGACTGTGTTTTTTACCATCTAAGATTTTTGTGTCTCAAAGACGCTTATTCATCGTCTATGATATCATCATCGACATCCAGACTGAATTCTTCAGCATGGACGTTCCAGTGTAGCTTGGTGCGACAGGCCTCATAAAAATCAAAACCTGGCGGGTGCAGTAGCGTCAATTTGTCGGGGTGCTTACGGATATATAGGCGCTGCTCTTGATCTAAGGGTACGCTTGGCTTGCCATCTGCGCTCACCATCGGCTGGGTGCGGTTGTCTTCATGTATGCGAATACACACCTCACTGTTTCCGCTCACCACAATCGGCCTGCTCGAAAGCGTATGAGGATGCATGGGCACCAAACAAATGGCATCCATACTTGGATGGATGATAGGGCCACCGCCTGATAGCGCGTACGCTGTAGAGCCGGTCGGCGTCGCCGCGATCAAGCCATCACTATGCTGCCGATAGACATCTTGACCATCGATTTTCATCTGAAAGTCGATCATATGGACTGACTTACCGGCATGCAGCACCACGTCGTTGAGTGCCATGTCTTCATGAATGATGTTGCGCCCTTCTCGTATCTCCATGGTCAATAAAAACCGATGATCCAGCTGATAATTACCCATCAGTACTTGGCGCAGTTTAAAGGCCGCCTCGTCCGGCTTTACGTCCGCCAAAAACCCAAGGCGACCACGGTTGACCCCAAGGACAGGCACACGGTAGCGTGCCAACGCCTCGGCCGCATGCAGGATAGAGCCATCCCCACCGACGACGATGACCAAATCACAAATCTCGCCGATCAAGCTGCGTTTGACGATTTTGACTTTTTCGATTTCGGTAAGGTTTAACGTTGGTAAATTGGCGGTTTGCACATCCATGATCAACGTCAAGTTCATGTCATTGATGGTTTGGGCAATTTGCACCAGACTTTGGGTCACACTGCGCTTGCCGGCACGCCCCATGAGGCCAATACGCCGAAAAGCTGGGTTTTTGATGGCGTGGAACAGCTCGGATTCGTGTAAATGTGGCAATCTTGCAGACTGCGCTGAGTTTTCCATAAAAAGACTCGGTATAACGGTAAAATACCAGCTCATGATAGCGATAAATACGTGCTTAGACTAGCATGTTTATGCATTATCGTTGTTAACAGTCGTAATCGACCCCAGATAAAAACCAGCGCACGCTACCACTAAATGAGTTTGTAGACGTGCTTGTTTGGCTACCAAAATGCCGCCACCGCTGGGTGTAGATCAGCGCTTTATAGCGCCGCGCAGCCTTGCTTTTCATCACGCAAACACAGTTGACAATGATGGCGGTTTTGCTAAAGTAGCTGACATTACTATTTTTATATTTAATTAAGGACATATGTATGGCCAATCCTATTGTCAGTCGCGCAGAGCTTGCGATCGGCGGCAACCCAATGACGGTCAAGGGCGTGATTCAAAAGACCAGTCTGCTACTCGGGTTATCTGCCATCACTGGTGTGGGTTTTTTCTTTTATGCACTGATGGCAGGCCTATCACAAGGCTTTATCACGATGGCCGCCATGGTAAGTATGTTTGCCGCGTTTGGTCTTGCCATTTTTATCACCTTTAAACCACAAAAAGCCAAGACGTTTGCTGTCCCTTATGCTCTGTTAGAGGGTGTGTTTTTGGGCGGTATCTCGCTGTTTTTTATGCGCATGTACCCAAGCGTGCCGGTCACGGCGATGTGTGCGACGTTTGTGACGGCAGCGGTGATGCTAGGTCTATACCGCTCAGGGCTGGTAAAGGTTACTGAAAAGTTCCGCTCTATCGTCACCTCAGCGGTCATTGCCATTATGCTTGTCTATGTCGCGCAGTGGGTGTTGTCGTTGGTATTTGGCTCGACCTTACCTTTCTTGTTTGAGGGCGGCGCTATCGCTATTGGTTTTAGCCTATTTGTCATCGTCATTGCTTCTTTTACCTTGCTACTAGACTTCGATAATATCGATCGCGGTGTGGCAATGGGCGTATCAGAGGATTACGAGTGGTTATTTAGTATCGGCATTCTTGCCACGCTAGTCTGGATGTACATTGAGTTTATGCGCTTATTAAGCTATCTACAAGACTAAATGATACATACCGCTATCACCGTGAACAAAAACCGCCTTGGCTAAGGCGGTTTTTTTATGAATAAGCTGATAGAGTCTCAGTGACTCGGTGGCAGCTACGCGCGTTTTAGCCGCAGGGCGTTTAACACCACAAACAAAGAGCTAAGCGACATGCCAATGGCCGCTAACCATGGCGGTACATAACCGAGCGCCGCTGGTATCAGTACACTGCCATTATAAATAAGTGCCCAGCGAAAGTTTTGTTTGATGATGCGTTCGGTTTTATCAGCGATACGCTTGGCTGCGGTAATGGCTTCGATTTGACCATCCAAAACAATACTATCACTTGATACCTGTGCTAAGTCTGCCGCGCCTGCTATCGAGGTTGACACATCGGCAGCAGCAAGCACTGGCGCATCATTGATGCCATCTCCGACCATCAGCACCACCGCCCCTTGTGCCTGTAGGCTTTGGATATGATCGACCTTATCTGTCGGCGACAAACCATTGTAGGCGGCCTGCATGCCCAAACTCTCAGCCATACGCAGCGCTTGCGGGCTTGGGTCACCTGTCAGCATGACGGATTCGATACCCAAATCCTTTAACGCATCGAGCATCGGCTTGGCACTATCACGCACTTTGTCATTAAAATAAAAGCAGGCCAACGCTTGCCATGACGCGCCCACACTTTGCTGACAAGACAACACCACCGCCGAGCTTGCTCGCGCAGCCACCAAGTCAATGTGTCGCCCATGATCTGTACTGTCTAAGGCAAAATCCACATGGCCAATACGATAGCGTACATCATCAATCACCGCCTCAACGCCGCCTGCAGGATAGTACTGCAACAACTGAGTGGTAGGCAGATGCAACTGATACGCTGCGGTCAACAGCGCATGGGCAATCGGGTGACGGCTACCGACTTCTAAGGCGGCGGCTATCGCCAGCACTTTGTCTTTTTGCTCAGCGCGCGTCTGCCCTGCTTGCGCGCTGTCTGGTAACAGAGTCATCAGCTCAATATTTAATAAGTTGGGCTTGCCGTACGTCAGGGTACCTGTTTTATCAAACGCCACATGAGTAATCTCTGCAAGCGTCTGTAGCGTATGTCCACGCGTGGTCAAAAACCCATAGCTTGCCAAACGGTTGGTCGAAACCGTCAAGGCAATAGGCGTGGCCAAAGACAATGCGCAAGGACAAGTCGCCACTAACACCGCAACCGTTGCCCAAATCGCTTGGCTAGGATCGACGATATACCAGCCGACAAACACCAGTACCGACAGTACTAAGATACGCGCCACAAACCAGCGTGCCAGCTTATCCGCTTGCTGAGCCAGTTTGGGTTTTTCGCTCATGGCGCGGTTCATCAGTCTATCGATCAAGCCGATTTGACTGTCTTTTGGCAAGGCGGTAATCAACATCTCAAACGGCTGACTGTCGTTTTGTGCGCCGCCGACGATATAGTCGCCTTGCGTTTTGAGAATCAAATCGCCCTCACCGGTCAACAAACTCTGCGAGACAGTGGCTGTCTGACTGAGCAATATCCCATCACTGATGATCTCAGAGCCCGCCTCTACCAAAATAATATCGCCCACTTGCAAGCTATGCGCAGTGACCATCTGCTTGTCTTCTGTATCGTATGCAGCGTTTGCGCGCTGTGCTTGCCACGCTTGCGCGATGCGCACTGTCATCTGCTGCAGACTGGTATCCATACTTTGGGTAAAGTCCGCGATGGCGTCTGATGCGTCGCCTGTGTCTTTTTGGGCCGCTGCTGCGCTCGCGTCACCAAGTTTAGCAGCACTCGAGGGATTTTTCGCGCTATCTTGTATCGAGAGGCTTTGCTCAAAATGCTGTAATATCTGTGCAGCAGCGTCCTTGTTTTCAGCAATTTTTTGTACCAATACCGGCTCAACCACCACCAAGTCATTGGCCATGGTCGCCGCTTTTAGGCGAGCATTATGCTCGATATAACGCCCCGCCAATAAAAAGAAAATAAACATACTGACCGAATCATAGTATGTCTCGCCTTGTCCAGTGACGGTGGCGTACAGACTGGCAAAAAAAGTGACAACCAGTGCGATACTGACGGGCACATCCATATTCACCTGACGGGCGCGAATCGCAGACCATGCCGAGGTAAAAAACGGAATACCTGCATAAAAGAAAACCGGCGTACTGACAAACAACGACACCCAGCGCAAAAAATCACGCTGAAATATCAGCATATCGCTGTATTCCCCAAAATAAATCGCAACGGCATACATCATCGCTTGCATCGAGCCCAGCGCTGCAATACCCAAGCGCAGGAGCATTTGATTATTATGACGTGCCAGCATCGCCTCGTGGGTGTCTTGACGGTATGGCTTGGCTTCGTAGCCGATCTCGTTGATGACTGCCAAAATACGGCTGATCGGTAGGCGGCTTTCATTCCAGATCACACGCATGCGCTGGTTGGTCAAGTTGACTTGGCATTTGCTAATGCCCTCTAGCTCATCTAAGCGCGACTCAATCAGCCAAGTACAGGCGGCGCAGCGCAGGTTATTGACCGACAGCTCAGCCACCGACATACCGTCTTGTGCGTAGACAAATTGTGATTTGATCTCTTCATGATCATAAGCTTCAAGACGCGTCAGCTGCGTAGGTAGGCTGGCAGTGCGGTTGATCTCTGAGCGGTCCAAATAATACTGCTCAAGCCCAGCCTCTACGATGCTCTCAGAGGCAAGCTGACACCCCATACAGCACATTTCACGCGATTGCCCCAATATCTCAGTATAAAATGGCGGCTCAGGTACAGGGTCTCCGCAGTGAAAACAGTGGCCTGCAAGAGGCAACACCAAACCTTCGGTGATAGAGCTATCTTCATAGCGTTGACTGGTAGATGCCGTTTGTGATGGAACACTAGACATAATCGCCCTTATTTCCTTTAGACAGGTTTGCTCGAACCTTATTTGCTTTAAATTTGCGCTACATAAACTGACTAGGTCGTGTCTGCATTGTAAAAATGCTAATAAAAATGAGATCAATGATCTTCTCAACACTGCCATCGAATACTGTCATCGAACACTATCGCCAAACAACGAAAGAGCGCAGATGATACCGAGATAATGGTGAGCTATCTGATGCCATATGACAATGTTTAGCCACATTTAGCCCATTTAAATGACTATCGATTACATACCGATTGAGCTGAGGACACGCCCTAGCGTTGACGATGCGAAACAGAATTAAAATAGCTGTTTTAACCCATGCTTTGCTTATATAAGTAGGCCACGCGCCCACGGATTCATAAAAATTACATCATGGTCGCCTAGACAAACTGCTATCGTGTGTCAGCAGCTGACATGCTCTTTAGACTGCCCGTAAAATTCTGCTGGTGACGAGAGTATGGCCTGTATCAGCTTAGAGTCTATTAGCTTAGAGTCTATCAACTTAGAATCACTGTGCAGTTTGACTATCGATTATACTATAAGCAGCTCCCTCAAGCAGCGGTAACTACTGACCGCTAAATACCCATGAATACTGTCGTTGACGATGATAGATTGAAAAAGTTGTCAATTTGCGTCATTATGAGGCAGTTTTTTTATCCCAAAACGGTGCGACATCAGTGCAAAAATCCAATTTTAAGCGATCCACTCTCACTTTGCCTCAGTCTTCTAGACCTGCTATCGGCACGCTGCCTTCACAGCAGCGTGGTATCGTCTTTAGTAGTCTGATTTTACTTGTTATCATCGCAGGCATGGTGTTGTTGGCGCTCTATTTGATCAAACTTGATCGCACTATTACTCATAAGTTTGAGGGTAAGCGCTGGGATATTCCGGCCAAAGTCTACTCGCAGCCGCTTGAGCTATACCAAGGGGCAAATGTCGATCGCGAAACGATGAAGACTTGGCTTGAGCTGCTCAATTATCAAAGCAACAAATCCTATGATCGCACAGGGACTTATCACCGCTCGGGCAATACTTATTTTATTCACACGCGCGGCTTTACCTACAGTGCCAATGACAAAGACGCCGAGCAAGTCATTAAAATGACCATCTCAGGCAATAAGATTGCGTCTATTCAAAGCACACTGCCAGCCAAAAGTGGCATCATTCGTTTGGAGCCAGTAAATATCGGCGGTATCTATCCAGACAGCAACGAAGATCGCTTGGTGGTGTCGTTAGATGAGGTGCCGCAGCCATTGATTGATGCGCTGATTGCCACCGAAGATCGGGCGTTTTATGAGCATAAAGGGGTCTCGATACGCGGTATCGCGCGCGCCGTGCTCAATAACTTCTCTGGCGGCTCAATGCAAGGCGGCTCGACCATCACCCAGCAGCTTATCAAAAACTTTTATCTCAACTCAGATCGCACGCTTAAACGTAAGGCCAACGAAGCATTGATGGCGGTTTTATTGGAGCTGCACTACAGCAAAGATGAGATTTTGCAGACGTATCTTAATGAGATTTATTTGGGTCAAAACGGCAACCGTTCTATTAACGGTTTTGGGTTGGCGTCACAGTTTTATTTTGACAAACCCCTAAAAGAGCTGCGTATAGATCAGCAAGCCATGCTGGTCGGTATGGCAAAAGGCCCTAGTATCTATAATCCGCGCCGTCATCCAAACGACTCAAAAGCGCGCCGTGACGTCGTGCTAAACAACATGCTGGCGATGGGTACTTTGAGCCAAGAAGACTACGAAAAAGCTTTGGAACAGCCGCTGGGCGTGGTGGATAAGCCAGTTGAAGGCAAAAGCCAATTCCCCGACTTTTTAGATATCGTCAAGCGTGAGCTAAATACTGTTTATTATTCTGACGATCTCAAAAACGAAGGTCTGATCATCATCAGTACCTTAGACCCTATTGCTCAGTTGGCCGCTGACAAAGCGGTCGATAAAAAACTGAGCGAGCTGCGCCGTAATAGTAGCAAAACCAAAGATCTGCAAGGTGCGCTGGTCAGTGCCAACCCCGAAACAGGCGAGCTGGTCTCTGTGGTAGGCAGTGGCAGTGAGTTTACAGGCTTTAACCGTGCGGTCGACGCCAAACGTCAGGTCGGCTCTTTATTAAAACCAGTCATTTATATGACCGCGCTCGAAAGTGGCCGCTATAACTTGGCAAGTCCAGTAGATGATTCGCCGATTACCGTCACCCTAGGCGATGGCACCAAGTGGAACCCCAAAAACTACTCAAACCGTGATCATGGCTATGTCCCCTTGACCACCGCTCTCGCCAAGTCTTATAACCAAAGCACGGTACGTTTGGGCATGGAGTTTGGTGTCGACACCTTTGCCAGACAGTTGCGTCGTCTGGGTGTACAAGAAAAAATCCCGCCTTACCCTTCAGCATTATTGGGTTCTGTCAATCTAAGTCCCATGGATATGCTCGGTGTTTATCAAGTCTTTGCCACCGGCGGCTTTCGTACGCCCATTCATAGCATTCGTACGGTGATCGACAATCGTGGCCGGATTTTGCAGCGTACGGGGCTAAACACGCAGCGCAGCATCCCGCCTGAGACCAACTTTTTGACCAATTACGCCCTACAACAAGTGGTGTCAAACGGTACGGCCAGACGCGCCCAGTCGCTGGGTAGTCACTTAAATCTGGCGGGCAAGACGGGTACGACCAACAACTATCGCGACGCCTGGTTTGCCGGCTATAGTGGCAACTACGTCAGCGTGGTATGGGTTGGCCGTGATGACAACAAACCTATCGGCTTAAGCGGTGGTACTGGCGCACTACCCGTTTGGATTGACTACATGAAACGCCTGAAGCTGACGCCCGTGGCGCTACCGGAGCCTGAAGGCATCGAGTGGCTCTGGCTAGAAAACAACTCAGGCAAACTCTCTAATGAGCGCTGTGCCGATGCACGCTATTTGCCTGTCTTATCCGCGCACCTACCAAAAGAAGCCAGTGCCTGCGCCCTTGGATTATACCAGCAAGAGCGAGCGCGTGAGCAGCTGCAATGGCAAAGCCAGCAAGGCGTCATCAATCAACAACGTCGCCGCGAAGGTTTGGAGATTCCAAATGGCGAAGCGGTCGATTCTGATAATGATGAGGATCAAGCTGACAGCAATGATGCACAAAGTCGTGCAGATACATGGTATGACCGCGCTGTTGAATGGTTTTAACATTTTGGTAATTTATAAAGAGGCTCTCTATGCTGTCATTGTTCAAACACACTGTCTTAGGTAACCATCGCCTGATGCCAACCTCTATAAGAACCACATTGAGTACCGTTAAGTCCACACGCCGTTTGGTTTTTTCTGGCGCTGTGATAGGTATACTGAGTTTGAGCGCTTGTCAAACGGTACCCAGCACGCCTGCTGGTGCGCACACTTCAGCTAAACAGACGCCATCAGGGGCATCAGGCACCGCCAGCCCTGCGCGACATGACACGGCCTATCCGGTGACACAAGCCCCCATTGTTAAACAAGACAGCACAGGCAGCGCTGGTGCTTACCCAAATGACGGCACTTCTGAGTCAGCAAACCCACTGACAAAAGATACGCCGCAGACCCACCTACCCAGTCAAGGTCCCATCGTCAGTCAGCCAGATGTGGTCATTCTCACGCCTTCTCGTGAAGACTATATGATCTCTGAGCCTGCAGCACCCTCACACAATGAGCTGCTAGAGCGCGCTAGAAAAAACTCACAACAACGCGGCCAGAGTACCACCAGCAATAACAGCGACCTGCCTGCATTTCGCAATCTGATGCAAGCGGGTATCAGTCAGCTCAAAGCTGGCAGCCTGACCAATGCCGAAAACAGTTTTACCCGCGCCCAGCGCTTGGCACCCAGATCCTCTGCCGTCTATTTTTATTTGGCACAAGTTGCGCTAAAAAAGAACCAACCACGTAAAGCAGAAGCCATGGCACGCCGCGGCCTTAGCGTTTCGCAAGACGCCAGTCGTAGACGTGCGCTATGGCAAGTCATCCTGCAATCAGGGCAAGCTCAGGGCAATGGGCGAGTGATTAACGAAGCAAAACGAGCATTGCGTTAATCTGGCGTCAACGTATGACCTCAGCAGCTAAAAGCACGCGCGTAAAATATCGCGAATGAGGTAAAGCCCACCTATCTCAATGGATATCAAGTAGCCATCGTAGCAATACATGAGCTGCTTTTTCACTACTGTTTCTTGTTAAAATACGTATTTATTTTTCTCACTTTTTTCTTTTATTTAAGGGTATCGTTATGGCATGGCAACAATTACATTTACAATGCGAAAAGGCAAACGTTGATTTGGCCGAAGCGCTGCTATTAGAAGCAGGCGCGCTCTCAATCGCGCTCGATGACGCAGGCGATCAACCTTTATTTGAGCCTCTGCCTGGTGAGTCGCCGCTTTGGGACGAGGTTATTTTGACTGGGCTCTTTGATGCGAGCACTGATGACGGCAGTCGGCAGGCCGTCGAGCAGCTAAGCCACGAAATCGCCGCACAAGTACAAGCCAGCCGCATTTGGCTGACCGCTGTCGACGATAAAGACTGGGAACGCGAATGGATGAGCAACTACCAGCCGATAGAATGCGCCAACGACCTTTGGATTGTGCCCAACTGGCTTACGCCGCCGAGCCCCGAGGCGACCAACATCATTATGGACCCAGGTTTGGCGTTTGGTACTGGCTATCATGCCACCACGCGTTTATGCCTCGACTGGCTCACAGAGCAAGACCTAACAGACAAGGTAGTGATTGATTATGGCTGCGGCTCAGGTATTTTGGGCATCGCCGCCTTGCTGCTAGGCGCACGAAAAGTCTACGCTGTCGATATCGATCCACAAGCAGTGCTGGCCACCAATCAAAATGCAGAGCGCAACCAAGTTGGTGATCGTCTGCAAGCATTTTTGCCAGAAGCATTTAATAAATACTGTGCTGAGCATAAGGTTGTGCCAGTCGAAGTACTGGTCGCCAATATTTTGGCAAAACCCCTGATCGGCTTAGCCCCGTACTTTGCTACATTAGTCAAACCCAGCAGCCGTATCGTACTGGCAGGCTTGATTGAATCGCAAACCGACGACGTCGTCGCCGCCTATCAGCCTTACTTTGCTATGGATCCTAAGCATGCTTTTACTGACCAAGAAGACCAGCACTGGCAACGATTATCTGGTACATTTACAGGCTAGCAACATTTAATTACATCTGTTACGATAGAGGGCAGTCAAATGTTATGTGTTTGACGCCACTCTGTCCTTGCCCATGATTCATACATGAGATATTTTGTTAATGCGCAGTATATACCCCATAGGCAGCTGTTGGTGAGTGGAAAAGCGGTATTGATCACCATAATTTTTTGGACTCGACCCTATGACCACGCCCATAAAAACTCAGTGCCCCCATTGTCATGCTTACTCTAAAGTACAACAAACCCAATTAAACAAAGTAAACGCCACTGTCAACTGCGAGCAGTGTCATCAGAGCTTCTTGGTCAATCAGCACCTCATCGTCACCGCCGACACCCCTCACGCTGCAGCCCATACCGCCACTTCTACATCAAACAAAGCCGCCGCTCACAATGAGCTTATTCACGACGATTTGATTCATGATGACCTGATCCATGACGACCTCATCCACGATGAGCTGATTCATGATGACATGGATATAGGGGAGTCAGAAACCGACTTATTAGAGTACGATTCGCTCGACAGTATGGATGCATGGCTAACACAGGCGAGTCATCTCACCCATACCTCCAACCAGCAGCCATCTGCAGCGCAGACAAGCCCGGACTCATCGGCACAAGCAGCGCTAAGCTCTGCCGCCGCCAATGATATTCATGCCAATGTCGATGACAATGCGGACAATGCTTGGCTTGAGGCGTTGTTGAAAGAAGAAAGCCAAAACACACACAAACCACCAGACAACACCGACCTATCACAAATCTTACAAAAAATGGGCGTGCCGTTTAGTGACGAAGAAAAAAGCCAAAACGCCCGTATAAAAGAGGCGCAAGCAAGGTTTTCACCAACGCCTGCGCGGCGCTCAGTGGCATCATTACTATGGACCCTTGGTTGCTTGGTATTAGCGCTGCTCTTATTGGCGCAATATGTCATCTTTAATATAGACACCTTGGTCAAAGACCCTGCCCACGCCGAGCGCCTACACCGCATCTGCTCTGTTGCCGTTTGTAGCTTGCCTAGTGCGGACTTAACAGCATTGAGCATGAGTCATATTACTCACCAAAAAAGCCGTATCAACACCACAGGTGCGTTTAGCGATGTCAGCGCCGCCCTTTATAATCAAAGTACCAAAGCGCAGCTCTATCCGAGCGTCAAGGTCAGTGTGTACGGCAAAGATACTATGATTGGTGAGTTTATCGCAGCGCCAGCAGATTACTTATTAGGCAAGCAAAAACAACTCGCCGCCAATAGTCAGCAACAGTTATTGTTTACCATCCCTGTGGCCAATACTCAGATTCGCGACGTTCAGATAACGCCTTTGTATTAAGGCCTGTGTTTGTCAAATGGTTAGGGTATGTTTTGCCTATGCCGACAGATACTACGAAAAATAACGCTTCATTGAGCGACTTGACGATCATGTATTTGATGACTAGGTACTTGATAACTGGGTATCGGATATAACCTCGAATCTATCAGCGCCAAAGGCCATTAATTTGATATAATACCCTGATATCTGATGGTTTGATTTTCTCTAACCCAAGGACTTTATCTTATGGCACCTCATGCACAGCATAATGCCCACCATTTTGCTACCAGCTCTGAGCATCCTGCCGACTACTCCAAACCCCATACCCACACTGCTCATGAGCCGCTGCGTGTACATGTTGAGCGTGTGGTGCGCCAGTACTTTGCCTTGTTAGGTGATGAGGTGCCAACCGACTTATACGAGCTGATCTTAAGACAAGTTGAAGAACCGCTACTGTCGGTCGTCCTCGAACAAACGCGCGGCAATCAAACCAAATGCGCCCAAATCCTCGGGCTAAATCGCGGTACACTACGCAAAAAACTCAAAACTTATGACTTAATGTAGCATCAGCTATATGCGCCTATCTATTTTGATTGACAATCATTATGCAGGGCAATTGAGCGGTGATGATCTCAGTTTTTTTGAGGTTATCTGCCACCATTGTCGTTATCATCTTGCCAGACGTTGATGTCGGGCTTTTTTTATGGAAGTTTTTTTATGAGTACAACCCCACTCGCCTTATTATCAGTCTCTGATAAATCCAATATCGTTGAATTTGCTCAAGGTCTCATCAAGGCAGGCTTTGGTTTGTTATCTACTGGCGGTACGTATCGGCTACTCACCGAAAATAACGTCGCTGTAACCGAGGTCTCAGACTATACTGGCTTTCCTGAGATGATGGACGGCCGCGTCAAGACACTACATCCTAAAATCCATGGCGGTATCTTAGGTCGCCGCGGGACTGATGATGGCGTCATGAGTGACCATCAAATCGAGCGTATTGATCTGGTGGTGGTAAACTTATATCCATTTGCGCAAACCATCGCGCGCGCCGATGTGACCATGGCTGATGCTATCGAAAACATCGATATCGGCGGCCCTACTATGGTACGGGCAGCAGCAAAAAACCATGCCCATGTCGGTATCGTCACGGACCCTGCTGACTATGAGCGCGTCCTTAACGCTCTCGGTGACAGCACTGAGCTGACTTCGGCGCTGCGTTATGACTTAGCGGTCAAAGCTTTTGAGCATACCGCACAGTATGACGGTATGATTGCCAACTTCTTGGGCAGCCGCCTCAGCGCCACGCAAGAGCCAGAAAACTTCCCACGTACCTTTAACGTGCAGCTCGAAAAAGCACAAGACTTACGTTATGGTGAAAACCCGCATCAAAACGCCGCTTTTTATGTCGAAAACCACCCATTAAAGAGCCAGCAAGCCTCTATCGCGACCGCCACGCAGTTGCAAGGCAAAGCGCTGTCGTATAATAACATCGCCGATACAGATGCCGCACTGGAGTGTGTCAAAGCCTTTAGCTCGCCTGCTTGTGTGATCGTCAAACACGCCAACCCTTGCGGCGTGGCTGTGGATCAAGACCAAGTTGCTGCATACCAAACGGCCTTTAGTACCGACCCTGAGTCTTCTTTTGGTGGCATCATTGCCTTTAACCGTCCCTTGACGCTAGCTGCGGCTAAAGCGATCATTGACAATCAGTTCGTCGAAGTTATCATCGCACCAAGTATCGAAGAAGGTGTCCTCGATATCACAGCCAGCAAGAAAAACGTCCGCGTCTTGGTATGCGGCGAGCTGCCAGCACCAGACCAACGCGACGCTCAGCTTGATTATAAGCGCGTCAATGGTGGCCTACTCGTACAAGAACAAGACCTTGGCTTAATCACTGCCAATGATCTAAAAATTGTCACCGATGTACAGCCAACAGAGGCGCAGATTGCAGACTTGCTATTTAGCTGGAACGTCGCAAAATATGTCAAATCAAACGCCATTGTCTATGCCAAAGCTCAGCGCACCATCGGTGTTGGTGCCGGTCAAATGAGCCGTGTCAACTCAGCCCGTATCGCCGCCATCAAAGCTGAACACGCAGGACTTGCCACCGAAGGCGCGGTTATGGCCTCAGATGCCTTCTTCCCATTCCGTGATGGCATCGATAATGCAGCGGATGTCGGCATCTCTGCTATCATTCAGCCGGGTGGCTCGATGCGCGATGACGAAACCATCGCAGCGGCCAATGAGCATGGTATCGCCATGGTGTTCACAGGTATGCGTCATTTCCGCCACTAGTCTTTTGTAACTGAGCCGGCGCGCATGAGGCGGGTCGGTTTTGATTGCTAAATTACAGGTTGTCTCGTCCTAAAATAGATTGATAGTTTTTTTGCTAAGTCAGATACCTTATGTATCTGGCTTTTTTACATTAAGCAGGACATAAATAGCTATCATGTACCTCAGCAGGTGTTCTCATATTTAAGCTTAAATGCGGTCTAACATGATTATAGACATAAACAGACTCATCAATCAGCTGTTTAAGCTCACTTATCGTATTGCATTCATACAACAAGAACTCATTCTTTAAAATACCATTGACTCGCTCAGCCAACGCATTTTGATAACAATCATAACC